>JBKBQA010000001.1:0-823093 GCA_046292765.1 Alcanivoracaceae bacterium | reverse complement strand
GCGAGTCCTTCTTGTCCGTCTTGTTCAGCACGCCTTCGCTGCGGGCGAACTCCTTCACTCTGGCAGGGTTGGCCACATATACCCGCAGCCCCGCCTCGTGCAGTGCATAGGCCAGATTCTCGTGATAGATGCTGGTTGCCTCCATCACCACCTGAATATCATCCGGCGCTTCGCCGGTTTGCTTAACCAGCCATTCCACCACTTCCTTGAGCAGCGGGCGGTGGTTGCGAAATACCCGGGTTTTTATTTTTTGTGGTGCGCTCTGACGCAGCCACAGCACGTCCAACTTCTCTTTGCTAACATCGATGCCAATAAAAGCCATCTCTCCATTCCTCGCCTTGTCTATGCGGCTTCATCCCGCTCAGGGGAGAGCCCGGATACCGTTCAGGGTTGAGAGAATGGGTCGGAGCCTGATCTACGTCGCAGGGTCTAAGCCCTCAGGAGCGGCACAGGCTTCCGTCCGACCCGAAGCGCTGGTAGCTAACCAGCGCCCAGGGAGAGATACAAGGAGCGGCAATCCTGCCGCGACGGGTTCTCCGCCGATGGCCATGAACCATCGTGCAAATGCGCCCCTGCGAGGAGCTGAGCCGCCACTCGGGCGAACGGCTGAAAATGGTTAACTGGCTGAAAAATCGGCGGATTGTCCAACAATCACTATCCACCACTTTCACCCGACACTGCTAGAGTCCACCCCAAGATAGTGACAGGGGTCACATTATTTACCCCTGAGAGCACCAGTGATTCAGGAAGAATCACGGTCGGAAGCGGCAGTACCGGCCTGACTGGCAACACCAGCAGAGGATACACCCGGATGATGAGCGCCCTGATAAAACAAAGCCGCCACCTGCTCCTGCCGGCGGCCTTGATTACCGTCACTGCCACTCTAGTGGCAATGCGACCGGTACCCTCTGACCTCGAACGGGTATTGGCTCGGGGCGAGCTGATTGTCGCCTCCCGGCCGTCACCGACCACCTGGTATCAGGATCAACACGGTGACACCGGCTTTGAATACAATCTTGCCCGCGCCTTCGCCGACGAACTTGGTGTATCACTGAGAATGGTGCCTGCAGACAACCTGCCGGCACTGATTGGCATGGTTCGCAGTGGCCGGGCGGACATAGCCGCGGCAGCACTGGCCATCACCCCCGAGCGTCAGTCGCGCTTGCGCTTTACTGGCGGTTACCTGAACAACTCAGACCTCATCATCGGCCGGGCCGGCGAAACTGGCCCGGCCAGTCTGGCCGAGCTCACTGGCCGGCGGATTGCGGTGCTGGCCGGCAGTGGTCAGGAAGAATCCCTGCTCGAACTGATCCGCCACGGTCAGGACCTTGAGTTTCAGGCCGTGCACGACGTCAGCACCGAGCGCTTGCTCAGCCTTGTCGATGAGGGCTATTTCGACCTCGCCATCGTCGACGAAAACTCCTGGCGACTGCACCGGGCGCTATTCCCGGAGCTCGCCGGCGGATTCAGCCTGGCCGATCGTCAGCTTGGCTGGGCACTGCGCAAGAGCAGTGACGACAGCCTCTATCTGGCGACCCAGCGCTTCCTCACCCAACGCAAGGCCGACGGCACCGTAGCGCGACTGGAAAGCCGCTTCTACAGCACTGCCGTGCAAATGAACCTGTATTCGTCACGTTCCTTCCTGCGCCACATTGATGGCCGACTCTCCCAGTATGCCGAGGCCTTCCGCGCCGCCGGCCAGGAGTTCGGCTTTGACTGGCGGCTGCTGGCCGCGATGGGATACCAGGAGTCGCTCTGGGACGCCGATGCAGTATCTCCGACCGGCGTCCGCGGCCTGATGATGCTGACCCAGCGTACCGCCGCCGAAATGGGTGTCAGCGACCGCACCGATCCACTGCAGAGCATCCGGGCCGGTGCTGCCTACCTGCGCAAGATCCACGACCGGATTCCAGCGCGGATTCCGGAACCGGACCGTATGTGGATGGCCATTGCCGCCTACAACGTCGGCTTCGGCCATGTAGAGGATGCCCGGGTGTTGACCCAGCGTCAGGGCGGCAACCCGGATGTCTGGGCCGACGTGCAACAGCGCCTGCCGCTGCTGCGCAACCCGGACTTCTACCGCGACACCCGCCACGGCTATGCCCGCGGCGGCATGCAATCGGTGATCTATGTTCGCCATATCCGCCAGTATTACGACCTGCTGGTATGGGCAAGCGAATCCAACCGCCACGGCCCCGGCATGATTGCCATGCTGGACGCCACCCCAGCCGGCTGATTGGCCTTCCCTAGCGGCGACGGTCGGCGAAGAAGGCCTTGAGCAGAGTGCTGGAGCGCTCAGCCAACACCCCGCCGATCACCTCGAGACGATGGTTGTAGAACGTCTGTGCCGGCAGATCGAGCTGGCTACCACAAACGCCAGCGCGCGGCTCGCGGGCGCCATAGACCAGCGCTGCCACGCGCGCATGCATGAGCGCACCGAAACACATGGTGCAGGGCTCAATGGTCACGTAAAGGGTGCTGCCGGCAAGACGGTAATTACCGAGTCGGGCAGCCGCATCCCGCAACGCCACCACCTCCGCATGGGCGCTGGGATCGGCACTGCCAATGGGACGATTCCAGCCCCGCCCGACAATCTCGCCATCACGCACCAGCACCGCCCCGACCGGGACCTCCCCCTGCCCCGCCGCCTGCTCCGCCAGTGCCAGCGCCGCTTCCATCCAGACCTCGTGCTGCTGATTTTCCGACACCCTCAACCCTCTCCGACACGACCGTGAGGTAATGGTAGCCGAGCCACCCGCCGGGCGCCTCTGTGTGCTATAAATGCCCCTTGTTCGTGCCATCCGCCGGTTGGCACCTGTTCTCGGATCGGGGCTATACATGAAACGGAAATTCTGGACCTCTGACTGGTTCGCCGTGGTCATTATTACGTTACTGATGATTACCCTGAGCCGCAGCGGCCCGCTGAGCGGTCTGGAACTGGCCACCTATGATCTGGGCGTACGCAGTGCTGACCGCAATCCCGGTACCCGCGTCGCAGTATTGGCCATTGATGACCAGAGCATTGATAACCTCGGCCGCTGGCCCTGGCCCCGCGATATCCTCGCCGGCATGATCGACAAGCTGCACGGCGCCGGCGCAAAGGTCGTTGGGCTGAGTATTTTCCTGTCAGAACCGCAAACTGATCCGGGCCTGAAAGAAATTCGCGACCTGCGTCTGTTCTGGCAGAGCAGCTCGCTGTCGCAGAGCGAGCCGGACAACCTCCACTTTAACGATCTTACCCATCTCGGCGACCGCCTCGAACGCGCCAGTGTCCAGCTCGACACCGACAGCCGACTGAGCGCCAGCATTCGTCAGGCCGGCAATGTGGTCATGGGCCTGCAAATGATCGAGGGGGTACCGATCGGTCGCCCGGACAGCCCGGTACCGCTCTACATCCAGCGCCAGCAGGTTCAGGTCGACGGCACCAATATGCCCGGCATGCCACTCAGCACTCGCTCCATGACCGCGCCACTGGCGGCCCTCGGCGAAGCCGCTGCCGCCGTCGGGCACCTGATTATCACCCTCGATGCTGATGGCGGATTGCGCAGCGAGCCACTGCTGGTCAACCACTACGGCGAGCTGTACCCGTCTTTGTCGCTGCAGATTGCCGCGCGCAGCCTAAACCTGACCAACGAAGATATCCGCACCACCGCCGACGGAGTGCGCCTTGGCAATCTCACCATTCGCACCGGTGACGATCTGCGCATGAATACGTTTTTCTATAGTGATCGTGACAATCAGTCCGCCATCGCCACCGATTCTTTCTTCGATGTCTACAGTGGTCGCGTGGCCACCGACAAGTATCGTGATCGAGTGGTCCTGATCGGCCCCACCGCCTACGGTCTGGGCTCTTCCCTGAAAACACCGCTGCAGCGGCCCCAACAGCCGGTGCAAATTCTGGCCCACAACGTTGCCAGCATTCTCAATGAAAACTTTTTTGTCATGCCGGCCTGGGCCAGCCCGACACGCTGGATCACGATTCTGATCGTGGTGCTGTACCTGATGCTGGCATTGCCCCGTCTCGGCGCGGGCCTCGGCGCAGCAGTATCTGCCGTGCTGCTGGTGGCCTTGATCGGGGTCGAGATCGTGTTACTCGGTGTTCAGGGCATCTGGTTACCACTGACCTTCCCGGCGGCCCTGCTGTTTGTCGGCCATCTGGCGCTGACCACCAAGCATTTCCTCACCACCGAACAGGGCAAGGAAAAATCGGAAAAGGAATCCGCCGAATCGAATCGTATGCTCGGCCTTGCTTTCCAACAGCAGGGCCAGCTCGACATGGCATTCGAGAAATTCCGCCGCGTGCCGCTGTCGGAAGAGGTGATGGATGTGCTCTACAATCTGGCCACGGATTTCGAGCGCAAGCGCCAGTTCAACAAGGCCAGCGCCGTGTACCAGTACATGGCGAAGTTTGACCCGAATTTCCGCGATATCACCCAGCGCACCAAACGCGCCAATGACGCTCAGGACACCATCATCTTCGGCGCCCGCGCAGTGGGAGGAGGCTCCACCACCGACACCCTGCTGGCCGGCAGCACCGATGCCAGTTTCGAGAAGCCAATGCTCGGCCGCTATCAGGTCGAGAAAGAGCTGGGACGTGGCGCCATGGGGATTGTCTATCAGGGCAGAGACCCGAAGATCAACCGGGTGGTGGCGATCAAGACACTGGCGCTGTCGCAAGAGTTCGGCGATGAGGAACTCACCGAGGTCAAGGAACGGTTCTTCCGCGAGGCAGAAGCCGCCGGCAAGCTGAACCATCCGAACATTGTCACCGTTTACGATGCTGGCGAAGAGCATGATCTCGCCTACATCGCCATGGAGTTCCTGAGCGGCCATGATCTGTTGCGCTATACCAAGCCAGACAAGCTGATGCCCATCAACACGGTGTTGAACATTATTGGCCGCTGCGCCGACGCGCTGGACTATGCTCATGTCAACAGTATCGTCCATCGGGATATCAAGCCCGCCAACCTGATGTTTGACCCGGAGTCCAGCCAGATCAAGATCACCGACTTCGGCATTGCCCGCGTCAACAACTCCAGCCGTACCAAGACCGGTATGGTGGTGGGTACACCAAGCTACATGTCGCCGGAGCAGGTCACCGGCAAACGGGTGGATGGCCGGTCCGACATCTTCTCGCTGGGGGTGGTGCTGTATCAGATGCTCACCGGCGAGCTACCGTTCCAGGCCGAAAACGCCGCCCAGATCATGTATCAGATCGCCACCGAACCGCATCCGGATATCCTCCAGACCCGCCCCGGCATCAAGCGCACGGCCCCCTGGGTGTCGATCGTGCTGAACCGGGCACTTGAGAAGGATCCGGACAAGCGTTACCAGCGCGCCGGACTGATGGCCGCCGACATCAAGGTAGTGCTGAAGAAAATTGCCGACGCTGCCGCCAAACAGGGTGGCAGCACCCCGTAGCCGCCTCCGGGGCGGCGCATATCCACGCTTGGTATCAGGAACACGATGACAACACTTGGCACCCCTCTCGCTCCCCATGCCACCCGAGTCATGTTTCTCGGCAGTGGTGAACTTGGCAAGGAAGTGGTCATCGAGCTAATGCGGCTCGGCTGCGAAGTCATTGCTGTTGATCGCTACGCCAACGCGCCTGCCATGCAGGTGGCGCACCGCAGTCATGTCATCAACATGCTGGATGGTGATGCCCTGCGTTTTCTGGTTGAGCAGGAAAAGCCTCATCTGATCGTCCCGGAGATCGAAGCCATCGCCACCCAAGAGCTGGTAAAACTGGAGACTGAAGGCTGGCAGGTGATCCCCACCGCTCGTGCCGCACAGCTAACCATGAATCGCGAGGGCATCCGCCGGCTGGCGGCGGAAGAGCTGAACCTGTCAACGTCTCC
Organism: Alcanivoracaceae bacterium; assembly: GCA_046292765.1. Lineage (GTDB taxonomy): Bacteria > Pseudomonadota > Gammaproteobacteria > Pseudomonadales > Alcanivoracaceae > PGZG01. The sequence goes on along the minus strand of JBKBQA010000001.1, from coordinate 817,235 downwards.
CTACCGCTTCGCCGAAACCCGCGAGGAATATCTGGCAGCGATTGAAACTGTCGGTATTCCCTGCGTGGTGAAGCCGATCATGTCCTCCTCCGGCAAGGGTCAGAGCACGGTAAAACGTGAGGACGACGTCGAGCCTGCCTGGGACTATGCCCAGTCCGGCGGACGCACCGGCAAGGGCAAGGTGATTGTTGAGGGCTTTGTTGATTTCGATTACGAAATTACCCTGCTGACCGTGTGCCATCGCGACGGCACCAGCTTCTGCGCTCCGATTGGCCATCGTCAGGAAAAAGGCGACTACCGGGAATCCTGGCAACCACAACCGATGAGCGATGTGGCGCTCGGGGAAGCCCAGAGCATCGCGGCGGCCGTTACTGCCGCACTGGGCGGCCATGGCATCTTTGGGGTCGAGCTGTTCGTCAAGGGTGATCAGGTTTACTTCAGCGAGGTGTCGCCGCGGCCCCACGACACCGGCCTCGTCACCCTCATTTCGCAAAATCTCTCCGAGTTTGCACTCCATGCCCGTGCCATCCTTGGTCTGCCGGTGCCCGCGATCCGTCAGTATGGCCCCTCAGCTTCCGCTGTATTGCTGGTAGCGGGTGCCTCCAACGACATGCGTTACGGCAACCTCCACAAAGCACTGGCAGAAGCCGACACCGACCTGCGCCTGTTCGGCAAACCGGAAGTGCAAGGCGAGCGACGTCTGGGTGTGGCGCTGGCACGGGATGAAAGCATCGACGGCGCCATCGACAAGGCGTTACGGGTGATCAGCAAGATCCACGTTAGTCTCTGACCGGAAGGACAAACCTCATGACCCCGACTCGACAGGACACTCACAGCAAATTTATCGGCTACTGCCTGTGGATTTTCGGTTTTATGGGCGCACACCGGTTCTATTACGGCAAACCGATCACCGGCACGATCTGGTTCTTCACCCTGGGCCTGCTGTTCATCGGCTGGATCATCGACCTGTTCCTGATCCCCGGCATGGATCGCAAGGCGGACCGGCGCTTTCTCGCCGGCCCGGCGAGCTACAACGTCAGCTGGATCCTGCTGACGTTCCTCGGCATTTTTGGCATCCACCGCTTTTACCTCGGCAAATGGATAACCGGGCTGATCTGGCTGCTGACTATCGGGCTGTTCGGGATCGGCATCCTCTACGACTACTGGACCCTGAACCGCCAGATCGACCAACGCAACCACGCCGGCCTCTGATCAGTTTTTAATCACATACCTGCCACCCCCCAGGAACACCAGCGCTGCGGCGGTGAACAGGTAGAAGGCCTGCAATTCGATGCCCCAGCCGCCATGGCTGGTAAGGGTAAATATCTGGTGGCTGTGGGCAAGAAAAATGGCAAACAGCATATTGATCACCATCAACCCGGCGCCGACCCGGGTCTGTAGCCCGAGCAGCACCATCAGAGGGGCAACGATCTCACCGATAAATACCCCGAACGCCAGCCACCCCGGCAACCCATGAGCCACCAACATCCCGGAAATGGCACTGATGCCATGGAACAGCTTGTTGATACCGTGCAGCAGCATCATGAAACCCAGCGCGATACGCAGGATCAGCTTGCCAACGTCAGGGTTGTTCATAGTGGGGGCTCCAGAGTGACCGATGGGTTCCGTGATGACGCTTACCAAGGCTGGCATTTTGCTAACATTCAGGACAAAGTGACAAGACAGCGACCGCGCTGATAACAAAATTCAAACCCGGGCCATGCCCCCGGGTGGTTAGGGAGAGCGAAACGCATGTCAGGTAAACCCGCCGTGCTGGTTGTGGACGACCAGCCCGCTAACCGGATTGCGCTGGAAGCGCTGCTCGACGATTTCGATATTGAACTGCTCCAGGCCGCCTCCGGCGAAGAAGCGCTGCACCTGCTCAAGGATCATGATGTTGCCGTGGTGCTGCTGGATGTCCAGATGCCCGGCATGGACGGCTACGAAGTCGCCACGTTGATGCAGCAGGGCATCCGCACCCGGGCGGTGCCGATCATTTTCGTCACTGCCATCAACCGCGATCTCGAGCACGTCATGAAAGGTTATGCCAGCGGGGCGGTGGACTTCCTGACCAAGCCGATCAACTCGGAAATGCTGCAGGGCAAGGTCAGGGTATTCCTTGAACTCGACCGTCGCGGGCGCGAGCTGGTGCAAGCCAATAATGCCCTCACCCGCTCCCTGCAGGAAGTGGAGCGCCTGAAACACCACAACGAATTGCTACTGAAGTCCATCGGCGAAGGCATTCTCAGCCTCGACCGCCGCGGCAACATCATCTTTGCCAACCCGGCGGCGCATGCGCTACTGGGCCAGACCGGTACCATTATCGGCAACCCCTTGGCCAGCCACGTATCGGGTCCAGCCTCTACCCGCTCACTGGACGAAATGCTGAAAGCCTGCCTCGCCGGGGAGCGCTGGAACGGCGTGACCACCGCCAACCGTCAACACATGAACTTTCCTGCCGAGATCATCGCCACCCCACTGAAAGACGACAAAGGCTTTATCGCCGGCGTTAGCATCGCCTTTCAGGATGTCAGTGAACGGCAACAACGGGAGAACGAATTACGCCGGGAAAGCGAGCGCGACCCGCTCACCGGTCTGATCAACCGTCGCGGTCTTGAGCGATTACTGCCAAGACGCATTGCCTACGGTGCCCAGAAGCTGGCGCTACTGTATCTGGATCTGGACCGCTTCAAGGAAGTGAACGACAGTCACGGTCATCATGCCGGCGACGTGGTGCTGAAAGCAATCTCGGATCGCTTCCAGCATGCCATGCGTCAAAGCGACCTGATTGCCCGGGTGGGCGGCGATGAGTTCTGTATCGTGGTCAGTGCAGACGCTCCCCATGAGGCCGCCGAAACCGTCGCCCGCAAGCTACTGGAGATCAGCAATGAGCCACTGGCCTGTGGCAACGTCTCAGTGGTGCTCGGCGCCAGTATTGGCATCGCCCTGCCCGATGGCGGCAGCTTGCCGGAAGTGTTGATGCGGCGTGCGGACGAGGCCATGTACCAAGCCAAGCGTAAGGGTGGTAACTGCTATCAGGTGGCAGAATAGCCGGCGCTTATTCGATAGCCCCCGCCCCAGATTCAACACTCTTCAGCTAAAAAAATACCGCCTCGGCAGAACCGGGCGGTATCTTTTCTCAAGCTATAACAAAAGCGTCCGATCAATAGCCGTCGATCCGCAGCCAGCTGATGGCGTCGAAGTTCATGGGCTTCATGGCCGGAGCGGCTTGATGCCGTGCCTTCAGGGAGTCGGCGCCAAAGCCGTAATTCACGCCCACGGCAATAGACATCGTATCGAAATCCGAATCCTTCCAGTGGTCGTTATCCTGGTGACCGCTGACGGCGACAAAACCGCTCAGGGACTTCAGGAATCCATACTCCGCTCGAACACCCCAGGTGTGAGTCTTGGCATCTTCGCCAGAGGAATCACCCACGCCGCCGTAAATAAAGCCAAGAGAGGCTTCCAGCAGAAGATTGTTACCTGCAAATCCGCTAACAACTGCCTGGCCGAAGTAAACGCTTCCGGTGTATTCGTAGTAGCTCTTCTGGTTCTCGAGAAAACCAAGCTGGCCATGCAGTGAGATGGCATCCGTCAGATCAGTACGTCCTTCACCGCCGAGAAACAGGTTCATATCGGTACCGGAACCGTAATAGCCATTGGTCATCAGCACGCCACCGAAGGCGCCGACATCGTACGAGCCACGCTTCCAGATATAATGGGCTGCGCCAGACAAGGCATGAACCGGGTAGTAGCCATCATCATCCTTGTCGGCCAGATTGAATCCCTTGAAATCCACCTGAACAGCGTTACTGTCACCGACCGGATTGCTAATGGATCCGCCAAGGCTGAAGCCTTTCCACGGGGTGTAGGAGCTGCCCCAGTAATCGTACTCCGTCTGCTGCAACGCAAACTGGAAATTGCCCACCGTTCCCCCTGCCTGATCTGCGTAGCTATGTGCGGACAAAGTACAGATCGTCGCTACTAACGTAGCCTTTGCCATTCGGTTAATCATTGTGTTTTCCCCGGTTTAGGATTATCCCGCCAGCAGCATAATCACCGCGTGCCATACCCGTCAACGCGACGCTCCCCGGCGACTGCAAAAACCCAATCACGGCACTCAATCAACGTCGACAACAAGTCGACGTGGTTCTGCAAGAAGTCGTTGACCAGTAGGACCGCCGCATCGGGTCGCGACGGTAAGCATTATCTGTTCAGCCCCCTACTATCAGGACGTTCATGCGTAACCAACCATCGCCTTTACACAGGAACCACAGCATTGGGAGATAATTCCCATGCCATGAATACAACGATATCCTGACGACAAACATTCAAACTTGATCATGACGGATTTTCCCATTCCCTCCGCAGCCTGATTGCATGCAAAAAACTGTCCGACAATCCTGTGTACGCTAGCAGACAGACCCTGCACACCCGTACAACTAGGCTCGCATTCCGGTCACGAAGGGAATCTTGGCATGGATTGGAGCATGGTGAAAAAAAAATGGACGCAATTGAAAGGCAAGGCAGAGCACCTGCTGCAGAACCGCACCATGGAGGCAATCGTGGCTGAACATTCCGAAGAAAGTGTTGAGCAGAACACCAACAGCCGTATCGCCCAGCATATCGAACTGCTTGGCAGCAGCGGCAGAAGACATCATGCGCTGAAAATCGCCGTCGCTGAACCTGATGAAAACACAGAGAGCAGGACGATCCGTGCCGCCACTACCGTGCTGCTGGTGGAGCGGGAGCCGGGCGTGGCCGGCCTGATCCAGACCGGGCTTGCAGAAGCACAGGGAGACCCTTTCCGCGTCGAACGGGTAACGCGGCTGACAGAAGCACTGCAGCGCCTAGGCAAGGGCGGTATCGACATCATCATACTTGACCTCACGCTCGGCCATGGCCGCGGACTCAAGGCGCTCGATCAGATCCTGAAAGCGGCGCCGAACGCTCTGACCTTCGTTCTGGCCAAGGCAGCCGATGAAGAGCTGGCAAGGAAAGCGATACAACACGGTGCCCACGACTACTTCCTTAAGGATCATGTAGACAGTCGCTGGCTGTCGCGCACCCTGCGCTATGTCATCGATAGCAAGACCATCCGGGAAGCACTACATGTCAGCGAGGCGCGCTTCCGCGCGATCAGTGATGCATCCCCTTTGGGGATCTTTGTCTCCGATACCCGGGGAGCATGCATCTATACCAATAGCGCCTACCAGAGAATATCCGGGCTGAGCTTCAAGCAGACGCTGGGCACTCGCTGGAGCATGGCAATCCACCCGGAAGATCGACAGCGGGTGATCGACAGCTGGCGCAAGGCCGCGCAAAGCGGGGCGCCATTCCGCTCCGAGTTTCGCTTCCTCCGTCAGGATGGCAGCGTAGTGTGGACACGCGTCAACAGCGCCGTCATGCAGGATGGAATGGTGCCGCGCGGTCATGTGCAAACTGTCGAAGATGTCACCGAGCGGAAATTTATCGAGTTCGGATTACGGAAGGCCAAGGAGGAACTGTTCATGGAGAAAGAACGCGCACAGGTGACGTTGAACTCTATCGGCGATGCGGTGCTAAGCACCGACACGGAAGGCAGCGTGACATATCTGAACAAGGTAGCCGAAGCCATGACAGGCTGGACCGTTGAAGAAGCTCTTGGAAAGCCCTTTAGCCAAGTGTTCAGAATCATCAATGGCGAAACCCGCGAGCCGGCTGTAAATCCGGCCCAAAGAGCACTGGAAGAAGACCAGATAGTGGGCCTCGCAGCCGATAGCGTGCTGATCCGTCGTGATGGATCCGAGGCCGCCATTGAAGACTCTGCGGCACCGATACACGACCGTGACGGGAAAGTCAGTGGTGCGGTGATCGTGTTTCACGACGTTAGCCAATCACGGGAGATGGCATCCAAGATGGCCCATCAGGCCAGACATGACTTCCTTACCGGCCTGCCCAATCGGGCGCAGTTAATGGAGCGTCTTTCACAGGCAATCGGATTGGCGCGACGACACAAAAAGCAGGTCGCGCTGATGTTTCTGGATCTGGACAACTTCAAGTATGTAAACGACTCCCTGGGCCATGCCATAGGCGATCGCCTGCTACAGTCAGTTGCGGAACGGCTGCTGGAAAATGTTCGCAGCACAGATATGGTATGCCGCCACGGCGGCGATGAATTTGTCATTTTACTTGATGAAATCGAGAATCCACAGGGCGCAGATCTGGTAGCCGAAACATTGATATCCGCATTTTCCACACCACACGTAATAGATGGACAGGAGCTACCAGTCACCATGAGCATTGGCATTAGCGTTTACCCCGAAGACGGCGAAGACGAAAGCGCTCTGATAAGTAGTGCTGACACAGCAATGTTTCACGCCAAAGCCAGCGGCCGAAACATCTACCGCTTCTATAGCCCCGACATGAACATCAATGCAACGCATCGCATCGCCGTGCAAAGCCGCCTGCACCGCGCACTGAGAGAGCGAGAGTTCAGGCTTTACTATCAACCGCAGATCAATCTTACCTCTGGAGCCATAACAGGCGCAGAGGCGTTGCTGCGATGGCAAGACCCGGATTTCGGCCTGATATACCCGGATCAATTTGTCGAAATTGCCGAGGAATGCAAACTAATTATAACGATCGGCCGCTGGGCATTGCGTGAGGCCTGCAATCAGGTACGTACCTGGCAGGCAGCCGGTCTGCATGTGGTCCCGGTAACGGTGAATATATCGGCCTTGGAGTTCAAACAGCCTGGATTCATCGAATATGTAACGAAGATCCTTATCGAAACAGGTATTGCACCTGAACTTCTGGAGTTGGAACTGACCGAAACGGTACTTATGCACGACGCTGAATCCTCAGCCTGTGTACTTACCGCACTGAAAGCCCTTGGCGTGCGACTTGCCATCGATGACTTTGGCACCGGCTATTCAAGCCTCAGCTATCTCAAGCGATTCCCGATCGACACCTTGAAGATTGATCAATCTTTTGTACAAGATATCGTCAACAACTCGGATGGCGCTACCATTGTGGCGGCTGTTATCGGACTTGGAAAAAACCTGAACCAACGAGTTATTGCGGAAGGCGTCGAAACCACAGAGCAGCTTTCATTTCTTCGCAAACAGAAATGCCAGGAGGGCCAGGGATTTCATTTTTGCCATGCCGTTCCGGCCGAGGCATTTGGCCAGCTTCTTGAGACAGAGATCGCCCATTAGCGATGGCTGAGAGCGGCCGCAGGAAAAGGACGACCAACTTATGCATTTGAAAGAAATTGACATATATCAAAGGAAATTCAAGGCAATGGCATTAACGTGCAATCATTGTACCAAGGTGCCTGAAAGAGATATATTCCGCCCAAAGAGCGCTGTCATCTGGGGCCCTGCGACAGCCAAACGTATCGATCGTGTTCAACGGCCATTTCGGACACGAAAAAGTATTTAGTTTATCACCCTCGGCATGATTTAACCGCGCACTGGAACGGAACCGCAGTTTGGATAGGGTGTTGCATCTCCTTAAACGAGCGCACAGGGACGTTATATGACCAATACATATGAGCCATCCCCCAAGGACAACATTCTTCTAGCATGCCTGCCAGTGGATTTGCAGGAACGCTTGTTCCCGAAGCTGGAGCTGCTGGCCTTGCCATTGGGGAAAGTCATCTACGAGTCTGGCGACGAAATGCGCTTTGTCTACTTCCCGACAAACTCGATTATATCCCTGCTGTATGTCACAGAGAGCGGCGCCTCAGCCGAGATTGCGCTAGTGGGCTGTGACGGAGTAGCCGGCATCTCAGCATTTATGGGCGGCGGCAGCACCCAGGGCCGAGCCGCAGTGCAGAGCGCGGGGAGTGCCTACAGGTTACCCACCAGGGTTCTGATGGACGAGTTCAATGGCCCCGATACCGATTTTCGTGCCCTTATGCTTCGTTACACGCAGGCGCTAATCAGCCAGATGGCGCAGACGGCTGTCTGCAACCGCCATCACAGCATTGCCCAGCAACTTTGCCGATGGCTACTACTGTCTCTCGACCGCCTCGAAGGCAATCAGCTGGTAATGACCCATGAGCTCATTGCCAACATGCTGGGCGTGCGCCGAGAAGGCGTCACTGAAGCCGCCGGCAAGCTGCAACGAGCCGGCCTCATCAAGTACCATCGCGGTAAAATTACCGTTCTGGATAGAGGCAAACTTGAGAAAATGAGTTGCGAATGTTATGCCGTGGTTAAAAAGGAGACAGATCGTCTTGCCGCACAGAACAACACTATAGCTCAACATAGACTTCCGAGCGGCGCAGTGATGACGCAAAAGAAGCAGTCCGTGATTATCCCGTTTACTGAACGAAGGGTACGCAAGGATCGTAGATGTGAGAGCGCATACCCGAAAGCGGAAAAGCTGGACACCACCTCCTATTAGCCATATTCATGTAGATAAAAAGACGGCACGATCATGCGATCGTGCCGTAAAATCCAGAGTGCTGACTCTGAAATTGTAACGCGCTACTGCCGAGAATAGGGATCCCGCAGATTGCGTGAAGTGTCGCCTTCCTGGTCTTCGATGATGATTTCAACGCGGCGGTTCTGCTGACGCCCGGCATCAGTGTTGTTGTTGGCAACGGGATTGTTCATGCCCTTCCCCAAAACAGACATCCGCCCCGACTCAATACCCTCATTTACAAGCCGCTGCCTGACTGACTCGGCGCGCTGCTGTGATAGTTTTCGGTTAGCAGCCTCACTGCCAACGTTATCGGTGTGGCCCTCGATCAGAACTCGCCGATCCGGATATTGAGTCAGAAAGCTGACCAGCTTGCTCAGATTATCATCTGCACCACTGCGCAGAGTGGCACTGCCGCTATCAAACAGGACATCTCCCAAGGTTATGACGATTCCCCGCTCGGTCGGCTTTGCCTTGAGCTCTTCGAGACGCCGTCGCATATCCGCTTCCGAGCTGCGCGCCAGTGTCGCGTCGGCATGGGCTCTGTCAGCTTCACGAGTCCGGGCCGCCAGACGCGCATCGCTGCGCTCCTCACTCAGACGGGCGCGACTATCCTCAGCCAACCTGGTAGCGGCTTTGGCTCGGGCGATCTCAACCTGTCGATCAGCCATATATACGCGGTGCGCACCCAGCGCCGTATCAAGCTTGTCCAGCGGCCTCTCAGCAGTCTCGACTGCCTGCTCAGCCTCGCGGATCTCTACTCGTGCACGAGGAGCGAGCTCCGCATCATTTTGCAAGGCAGTCAGCTTGCTGCGCACGGCTGCTGAGCCCTGCGGACTTGTCGGACCGGAGGCACATGCTGCAAGAATGACAGTTGATAACAGGACTACTGTACAGGCGCTTGCTCTGGCAATCGTGATGCTCATTGCTGATCTCCCATACGTCTCATTTCTTCATCCAGAGCCTCGGCTCCGCGGCCCATCTGGCGGTTGATTTCCTCTGCCTTGGTATAGGCTGTCCGCGCAACGGCCAGCTCGGCGGCGATGCGAGACTGTTGGGCAAGCCGCTTCGCCTCGATCATGCGTTCGGCGCTAACCGCTCCTTCCGCCAACATCAATTTTTGCCTTGCCTCGTCCAGCTCGGCACCGGCATAGCGCCGTGCATCAGCCTGTTCGGCACCGGCAATGGCATCTCTCGCCGCATTCAACGAATCGGTCGGCGGCACCGGCGCCGACATACAGGCCACCAGCAACACCGGGATAGCTACCAAACCGAGAGGGGTAATAATACGTCGACGGATACTGGACCCGAATGGCTCTTGCATCTACGTTCTCCAGAAGAAAAACTCAATGCTCAGAATATGAGCCGGATAACACTTCGTCGGTGCGGTGGCCCACACAAGATGTCGGGTTAAAAAAATGTCGCGATGGGCGGTAAAATCAATCGACGCTGTCAATGCATCGCCGTCTGCGGGCGCGAAGCACTGCCAGATTAGTTCCTTACCTCCTCTTCGCGCTATTCAGAGGTAGCTTCGGCATCCGGATCTTGCCGTAACCTGCTTTCCAGATTTTTTGTTTCCGTAATATCCACGAAAGTAATGACAACACCATCTATAACATTATCCAGCCTTCGGTAGGGAATAATACGAACATTGAACCAACGTCCCTCATTGGTGTGAATTTGCTTTTCTGAAAACGTCAGCGTGCGCAGGGTCTCGATAGCATCGATATGCAAATCGGGATACTGAAGGTTGCTGGTAAGGTCACTGAACGGTCGGCCGACATCAGTTTCTCGAATATTGACAATCTTGGTCGCCCGGTCAGTGTAGCGCCGGACATTCAAATCCTTATCCAAAAACATAATAGCAATCTCGATACTGTTAAGCAGATTGCTCATGTCACTTTGTGCAAGGGCAAGGTCGTCCAGCTTGGTCTGAAGCTCCGCATTTATTGTCTGCAGCTCTTCATTCATTGACTGCATTTCTTCTTTGGAGGTGGTGAGCTCCTCATTGGTCGACTGTAGCTCCTCGTTGGTGGACTGGAGCTCCTCATTGGCCGACTGCAACTCTTCCCGTGAAGCCCGCGCTTCTTCACGAAGACTCTGAATCTCATCCTGATATTTCTGCGCTTCGGATTCCCGCGACGCCTCCAATGCGCTTTTGCCTTTACGCTTGCGCCCGGTGGATGGCGGCGTATCAATGTCACGGAACACAATCATAGTCGCTCCGCGCAAGGCGGCGGGCTCGCGCAGCACCTGTATGGTGACGTCAACGCGTTGCTCGCCCCCCCCCGGCATCTGGACACGCAAGCCATGTAAATGCTGCGGATCGCCTTCTAACGTAGATTTCCTCAGGGCAGTACTAATCGGTACGCGCAGCCCATCTCGCATCATCGCATGAATATTCCAGTTAGCCTTTCCTGCCGCAGGCTCAAGGTACTTGCCGGTACGGCCGCTGATATAGAGAACGTCTCCGTCTCCATTGACCACCACTGAGGCCGGCGCATACACCTGTAACATGACCTGATCGGCTGCGGATTGAATATTGTCACCTGACGTAGGGTCGGAGCTCGACACGGGAATCTCCCTGACTATGTTGGACAGCGGTGGAAAGGACCTCATCAAGAGCTCAGCGCCACGACTGGGAACGTCTTCCTGACGCTGGTAGAGCCTGAGCGTGGACTGAATTGGTTTGAACAGATCGCCAAATCGACCGACAGTCTCTGCACTACCTAACAGCAGCACTCCGCCAGCGCGCAGGCTGTAGTGAAATAGCGGTATTAACCGGCGCTGCAGGGTCGCATCGAAATAGATCAGCAGATTGCGACAGGCAATCATATCGAGCTTGGTAAAGGGCGGGTCAAGTATCACGTCATGGGGAGCAAATAGCACCATATCCCGTATTTCTGGCTTGATCGTGTAACCGCCCTCCCGCGCCGTAAAGAACTGAGCAAGTCTTTCCTCGGAGATGACCTCGCCAATCGAGGCCGGATAGCGCCCGCGGCGGGCAGTCTCTATCGCCTCCGAACTGAGATCGGTGGCAAATATCTGTAAAGTAAAGTCCCTGCACTCTGGCAACCGCTGGATTACCTCACTGAAGATCATCGCCAGAGAGTACGCCTCTTCACCGGTGGAGCACCCCACAACCCAGATCCGCAACCTGCGCTCCACCGTGCGCCGACCCAGAAGCTCCGGCAATGCTACGCCAGCCAGATAATCCCAGACCGGAGCGTCGCGAAAGAAGCTCGTGACACCGATGAGAAGCTCCTTAAACAGCAGATCAATCTCACTGCCGTTTTCCTCAAGAAAGCTGGCGTAGCCATCCGGCGTATCGACATCGTGGATCGCCATTCGCCTTTCCACACGTCGGTGCAAGGTGCTCGGCTTGTACAGGGAAAAATCATGCCGGGTTCTACGATGAAGAATATCAATAATACGTAGTAACGGCTCAGGCTCAAGATCCGCGACCACCGCAACGCCCGGATCGGGAACCTGTGCAACGTAGGAAAGAATACGTGCTGGCAACTCTGATGGCGGCGCTACAATGTCGTCGCAACCAGCGGAGATTGCGCTTTTCGGCATTGCATCGAACTGGGCTGTTTCCGGCGTTTGCACTACGTTCAAGCCACCAACAGCCTTGATTGCCTGCATGCCGAGGGTGCCATCGGCACCCATCCCGGACAGCACGACCGCGATGGCGCGCTCACCTTGAGTGGCCGCCAACGAAGAAAACAACACATTCACGGGCAGTCGCATCCCCCTGGGTTCTGCCGGACTGGCCAGACGCAGAACGCCGTGAACGACACTAAGCTCGGTATTGGGCGGAATCACATAGACACAGTCAGGCTCAATGCGCATATTCTGCCGCACTTCACACACTGGCATCGAGGTAACACGCTGCAATAGCTCCGACAACAGCGCCTTATGGGTCGGATCAAGATGCTGCACGACAATATAGGCCAAGCCGCTATGGCGCGGAACGTTACCCAGAAACTCTTCCAGCGGCGCAAGCCCCCCCGCCGAGGCGCCAATGCCGACAATACGCGCACCCGCAGGCGATGCTTGAGGGTTAACTACACTCGGGGAGCCCATCAGACGATAGCCCTCCTACCTCGCACTAACGGTATTCGCAACATGTCAATAACACGGAGCGCTTGTCGGCAGAGGGACTGACCACCAGCCACAGTGCGCGGATATCCCGATCTAACTCCACTCGGCATGAACGGACGCTACCGGTCTGGTCCAGGTCGCGAAGGAGGCCCAGCAACAGCGGGCGACTCGCGGCAGCCAGAAGGCCATCCAGGCGGCCACCAGTGAGCTGATCGGCATTGCCGTCGAGCAGCTCGGCACCTGCCTGGTTAACCTCAATGATCACCGACTCAGAATCGACCCGGAAGTAGCCCATTGGCGCGCACTCATACAGCTCCCTGTAATGGGCAAGCTCTTGAACAAGGCGCTGCTCGTTACTGCGCATTTCCTCACTCTGCAGATCCAGCTCTACCTGATGGACCTGAAGCTCATGCAATAGCTTCAGGGCGTCAGCGGCAGTATCGGGATCACTGGATAGCCTGTGCAGCATCTGCAACGCATCAACGCCCAAAGACCAACGACTGGCTGAGGCGGTCCCGGCTTTCAACCGGGCCTCCGCCTCTTGTCGCAACTGGACATAGGTACTCGGTGCAGTAGTGGGTGTAGGCATAGAGGCTCCGGCTTGCCCAAAGGGGATTGTCATGCATCGTAGCATGCGGCCAGTCGTGTCAGGCTACTTTTCAGGCTTCACGTACTGGTCCGGGTATTGAGGAAAGCAGGATGACGATTGAGGACCGGGGTTTGCCTCTATTGCCAATCGGGTTTTCTTCAGTCCGTCAGGGAACAAACGGGCATCTTCCATGGACTCGGCAAGCTCGATGTGTGCGGCCGCCTCAGCCAGACATCCGCGCTGGTTCAGAACGTGCGCGAGGTTGTTATGTACAGCAGCAGAGGGCTCAAGCTCAAGCGCTCGGCGTAATGCAGATTCGGCGCCTGGCAAGTCATGCAAGCCATAGAGAGCGTTGGCCAGCGCCAGCCAGGCAAGATGTAGCTCCGGCCAGCGACGGGTAGCCGCACGGTATGCCTGCAGCACCAGTTCGGTTTGCCCCAGCTCCTCGAAGGCACTGGCGCTACGCAGCCAGTCGCTACTTTGAACCGTGGCGGGCATCTCATCCGGCGGTACCACAACCATGGCCCACTGTTCCGCACGCGACCACGCGCCCTGAAAGCGCACGCGAGTCATCCGCAGACGCGCTGTTGTTCCTGAACGCAGCAACATTGAATCTGAGTGCACATCGTAGCCGATAACAACGGCATAGTGCCATTGTGGCAGAAGCTTCACACTGAGGTTCAACATGACGAGTACCGGCTTGCCTGAGGCAAGCTCCGCCAGCAAATCATCGAAACGCGGGCGCAGTACATACGGCACGCGGCCATATCGTCGGGTAGCTGCGACCATCTCAACTTGCAAACTACCGCGGCGTTCGGGGAGGTAGACGTATAGCGCGAGTTCATCGGGAGTGACCGTTACCCCGTCAGCGACCAATACTGTGGCGAGTGCCGCAGGCCCACACTGATAGCGCTGTTGTGGGAAGAAGGGCGTTTCGTCGAGCTCGACCTGCGCCACTGGCAGGCGGTAGTTCTGAAGTGGCTGCCTGCTGGCGCAGCCACAGAGGGCCAGCGCCAGGACGACAAGGAATATCTTCACACTTTCTTGAAAATATTGGTCACTCCGAGAATCTCCAGCAGCAGGAGAATCACCAGCACGGCAATGATAATGCCCAGCTCGCCACTACCAGCGGGACTGGTCTCAATGTTGAGCGCAAGCTGTTCAAGCTGGCGATCACTGAGTCCGGCGACACGCTCCGTAGCCAAAGCTGAATCCACGCCCATCGCTTCCATCTGGCTTCGAACATCCTCTCTATCCATATACCTTTCGACCAACTCGATCCTTGAATTACGCTCAGCCTCAACGAGCACCATACTGGTGCTAAGCATATCGGCGTAAGCCGCCATGGGGGCTACTGTGACCAATGTCAGAGATAGCAAGCAGGTAAGCACAAATCGCATGTTCATGACCGTTTCCTCGCAGTTGGGGTTATTCGTCATGGCCATGCGCCACCTGGACGACATCAGATCGCATGCCATTACCTGTTGAATATGCCTGCCATGCCACTCAACCCTCTGTGCGGTAGAAAACGCAACGAAGGGGCAGTGAGAAATCAACCGTATATGTGGGGCACCGCACCGAAGCATGATCCACCTGTGAATACCCTACACGCGGATGTTTATCTGACACCTGATATCCCGCCGTTGTGGCAAGAGGGTGACCTTCTCACTGGAGCATACGTATGAACATGAACAAGACCACTGGAAAGCTTTCACTGGCATCAGCATTCGCAATGGCGATACTTCTAAGCACCACATCGCTAGCCTCACCCGACCAGTCCAGAGCAGTAAAGGAAGCTCGTCAGTCTAGCCAGATATCGACGACATATGCGCTCAATCCCCACCTGCAGGGATACGATATCAAAGTCAGCGTAGAAGACGGCGTGGCCACGCTCACTGGCAAAGTTGACGAAGATATCAGCAAGGAGCTGGCCGAACAGATCGCCTTGAATGCCGACGGAATAAAGAAAGTGAAAAATCAAATCGAAGTGGACCCGGACCATCGTCCGGCGGCTTCATCGAGTGAAAGGAGCTATGGTCAGGCTGTATCGGATGCATCAATCACTGCCACGGTAAAATCCAAATTGCTCTGGAGCAAACACGCGCAGGGGCTGAGCGCTAATGTCGAAACAAAATCCGGGAAGGTAACCCTGGACGGCACCGCTGACAGTGACGAAGCGAAGGAACTTGCGGAACTTTTGGCCCGCAACACTCATGGCGTTACCACCGTGAACAACAATCTCAAAGTGGTGAAATCCAGTGACAGCAAAGGCGGCAAAGACAAGGAACGGTCAGACATGGGTCAAAGCATCTCGGACACATGGATCACCACAAAGGTAAAATCCACGCTGATCTACTCAAGCAACATCAATAGCTCAGAGATCTCTGTTAGCACCAGCAATGGAATTGTCACGCTTAGCGGCAAGGTAAACAGTGGTGCGGAACATGATCTGGCAGTAGAGCTTGCCAAAAATGTGAAGGGTGTAAAAAGCGTCAATTCTGACGCACTAAGAGGATCTAGCAGCTGACTGATACACCTTAAATACAAGGGCACCCGGTCCGTATCATTTTGATAGTAAGAAAACTCGCACAATAGACTTGCCCTGCCAGACAAAAGCTATTTTCAATTATGCCCATGTCTGGCAGCGCAAGACCCATCATCAGTTCGTCACCGAACCGATAGAAACCATTCATTATCGTATCCTGCGAGATCATCCAGAATTTCACGAACTCTGTGTAAATTCACTCTCTTTCCCGAAATGAGTACGGAAAGAGATAATTGCGATGAGGAAGTAGCACAGGGCACTACACTCCGCCTATACAATCCATTCAAAGGAAATGACTATGAAAACTCTCAATTCAATTGCGTTTTGTGCACTACTAACACCAGCGATCGCTCTATTCTCAAACGCAGCGCTGGCCCAGCAACCTGCGAATACCGGCGCCGATCGGCAACAGCAGAGCACTCAGCCAGGCCGCGGGGCCGATGCTACACGCAGTGGCTCGCAGTCCGGTTCCGCAACAGGCAGCGATCGCCAAACACAAGGGGACGCTTCACGCAGCCAGAATCGAGGTTACATGAGCTCCGCACCTGCAAGGGGATCTCATGCAAGCAACCTGATCGGCGCGGACGTTATGACGACTGGCGGCGATAAAATTGGATCTATTAATGATCTTATTATTGACGAGAACGGTCAGGTCGTCGCCATTCTGGTCAGCGTTGGCGGCTTCCTGGGAATGGGCAAGAAGGACGTAGCCATAGGCTGGGATGATGTAACGAGAACAGGCTCATCAGACAAGCCAGAACTCCGGGTCAACATGACCAAAGATAATCTGCGGTCTGCCCCGGAATTCAAAGCCCGGAAATAATATCGACAATAGCGAGATTATCGTGCGATAAGTAAAAGGCAGGGACCACGGTCCCTGCCTTTTATTTGCACGATAAGCGAGTGAAAAAAATTCCGGGAACCACCCGGGAGGAAGACCACTGCTCACTAGAACAACACCGCAACCAGAATAATGATAGGAATTGGGATACCGAGAACGCAAAGCAGTATGGAGCTCATTAGAGCCTCCGTTCGGGCGAATTCAGATCCATGAGTCACGCATCGCGCTGACGCCCCGCAATGATGGCCGCAACGCTTGCAGCAAATGCCCCAAGCAGCAGGACCACGAACATCCATAGCGCGCCATAGGCGGATGCCTTCCGAGCCTCATCAGCGAACTCGCGAGCAGTGAACTCGGCCTGCTGCAGCGCTGCCTGAATATTCTCAAATGCGTCCGACACGCGTCGCTCCGCACGCTCTTGAGTCAGACCAGTCCGCTGCGCGATCAGCTGACCAAGATAGCGCTTATCCTCCTCCGGCAAGGTTTCAGTGCGTAAGGCCCTGACGAGTATCCTCGTGATCTCTGCAACAGAACTCTCAGAGGCTCCGGGGGTCTGCGCGCGGGTTTGCCACCCTGTATCAGCTGCGGGCTCCGCTGGTCCGCCACGAAATAATGTATCGACGAAATATTCAATGATCTTGCTGAACTCTTCAGATCCGGCGTCACCCACTGCAAGCGTTGTCGCCGAATCAGCCGCTGCCGCCGCTCCTCCTGCCACCGCGGCCCCTGCACGGAGCCCGCTGCCGACAGCGGCCCCCACCACAGATGTCAGCAAGGCTATGGTCAACAGGGATGCCACTGCCCAGGCTAAAAAGCCATGGGCGCTATCGCGGAAGAAAACTTCATCGGAATTCACGCCGGTCCACTTTTTCCTTAGTCGCCCAGCCAAGTACCCACCCGCGCCTGACGCGACAAGCTGCGTAAAGCTCAACCATGCTATCGCCGCAAATCCAAACGTCTTCGCACTAATGCCATGCAAGCTCCATGGCGACACTGCGGAAAAGCCTAAACCGGTACCAAGTATCAGTAATAAAAGAGACAAGGCGGCCGCACCTGTGGAACCCGCAAGAATGGCGGACCACGAGACAGCACTGCCTGGATCTGGCAGAACACGCGCACTTGGAGCGATTGGAGGGGGTGTAGTTGCCGTATCCAGGCCCCGATTTGCATTCGCCATGACTCTCTCCTTGATCCGTTTAGATCGCACATCATCCTATTAGCCACTTCATCATATGCGTAATTCTGCAGTTCGCGATGGATGACGGTGCGCAGCTATCGCCTTGATAAACGTGTTCGAGACCTCATCTGCTTTATCGCTGCCCGCCACTACGATACCTGCGGATTGCGCGTGCTCTGCCCCTATTCCAGCCATGTCCAATATCTCCTTCCCTGCACCGAGGGCAAGAATGGCTTTTCCATGATTGAACATATCGGCAACAAACCCCATGGTATGACCGTTGCGCGCTAGCGCGTCGACCGACCTGCGCCCATCAGGTACAACCAGGGCATCGAACAGGAATCCAGGAGAATTCTCCATTGACTTGTTTGCCTCAACCCTATCGTCAGATTCGCCAACGAACACGCCGACCCTCGGCCCTACAAAATGTACAACCGCGCCAGCATCAATCAGGACTTCGTACAGCGTGGCAATTGATTCGCAGTGAACGCCGTTTTCGACCAGTATCGCAATCTGGCGCGTGCGGATACCACGCTCGCCAGGTAATGCCAACAGCGACAAGCTCGGAGAAACTGATATCTCGGGCTTCGGGGGGATAGTAATTGCTCTCGGCATGGGGTCAGGGGCAGTCATCCCCAGCCCCGAAGCAACATCCTCAGCCAGCTCCAATGAAACATTAGCCAGCGACGACAGCATCCGCTTTCGTATTGAAGGGATTCCAACTTTACTTAACTCAAACCGAAAGGCGTCGGCAATGTGCTCCTTTTCAACGTCACTCTGACTGTCATAGAATAATGTCGCTTGATTATAGTGCTCGGCGAACTTCTCATCCTTACCTCGGACTTTGTCACCCGACGTTTCCTCTGCATAGGAAACAAAGCCAGCTATACCAGACTGGAATGGGCACCCGCCTGCCAGCGAGTTCGGCTCGTATGCAACACGCCCGCGATGCACTGCCTGGCGATGAATTCCGTCCCTTTGGTTATTGTGCACCGGAGCTATTGAGGAGTTTATCGGGATCTCGTGGAAGTTGGCGCCACCCAGTCGTGTTATCTGGGTATCGAGGTACGAATGTATCCTGCCGGCTAGCAGCGGGTCACTGGAGAAATCAATGCCCGGTATTATGTGGGCTGCACAAAACGCCACCTGTTCCGTTTCAGCAAAAAAATTATCCGGGTTTCGATTCAAGACCATGCGTCCGACCGGCAGAACTGGAACCAGCTCCTCCGGTATTAGCTTGGTCGAGTCAAGCACATCAAAAGAAAAACCCTCAGCCTGCTCCTCAGTAAATATCTGCAAACCCATCTCCCATTCCGGGAACTCGCCGGACTCAATGGCCTCCCACAGATCTCGTCTGTGAAAGTCAGGATCTGCGCCAGATATTTTGACAGCCTCGTCCCAGACCAGCGAATGAGTTCCCAGCAATGGCTTCCAGTGGAATTTGCAGAACACCGATTGTCCGCTCTCATTGACAAGGCGGAAGGTATGCACTCCAAATCCTTGCATCATCCGGTAGCTGCGCGGTATCCCACGATCCGACATCACCCACATTAGCATGTGAGTCGACTCTGGCATCAGCGAAACGAAGTCCCAGAACGTATCATGGGCAGACGCCGCTTGTGGCATGCCATGATGTGGCTCTGGCTTGACGGCATGAACCAGGTCAGGAAATTTCATCGCATCTTGAATAAAAAATACCGGTATATTGTTACCGACAAGGTCCCAGTTTCCTTCTTCGGCATAGAACTTGACTGCGAAGCCACGGGCGTCCCGCGCGGTATCTTTTGAGCCCCGCTCCCCGACAACAGTGGAAAACCGGGCAAATACCGGCGTTATTTTTCCCTTTTCCGATAATGGTGATGCACGCGTATACTTCTTGAAGCTGTCATAGGCCTCAAAGTATCCATGCGCACCTGATCCACGCGCATGAACAATCCTTTCCGGAATTCTCTCGTGATCAAAATGAGTTATTTTCTCCCGCAGGATGAAATCCTCAAGCAGAGACGGCCCACGTAACCCAGCCTTCAGTGTGCTCTGGTTATCGCTAATAGGGAGACCCTGATTGGTAGTCAACGCTCTTTCGCTTGCATCGGCTCGTGCGTTATCCATTGCACCATCTTGCTGGTTAGCGCCAGGTAACGGCACCGCGCCAGTTTTCTCATTTCCGTGTTCTTCAGTCACCGTACTTGCTGTCAATGTCAAACTAGATGGAGACACGGTCGGCCCTGTCGAGGGCGACACAGCATTGTCGTAGCCGTACTCCAGATCCTTATTACTGTTTTCCGGCATCGCAGATGCCATATCATCACTTGCACTAGCCTGCTCAGCAACGATGTCATTTGTTCTTAACGCTCCATCAGAGCTCCTATCTGACGTCGTGGATGACTTCACGCTACCTTTTTCTCTCGGTGATCGAGCTGGCTTCTTGCTTTTGGCCATGGTTCTTCTCCGGGGCATGTTGAATCAGGGCCATAGTCGCCCCGCTCGAATTTCAGTCCGGAGAAGATCTTCATTCTGCCCATGGAATCCGTCTGTGCGATAGCAAACCTTTTTACTCATGGTGAGATATCCCGGGACGTCGCCACATATATATAGGCAATTTGTGTGGAACCGCACCGACGCAACGGTTCCCCGCAGAGACGCTTTGCGCAAACCGTAGGATCATCAGGAATCAGCCATGGATTTGAAAAGCGGCTATCCATTCTGGGCGGTAAAGAATGGCCTCATGTACGCATTTCCACGACTTGATGCCGATGTGCGATGCGACGTGGTAGTGATTGGCGCCGGCATTACCGGGGCACTGATCGCTGATGAGCTGGCAAGACATGGTCACGATGTCATTGTTGTAGATCAGCGTGATGTTGGTTGGGGTAGCACCTCGGCTAGCACTGCGCTGTTGCAATATGAGATTGATACCCACGCGATTGATCTCGTCAAGCGCTATGATCAGACCTCGGCGCTACTCGCCTACGGATCCTGCTTACTGGCGATTGATGAGCTTGAAGAAGTATGCCATGCAGTCGGCGATGTTGATTTTTCAATCTGTAGCAGCCTGTACTATGCCAGTCATCGCAGAGACCGCAGGCGCCTTTCAGATGAGTTTGCATGGCGTAGCCAGAATGGCTTCCCTGTTCGGTGGTTGAGTAGTTCTGCACTTGCAGAACGGTATGGACTAAAAGCGCCCGCAGCGATACTGAGCTCGGTCGCCGCTCGGGTTGACCCCTACCGGCTTGCCTCCCGGCTGTTGCGCAGGATGCAGAAACGAGGAACGCAGGTGTTTGATCGAACACAAGTGAAAGCGATCACCGCCACCAACCGTACAGCAACTCTGACCACAGAAAGCGGCATATTAATCAAGGCAAAGTACGCCGTCATCGCTGGCGGGTATGAATCTCAATGTTGGCTACATAAGCGGGTGGCAAAGAATCGCAGCAGCTATGCCTACATGAGTGATCCAGTCGACCGGGCTGATCTGGGCTGGCTAGCGACTACCCTGCTCTGGGAGTCCGCACGACCCTACCTGTACCTGCGCAGCACTGGCGATGGCAGGCTATTGGTTGGCGGCGAGGACGACAATCACGACATTCCCGCCCGGCGGGATCGCTTGGTCGACCGGAAGGCGACGATACTTCAACGCAAGGTTACGCGACTGTTTCCTCACCTGCGAGCACCACCGGCCTTTGCCTGGGCCGGCACTTTCGCTGAGACCAGCGATGGTCTCCCGCTATTTGGCGACAACCCGCAGTACGGGCCACGCGTACTGTTTGCGCTTGCCTACGGCGGCAATGGCATCACCTATAGCATGCTCGGAGCGACCCTGTTACGCGCAAGGATCGAGCGACGCCCTCACCCGCTCACAGCACTATTCTCGTTCGCGCGATTATGAATCTTGGTGGCTTAGCGCACAGAGCTGAAGATTGACTGATGACACCCTGTGCCATCGAGGAAGTTATACCGGCTCCCCCAACACATTATCCGCCTAGCTTCAGACTGGAGCAGACCCTGATGAAAGAACGTGGCGACTCGCATTTCGCACCAACATTGCCTGACACCCGGCGGGCCGATTCAATTCATCGGTGGGCGATATGACCTACTGTGTAGGAGTGATGCTGGAGAACGGTCTTATCTTCGCGTCAGATTCACGCACCCATGCCGGTGTCGATAACTTTGCCAGCTTCTGCAAGATGACCCTCTTCGAGCGTGCCGGCGACCGCGTGATTGTCCTGCTGAGTTCCGGGAATCTCGGTGGAACTCAGGCCGTGATCAGTATTTTGAGACAAAACGGAGCCAGGTCCGACGAGCCGAACCTATGGACAGCTGAAACGATGTTTGATGCTGCTTTGCTGGTGTCAGACGCCATGAGGTTGGTTGACAGACGCGACAGTGAGTACTTGACCAGAGAAGATGGAGGGTTCTTCTCGTCATTTATCCTCGGCGGCCAGATAAGAGGCGAACAGCCACGCCTGTTTCGTCTGTATGCCGAAGGGAACTTCATTGAAGCGGGAGACCAAACCCCCTATTTTCAGACAGGCGAAACCAAGTATGGAAAGCCGATCATTGATTGGGCCATATCTCGCTCAACAACTCTTCATGATGCCTCGAAATGTGTACTGGTATCCTTTGAATCAACCATGCGCAGCAATCTGTCTGTTGGCATGCCTATTGACCTGATCTGCTATGACCTTGATAGTCTTGCAGTAACGAAGCGACGGCGTTTTGATCCCGGTGATGAGTACTTCTCGACGTTAAGCAAAGAATGGAATTCTGGAATTCGGGATGTCTTTAGTCGACTGACTGATCTGGAATGGTGAAACCTTCCGGTAGCGATGAGGAAAAAATGGTCCGCAAGACAAGCCTGAACACAACAGTCGGCAATCTTGTCATTACCTGCGAGCACGGCGGCAACCAGATTCCCAACGGTTATCGCCATCTGTTCCGAGATTGTCGCGCATTACTGGAAAGCCATCGCGGTTTTGATGCAGGGGCACTTGTCATGGCAAAAGCGCTGGCAAAACACTTTGAGGCGCCGCTAGTGACATCTACGATAAGTCGTCTGCTGGTGGATCTGAATCGCTCTGTGGGACATCGGGATCTTCATATAAAGGAGGTCAGCGATCTATCTGCGACAATTCGCCACAAGATCATAGACGAGTACTATCAACCCTACCGCTCAGACGCGCAAAACAAACTTTCAGAGCAAATTGCGCTCTGGGGTAGAGTGCTTCACATCTCCTGTCATAGCTTCACGAACAACTATAATGGCGTGATACGCAAAGCAGATATCGGATTGCTATACGATCCTGCTAGGCGGGGAGAACGCGACTTGTGCTCACACTGGAAGGCTGCACTAAATACCATTACACCCGACCTTACCGTACGTCGTAATTATCCCTATTTTGGTCGCAACGATGGCTTCACCTCCTCCATGAGAAAGATATACCCGCCCGAACTCTATCTGGGCATAGAACTGGAAATGAATCAGAAGAATCTGCCAAGCCCCTCCCGTGAATGGGCGCCGCTTCGGAAATCAGTGATTTCCGCTCTGGAAGCCGCGCTGACAGGAAATCAATCATGAAACTTCATGCATACCAACACCATGATATCGCGGGGATTGCATGATGAAGATCCGTATTGGCTATGAACTGGCATTTGAATGCCCTCGCCCAACTCCAATGATCCTGACGCTGAGGGTTCACCCCTCAAGAGCATCTGATCTTATCGTGCCCGATCATATGATCGCCACGCCGCCTATTCCGATAGCCACCTATTTCGACAGCTATGGCAATCAATGCTCTCGCATAATTGCACCCAAAGGCACACTGCATCTATCCACAGATGCCGTGATCAATGATAGCGGACTGCCGGACACGGTTAATCCACAGGCAACACAGACTCCGGTTGAGCAGCTACCGGACGAAACACTGCTCTTTCTTCTCGGCAGCAGGTATTGCGAGACAGACCCTTTGTCAGATTCCGCCTGGTATCTCTTTAATAACAATGTTACCGGTTGGTCTCGTGTTCAAGCCATATGCGATTATGTCCACAACCATATCGAGTTTGGCTATCACCATGCACGAAGCACACGCACGGCCTGGGAAGTCCTGCAGGAAAGACGAGGCGTGTGCCGAGATTTTGCGCATCTGGCCATTGCTCTTTGTCGATGCCTGAACATTCCGGCACGCTACTGCACAGGCTATCTTGGCGACATGGGCATTCCACCGCCTTACGGAGAGATGGATTTTGCAGCCTGGTTTGAGGCCTACCTTGATGGACAATGGTATGTGTTCGATCCACGCAACAATATGCCTCGCATTGGTCGCATACTGATTGCACGTGGTCGAGATGCTGCCGATGTTGCCATCAGCACGGCGTTTGGTTCAAACATCCTGGGTTACTTCAAGGTTCACACTGACGAAGTTATCGAGAGCAATTCCAGCCCGGTCATCTACCAAGCGCAATAGGTGCTGTTCCGCACCGAACACTTTCCAACTCGAACATACAATTGGCATGTTTCTATCAATAGGCACAGGCTAGCCGGGCGCTGCCTTTCCGGGCCAAATCTAAGCTAGACGACAGCCATATAGTTGCTTATTCAACATGCCCAAGGCTACCTGCGATGCCGTTCAGTGGAAAGGGAAAATCCATATTCTGGGCAGCTGCCATCGCAGCTCTATCTACCAGCTTGGCATTTATCATATTGCAGAACCTAAGCACGCCGGAAAAGGCAGTTGAGCGCAAGATTGAGCACCGCTACGCTGTTTCCAGCCCACAGTTTAAGCGGGAAATGTCCGTTTTGCTCGGCCCTGCAATTCTACCCGGCAATAATGTCATTGCTCTGCAAAATGGAAAAGAGATATTCCCGTCAATGCTAGCATCTATTCGCTCCGCACAGGAATCCATCACTTTTGAAACTTACATCTATTGGTCCGGCGTAGTTGGCGACGAATTTTCAGAAGCACTCTCCGAACGCGCCAACGCAGGAGTAGCCGTCAATCTAATCATTGACTGGGTTGGTAGCGCCAAAGTGGATCAAGCGATGCTGAAATCCATGCAGGATGCCGGCGTCAGGCTACACAGGTATCGACCTTTACACTGGTATAACCTTGGCCGCATGAATAACCGAACCCATCGCAAACTATTGATTATTGACGGCCGCATAGGGTTTACCGGGGGAGTAGGCATTGCTGATCACTGGATCGGCGATGCAGGCAGCCCCGACCATTGGCGAGACTCTCATTTCAGGGTTGAGGGGCCTGTCGTTGCGCAGCTTCAAGCAGCTTTCAATGATAACTGGATCAAGACCAGCGGCACCATTCTGAACGGACCGAGCTACTTTCCTGCTCTTACCAACAAAGGTGACATGGATGCTCATATGTTTTTGGGCTCGCCCTCCGGGGGAAGCGAAAGCATGCATCTTATGTATCTTCTTGCCATATCCTCATCCATCACTAGCATCGATCTCTCTGCCTCTTATTTCGTTCCCGACAAGCTGCTTATTGAGGCATTGATTGCTGCCCGCAGTCGCGATGTTCACATTCGCATCCTTCTGCCAGGGCCACATATTGACACGCTCACGGTGAAGATTGCCTCCAAGGCAGACTGGGGTTACTTCTTGCAGCGGGCATTGAGATCTACGTTTACCAACCGACCATGCTACACACCAAAATGCTGATTATTGATTCAGAATTTGTTTCCGTGGGCTCGACAAATTTTGATATCCGTTCGATCAGACTTAATGATGAAGCCAGTCTTAATATCTACAGCAATGAGTTTGGCCGTCAGATGACCGCCGTTTTTGAAGCGGATTTACTGGACGCCGCGCCATACTCGATTGACGACTGGAATACGAGACCGATGCGCGACAAATTATCAGAGATAATCCTAAGACCAATCAAATCACAGCTTTGATGGTGGTTTTTTATCTGCAGATCACGCCATTTACATAGAAACAGCGACATTGCTTCAACTATAGCAAAGGAGAATTCGCCATGGCCGGCCCCACAATTTATAACGCTCTTCGCGAAAGTCACGAGATTCAACGCTCTCTGTTTCGCAAGTTACTACGCAGCAGATCTGGCAGCGAAGAGCGCATAGAGCTTTTCACCCAAGTCCGCCACGAACTCGCGGCGCACGAAGCTGCCGAGGAACGCTATCTGTATGTGCCAATGATGATGCACGATAGCGGTCTTTCTGCCAGTCGCCATGCACTTCATGAGCATCATGTTGTTGACGAGCTGGTTGAGAGGCTCCAAGCACTTGATCCAGCTGGTGAAGCGTGGATAGAGCACGCCAAATCACTTTCTCATGAAGTACATCATCACCTGCATGAGGAAGAGAATACCTTTTTTCAGGTTTCCGGAAAGCTACTTAATGACGCACAGAAAATACTACTAGCAGGACAGTATCAACGCGACTATCAACGCATGCGTCGGCTTCTGGCGGATCAACCCCGGTGAATTGGCTGGATAATATTTTTCGTTATGTTGGATAGCGTACTGAACAGCGTTTTCGATTCCACTAACCTGCAGTCCTTGCCGTGCATCCCTCAGGATTCAGGGCAAGGGCCAGATATAAGGGACTTCTGGAGATAGGCTCATGAACAAAAACCGGTCTCAAGGACATGCAGACGGGAAAAAGGGCAAGACCAAGGAAGCTGCCGGAAGGGATGCCGGCACAGGACATCCGGAGCAGCAGGAGCATTCCGGGAAGAGCACTGTAAAGGACGAGACGGTGCTGGGGAAGATCAACGACGACCCAGGGAGCAACACCAAATGACCACCCCAACGATTCAGTCCAGTAGCAGACGCCCTATCAAGGATGGCATGCAGGCTGGCAGCGTACTATTGAGTGCGGCCACCATTACGGGTGACGAAGTCTGCAATATGCAGCAGGAAAAACTTGGCAAGATTCAAGACATCATGCTCGACATTGCCACCGGCAAGATCCGCTACGCAGTGTTGGCAACGGGTGGCTTTCTGGGAATGGGTGATCGCCTGTTCGCCATTCCCTGGAAAGCGTTGAAGCAGGACAAGGAGAACAAGCGCTTTCTGCTCGACGTGGGTCTCGAGCACCTGAAGGATGCACCGGGCTTCGATAAGGACCGATGGCCGAATATGGCTGATGCTACCTGGAACTCCACAGTCGAATCCTACTTTACCCGGCCACCCGAGAGATCGAGGGTTTGAGCCATTTACCCATACACGATTTACCCATACAACAAGTCATCTGGACAACATATGTCATGGCGAGAACGTGTCACGCCCAATCTGAATTTCTTAGCGAGAGATTACCGACACCGAACGACCCACTACTCTTCAATCAAAAGAAAGGAGACTGAAATGCAAACCAATGTAATCCTCTCGTTAGTACTGCTTACTGTGGGCCTGATCCTGCTCTTCTTTGCGTATCAATCATCGCAAAGCCTTGGCGATCAAGTTACCGAGGCCGTTACCGGTCGATTCACTGACTCTACCATCTGGTTTCTGATTCTTGGCGGCGCATCTGCGGCGGCCGGAGTTGGACTACTGCTGTTCGGCAGATCTGCACGCCGTTAACTTGAGAATTCGCAATGCCCCACGACACGCCAGAATCTTTGTTGGGGGGCGCGAATAGAGCCAGTCATACACCTTCGGCATCAACTTCAGCAAGGCGACTGTTCACCGCACTTGAGCTTCGCTTGTTTCGTTACACGGCGATTCTTGCCTCATTGGTGGCATTTTTTGCGCTGATTGCAGTTACCGTGTGGTCCCTCGGCTGGGTGCTCAGCGCCTTCTATAACCTTCTTCTTCCGTTGGCTCTGGCCGGAATTCTTGCGCTCGTTCTTTATCCTGTGGTGGGGTTTCTGGAGACTCGGCTCCGCCTGCCCAGATTGCTCGCAATTATTCTTTTGCTAACGGTATTCTTTGCCTGTATTGGCGGCCTTATGTTTCTGCTGGTCCCCACCGTCATCAGTCAGGGCATCCAGTTGATGACCATTCTGCCTGAAACATTGGCAAGCTGGCAGGAAGATTTTTCGGCTCGGTTCCCTGATCTTAGCGATATTATTTTCAGCCGCTTTACTGAAGGCGATTCCAGCGAGGAGTTAAAGCAAGGACTGCCAGCCCTGAAAACGCCGCGCACGACCATCATGTCCTATATTGGCCTGCTGGCGGGCATCAGCTTCGTTCCTCTTTTTCTGTTCTTTGCCCTACTCTCCGGCGAGTCACTCCGCGGTCAGGCATCTGAATTGCTATCTATCTTCAATAGGTCCACCCAGCAGAAGGTTCTGTACTTTGTGGACGTGTTTGTCGGGTATGTGACGGCGTTTTTTCAGGGGCAACTGATCATTGCCTTGTGCATGGGCGGCTTGTACGCGGTGAGCTTTATGCTGATCGGCCTGAAGTTTGGCGCGCTCGCCGGGCTGGTGCTAGGACTACTGAATATCGTTCCGTTCCTGGGCTCGCTGATTGGCTTGCTGGTAATCCTGCCAATGGCCTACCTTCAGCCAGACGGCGGCGTTGAGCTACTCATCCTCGCCGGGCTGGTATTCGCCGCAGTGCAAGCGATCGAAAGCTGGCTACTGACTCCGAAGATCATGTCCAACCACTCAGGCCTTCACCCGGCAGTCGTGGTGATTTCGCTGTTTTTTTGGGGGACTGCCTTGAGCGGCATAATTGGCATGGTACTCGCAGTCCCTCTTACGGCATTCTTCTTCGCCATCTGGCGGGAGATCAAGGCCAGTCTGGAACACGCCCTCAGCAGCGAGGACACCCGATCATAGAGCTCACTCCCACTCAATCGTGGCCGGTGGCTTCGATGAAATATCGTAGGTCACCCGAGAAATCCCCGGAATCTCGTTGATGATCCGACTCGACACCTTTTCCAGAAACTCATACGGCAGATGTGCCCAGCGAGCGGTCATGAAGTCGATGGTTTCCACCGCACGAAGCGCCACAACGTACTCGTAACGACGGGCATCGCCGACCACCCCCACCGACTTTACCGGCAGGAACACGGCAAACGCCTGGCTGGTCTTATGGTACAAACCGGCGCCATGCAGCTCCTCGATAAAGATTGCATCAGCCAGACGCAGGGTGTCGGCGTAATCCTTTCTCACTTCACCCAGAATCCGCACGCCGAGACCCGGACCCGGGAACGGGTGGCGGTAGACCATATCATAGGGCAGACCCAGCTCAAGGCCGATTTTGCGCACCTCATCCTTGAACAGCTCACGCAGAGGCTCGACCAGTTTCAGGGTCATGTTTTCTTTCAAGCCACCAACATTGTGATGTGACTTGATGACGTGGGCCTTGCCGGTTTTGCTGGCGGCGGATTCGATCACGTCCGGATAGATAGTGCCCTGGGCGAGCCATTGGGCGTCTTCCAGCTTTGCCGCTTCGGTTTCGAAAATGTCGATAAAGGTGTTACCGATAATCTTGCGCTTTTTCTCGGGGTCCGCCTCGCCCGCAAGACGGGACAGGAACTGCTCTTCAGCATCAACGCGAATTACCTTCACGCCCATGTTCTTCGCGAACATCTCCATGACCTGATCACCTTCGCAGTGACGGAGCAGGCCATTGTCGACAAACACGCAAGTGAGCTGCTCACCGATTGCGCGGTGCAACAGCGCGGCGGTAACAGAGGAATCGACGCCGCCGGACAGGCCAAGGATGACTTCTTCATCGCGGACCAGCTCGCGTATCTGCTCGATCGCGTCTTCAATAATGTTGTCTGGTGTCCACAGCTTTTCGCAGCCGCAGATATCGCGAACAAAGCGCTCGAGCATGCGGCCACCCTGCAGGGTGTGGGTCACTTCAGGATGGAACTGTACGCCGTAAAAGCGCCTCTGATCATTGGCCATGCCGGCGATCGGGCAGGACTCGGTGCTGGCGGTGGCAACAAAGCCGGCAGGCAAGGTGCCAACTCGGTCGCCATGACTCATCCAGACATCAAGATGATCCCTGCCCTGCTCTTCGTGATCGGAAATGCCATCAAGAAGACTATTGGCCTGCTCTTTCTGCACTCGGGCGTAACCGAATTCGTGCTTCTCTCCTGCGATAACCTTGCCGCCGAGCTGCTCGGCCATCGCCTGCATGCCATAACAGATACCTAGGACTGGCACACCCTGCTCAAAGACCCGTGCCGGCGCCCGCGGCGTGGATTCAGCCGTCACCGTCTCCGGGCCGCCGGAGAGAACAATGCCGGCCGGCGCAAAGGCGCGGATCTCTGCCTCATCCATATCCCAGGCGCGGATCTCACAGTACACGCCGATTTCGCGCACACGGCGGGCAATCAACTGAGTGTACTGGGAGCCGAAATCCAGAATCAGGATGCGCTGGGCATGAATGTCTTTCATGGCAAGGTTCCGTTACGGGCGCAGTGGCCTCGGTTATAAACTCAATCGGCCGGAATGACCGGCCGATGGCGTAAGCAATGAAATTACCGGATCAGCCGATCGGGTAATTCGGCGCTTCCTTGGTAATGGTGACGTCATGGACATGGGATTCCTTGATGCCGGCGCCGGTAATCTTGACGAACTGCGGCTTGGTGCGCATCTCGTCAATGTCCCTGCAGCCGGTGTAGCCCATGGAGGCACGCAGTCCGCCCATCAACTGATGCACGATGGCGCTCATCGGCCCTTTGTAAGGCACCCGTCCTTCGATCCCTTCCGGCACCAGCTTTTCCACGCCGGCAGCACTGTCCTGAAAATAGCGATCGCTGGAGCCGGTCTTGCCGGCCATGGCACCGAGCGATCCCATTCCACGGTAAGCCTTGTAATAACCGCCCTGATACAGCTCGACCTCGCCCGGCGCTTCTTCGGTACCCGCCAGCAGCGAGCCGACCATAATGGCGCTGGCGCCGGCCGCAATGGCCTTGGAAATATCGCCAGAGAAACGAATGCCACCATCGGCGATCAGCGGAATGTCATACTTCAGTAGCGCTTCGGCGACATCGGAAATGGCGGTGATCTGCGGCACACCGATACCGGCGACAATGCGGGTGGTGCAGATGGAGCCCGGGCCGATGCCCACTTTTACGGCGTCCGCGCCAGCATCCGCCAGCGCACGGGCCGCTTCGCCGGTGGCGATGTTGCCACCGATGACCTGCACCTGCGGGAAATGCTTCTTGATCCAGCGCACCCGGTCAATCACGCCCTGACTGTGACCGTGGGCCGTATCCACCACGATCACATCGACGCCGGCATCCACCAGCATTTCTACGCGCTCTTCGGTACCGGCGCCGGTGCCCACCGCAGCACCCACTCGCAACCGGCCCTGAGAATCCTTGCAGGCATTCGGATACTTGGCCGCCTTCTCGATATCCTTGACGGTAATCAGGCCACGCAGCTCACCCTTGTCGTTCACCACAATCACTTTCTCAATCCGGTGACGGTGCAGTAATCCGCGCACTTCCTCTGCGGGTACACCTTCGCGAACTGTGACCAGACGATCCTTGCCGGTCATGATGGCGGACACCGGTTGGCTGAACTCGGTAACAAAACGGGTATCACGGCTTGTCACAATACCCAACACCTCATCGCCCTTTACCACCGGTACGCCGGAGATGTCGTGGGCATTGGTGATGCGCAGCAGCTCTGCCACGGTGGTATCCGGGCCGACAGTGATCGGATCCTTGACCACGCCGCTCTCGTACTTCTTCACCAGGCGCACATGACGGGCCTGGTCTTCCGCTTCCATGTTCTTGTGCAGAATGCCGATACCGCCTTCCTGAGCCATACCGATGGCCAGACGATGTTCAGTCACCGTGTCCATGGCGGCGGACACCAGCGGCACGTTGATGGCGATGGAACGGGTCAGGCGTGACTTGAGTGAGACATCCTTGGGCAGGACTTCCGAGTGGGCAGGAATCAGCAGAACGTCATCAAAAGTCAGTGCTTCTTGCACAATTCTGAGCATGGGGCACCGTCGGGGGGTGGAAAATCAAGGCGGGGATTATAGGCGACGGCCCCCATCGGGTGCTACCCTCCGGCCCATGAACCCGGACCTGAATCCCGCCCCCGACGAACGTCGTATCTGGACTGTCAGCCGCCTGAATCTGGAAGCCCAGGGCCTGCTGGAAGGCAGCTTCCCCCTGCTCTGGATCGAGGGCGAGCTGTCCAATCTGTCGCGCCCGGCCTCCGGCCACCTCTACTTCAGCCTCAAGGATGACCGCGCCCAGGTTAGCGCTGCCATGTTCCGCAATCGCGCCCAGCTGCTGCGGTTCGCCCCGCGCGACGGCATGCAGGTGCTGGTCCGGGCGCGGGTGACACTGTATGTGCCGCGGGGCAACTACCAGCTGGTGATTGAGCACATGGAAGAGGCCGGCGAGGGCCGGCTGCGGCGGGAATTCGAGCGGCTCAGGGAGAAGCTGCGGGCAGAGGGCCTGTTCGACGAAGACCGCAAACGTCCTTTGCCCGCCTTTCCACAGCAGATCGGGGTGATTACCTCGGCCACCGGCGCGGCGCTCCGCGACATCCTTCACGTGTTGGCACGGCGCTGCCCGCAAATGCCGGTATTGATCTATCCGACAGCGGTTCAGGGCCGCGATGCGCCGGCCCAGCTGCGGGCGGCACTGGCGCTGGCCAACCGGCGCAACGAGTGCGATGTGCTGATCCTTGCCCGTGGGGGTGGCTCGCTTGAGGATCTCTGGGCTTTCAACGATGAGCAGCTCGCCCGCGACGTGGCCGCCTCGGCCATTCCGATAGTGTCGGCGGTGGGCCACGAAGTCGATGTGGCCCTGACCGACTACGTTGCCGATTTGCGCGCGCCGACCCCGTCGGCGGCCGCTGAGCTGGTCAGCCCGGATCTGGCCGCTGTCAGCCAGCGCCTTGGCTCCCTGGGCCGACGTCTGGCCGTGAGGATGCAGCACCGGCTGCAACGGGAACAGGAGCGGCTAGGCTGGCTGGAAAAGCGTCTTGGCCGCCCGGAGCAGCGGCTGCAACAGGCTGCGCAACAACTGGACGAGCTGGAGGGCCGCATGCGGCGCCAGTTACAGCAGCGCCTGGCACTGCCCGAGCAGCGACTGCAGCAATTGCAACGACGTCTGGGCAGCCGCGACCCGCGCTCATTGCTGGCACTCACTGAGCAGCGCCTGAACGGACTGATCCGGCGGCTGCCACTGCCGTTGCCACGGCAGATCCGGGATCGCCAGCGTGACCTGACCCAGCTCGGCCATCGTCTTCACGCCGTGAGCCCGCTGGCCGTACTGGGTAGAGGCTACAGCATCACTTTCCGTGACAGGACTGCACTGCGCTCGGCATCTGACATCAAGTCAGGCGATGTCCTCACCACCCGGCTCCGTGATGGCGATGTAGCCAGCACCGTTACGACCGTGACGATTCGCCCAGATAGCGGGACAACAGACTGATCAATTTACGGCGCTGGAAAGGCTTGGCCAGATAGTCATCCATACCCGCTGCCAGACAACGCTCCCGCTCTCCCGCCAGCGCATTGGCCGTCAGCGCAATCACCGGCAAGCGCTCGCTGCCCTTGATCCTTTCGTGCTCACGATAGCGACGCACTGCCTCCATGCCATCCATCACCGGCATCTGGATATCCATCAGCACTGCGTCAAATCGCTGTCGCGCCAACAGGCGCAATGCCTCCTCGCCATTCGCAGCACAGGAAACCCGGGCGCCGGCCGCCGTCAGCATGTGCTCCGCCACCATGCGGTTAACCTCGTTGTCCTCCACCAGCAGCACATTGCCGTGCAGATGCGGGAAGGCACCATCATCGTCCTGTAGCGACACGACGTCGCCACCTCGTCGCATCGGGAAGACAAACCGGGCGCGGAATCGGGTGCCCTGCCCCGGATCGCTTTCCACCTCCAGCACCCCTCCCAACAGCCGGGTCAGTCGCTGGGCGATTGCCAGCCCCAGCCCGGTTCCGCCGAAACGACGGGTGGTTGAGCTGTCGACCTGAGAAAAAGCATCAAACAACATCGGCAACTTATCTTTGGGAATGCCGATTCCGGTATCCGATACCGTCATTGTCAGCGCGACCCTGTCCTGCCGTTCATCGGTCACGACGACACTGACACGAATTTCACCGCGCTCGGTAAACTTGACCGCATTGCTGATCAGATTGGTGAGAATCTGACGCAGCCGGGTCGGATCTGCACAGACCTGCATATCTGCGATGTCGGCGAGTCCATTCACGTGCAATACCAGTCCCTTCTGACTGGCCAGATAGCGAAAATTGGCAACGCAATTGTCAACCAGCTCGCTGAGAGAGAAGTAAAGGTATTCGAGCTCAAGTCGGCCGCTTTCGACTCTGGAAAAATCGAGAATATCGTTAATGACATCCAGGAGGTGTGCGGTGGAGTCCAGTGCCGCCCGGGCGTACTCTCGCTGACTGCTGTCGAGACGCTCGGTATCGAGCAACTGCAGCATCCCCATCACACCGTTCATGGGTGTGCGCAGCTCATGACTCATCATGGCAAGAAACTCACTCTTTGCCTGACTGGCCCCCTCCGCCCGCTGCCTCGCCTCCCGCAAAGCGTCCATGGCGCGCTCCTGCTCTTGACGGGAACGCTCAAGCTCCGCAGCAAGCTGGTTGATATCACCCTGTAATGCTCCAAGCTCGCCACGTAGCGGATGCACGCCGCGTACCTGATAGTCTCCGGCGCGAATTTGCTGAACCAATCGGGAAAGATCCGATATCGGTCGGGACAATCGACCTGCCATTCGGGAGGCAATGCCCAAACCAGCCAGCATGGCAATAATGGCCGGCATCAGCGTGGCCAGCAGAATCTCGCGCTGACGGGCGGCCAGTGGAGACGATGACAGTAACAGCTCCACATGCCCGAGCCGCTCAGGCGCACCGTTAACCAGCACAGGTAATGGATCAAACGGACTTGCCGAGAGGACTGGCTGGCGATAGATCACTGCCCTGAACCGACGTATCGAAGGATCATAGGGCCGCACCATATCGTGGGAGTAACGCGCTAGCAGAATATCGCCATCAATGTCCCTGAAAATCACCCCTCGGACATCCACCTGCTGCAGTGCCAGCCGCGCCTGCTGGTCGAGCTCATCCTCGCTGCCAGAGACGACGCCATACTCGGCCGCTGCGGCCAGATAGCGACTCATGAAAAGACCACGACTGTTCAGTTCTTCATCCGCGTCATCAAAACGCTGCCAGGTCAGTGCCATCAGCAGCATGGCCAGCATCAACAAAGCCGGTGCCACACCAAGCCAGCGCAACTGTCGCACGATGCTGCCGGAAAATGTCATCGCACGCTCTCCAAACGCTTTTCAATGGCCGCAGTGTCTGGCGCAACAACGCCATAACTTCGGGCCACATGGGGATTGATGCTGAGGGAAGGTGCCGCATAACGTGGTGGCGGAAGTGTATCCGGGACGTCGGGTTGCGCCAGCATCGTGGCAACAGCATCGACAAGTCCATCCAGCGAGGGATGGGCGGACGCCAGACTTCCGGCACGGACAAAGGATTCATCTGGCCCGATCACGGGGGTATGCTGACGATAGCTGGCGAGCAGAATGAGCCGGGCGGTATCCGCGCCGTAGATACGTACATCTGGCAAGGCCAACAACACGTCCACTCTCGGCAATAACCCGGCTAGCACCAATGGCAGGTCCTCCACCCGGGCAACCTCTCGCACCTCAAACAGCATATCCGGGTCGCGCAGCCCTGACAGGAGGGAGGCATTATCCGGTGACACGAGAATGCCAACACGCCGCGCCCCGGGCAGCAATTCCCGCACCACCTGCATCTGGACATTGACAGGCACTTCCCGATAAACGCCAGTGCAGCGGCATCCCGAGGCGATGGCCGCATCAATTCGCGATCGCGGAATATGCACCCCGAGTACCGGCGCCGACGCGGTTATGGCACGCTCAAAGGATTCAGTGCCTAGCGCGATAGTCAGCACCGGCGCGGTATCACCGGCGGCGCGGACAAGTTGGTAGCGGTTGCCAATCCGGGCATCCAGAAGCTGATGAAAGCGGGCCGTTGCGTCATTGTCAGGACCCATCACCAGTAAATGAGGCAATGTTTCGGCCCGGCCGGCAACTGCCAGCCAGAGGAGCACAAGGCCCACACCGAAACGCCATCCCTGCTTCATTCACTGCGTCCTAGAACGATACTGATCCCGACAGCCAGTACAAGCTGTCCTCCTTGTAAAGATTGTTGTTCCTGACCACCGGATTATCTGTCAGCAGATGCTGTACCACGGCACTGACCTCAAACGTCGCTCGTCGTGCGCGAATACGCCGTGAGAGATGGATATCCGCTCGCTCGTAACGGCCCTGACTCCAGCCATCGGCGGTGTACCAGTTCGATGCCAGCATCCAGCGCTCATTGATGTCGTAGCGCCAGAGCGCGCTCAGCAGGGTCTCTGCCGCCAGCGCCTCTTCGAGACGGGACAGGCGGTTGCCTTCCGGATGATACGCCTCGGTATCTACCCGCGCGCCGGTCGCCCGCAGCAGATGCCTTGGATGCGGGCGCCAGCCAATCTGCACCTCTGCTCCGCGAATACGGACGCGGCCGTCGTTATCCGGGGAAAACCGGGTGGCATTGAGCGGCCCGCTGACCAGCTCCGTCAGACGTTCGTCGAACAGTCGCACATCCCACTCCAGCGTTCCGACTCTGGCAAAATAGCCCAGTTCCCGCGACACGATCCGCTCCGGGCGCAAGCTGGCGTCCGATTCCTGGGTGGCAAAGAACTCCGGGTCATCCCACCCCAGCAGGGCCAGAGGGTCATTACCATAGGCACCCGCCAGATTGGCCGGTCGCACGTGAATGTTGGCGCGCTTTTCGTAGATGTCCATGGTGCGCAACGACTCGGCATAGACTGCGCGCAAACTTTGACTGGGCAAGAACTGATAGATCAGCGCCACACGCGGACTGAAATAGGTGCCATTGAGCTGATCCCGCTCCCAATAGCCGCCGAGATTGAACAGCAGCGGATCGGCCAGATGGATCTCCAGATTGCCGAACACCCGGGTGCTGAGATTGTCGACATCTTCAGTCACAAAGGTGTCCGAGTCGCCCTGATCAAGCCGCAGGTTGGCGCCCAGCATCAGCCTTGTGCGTTGATCAATCTGGAATACATTCTCAAACTCCAGATCATGACGACGCTCGACGATGTTGGGCGACACCTGCGCGCAGAGGCCGCCAGCGTTGCTGCTGATCAGGGTGTTCAATCGTGACAAGGCGGCAGTCTGCTCCGGCGTGCCAGGTCCCATCAGCATCGCCGTCAACAAATCCTCGAACATCTGCGTATCATCTCGACCCGCCGCCTCGAACAGGTCGCGCAGCTCCCGGCTGAACAGCAGCGCTCCGGCTTCCGGCAAGCCGAGTGTCGGCTCCACCAAGGGCAGCAGCGCGGGAGGCACAAGCCTGAGTGGCAACTTGAAGCAGCCACTGAAGTCGTCGCGGGTACTCTTGTGCTGGGTATAGGCCTGCACCTTGAGCTGGTGTGTGTCGGATACCTGCCGTTGCCAACGAACCTGCGCAAAGGCTTCCTCAGAAAGATTCTCCGGCAAGGAAGTAAAATCCGTAACGTCGTCGAAGTCTGACCGAACGGTGGGAATCTCAAGCTGGCGGCGTGACCCCCCCAGCATAAACTCCAGCCCATCACGCTCGTTCAGCTCGACATGGGTACGAAGATTGACGGTCTGCACCGATTTGCGATCACGTCGCGGCTCACCGCGAAACGGTTCGGTATAACCATCGTCATCGCGGGATGCCACGGTAAAGCGGGTCGTCAGCCCGTCGCGGCCGCCCGATGAGGTGACACGCCAATCCTGAACACCATTATTGCCCGCACGCACGGCAACGGTATCAGCAGCCACATCCTGCGGGTGACGCGTAATGATGTTGATCACGCCCTGGAAGGCGTTGGCGCCATAGGCTGCGGACGCTGGTCCACGCGTCACTTCGATGCGCTCGATGTCCTCGATTTCGATCGGGAAGTCATTCCATAACACCCTCGCCAGCCCCGGCAGGTACTGCGAGCGGCCGTCAATCATCACCAGCATGCGTCGCACATCGCGGGACTGGGTGCCGTGATAACTCACCGTCGGGACATTGCCGTCGACCTTGATGGCGCTCATGCCCGGCACCAGCTGCAACAACTGGTATATCTCGCGGGCACCCGTGGCCTTGATCAGCTCGCGGTCAATCACGGTGACACTGGCTGGCACCTGAGACTGGGGCTGACTCAGTCGGGCCGGTGTCAGCACCACCGGCACCTGATCGCGTTCCGGTGCCGGACCATCGAAATCGAAGGCCTGCAACGGGACAGGCAGAACAAACAGCAGACAGGCAACGCGCGCGCCGGACAACCTCATCCTTCCCCCCGGATCGGATATGACTACGAGATCAGAATAGCAGCGCAATGCGGGTCAACAAGCCCCGAAAGGTAAAATTCACTTACCTTTGACGTGCTTGATCAGCCGCTTCTTGCGCTGGACTTGACGCTCGGTAAGCTGATTGCGCTTGCCTGCAAAGGGGTTCTCTCCGGTCTTGAACTCGACCTTGAGCGGGGTGCCCTCGAGCTTGAGGAGATCACGGAAGCGGTTTTCGAGATAGCGTCGGTAGCTGTCCGGCAGCGCGTCAAGCGCATTGCCATGGATAATAATGCGCGGCGGGTTGGTACCACCGATATGGGCATAGCGCAGCTTGGCACGATGTCGACCCACCTGCGGCGGCTGGTTGGCCGCCACCAGCTGCTCCAGCATCTGGGTCAGCTGGTTGGTGGGAACGCGGGTGAAGGCCGAGTGCCAGGCCTTCTCGATCAGGGCGAACAGGTCGCCAACACCAGTGCCATGCAATGCCGAGATGTAATGCACCCGAGCCCAGGGTGCAAACTCCAGCCGCCGCCCCAGCTCTGCCTTGACCTGTTCGCGGTGGTGACCATCAAGGCCGTCCCACTTGTTGACCGCCACCAGCAAGGACCGCCCCGCCTGCAGGGTGTGACCAAGCAGGCTGAGATCCTGATCGGTGATACCCTCACGGGCATCCACCACCAGCACCACCACCTGAGCATCATCAATGGCCTGCATGGCCTTGATAACGGAAAACTTCTCGATGGTTTCGTGGACCTTGCCACGACGACGCACCCCGGCAGTATCGATCAGGGTGTAACGCTGTCCGCGACGTTCGAACGGAATGTAGATGGAGTCACGGGTGGTGCCGGCCATGTCGAAAACGACGACACGCTCCTCACCAAGCATGCGGTTGACCAGCGTCGACTTACCGACGTTCGGACGACCGATGATAGCAACCCGGATACCTCGCTCTTCGTCGCCGGGGGTCTGCTCCGGCGCGTCCGGAAAGCGGGACAGGATATCCGCCATCATGGCATTGACGCCTCGGCCGTGACTGGCAGCGATGCGATGCTGCGATGCCAGTCCGAGGGAATAGAAATCCGCCGCTGCCACATTCTCGTCGACGCCGTCGACCTTGTTGATAACCAGATGAACCGGTTTGTTGAGACTGCGCAGCTCACGCGCGACCAGCTCATCGGCAGCGCTCAGCCCGGCCCGGCCATCCACCAGAAACAGCACCGCATCCGCCTCCGACACCGCCTGGCGGGCCTGATCGCCCATCGGGCCGTCGATACCGTCCTGACCCTCTCCGATACCGCCGGTATCAACCACCACATAGGCCCGATCTCCAACCTTGCCGTCGCCATACTGGCGATCACGGGTCAGGCCCGGATAATCCGCCACCAGCGCGTCACGGGTACGAGTCAGACGATTGAACAGGGTTGATTTGCCAACGTTCGGCCGGCCCACCAGGGCCAGTACGGGTTTCATTGCCTGCGTGCCTTCAGTCGGTAGGCTGCCACTTCACCGTCAGCGCTGACGGCATACAAAACATCACCATGGGCCAGCGGCACGGCGGCGAAGCCATCCGGATCATGACGTCGACGGGCAACGAAATTGCCGGTCTGCGGGTCCAGCCAGTGCAGATAACCAGCGCGATCTCCCACTACCACCAGTCCGGCATGGGTGGTGGCTCCCACCAACCGACGGGCAATCAGGCCTTCCTGCTTCCACACCGGGTTTCCGGTACGTTGGTCAATGCCCCAGACCACGCCCTGATGGTCGGCGACAAATAGCATGCCGGCGAGGCTCGCCATTGGCGCGACGTTGGACATCTCCTGATCCCAGTAGATGCGCCCGGAATCCTCATCCAGCACCGCGAGACGGCCCTGGAAAGTGCTCACGAACAAACCACCGTTACTGAGGATCAGATTGCTGTTGATGTCGACCAGACGATC
Organism: Alcanivoracaceae bacterium; assembly: GCA_046292765.1. Classification (GTDB taxonomy): domain Bacteria; phylum Pseudomonadota; class Gammaproteobacteria; order Pseudomonadales; family Alcanivoracaceae; genus PGZG01. The sequence continues at coordinate 777,334 of JBKBQA010000001.1, read as the reverse complement.
CAGTTCCGAGCGCCCGGTGGGCTCCGCGACCCGACGCTCCCATACCGGCAACCCGGTCGACAACTCCAGAGCAACAACCCGGCCGCTGGCGGTGCCGGCGAATACCCGGTTACCCACCAGCAACGGCTCGGCGGTACCACGCATGCTCAGCACCGGGACGGGCACCTCAAAGCTCCACTGCTGCTCGCCGGTCTCCAGCGACAGCGACACCACTCGCCCATCCTGACTTTGGAAAATGGCGCGCTCGCCGTCGGTGGCCGGTCGCGATAGCAGCTCGCCAGATAACCGGGTTCGCCACAATTCACGCCCGTCGTCGCTCGCCAGTGCCACTGCTTCACCATCGCGGGTGCCAAACAGCAGGCGACCATAGCCGGCCTGGACGCCGGTGGAAATCCGCAAGCCGGTACGCTGACGCCACAGGGTTCGGCCATTGGCGCGATCCAGCGCCCGCACCCGGCCATCAAGATCCACCACATACAGGAACTGTTCGGTAACCGCAGGGCTCAGCTGAAGCGGGCGGCGCAGAGAGCCAAAGCCGACATGGCGATGCCAGTCACGCTCGACACGAAACTGGGCATCAAAGCGCTCCAGCCGCGTTGGCTCGACCTCTTTAGGCTTGCTGCTGCAGGCCGCCAGCAACACGACCAGCAGCAGCAACCCTGCACGAAGCAGCGACGACCCGGAATACATCATTGGCAGCATCAGGACGCAGGCACCAGATCATCGAGCTTCATTTGCACCAGCTCACGGTGGCCGGCACCATCATTGTCGAGCACTGCCAGCGCTGACTGGTAAGCCTCACGAGCCGCCACCAGATCACCGCGGGCGCGGGCCAGATCGCCGCGCAACTCGAAGGCCTGGCCACGCCAGGACTCCGGCCAGGATGCATTAAGGGTGCTCGCCGCGCTGTCCAGATCACCACTGTGCAGCTGCACCCGGGCCAGTCGGGCGCGGGCGGTCCATCCAGTGGCGGCAGTAGCGGGCTTGGCCAGCACAGCGCTCAACAGCTGGATTGCCTCAGCGTAGTCACCATCTTCGATGGCAAGACGGGCCAGAGCAAAGCGCGCATAGTCTGCGTAGCTGGTGGATCCATGCTCTTCAATCAGGGTGGTAGCACTGCTTCTGACCTGTTCAGCCTGAGCGCCGCTGGCGGCGATTGAGCGGGCCTCTTCGAGCGCTTCAGTCATCTGCTGGAACACCACCGACGCGGCCTCCACCTTCTCCTGAGTACTACTCTGCCAATAACGCCAGCCGAGCAGACCGCCGACCGATAACACCACCGCGAGTACCACCGCTGTGCCGTTTTCTTCCCACCATTTGCGCAGTCTTTCGACCTGTTCTTCTTCGCTATAGTCGGTCATTACCGCTCTCCTTGGTTTGGCTGGTCTGCCTGATTCATCAAAGTTGTCAGGGTGGCTGGCAAGTCTGCCCGAGCCACCCTCAGTTGTTCACTGGTGTCACGCAGTGGCTTGAGACTGACCTCACTGGCGGCCAGTTCATCATCGCCGACAATCAGTGCCCAGCGGGCGCCGCTCTTGTCGGCCTTTTTCATCTGGCTCTTGATGCTGCCACCACCGCAATGACTCTGGATGCGGACCGTCGGCAACAGGGTACGCAGCTCCTCCGCCAGCACCAGTGCCGCCTCCGGCGCCACCGTTGACACCAGATACAGATCCGCCGCTGCGGGCAGCAGCGGCTGACGTTGCTCCAACAGCAGGATCAATCGCTCCACACCCATGGCAAAACCCACCGCCGCCGTCGGCTTGCCACCGAGCTGGGCAACCAGGCCATCGTAACGGCCACCGGCACACACTGTACCCTGGGCACCCAGTGCTTCAGTGACCCACTCGAACACGGTTTTACCGTAGTAATCCAGACCACGCACCAGCGCCGGGTTCAGACGATACGATACCCCGGCCGCATCCAGCACTGCCCGCAACCCGGCAAAGTGGGCGCGGGACTCGTCACCGAGATAATCATCGAACCGCGGCGCGCCTTTCAGCACTTCCCTGGTGCCGGGGTCTTTGCTGTCGAGGACGCGCAACGGATTGCGCTCAAGCCGTCGGCGACTATCTTCATCCAGCGCATCAATATGACGCGACAAATAGGCAACCAGCGCATCCCGATAACGGGCGCGGTCATCACTGTCGCCAAGGCTGTTGAGCTCCAGCGTGACCATATCGGTCAGTCCGAGCTCACGCCAGAGGCGCGCTGTCATCAGAATCAGCTCGGCATCAATGTCCGGGCCCTGCATGCCGAAGGCTTCCACACCAATCTGGTGAAACTGACGGTAGCGCCCTGCCTGCGGCCGCTCGTGCCGGAACATCGGGCCGGTGTACCAGAGACGCTGCACCTGGTTGTAAAGCAGGCCATGCTCTTCCGCCGCCCGCACACAACTGGCTGTGCCTTCCGGCCGCAGGGTCAGGGAATCACCGTTGCGATCCTCGAAGGTGTACATTTCTTTCTCGACGATGTCAGTGACCTCGCCGATGGAGCGCTTGAACAACTCCGTATGCTCGACAATCGGCATGCGAATCTCGCCATAGCCGTAACCCTGCAGTACGCCCCGGACACGGGTCTCAAGCCACTGCCAGAGCGGCGTCTGCGCAGGCAGGATGTCGTTCATGCCGCGAATAGACGTAATCTTCTGACTCAAAAGAACACTCCGGAAAACTCTCAGGACTGACTGCGGACGATGACACCCTTTGCCTCGTCATCGCGCATTTGCTTAACCTTGCTGCGCACCATGCGCTCCAGCTCGCTGACCAGATCCTCGGCCCGCACGTGGTGACTCTTCTCGCCATTCTCGTAGGCGAGGTTATTCGGGGTGCCGCCGGTAAGTCCGATATCAGCCTCACGCGCCTCACCCGGACCGTTGACCAGACACCCAATCACGGCGAGGTCCACCGATTCATTGATATCTTCGAGCCGGGCTTCCAGCTCATTGACCGTGCTGATCACATCGAAATTCTGCCGTGAACAACTCGGGCAGGCGATGATATTGACGCCTTTCTTGCGCAGATTCAGGCTCTTCAGAATATCGAAACCGACACGAATTTCTTCCACCGGATCTGCGGCCAGCGAAATCCGGATGGTGTCACCGATACCCTCCATCAACAACATGCCAAGGGCCACCGAGGATTTCACCGTGCCGGCTCGCAACACGCCAGCCTCTGTGACGCCAAGGTGCAATGGCTGCTCGATCTGCGCTGACAGCTTGCGGTAAGCCTGTACAGTCATAAACACGTTCGAGGCTTTGACACTAACTTTGAAATCCTGAAAATCGTAGCGATCCAGAATCTCCGCATGACGCAAGGCTGACTCCACCAGTGCATCGCTGGTTGGCTCACCGTACTTGCGCTGCAGCTCCTTCTCCAGCGACCCGGCATTCACACCGATGCGGATCGGGATGCCGTGATCTTTCGCCGACTGAATCACCGCGCGGATGCGGTCTTCCCGGCCGATATTGCCCGGATTGATCCGCAGGCAATCAACGCCCAGCTCAGCCACCCGCAGGGCGATCTTGTGATCATAGTGAATGTCCGCAACCAACGGCACCGCCACCCGCTTGCGAATTTCGCCGAATGCCTCTGCCGCCTCCATGCTGGGCACGGAGACCCGGACGATATCGGCGCCGACCTCCTCAAGTCGGCGGATCTGCGCCACGGTCGCATCGACATCACAGGTTTCGGTGTTGGTCATGCTCTGCACCGCGATCGGCGCATCACCGCCCACCGGCACCTTACCCACCATGATCTGTCGCGTCGGCCGACGCCTGATTTCAATCTCGGGATGCATCACGACACCTCAGGACTCACGGAGCCCGAACGGTAATCACCTGACCGGGAGCCACCGTCGGCACGCGAACGCTGGCATCATTGACCATAATGGCGCTCACGGCAGCAGCGTTGCCAAGCGTGATACGGAAGGGACCACGGCCCTCAAGCAGCAAAGGCTGATTGCCGGTGCGCTGGCCAACATAGATTTCGTCGCCATCGACATCACGGACACGCAGCCAGCAGTCCTCGGAGAATCGGATTTCAAGACGATCAGCCACCGGCCCTGCTGGCGAGCTAGCCAGCTCGATGGCAGCCTGTGACTCCGCCCCTTGCTCAGGTAATTCGAGCTCTTCTTCGTCAATCTCCTGCGGCCACTCCGGCTCTGCCGGTTGCTCCACCGGCCGCTCGACGGGAGTCTGCACCGACGAGGGCCACAGCAACCAGACCGCCAACACCAGACCCACAGCACCGGCGATCCACCAGCTGCGTCGATCCCTCCCCTCGTTGACAGGGATTAGAGACGGAGACGGATCCGCCGGAGCTTGCTCACTGACTATCTGCTGGAACAGGTTGGCGAGTTCGTCACCGGGCAAACTGACCAGCTTGGCATAGTTGCGAATATACCCGCGGATAAAGGCAGCTTCTGGCAACTTGGCATAGTTATCTGCCTCAAGCGCGCGAATGTAGCTCACCGACAGATGCATACGCTCTGCGATCTGCACCTCGGACAATCCCCTTGCTTCACGGGCCTTGCGCAGCTGCTGCCCTGGCAGCAGCAGGCGGCCTTGATCAGACTCCATCATTATTGCCGTCCCCTTGCCACCCAGGCCCGCCACTCACGATGCTCCGGTGAACCCGGATACAACTGTTGCAAGGCCAATTCGAAACTACCCAGCCGGTCGGCATCATTTTGTTTGGCTGCCAGCTGAATACCTAACCAGAGCCCACGCGGGGGCTGACTACCAACACGTTCAACATAGCGACGATAGAGATTGTCCGCCACACGCAACTGATCACGACGGAAATGAATCCACGCCACCTCCAGCAGCGGTTCCGGCGCACGAGAGTCCAGTCGTAACGAGGTGTTGAAGGCGTCCAGTGCCTCATCAAAACGATCCAGCGTCGCCAGCGCCCGCCCTTTGTTCTCGAAGGCAATGGCCCGGCGATCGTAGGACGGATCATCGGCAGCGGCCGAAAACTGATTTAGCGCCTCATTGAAACGTCGCTGCTGCATCAGCAGAGCGCCGTAATTGTTGCGGGCCAGGGAATAATTGCGATCAAAGCGCAGCGCCCGGCGAAAATGGTCTTCGGCACGCTTGTTGTCGCCCTCGTACTTGTACAGCAGCGCCATGGCATTGTGGGCTTCAGCGCTGCGAGGGTTGTGCTCCAGAGCACGGGAAATATGTCGTCGGGCTTCCGACGGCTTGTCCATCTGCAGGTATTCGAACCCCGCCGCCACCCGCCGCGACACCGAAATCTGGGTGTCCTCGGCGGTCGGCTTCTCGGCAACCATGCAGCCTGCCAGCATGATAATCATGGCCAACAGGGCGCCTGGCACCAGGCTACGGACTATCGGTTTCATGGCGTTCCTCATGATGCGGCCGCGCCATCGGCGGATTCGCCGGCACGCAAAAACACTTCCTTTTGCCAGCGCTCACTGCGCCGGGTGCGGTCCATCACATCCCCGACAAGCTGACCACAGGCGGCGTCGATATCATCGCCCCGGGTGGTTCGCACCGTGGTCAGTAGACCGTGGTCGTTCAGGTACTTGTGAAACGCCAGAATATCGCGCTTGTCGGAGCGCTCATAGCCCGCGTGGGGGAACGGGTTGAACGGAATCAGGTTAACCTTCACCGGCAGATTGCCGAGCACCTTGACCAGTTGCCGGGCGTGCTCGGGCTGATCATTAACGGCCTTGAGCATCACGTATTCCATGGTGATGCTCTTGCGCTTGTCGGGGCGCCTGTCGCTATAGCGTCGGCAGGCTGCCAGCAACTCGGCCAGCGGATATTTGCGGTTCAGCGGCACCAGCTTGTCGCGCAGCTCGTCGTTGGGCGCATGCAGCGAAATCGCCAACGACACGTCAAGTTCGTCGGACAGCCGGTCAATCATTGGCACCACACCGGAAGTGGACAGGGTGATGCGCTTCTTGGAAATCCCGTAAGCCAGATCATCCTTCATTACCCGCATGGCACGCACCACGTTGTCAAAGTTGAGCAGGGGTTCGCCCATGCCCATCATGACAATATTGGTGATCGGGTGTTCCCCGAGGTTCTTGCGCGGGCCAAAGGACCGGCTTGCCAGCCACACCTGACCGATGATCTCGGCACTGGTGAGATCGCGTTGGAAACCCTGCTTGCCAGTGGAGCAAAACGAACAATCCACCGAACAGCCCACCTGGGAAGAGACACAGAGGGTGCCGCGGCGGCCGTCCGGGATAAATACAGTCTCGACGGCACCGCCGCCATCGACCCGGAATACCCATTTGCGGGTGCCGTCCCGGGAAATCCCCTCGTGGAGGATTTCCGGGGCACGGATCTCGGCAATTTCCGAGAGCTTGTCACGGAGCTTTTTGCCGACATCGGTCATCTGCTCGAAATTATCCGCCTGGTGGATATGCATCCACTTGAGCATCTGATGGGCGCGGTATTTTTTCTCTCCCAGGGAAAGAAAAAATTCCTCCATCTCGATGCAGGACAGGCCGAGCAGATTGATCTTGTCAGTCATAACAGCTCCGGAGCCTGCTTAGCGAGTACGCGCGCAGAGCTCGTCAGCAGCAAAGAAGTAAGCGATTTCGCGTTCCGCCGAGGTGGCGGAGTCGGAACCGTGTACCGCATTCTCGTCGATGGTGCTGGCGAAATCGGCACGAATAGTGCCCGCTGCCGCATCTTTCGGGTTGGTAGCACCCATCAGATCACGGTTTTTGGCCACTGCGCCTTCGCCTTCCAGCACTTGCACAACCACCGGACCGGAGGTCATGAAAGACACCAGATCCTTAAAGAACGGGCGTTCCTTGTGCTCTGCATAGAAACCACCGGCTTTCTCATCCGACAGATGGACCATCTTCATGGCCACGACCCGCAGACCAGCCTTCTCGAAACGGCTAACGATCTCGCCAATGACATTCTTGGCCACGGCATCGGGCTTGATAATGGACAGGGTACGCTCAACAGCCATCGGATCCTCTCTTTCGGCTCGGGTTTCGGATAAAGTTGCACCCCGCGATCGCCCGGCAGGTGCGGTCGGATGCGGGAGCGCGGCATTATACGCATGCGGGGCGTCTTTTTATACTGTTCCCCGCAGCGACACGGACAGACAAGTGTGAGCGCACACTTACCGAGCATCGCCGAACATGGGCTGCCCTGCCCTTGCCTCCGCCGGATCAATAGTTGACTGTTTTAGTCGGGTATTGAGACAATGACGCACCACCGTGCGAGCCTGACCCGTGGGCGTGGCAATCCCTGCCTCGCCCGCTTGCCTGCCGTCCCTGACGGCCGGGAGAACTGACATGAGCACCGACGCCGACATCGACAAGCTGGTCCGACGGGAATATTCCGCCGGCTTCACCACGGCCATCGAATCCGACACCCTGCCCCCCGGCCTCGACGAGGGCGTTATCCGCCATATCTCGGCGCGCAAGAACGAACCGGCCTGGCTACTGGACTGGCGTCTGGCGGCCTACCGCAAGTGGCTGGAGATGACCCCGCCGGAGTGGGCCCACATCCATCACCCGCCCATTGATTTCAACGCCTTGTCTTATTTTTCGGCGCCGAAAAGCATGGCCGACCGCCCCAAGAGCATCGACGAGGTCGACCCCGAGCTGCTGCGCACTTACGAGAAACTCGGCATCCCGCTGCACGAGCAAGCGGCGCTGGCCGGGGTGGCGGTGGACGCCGTGTTCGACTCGGTGTCCATCGGCACCACCTTCCGCGGCAAGCTCAAGGAAGCCGGCGTAATCTTCTGCTCGATCTCCGAGGCCGTACACGAATACCCGGAACTGATCCGGGAATATCTTGGCTCGGTGGTACCACCGAGTGACAATTTCTATGCCGCGCTGAACTCCGCCGTGTTCTCTGACGGCTCGTTCGTCTACATCCCCAAAGGGGTCAAGTGCCCGATGGAGCTGTCGACGTATTTCCGCATCAACGAAGCCAAGACCGGCCAGTTCGAGCGCACCCTGATCGTCGCCGAGGAGGGCAGTCAGGTCAGCTATCTGGAAGGCTGTACCGCACCGATGCGCGACGAGAACCAGCTCCATGCCGCTGTGGTGGAACTGGTGGCGCGCAAGGACGCCAAGATCAAGTATTCGACCGTGCAAAACTGGTACCCGGGCGACGAAGAAGGACGTGGCGGCATCTATAACTTCGTCACCAAACGTGGAGTTGCCCACGAAAACGCCCACATCTCCTGGACGCAGGTCGAAACCGGCTCGGCCATCACCTGGAAATACCCGAGCGTGGTGTTGCGCGGCGATAATTCGGTCGGCGAGTTCTACTCCGTGGCACTGACCCGCGGTCGCCAGCAGGCCGACACCGGCACCAAGATGATTCATCTCGGCAAGAACACCAAAAGCACCATTATTTCTAAAGGGATCTCTGCGGGCCGCAGCCAGAATGCCTATCGTGGGCTGGTACGAATCAGCCCGCGGGCTGAGGGCGCGCGCAACTTTACCCAGTGCGACTCGCTGCTGATCGGTGATCAGTGCGGCGCCCACACCTTTCCCTATATCGAGAGCCGCAACCCGTCAGCAACACTTGAACATGAAGCGACGACCTCGCGCGTCAGTGATGACCAGCTGTTCCTGTGCCGGCAACGGGGCATCGACACCGAGAAAGCGGTGTCGATGATCGTCAACGGTTTTTGCAAGGAAGTGTTCCGCGAGCTGCCGATGGAATTTGCGGTGGAAGCCGGCAAGCTGCTGGAAGTGAGTCTCGAAGGCTCGGTAGGCTGATTTTTCCGGCGGCACCACGCCGCCGCTTAACTGTTCAGGAATCTGACATGCTAGAAGTTCGCGATCTGCACGCTGCCGTTGACGGCCAGGAAATTCTCAAGGGTCTGTCACTCAGCATCAAACCGGGTGAAGTACACGCCATCATGGGCCCGAACGGCTCTGGCAAGAGCACCCTGTCGAATGTGCTGGCCGGTCGCGACGGGTACGAAATCACCGGCGGCGAGGTGCTGTTCGAGGGCCAGTCACTGGCCGACATGAACACCGAGGAGCGCGCCCGCGCCGGGATTTTTCTTGCCTTCCAGTACCCGGTGGAAATCCCCGGCGTGTCGAACATGGAGTTCCTCAAGGCGTCACTGGAAGCCGTGCGCGCAGCCCAGGGCAAGGAACCGCTGGACGCCGTGACCCTGCTGCGCCGCGCCCGCGAGGCGTGCCAGCAGGTTAATCTGGATCAGCAGTTTCTCAAGCGCGGTGTTAACGAAGGCTTTTCCGGCGGCGAGAAAAAGCGCAATGAGATCATGCAGATGATGCTGCTCGAACCGAAGCTGGCGCTGCTTGACGAGACCGACTCCGGACTCGATATCGATGCCCTGCAGGTGGTGGCGAAAGGTGTCAATGCGTTGCGCAGCCCTGAGCGTGCCATCGTCATGGTGACCCATTACCAGCGGCTGCTCGATTACATCGTACCGGATCATGTCCATGTGCTGGCTGGCGGTCGCATTATCAAATCGGGCGGCAAGGAGCTGGCACTGGAGCTGGAACAGAAGGGCTACGGTTGGCTCACCGGCGAGGAAGCCTCGGCATGAGCAGCATCTCTCCGCTCGCCGACCAGCTGAAACGCGGTGCACTGGCACTGGCCAGTGCCAGCGTGCGAGATGATGGACTGGCGTCCTTGCGCAAGCGTGGTCGCCAGCAGGTACAGCAGCTGCCGTTTCCGGAAAAACGTCATGAAGCGTGGAAGTACACCAGTCTGGCGGCCCTCGATGCAGGCCAGCTGACAACCGCAGCAGCAGAAACCAACAGCGCTCCGGTGATTCCGGCACTGGCTGATCTGTTGATCGTGATCAGCAACGGCAGGCTGCCCGACACCTTGCCCAACCTGCCCTCTGGCCTTCAAGCCCTGCCACTTTCCATGGCAACGCCGGCTAATGAGGCACCCGACACCCTGTTCGGCTGGCTGAACAGTGCCAGTCTGGAAAATGGGTTGCTGCTGAAAACCGAACGCAATGCCCGCATCGAAAGCACTGTTCATGTGGTGTTTTTCAATCAGGCCAGCCACCCCTGCCATACCGCCAATCGCCTGCAGGTAGAGCTGGCGGAGGGCAGCGAGCTGACCCTGATCGAACATTATCTCGGTGATGGTCCTGTTCTCGCCAACGCCCTGACGCACATTAAGGCTGGTGCCAACAGCAAGCTGACACACTATCGACTACAAAGCGAAAGCCCCGATACATTGCACATTGGTAATCTGCAAATAGACCAGCAGCGTGACAGCCGGGTGGATTCGAGTCAGCTGATGCGCGGCAATGTACTGCGCCGCAACGACGTCCATGTACGTCTGCTGGAAAGCGGCGCCGAGCTGGCCATGCGCGGCATTTTTATTGCCCGTGACCACAGCCATATCGATAATCACCTGAATGTGGAGCACATGGCGCCCCACTGCCACTCCGGTCAGGTGTACAAGGGTATCGCCGGCGAGAAGGGCCGTGCTGTCTTTAATGGGCGCATTCATATCCACCCTTATGCCAGAGGCAGCGATGCCTCGCTGTCGAACAACAATATGCTGTTGTCCAATGATGCCGAGATCGACAGCAAACCAGAGTTGGAAATCTACAATGACGACGTCAAGTGTGCCCATGGCACTACTATTGGCCAGATGGATGCCGGACAGCTTTTCTATCTGCGCTCCCGCGGCGTCGATGCGGCCACGGCAAAGCGCATGCTCGGTACCGGCTTCGTCAATGAAACCCTGATGGCTATTGCCCATGACTCCGTTCGCGACTGGGCCATGGGCTGGCTCGGCGAGGCGCTCTGACATGACCGCAGCCATCGCCGCACTGCGTGCCCAGTTTCCGATCCTGTCCCGGAGCGTTCGCGGCAAGCCGCTGGTCTATCTCGACAACGGTGCGACCACGCAAAAACCGGAAGCGGTATTGCAGGCGATTGACGCCTACTACCGCCAATGCAACAGCAATGTTCATCGCGGCGCCCACTATCTGAGTGATGAAGCCACCAACCGGTTTGAAAATGCTCGCCAGACCGTGGCTGATTTTCTCAATGCGACCCGTGAAGAGATCATCTGGACCCGTGGCACCACCGAGAGCATCAATATGGTGGCGACCTGCTTTGGCGCCCGTTTCCGGGCCGGTGATGAAATCATCATTTCGACCCTGGAACACCACTCCAACATCGTGCCCTGGCAGATGGCCTGCGAGCGCAGTGGGGCTACCCTCAAGGTGATCCCGATGCACGCTGACGGCAGTCTGGACATCGATGCCTATCGTGCCCTGCTCAGCGAACGCACCCGCATGGTGGCAATCACGCATGTCTCCAACGCGCTCGGCACCGTCAATCCGGTCGCAGAAATGATCCGCGAGGCGCAGGCGGTGGGCGCCGCCACCCTGATTGATGGCGCTCAGGCGGTATCCCATTTCCCGGTCGATGTGCGAGCGCTGGATTGCGATTTCTATGTGTTCTCCGGGCACAAGCTGTTCGGCCCCACCGGCATTGGCGTGCTGTATGGTCGCCGTGAATTACTCGAAGCGATGCCACCCTGGCTCGGGGGCGGCGAAATGATCGAGACGGTGAGCTTTGAACGCAGCACCTGGAACCGGCTGCCCTACAAGTACGAGGCGGGCACCCCCAACATCGCCGGCGCCATCGGGCTGGGCGCGGCCGTGCAATGGCTTGCAGCCCAGAACCGCAGCAAGCTGGCCGCCCACGAAGCGGCCCTGCTGGAAGAAGCCACCAGTCGGGCCGAAGCCTTCGATGGCCTGCGCCTGATCGGCACCGCGCCGGGCAAGGTGGCGGTGATGTCTTTCCTGCTCGACGGCGCCCACCCGCACGATGTCGGCCAGTTGCTGGACCAGCAAGGAGTAGCGGTACGTACCGGTCATCACTGCACCATGCCGCTGATGAGCCGCCTCGGCATTCCCGGTACGGTCAGGGCATCATTTTCGATCTACAATGACACAACAGACATCGAGCGGCTGTTCAACGCCCTCGAGAAAGTGAAAACCTTCCTGTAGGGGCGTCCAGATGAGTGTACAGACCTATGTGCCCGGCGACGTCAGCATCCGCATGACGACGACCGCAGAGAAACAGGCGCGCCGGGAAATCCGTCGTGAAGCGGCCCGTGGCCTGCGGCTGGCGGTCAAGCCATCAGGCTGCTCCGGCTACATGTACGTGCTCGACTATGTTCGTGACGAAAAGCCCGAGGACAAACAGATTCGCATCGCCGATGATGTCACCCTGTTTATAGACAGCGACAGCGTCAGCGTCGTTAACGGCACCGAAATCGACTATGTGACCGAAGGCGTCAACAGCTTCTTCAAGTTTCGCAACCCGAACGCCACCGGTGAGTGCGGCTGCGGCGAAAGCTTCACGGTCAAAGCATGAGCGAGCAACGCACTGTCGTTACCCATCGTGATGTGTCTGCCCGACTGGTGCCGTCGGGGACGCCCATCACCATTCACAAGAATACCTTTGTGAATATCAAGCAAGCGCTGGGTGGCACCTGGACCGTCACCGTCAACGGCAATATGGCGCGCATTGATGGCACCGATGGCGATGCTATCGGCATGCAACCACTGGAACTCCACTTCGACCTTCCTGAAGCTGACGGCCGTGTCCGGGATGACGATGTTAATCGGGCCCTGCACACCATTTTTGACCCGGAAATCCCGGTCAATATCGTCGATCTCGGACTGGTTTACGGCTGTGATGTGATCCGCCGCGAGAACCGGAATGTGGTGCAGGTGCGCATGACCCTGACCGCCCCGACCTGCGGCATGGGCCCGGTGCTGATCGGTGATGTGGAATACCGCCTGGGCCGGGTTCCGAATGTGGACCAGGTCGAGGTCGAATTGGTGTTCGATCCGCCCTGGAGTCGCGACATGATGACTGAAGAAGCGCAACTTGAACTCGGATTGTTCTAATGGATGCCTTTTACAACGACTCCCCGTTTGGCAGTAGCATCACGGCAGAGGAAGTTCTTGATAGCATCGGCTTCCTCGACGACTGGGAAGAGCGCTATCGCTACATCATCGACCTCGGCAAATCCCTGCCGCCCCTGCCGGACACGCTGAAAACCGAGGATCGCTTTGTCCGTGGCTGCCAAAGTCAGGTGTGGCTGGCGCACCAGTATCAGCCGCAGGAAAACCGGCTCTACCTCGCGGTCGACAGCGACGCCCTGATCGTGCGTGGCCTGGCCGCTCTGGTGCTGGCAGCACTCAACCGCAAATCGCCGCAGCAGATTCTCGACTACGACATGCAGGACTATTTCGGCAAGCTTGATCTGCTCAAGCATCTGAGCCCGACCCGGGGCAATGGCGTGCAGGCCATGGTGGCGCGGATCCGCGATGAGGCCGGGCGTCTCGCCTGACCCTGCCGCTCTCTTCACCCGCTGTTGACGGGTCGGGAAACCGTTACCTTTTCGGTACTGGCCCCCTCCTCCTCCATCCGCTACTCTTCCGAAGGTTCGATGTAGCCCTCAGGAGAAGGGACTGATGGATATTCTCCAGCTGCTGGTCAGCGGGATTGCCAATGGTTGTATTTACGGCCTGCTGGCATTGGGTTTTGTACTGATTTACAAAGCCTCCGAAGCGGTTAATTTTGCCCAGGGCGACATGCTCATGCTGGGCGCCTTTCTCGGCATTGCCTTTATCAACACCGGCAATGCTGATCTGCCCTTTCTGCTCGGCCTGACATTAGCCGCACTGGTGATGGGGGCATTCGGTTACCTGCTGGATCGTTTTGTGCTGCGCGGCATCTTCGGCCAGCCACAGTTCGCCATGGTGATTCTCACTATCGCTCTGGGCTTTCTGATCCGCTTTGCCGCCGGCGCCATCTGGGGACACGATCCGGTGTCACTGCAAACTCCCTTCGTCGGCAAGACGCTTCAGCTTGGCAGCTTGATTGTGCCGGTGGTCGACGCGGTGATCATCCTCGCCACGGTGGCGCTGACCACTACCTTGTATTTCTTTTTTGCCCACACCCGCCTTGGCGTCGCCATGCAGGCCAGCAGCCAGAATCAGATGGCGGCCTACTACATGGGTATCCCGGTTAAGCGGGTCAACTCGATTGTCTGGGCCCTGTCCGGAGTAGTCGCTGCCATCGCTGGGGTACTGTTTGCCGCCAAGGGTGCAGTGGAGCCGTCGGTGGGCCTGCTGTTCGGCATCAAGGCCTTTGCCGCAGCGGTGATCGGCGGCCTTGGCTCGCTGCCCGGCGCGCTAGCTGGCGGCCTGCTGGTGGGCATTGTCGAGCCGTTTGCTGCTCGCTACCTGCCGGCAGGGTCGAGCCAGATTGCCCCCTACGTGCTGATGTTGTTGGTCCTGATCCTGCGTCCCGGCGGATTGTTCGCCCAAATCAGCCAGAAGAAGGTGTAACTGATGCGAGTCCGGTTCAAAAGCAGTTACGACGACGATATCAACCTGTTCGAAGATCGGCGGCACCTTATCCAGTATGGCCTGCTGCTGGTTGCTGCTGTTGTCGCCCCCTGGTTGCTCGGCAGCTACTATCTGGGCGAACTCACCTCGGTGTTGATATGGGCACTGGCTGGCCTCGGCCTGATGCTGATTGCCGGCCACACCGGCCAGGTCAGCCTCGGCCATGCCGCCTTTATGGCGATCGGTGCCTTTACCAATCTGGCGCTGATGCTGCGTGGCTGGAATTTCTTTCCCGCTTTGCTCGCCAGTGCGCTGGCGTCCGGGATCATCGGCGCCATCATTGCCCGGCCGATTCTGCGCATGAGCGGCATCTATCTGGCCATTGCCACACTGGCGCTGAGCATCATTATCGAGGATGTGGCGATCATGGCGGCGCCGATTACCGGCGGTGTATCCGGCCTGTTTGCACCAACCATCGAGCTGTTTGGTTTACAGGCAGACCGCTATGGCGACCCGACCATTTTTTATTATCTGTGTCTGGCCGTGCTGGTGGTGGTGACACTGGCTTACGCAAACCTGCTGCGCTCGCCTACCGGACGCTCGTTTCTTGCCGTGCGCGACAGCGAAGTATCGGCTCGTGCACTGGGCGTCAACGTAGCGCGCACCAAAACCCTCGCCTTTGCTCTGTCCTGTGCCATTACCGGTCTGGCCGGCGCCATGTATGCGCATCTGGTGCAGGCCGTGAACTATGAAAGCTTTCTGGTGCTGATCTCGATCACGCTGTTGCTGCAGGTGGTGATCGGCGGGCTTGGCTCCATACATGGCGCTTTCTTTGGTGCCATCGTTGTAGTGATGCTGCCGCAAGTGATTGCCATCACCCGCGACATGCTGAACAACAGCTTTGGCATCGGCATCGCCTCGTATCCGGGTATGGATACCGCCGTGTTTGCCCTGATCATTCTGTTAATGGTGATCTATGAGCCACGAGGTATTTACGGCATCTGGATCAAAGTGCGCACCTGGCTGGAACTGTTCCCGCTCTATCGCAAAGGCATGTTCCGCCGCTCGCGTACTTACCTGAAAACGGAGCGCATGCGATGAGCCTGTTGCAGGTCGAGAATCTGTCGATTGCTTTCGGCGGCGTCAAGGCCGTCGATGGGGTGAGTTTCAGTGTTGAGGCGGGCGAAGTGTTTACCATTGTCGGCCCGAATGGCGCCGGCAAGTCGACCATCTTCAACCTGATCAGCCGACTCTATGAGGCCAGCAGCGGGCGCATTATTTTTGATGGCCAGGACATTACCCATCGCCCGGCACACGATGTGGCGAAGCTGGGCATCGCCCGCACCTTCCAGAATATCGAATTGTTTGATCACTCCAGCGTGTTGCAGAACCTGCTAATTGGTCGTCATTCGCGCCGCGGCACCCACTGGTGGGAGGATTTGTTGTTCCTGCCGAAAGTGCGTCGCAGTGAGCGCGAACACCGCCGTATCGTCGAGGAAGTGATCGATTTTCTCGAACTGGCTGCCTACCGCGACAAACTGATTGCCGGCCTGCCCTATGGCGTGCGCAAGGTGGTGGAAATTGCCCGTGCGCTGGCCTCCGAGCCGCGCCTGATTCTGCTTGATGAACCGGCTTCCGGTCTGAGCGTGGAAGAAACCCTGAACATGGCCTGGTGGATCGAGGACATGCAGAAAGATCTGGGCCTGAGTGTGCTGATGGTGGAACACGACATGAGCCTCGTGTCACGGGTTTCTGATCGAGTGCTGGCGGTGGCGGAAGGCAAGCCGCTGGCGCTCGGCACAGCCGCCGAAGTGCAGGCCCACCCGAAAGTGATCGAAGCCTATCTGGGCACGGAGGCCGTGTCATGACGGTAAGAGCCATGAGCGCGCTGCTGGATGTCCGCAATCTGGAAACCTTTTACGGTCCTGTGATGGCGTTGCGCGGGGTCTCCATCGAGGTGCCGGAAGGCAGCATCGTCACTATTCTTGGCGCCAACGGTGCCGGCAAAACCACGCTGATGAAAACCGTGTCCGGGGCGCTGACTCCGCACAAGGGCAATATCCAGTTTCGCGGCCAGCGTATTGATGGGCTGGAGCCGGATGTGCTGGTCAAGCGCGGCATTGCTCATGTGCCCGAAGGCCGCGAGGTATTTCCGTTTCTGAGCGTCGCCGAGAACCTGATGATGGGCGCCTACACCCGTCGCGATCGGGCGGAGATCGGCCGCGATATCGAGATGGTCTATGAGTACTTTCCGATCCTGCGCGAACGTCGCCAGCAGACTGCCGGCACCATGTCCGGCGGTCAGCAGCAGATGCTGGCCATTGGCCGCGGCCTGATGTCACGCCCTTCGCTGATGCTGCTGGATGAACCTTCGCTGGGGCTGTCGCCGCTGCTTGTGCAGGAAATTTTTACCATTGTTCGCCGTCTGAATCAGGAGCAGGGCGTCACCATTTTGCTGGTTGAACAGAACGCCCATGTTGCCCTGAAGACGGCCGACTATGGCTATGTGCTGGAAACCGGCCGGATCGTGATGGCCGGCTCGGCGGAAAAGCTGCTCAACTCTGATGACATCCGCGAGTTCTATCTTGGCCAGTCTGCTGACCCGGATAGCGACGCGCGGGCCGACAAACGCTGGAAACGCAAGAAGACCTGGCGCTGATGATGAACGAGACCGCAATGCATATCGAAGGCTGCGATACCGTCGTCAAGCTCTGGCGCAAGAAGTGCCTGGAGCGCGGCGATCGCATCGCCCACCGGGAAAAGGATCTGGGTATCTGGCAGAGTTTTAGCTGGCAGGACTATTATCACAGCGCCCGCGCCATTGGCGTTGCTTTGATGCAGCTCGGCCTGCAACGGGGCCAACCGGTATCGATCCTCAGCGAAGACAACAAGGAATGGCTGTACTGCGACATGGGCATCGTCGGCGCCGGCGGCATCAGCAACGGTGTCTACACCACCGATAGCGCCGAACAGCTTGCCTACCTGATCAATGACAGTGGCTCGGCCTTCCTTTTTGTCGAGAATGATGAGCAGCTGGACAAGTACCTGACCATACGCGATCAGGTGCCAACATTGAAAAAAGTCATCGTTTACGATCGCAAGGGGCTACGCAACTTCAGCGATCCGATGGTGATGTTTTTCGATGAACTGATCGCTCTCGGTGAGTCCATCGCCGACGCGGAAGAGCGCTACGCCGCCAGCATCGCGGCGAGCCAGCCAGATGAAATCCGCATGCTGATCTACACCTCCGGCACTACCGGTGCGCCCAAGGGCGCCATGATCAGCCACCGCAATATCCTGTTCCAGCTCAAGGCCGGCGAAAATATGCTGGAGGCATTCGACAGTGACGAGCAGCTCTGCTTCCTGCCGCTGTGTCATATTCTGGAGCGTCTGGTCTCGGTGGAAATGCCCACCTACAAGGGCTGCACAGTGAACTTTGCCGAAAGCCCGGAAACCGTCTTCGACAACCTGCGTGAAGTCTCACCGCACACCTTCACCGCCGTGCCGCGACTGTGGGAGAAAATCTACAGCAGCCTGATGAACATGCGCACCGACGCCACCGGGTTCGGGCGCTGGGCATTTGATCAGGCAGTGGCATCGGGAAACGCCATCCACAACACGGCCGCCCCCTCTCTGGCACAACGCCTGCGCTACCGTCTCTGGGACCTGCTGGTGCTGCGCAACCTGCGCAACATGATCGGCATGGGCCGCATTCGCCGTGCCACCACCGGTGCCGCGCCAATATCTCCGGACCTGATTCGCTGGTTCCACGCCATCGGCGTGCCGCTCTACGAAGGCTACGGCATGACCGAAAGCACCGGGGTGATTTCAATCAACACCTCGAACCAGCAACGCATCGGCACCGTGGGTCATATTTTGCCAGGTACTGATGTGCGGATTGCCGAGCGCGGCGAGATTGTAGTACGCGGCGGTCACGTTTTCGCCGGTTACTGGAAAAAACCGGAAAAGACCGCCGAGGACATTCGCGACGGCTGGCTGCACACCGGCGATATGGGCATGCTGGAAGACGGCCTGCTGACCATTACCGGGCGGATCAAGGACATCATCATCACCGCCGGCGGCAAGAACATTACCCCGGCGGAGATTGAGAGCAAACTCAAGTTCTCACCCTTTATTTCCGATGCCGTGGTGATCGGCGATCAGCGCAAGTATCTCACCTGCCTGATCATGATTGATCAGGACAATGTCGAGAAATTCGCTCAGGACGCCCAAGTGCATTTCTCGGACTTTGCCTCACTGTGCCGGGCTGCCGAGGTGCTGGAACTGATTGGCGACATCGTCGAGGACGTGAACAAGTCGTTTGCTCAGGTAGAACAGATCAAGTACTTCCGCCTGATCGACGTACTGCTGACCGCCGAGGACGACGAACTGACCGCGACCATGAAGCTGAAGCGCTCCTTCGTCGAGAAGAAGCACAAGCCACTGATTGATTCCATGTACTGAACAAGGAGAGAACGGTGAAAAAGATCTGGCTCGCTGCATTGGCAGCACTGACCGTTGGTTGCGCTGACAAACCTGAGATCCGAGGCGTTACCGACACGGAGGTAATTATTGGTGGCATCCACGATCTGTCCGGGGTGTTTGCCGCTTTCTCCACGCCCGCCGTACGGGCCGCCAATCTCTATTTCGATGAGGTCAATCGCAACGGCGGTGTCCACGGGCGCACCATTCGATATATCGTCGAAGACCACGCCTATCAGGTGCCGCGCGCCGCGCAGGCCACCAACAAGCTGGTAAGCCGCGACAATATCTTTGCCATGGTAATGAGCCTCGGCACACCACAGAACCTGGCCGCCTTCCCGGTGATGGATCGCAACAATGTGCCCAGCATCCTGCCGCTGGCCCTGTCTGCGCAGATGCAAACGGAAGGCGACTTCTCCCGCCGCTTTGTCTTCGGCCCAAGCTATTACGACAGCGTACTGGAAGGCATCAACTGGATGGCCGATCAGTACCAGATCGAGAACCTGTGCGTAATGTACATCCCCTCCGACTTCGGTCAGGAAGTGAATCAGGCGGTGATCGATGCCGCCGCCAACAGCGACACGCTGACGCTTAAGGAAACCACATCGCACCGCCCGGACGAAGGCGATTTCACCGGCGCCCTGTCGCGATTGCGCGCCGCTAACTGCCAGCTCGTGGCCGTAGCACTGGCAGTGCGGCCGATCATCTCGGTCACCGCCGCCGCCCGTGATATGGGCTGGAACGACGTCAAGTTCATTGTTTCTCAAGCCGGCTTCCACTCCGCCGTAGCAGCGGCACCGGGCAATGCCACCGAGGGCCTTTACGGCGTCTCGGCCTGGCAGGATATCCACACCCGCAAAGACAACGCCGAAACCGCCGCGTGGATCGATCGCTACCAGAAAGCCACCGGCGAGTTCCCCAGTAGCGGAGCAGTACTTGGGCATGTGGGCGCCGATATTTTTGTCCGAGCGCTTGAAACGGCCGGCCGTGACCTTACCGTCGATGGCTTGCTCGCTGCCATGGAATCACTGGATTTTTTCGAGCCGGTGACGGGTGTGCATGTGCAGATGACTGAAGATAATCATGAGGCCGTCAGCGGCATTCATATCTCGCGGGTTGAGAATGGCATCTGGGTGCCACTGACGGTGGTCCATCAGCACTAACGCGCCATCAAACGCAGGCAGGTTCCTGCTCAAGAACCTGCCTGCCAATCTCCAGCAGTGACATCGGCTTTGCCACTCCGTAGCCCTGCAGATAGTCCACACCGAGGCGAGTTGCGGTCGCTGCAATGCTCGGCGTTTCGACATACTCTGCAACGGTTCTCAAGCCCATGGTCCGCGCCACCTGGGTAATCGAAGAGACGATGGCCTGATTCACCGGGTCGCTATCGATGCCCCTGATAAAACGACCATCAATTTTCAGCACATCGAAGGGGAAGCTGGTGAGATAGTCGAAGGTGGCGAGGCCGGTGCCAAAATCATCCAGCGAAATCGAGAAGCCCAGATCACGCAGTCGGGTCAGCAAAGCCCGGGCTGCGGACCAGTCGGTGATGTGCTGGCTCTCGGTAACCTCGAACCCGATCAATCCGGTCGGGACCGGATAGCGCCGCATCAGAGATGTTACCCAGATCGGGAAGTCCGGATCTGTGAGTACATCGCCCGACAGATTAATGGCCAGCTTGCCGATGCGATCAGCTATGCTCTGCTGCTGATTTAGCCAGATAAAGACATGCTCCACGACCCAGCGATCAAGCTGGCCCATCAGCCCGTAGTCCTGCGCAATCGGCAGAAAATAGCCCGGCGACAGCAATTCACCTCCATGTCCCTGCATGCGCACCAGCACTTCATACCAGGGTTTCCCTTTCGCGCCGCTTGCTGCACGGATTTCCTGCCCGACCAGTACAAAGCGACCATCGCGCAGAGCCGCCTTGACCTCCTCAAGCACCGCCAGCTTATGCTGGCGAGACGTGATCAGCTCGTCATCAAGCTGGCAGCGGAGCAGCGGCAGATCCGTTTGCCGGGCTGCCTGCCGGGCCGCTTGCCCTGCCGCCGAGAGCGCCACCTCATCAGACTCATGGTGCCGCAGCGACACCACGCCGACAGCGACGCTCAACACATATATCGACTCACCCCGGATATAGTCGTGTCCATGCAGGCTGCGACAAAGCTGCTTCAGGGCAGCCATTGCCTCGGCATCATCCTCACCATGCCAGCAGAATCCGAGGTTACCCGCCCCGATTCTGGCAACCGGCGCATTATTCAAGGCCGCCGCCAGACGCGCGCCCACATGGCGTTCCAGCGCCTGGGAAAAGTCCATTTCGAGCAAGTCCAGTGCATCAGCAAAATTTTGCAGTGAGAGCACGCCAACAAGATGGAAGTGGCGGGGATGTTCCTCTCTGGCCAAGCGAAGCGCATCCAGCAAACCGCGATCGTTAAGCAGGCCGGTGTGGAGATCACGCCGGGATTGCTCCCGAAATTCATGAGACAGCGCCGCCCGCTCCCGGCTCACCGCCTGCACCAACTGCGACATCAGTGTCATCATGAAGATCACCAGCACGGCTTCGACCAGCAGAAACCCTGCTGGCTGGCCCAGCAGAGGAATACTGACCACTACATAAGCGAGCACGACCAGTGCCACGGTGGGCACAGCAACCAGTGACAGCCAGCGCTGGCCGCTCATGGCAGCCCAGGCCAGCAGTGGAAAATAGAGATAGGTCAAAGCCTTGCCATACTCGGCGAGGCCGTTCAACAAAGCGGCAACGGAAAGGCTAATCAAACCCAGCAGCATCACAGCAAAGATGACCGTACGCTTTGACGGCACCGGCACTGATCTGGCCTGCCTCGCCGACCACACCAGCTGCGCCGCCAGCGGCGCGAACAACATTACTCCGAGCGCCTCTGACAACCAGTACACCAGCCAGACATCGATAAAACGGAACTCGGCGAACAGACCTTGGTGATACAACACCCCGGTGGTGAGCAGGGAACCCGGCAACAATGCCACCAATGCGCCCCAAAAATAGAAGCGCAGGGTGTCGCGCAGATTATCCAGCAGCTCTACTCGCTTCAGATGTCGACGCAGCAAAAAGACCGCCAGACCACCTTGAACACTCTGCTCCAGCAGCACCACCGCGATAATGCCGGCGCTATAATCACGCCATACCATCCATATCGCCAACGAGCTTGCATAGAGCCACAATGCAGGTGCGCCCATGATCAAGGCCGCACCGATGGCGATGCCGAGGGGCGGCCAGATGGCAGACATGTTGGATACATCGACGGACAGCAACCGTGACACCTCGGCCGCCATCAGCAGTGTCAGCACAAGTGCCAGCATGAGCCTGACGTTCAGGATCATTGGAGATATTGGTGCCATCGGGCAAGACTCACAGCTAAGATGCCCGCCACTGTGACCTGCATCACGTCAACGGTGTGTGACCCGGATAGAAAAGGGGCGCCGAGTGGCGCCCCTGTGAATGTCGCGTGACCAATACGGCAGACGCGCCTAGCGACCGGCTTTCAACATCTCCCAGAACCTCTGGTAGACCAGCAACGCTTCCCCGACGTCCTCCTGGAACTCGGCGTTAACGAGGTCCTCCGGGGTCGGGTAGATGGTGCGATCACTGGCAATCTCCTCATCGAGCAGCTGCCGCGCCGGCAGATTCGGTGTCGCGTAGCCAATCTCGGCACTGACCTGAGCGGCAATCTCCGGACGGAGCATGAAGTCGATAAATTTGTGTGCGGCCTCCACGTTCCTGGCATTCTTCGGAATCACAAAGCTGTCGAGCCAGACAATTGCGCCGTCTTGCGGATAGATATAGGTCAGCGATTCGAGATCTTCCTGCCCCATCACTGCTTCACCGTTCCAGATCATGCCAATGTCCGTTTCACCTTCCAGATACGGCATGCGCGGCGCGTCCGAGTTGAAGGTGCGTACCGACGGCATCAACTCCACCAGCTTGACGTAGGCTGCCTCGATTTCCTCCGGGTTGGTGCTGTTGCCGGAGAAACCCAGAATGTGCAAACCGACATGGAATACCTCACGGACATCGTTCGTCAGCATTACCCGCCCCTTGAACTCATCCCGCCAAAGATCCGCCCAGCCTGTGACGGTCTCCGGATCAATCACCTCCGCATTCACGGCAAGACCGGTGGTGCCCCAAAGGTAGGGCACGCTGTAGGTATTATCGGGATCAATATCCAGATTGATCAGCGTCGGGTCCAGATTGTCGAAACCGGTGAGCTTGCTGCGATCAATCGGCGCCAGCAGACCTTCATTACGCATCTTGTTGACGTAGTAGGTTGACGGCACCGCCAGATCGTACTGGCTGCTGCTATCGAGCAGACGCAACCGGGCATACAGGGCCTCGTTACTGTCATAGGTGGTGTAAACCACCTTGATGCCGGTTTCTTCGGTGAACAGATCCAGTACTTCCTGCGGCATGTACTCCGACCAGTTATACAGGCTCAGTACTTCCTGATCTTTCTTGCTGCAACCGGCAACAGCCAGTGCCAGCATGGCGGCGAGTGCAACTCTCTTCATCGCTTGCTCCTCATCAGTATCAGTTGCGACAGCATCAGCATGGCCAGCGAGAACACCAGCAGCAGTGTCCCCAGGGCATTGACCTCCGGCTTCAGCCCGACACGCACCATCGAGTAGATGCGTAGTGGCAATATCTCATAGCTCGGGCCGCTGACAAAGGTACTCACCACCACATCGTCCAGCGACAGGGTAAATCCAAGCAACCAGCCGGCCAGCAGCGCCGGCATCATAGCGGGCACCAAAACGGTGCGCACCATGGTGAACTCGGTCGCACCGAGATCTCTCGCCGCCTCCGGCAGGCGCTCGTCAAAACCGCTCAAACGGGCCAACACCGTAATCACCACAAAAGGCAGGCCAAAGGTCACATGGGCCAGCAATAGGGACACAAAACCAAGCTTGAGGCCGACAAGCAGAAACAACGCCAACAGTGAAATGGCCAGCACAATCTCGGGCGACATCATCACCACAAACAGCATCCCGCGCAGCGCCCGCTTGCCACGGAAACGGTAACGATGCAGGGCCAGTGCCGTCAGGGCACCAATCAGGGTCGACAGCGTCGCGGCCGCCAGTGCCAGCCATAGTGAATTCCACATCGCCTGAACCAGAGCATGATTGCTGAACAGGGCGTCGTACCAACGCAGGCTCCAGCCGCCCCAGCGGTAGGCAGTGCGTGAATCATTAAACGAGTACACCACCAGTACCAGAATCGGCAGGTACAGCAGCGCATACACCAACGTCAGGTAAAGCCGAGGAAGCCAGCGACTCATGACCTTAGCTCCTCTGCCATCCGGCGCCGACTGAGCCGGTGGGCGAGCAGCAATACCGCCATGGCCACCGTCAACAACACACTGGCCGCTGCACCAAATGGCCAATCCCGAGCATCAAGAAACTGGTTCTTGATGACGTTGCCCACCAGCAGATTTCTGGCGCCGCCAAGCACATCGGCAACATAGAACATGCCCATGGCCGGCAACAGCACCAGCAGCACCCCGGCGATCACCCCGGGCAGGGTCAGAGGCAGCACAACATGGAAGAAGGTGGCCATTCGCCCTGCCCCCAGATCATGGGACACCAACAGCAGATCACGGCGCAGATCCTCAAACACCGCATAGAGCGGCAGAATCATGAATGGCAGCAACAGATAGACCAGACCTACGATGACCGCACCCTCGGTGTAGAGCAGTGTCAGCGGCTGATCAATCAGACCCAGTGTCTGCAGCCAGCTGTTAATCAGGCCATTGCTGGCCAGTAACAGCTTTACCGCATAGGTGCGCACCAGCGAGTTGGTCCAGAATGGCACGATCAGGAGAAACATCAGCACCGTTTGCCAACGCTTATTTACCCGTGACAATGCCCAGGCAAACGGGTAGCCAATCAGCAGACACACCAGCGTAGTGACCGATGCCATATACAGCGAACGCAGGAATACCTGCACATAGAGCGGATCCATCAGTCGCCGGTAATTATCCAGCGTCAGCGGCAATGAAAGAAAATCGAGCGGATCGCGGGTCATGACACTGGCGCCGATCACCAGCAGATTCGGCACCAGCACCAGCGCAAGCAGCCAGCCCCAGACCAGCACCAGCACGACCACCCGGAATGGCTGACGACTAGCGAGTATCGACATCAGCGCCGGTCTCCATCGGCAACATCCATTCCCAGCCATCTACCCAGCTCACCTTGACCGGCTCGCCAAGACGATAGTCGAAGGCAGGGTCATCCTCGTCAAAGAACTCGCTCGCCAGCACCTCGTTGCCGTCGTCGAGCCGGATCAGGGAGTCCAGCGTACTGCCCTTGTAGTTCCGTTCGATTACCGTGCCGGCAAAACCGTGATCGGCGTCCGCCGCCAGCACCCGGATATCCTCAGGCCTGAGCAGCACATTAACCTGCTGACCCACGCTCACGGCAAATCCTGGACGCCTCAGCTGCCGGGACAGGCCTCGAATATCTACTGCGATATGCTCGTCCGTGACTCCGGTCACCATGGCGGGAAACAAGTTGGTTTCACCAACAAACCGAGCAGCAAAAAGGTTCGCGGGACGCTCATAGATTTCCCTTGGCGTACCGACCTGCTGCACCTCGCCTTGATATAACACCACCACCCGGTCTGACATCGACAAGGCTTCTTCCTGATCGTGGGTGACGAACACAAAGGTAATGCCGAGCTCACGCTGCAATCGCTTCAGCTCGATCTGCATCTTTCGACGCAGCTTGTAATCCAGTGCCGAGAGCGGTTCGTCCAGCAGCAGCAGACGGGGTCGCTTCACCACCGCTCGGGCAATTGCCACCCGCTGCTGCTGGCCACCGGAGAGCTGATGTGGACGACGGGAAGCCAAACCCTCCATCTGCACCATCGCCAGCACATCTGCGACCCGCTGATCAATCTCATCCCGGGGCCGGCCTTCGCGGCGCAGTCCATAGGCGACGTTGTCGAATACCGTCATGTGAGGGAAAAGGGCGTACTGCTGGAAAACGGTGTTGAGCGGGCGACGCTCCGGGGGCAACGCCGTGATGTCCTCGCTCGCCAACACCAGCGACCCGCTGTCCGGACGCTCGAACCCGGCCAGTAACCGCAGCAACGTGGTCTTGCCACATCCCGACGGGCCCAGCAGGGTGAGAAACTCACCATCGCCGATCTCCAGATCAAGCGACAACAGCACGGGCTTGCCAGCGTAGGATTTACTGACTCCGCGGACAGAAAAGAGTGTCTGGGTCATCGGCCACGACTCCGGTTAGGACCGGCGTATTGTTCATCAAACGGCCGTCGCTGTCATGCACGGGCAGGCTTCACACGGTGATCTCGAACCGCCGTCTGCCAGACATGATATAAGACTACTACGGCGCAGACACCAGAGAGACGCTGGTCGGTAATTCAGATAGGAAAGCACCTTTAACGGATCAGGTTTTCAATGCCACCAACGTTTCAGCGATGTGGCGAATGACTTCTTGGGTCTGCTCTGCTGTCGTGTACCGCCCCAGACTGATCCGCAACGACGAAAGCGCGCGGTCACGGCCGAAGCCCATGGCAGTAAGAACGTGAGATGGCTCGACCGATGCCGATGTGCAGGCAGATCCCGATGAGATCGCCACGTGATTGAGTGCGGTGATCAGCAGGTCGCCATCCACACCGGTAAAGGCCACATTGAGATGGCCCGGCAGGCGGGCAACCGGGTGACCATTCAATAGCACGCCGGGCAGTGCCGACAGCGACTGCCATAGCCGGTCACGCAGTGCACCGATGTGATCGGCATCCTGCTCCATGCGCTCCGCCGCCAGCGTCAGGGCTTCGCCCAGACCGGCAACCTGATGACTCGCCAATGTGCCGGATCGCAATCCGCGCTCATGACCACCACCATGAATCTGTGCATCAATACGAACGTCCGCATGCCGACGCACATACAGCACACCGACACCCTTGGGGCCATAGAACTTGTGTGCAGACAGGGACAGCAGGTCCACCGGCAGCACCGAAAGATCCAGCGGCAACTTGCCCGCAGTCTGTGCCGCATCGACATGGAACAGGGTGCCATTGGCGCGACACAGGGTGCCAAGAGCAGCAATATCGTTGATGACGCCGGTTTCGTTATTGGCGTGCATCAGGGATACCAGCGTGGTGTCCGGTCGCAGGGCGGCACGCAGATCATCAATGGCCACCTGACCATCCGCTTGCGGGGCAAGCCAGGTCACCTCGAAGCCCTGCTTCTCCAGCCAGCGAAAGCAATCAAGCACTGCCTTGTGTTCGCTGGTGGCGGTGACGAGGTGGCGACCCCGCTGCACGTTAGCCTGTGCGGCTCCCTTGATGGCGAGGTTATTTGATTCCGTCGCACCACTGGTCCAGACCACCTCCCGCACATCACAGCGCAGCACATCAGCCACCTGACGGCGGGCGGTCTCGACCCCCTCCTCCGCCAGCCAGCCATAGGCATGGGAGCGCGAGGCGGGGTTGCCGAACTGGGCGTCCTCACCAAGGAATTCCAGCATCCGCGCGATCACGCGCGGATCCACCGGCGTGGTCGCAGCGTAATCAAGGTAGATCGGTTTCATGACTGGATAAGGTGGAGGCGGCGACTGCTGAGCTGATTGTCCTGACGACCGGCAATCCGACGGATTTCGCGGCGCGCCACCAGATCACCCAGAGTGATGCCACTGAGAAACTGATGGATGCGGGTCGACAGATCGGTCCACAAGTGATGGGTCAGGCAGACCTCGCCTTCGTGGCAGTCACCCTGACCGCCGCAACGGGTGGCATCCACCGGCTCATCCACTGCATCAATGACACTGGCAACACTGATGGCCTGCGGCTCGGCGCCGAGCTGATAACCGCCCCCCGGACCACGGACACTGACCACCAGCTTGTGCCGGCGCAGTTTGGCAAAGAGCTGTTCCAGATAGGAAATGGAGATGCCCTGACGCTCGGAAATATCCGCCAGCGACACCGGTGCATTCTCGGCATGAAGGGCCAGATCCAGCATGGCAGTGACGGCGTAGCGTCCCTTGGTGGTCAGTCGCATAACGGCAATCCCACATTGGCGGTGTGACAATGGCGTCAAGGCTACCTAATCCCGACTAAATTGGTCAAGTATTACGGCTGCTCCTCCACTGGCCGGGTTAGTGGGGCGACTCGTCCTGGCGCACTGGATCGAAATCCTCGTCATTGAGCTCCGGCAGCTTCTCGTCACAGCTGCGAATTCCCTGATCGGACAGGGATTTGCACATCCGGTCGATCTTGGTGTCCACCGCATGCATATGATCGAGCAGCAGGTGGATGGCCTGAGCCACCGGGTCCGGCATGTCACTGGCCATACCATAGGCCTCAAAACCGATCTTCTTGGCCATTTCCTCGCGCTTGAGCTCTTCCTCGGTCTCCGCCTTGCGGATGACGCGGCCGGGAATGCCAACCACGGTGGCGCCCTCCGGCACGTCCCGGGTAACCACCGAATTGGAGCCGACCTTGCTGCCGGCGCCGAGTGTGATCGGCCCCAGCACCTTGGCACCGGCACCCACCACCACGCCGTCGCCCAGCGTCGGGTGGCGCTTGCCCTTGCTCCAGCTGGTGCCGCCCAGCGTCACGCCGTGATACAGGGTGACGTCATCACCGATCTCGGCCGTCTCGCCAATCACCACCCCCATACCGTGGTCGATAAAGAAACGCCGGCCTATGGTGGCACCGGGATGGATCTCGATCCCGGTCATCCAGCGACTGAAGGCCGAAATCAGCCGCGCCAGCAGCTTCAGCCGGGCTCGCCAGCAGACGTGGGCAAGACGATGAAGCAGCAGCGCGTGCAGACCCGGATAGGTCAGCAGCACTTCAATACTGTTACGCGCCGCCGGGTCACGGTGGAACACCGAACGGATGTCTTCACGAATGCGATCAAACATAAACACTCCGAGAGGAGAGGTTATTTTTCCCAGCGTTTTTCAATGCTGGCCAGGATGCCGCGCAGAATACCGACTTCCATTTTGTCCGGGCGGGCGCGCATAAACAGGCGCCGCAACCGGGTGCTGACCTGGGCCGGCTTTTGCGGATCAAGAAAACCGCTGACCATCGCCACCCGTTCCAGATGGGTGAGCAACAGATCAACGTCCTGATTGCTGGCCGGCGGCTCGTCCCAGACCAGTTCCGGCAACGGCATGCTGTGCCGACGCGCCCGCGCTTCGGGTCGATCCAGCTCATCACCGACCAGCGCCAGACGCAGCTCATAACTGATCAACTGCACCGCCGAGGCGACGTTAAGTACACCGTACTCGCTGTCCGCCGGAATCGACACATGCAGGTTACAACGCTGCAGCTCCTCATTGGTCAAGCCGCGATCCTCGCGACCGAACATCACCGCGACCTTCATGTCCGGCTCGGCGGCAATACGATCACCAAGCTGACGCGGAGTAATGCAGGGCCAGGGAATACGGCGCTGACGAGCGCTGGTACCGATCACCAGATCCGCATCACCCAGTGCCTCATCCAGATCGGCACAAACCCGGGCACGCTCAAGGATATTGGCCGCACCTTCGGTGGCCCGGGCGGTGGCTTCCTGATCCGGGAACCGCACTGGCCGGACCAGACGCAGGTCAGACAAACCCATGTTCTTCATGGCCCGGGCAGCAGCACCGACATTGCCGGGATGCCGGGTTTCCACCATTACGATACGAACGCGGTCGAGCATGGTCGGTGTTAAATCCCTGAAAAAGAACCGCATCTTAGCAGCTGAAGCGGGCACAGGCACTGCCGCGACGCCAGCCTGTCTGTTAGAATCGCCGCCTCGTTACCCGCTCTTTTACAGGATTGCTCCCCATGCTGGCTCCCCAGGTCAACATCGCCCAACGTGCTGCCCGTCAGGCCGGCACTATTCTGCGCCGCGCAGCTGAAGACGTTTCTGTCATCAGCGTACAGAAGAAAGGTATCAACGATTTTGTCACCGAAGTGGACCGGGCCAGCGAAGCCAAGATCATCGAAGTGATCCGCAAGGCCTACCCGGACCATGGCCTGCTCGGCGAAGAAACCGGCCTGATCGAGGGCAAGGGTGAAGGGCGCGATTGGCAGTGGGTCATCGACCCGCTCGACGGCACCACCAATTTTATTCATGGCTTTCCGCAGTACTGTATTTCCATTGCCCTCAAACACAAGGGCAAGGTTGAACATGCGCTGATCTATGATCCGCTCCGCGATGAGGAATTCACCGCCAGCAAGGGCCGCGGCGCAGCCCTGAACGGTCGCCGCCTGCGGGTGACCCAGCCGGCCGGCCTCGACGGCACCCTGATCGGCACCGGCTTCCCGTTCCGCAAGGATCAGGCCGAACACATGGATGCCTATCTGGCCATGTTCAAGGACATCGCCAGCAGTACCGCCGGCCTGCGGCGGCCCGGTTCTGCGGCGCTGGATCTGGCTTGGGTGGCCGCAGGGCGAATGGATGGCTTCTTCGAGATGGGGTTACAGGAGTGGGATATCGCGGCCGGCGCCCTGCTGGTGACCGAGGCCGGCGGCCTGATCGGAGACCTGAGCGGCAACCCCCGCTATCTGGAAAGCGGCAATGTGGTGGCCGGATCGATCAAGGTGTTTAAGGGACTGCTGCAGAAAATCCAGCCGCACCTCACCGAAAAACTGAAGCGCTAACGCGCCTCTGCAAAAAAAGGCGCCTTCTCAGGCGCCTTTTTTATCGACCGACTTCAGGCTTCCACCGCCCTAAGCATGCCGTACATCTCGTCTTTCAGCTTCAGGCGAGCCTTCTTGCGATCTTCCAGATACTGATCGGACGTTGCCTCTACTCCGGTTTCGATCCGGCGCACTTCGTGATCAAGGTCGTGGTACTCCTCAAACAGGCGGGCAAAATGGGCGTTGTTCATCTTCAGATGATGGATCTGCTCGCGATACTCGGGCAATTCGTGCAGCAAATCGTGCTTCTCGACAGTCATTCGCGCCTCCGGGCGTGGGATCAATATCAGACCATCACAGCTTAACCCCTCCGTTGCAGCGACTCTTGATCCAGATCAGGCTGTGGTACGTTGGCAGGCAGGACAATACCGCCACCCTAAAGGAGATACCGATGAAAACCCGATTGCAGAAGCTGGAAATCCTGCGCGAGAGCCTGAAACAGCGTCTCGTCCGCTATGACCTTCACCAGAAGCGGGCGGAAGGTCCACTGGATCCGGATTTTGCCGAGCAGGCGGTGCAGGTACAGAACGATGAGGTGGTCGAGGCGCTGGAACATGAAGTGCGCGACCATCTGGCCCGGGTCGACCACGCGCTGGAACGATTACATCAGGGGCGGGGTGAGATCTGTGAACGCTGCGAGGCGACGATCAGCGAGGCCCGCCTCAACGCCCTGCCCGACGCCACCCTGTGTGCAGACTGCGCCAACTGGCAGGATTAACCTCAGCTGTCGCCTGTCGCGGCAATCATGCCGCGACAGGGTTCGGCAGGAAATCAGGGCGCCTCGTCGACCTCTTCCACCACCGGAATGATGAAATCTTCCTTGTCGAGCTTCATCGCCAGCGCCAGATTGCAGACGATATAGATGGACGAGTAGGTACCGACAATAATCCCGATCGACAGCGCCAGCGAGAAACTGTGCACCGCTTCGCCGCCAAAAAACTGCAGCGCCAGCACCACCATCAAGGTGGTTAACGAGGTATTGACCGTCCGGCCGATGGTCTGCTGGATAGCGCTGTTGACGATTTCCGCAGGATCCTCAAGACGAGTATTGCGGAACGTATCACGCACATAGTCCGCCACCACGATGGAGTCGTTGATCGAGTAACCGATCAACGCCAGCAAGGCCGCAAGCACAGTGAGATCCACCTGCCATTGGAAGAAGGCAAAAAAGCCCAGCACGATCAATACGTCGTGAAACAGGGCCACCACCGCCGAGACACCAAACTTGTTGGTAAAGCGGAACCAGATATAAATCAGCATGGCACCAAGCGCCATCAGCAGTGCCAGGCCCGACTGATCACGCAGTTCGTTACCGACTTGCGGACCAACGAATTCCACCCGCCGCAGCTCAAGGTCCGGCAACACCTCCGCCAGCAGTGCGAACATCTCCTCACCAACGACATCCGGATTGACATCGTCCTTGGGAGCCACTCGCACCACCACATCACGGGCGGAGCCGAAATGCTGGATCACCGCATCCTGATAAGGCGACCCCTGCAGGCTGCGGCGCGCGTCCTCAATGGAAATATCATGCGGCGAGCTGACCTCGACCAGAGCGCCGCCGGTGAAATCCAGCCCCAGGTTCAGGCCTTTCATCCACAGCATGCCGAGCGATGTCAGCACCAGCACAACCGACAAAATGCCGAAGTTCCGACGCAACCCCATGAAATCGAAGCGATGCAATTTCTTCATGGTGATCTCCTCAAATGCTCAATCGTGCGGGAGCACGATCGGCACGGCCATAGATGAACTCGACGATCGAGCGGGTGCCGACAATGGCGGTAAACATGGATGTCAGGATGCCGATAAAGAGCGTTACCGCAAAACCCTGCACCGAGCCGGTGCCAACGGCAAACAGGATCACCGCCACAATCATGGTGGTGACATTCGCGTCCAGAATCGTGCTGAAGGCTCGATTGTAACCGGCCTCAATGGCCTGCAGTGGCGCCAACCCCTGCTTCAACGACTGCTTGATCTGCTCGAAGATCAGCACATTGGCATCCACCGCCATACCCACGGTGAGGACAATACCGGCAATGCCCGGCAGCGTCAGGGTGGCACCGGGAATCATCGACAGGAAGCCGACAATGATTACCAGATTGCCCACCAGAGCGATATTGGCAATCAGGCCAAAGACCTTGTAGTAGAGAGCCATGAACACCAACACCAGGGTCATACCGATGACCATGGAGTTGAAACCGGCCTTGATGTTGTCGGCGCCGAGGCTCGGTCCAATGGTGCGTTCCTCAATAATCGAGATCGGCGCCGCCAGACCACCGGCACGCAACAACAGCGCAAGCTCGGCAGCTTCCGCCGCGCTGTCGAGACCGGTAATGCGGAACCGGCTACCGAGCGTGTCGCGGATGGTGGCAACGTTGATGACGTACTGCTCGGAGGTATTTACCACCCGCTCGCGGCGCTCGCCTTCGGCATCGGTATAACGCTGGATTTCGCTCTTGTTCTCAATGAACAGCACACCCATCGGCTTGCCGACATTTTCTGACGTGACCCGCTGCATGCGACGGGCACCGGCGGCATCGAGGGTAATATTGACCTGCGGTACGCCCTGATCGTCGAAGCCCATCTGGGCATTGGTCACCTGATCACCGGTGACGATATTCTGACGACGCAGCACCACTGGCGCGCCACCACTCTTGAACGGAAAAATTTCCGTGCCCGCGGGGGCCACACCCGGTGTGCGGCCGCTGAACTCATCTGCCACCAGGCGGAACTCCAGCGTTGCGGTACGACCAAGAATACGCCGCGCCTGAGCCGCGTCCTGAATACCGGGCAACTGCACCACGATACGGTCAGCACCCTGACGCTGAACCACCGGTTCGCCAACGCCGAGCTCATTGACCCGGTTGTTCAGCGAGGTGCGGTTCTGATCCACCGCGTAATCCTGAATTTCCTTCACCGCCTGCTCGGACAACACCAGTCGCATGCCCGGATCACCGTCAATGCGGCGCCCGGTAAACTCGCGGAAGCGGGTGCGAATCTTGCTGTCCATCGCGTCCAGACCCATCTCGTCCTGGAACAGTACAATCAGCTCGCGGCCGCTATGCTCGACCGTGCGATAACGAACACCGTCGTCACGCAGCATCAATCTCAGCTCACCGGCCCAGGCCTCCATGCGCTGACGAATAGCCGCCTCGCTATCAACCTGAATCAGAAAGTGAACGCCACCGCGCAGATCAAGACCGAGGTTCATCGGGCTGGCGCGCAGGGTGCGCAGCCAGTCCGGGGTGGTCGGTGCGAGGTTCAGGGCCACCACATAATCGCGTCCGAGGGCATCCTCGGCGATCACCTTGGCACGCAACTGATCATCGTTGCTGCCCGTTCGCACCAGCCAGGAAGTACCCACCTGCTCGCCAGCACTGTGAGTGATTCCCGCCGTGGCCAGTGCCTCATCCAGCGTTTCACGGGCCACCCGTGACACCTCACCACCGGCCTGGGTACTGGTGACCTGAATCGCCGGCACATCGGGATACAGATTGGGCATGGCATACAGGCCACAGATGCCGAGCACGGCCATCAGCAGCAACAGCTTCCAGCGCGGATAACGGGTCATAGCACTCTCCCGACGGACGCCAACGCGCCCGCGTATTATTTCGATTCTGTGATCTGCTTGATGGTGCCTTTCGGCAAGGTTGCCGACACCGCGTGCTTTTGCAGCTTGATTTCAACATTGCCGGCGATTTCGATGGTGACGTAGTCGTCGCTCACCTTGTTGACCTTGCCGAGGATGCCACCACTGGTGACCACCTCGTCACCCTTTGCCAGACCGGATACCAGTTCGCGATGCTCCTTGGCACGCTTGGACTGCGGGCGAATCAGGAAAAAGTAGAAGATCACGATCATGCCGACAATCAGGATCCAGTCGAATCCGGCGGCGCCGACCGGTGAAGCACCTTCGGCATAGGCAGGGGAAATAAACAGACTCATGGCAAAAACTCCTTGGAAATCAACTTACAGGGGCGGCACGGGAAGGTCCCGGGCCGCGTAGAAGGTGTCGACAAAGGCCGACAATGTACCGGCTTCAATTGCCCCCCGCAATCCGGCCATCAGGCTCTGGTAGTAGTGCAGATTGTGGATGGTGGCGAGTTGAGCGCCGAGCATTTCACCGCAGCGATCGAGATGATGCAGGTAGCTACGGGAGAAATTCTGACAGGTGTAACAGTTGCAATTGGCATCCAGCGGACCGGTGTCCTCACGATGCACGGCATTGCGGATCCGCACCACCCCGGTGGAGGTGAACAGATGGCCGTTGCGGGCATTGCGGGTCGGCATCACGCAATCGAACATATCAATGCCACGACGCACCGCCTCAACGATATCTTCCGGCCGCCCCACTCCCATCAGGTAACGAGGGCGGTCGGCGGGCATGTCCGGGGTGACCTCGCCGAGGATGCGCAGCATTTCTTCCTGCGGCTCCCCCACCGACAGCCCGCCGATGGCATAACCATCGAAACCGATATCGGTCAGGCCAGCAAGCGACTCGCGGCGCAGGTGCGGATACATGCCGCCCTGAACGATACCGAAACAGGCAGCGTCGTTACCCTCATGCGCGGTTTTACTGCGCAACGCCCAGCGCAACGACAACGCCATGGAATCCCGTGCTTCCTTCTCGGTGGCAGGAAACGGTGTGCACTCATCGAAGATCATGCAGATATCAGCACCCAGATCCCGCTGCACCTGCATGGCTTCCTCTGGCCCGAGAAACACCTTGCTGCCATTGATCGGCGAGCGGAAGGTGACGCCCTCTTCCCTGACCTTGCGCAACTTGCCAAGACTGAACACCTGAAAGCCGCCGGAATCGGTCAGGATCGGTTTCTGCCACTGCATGAAATCGTGCAGATCACCATGGCGCCGGATCACCTCGGTGCCCGGCCGCAGCATCAGATGAAAGGTATTACCAAGACATATCTCTGCACCGGTGGCAGCGAGATCACGCGGCAGCATGGCCTTGACCGTGCCATAGGTACCCACCGGCATGAACGCCGGCGTTTCCACCGTGCCGCGAGGAAAGGTCATTCGCCCCCGACGGGCGGCGCCATCCTGCCCGAGCAGGGAAAACTGCATTCTCGACATCAACTGTTCCTGCTCAAGGCGTCCGCCGCCTTCTCGATCAACATGGCATCGCCATAACTGAAAAACCGGTAGCCCTCGCGCACAGCTTCCGCGTAGGCCGCCATAATCCTCTCCCGCCCCGCCAGCGCGCTCACCAGCATCAGCAGCGTGGAGCGCGGCAGATGAAAATTTGTCACCAATGCGTCGACCACCCGGAAACGGTAGCCGGGGTAGATGAATATCCCGGTTTCGCCCTGCCCGGCGCGCAGCGTACCGCTGCTCGCCGCCGACTCCAGCGCCCGCAGCGCCGTGGTGCCCACGGCGATCACCCGACCGCCCCGGGCGCGGGTGGTCGCCACCTGTTCCGGCAACGTCTCCGGCACCCGGTACAACTCGGTGTGCATGACATGGTCCTCGACCCGTTCTACCCGCACCGGCTGGAAAGTACCCGCACCCACATGCAGGGTGACAAAGGCCTGATCAATGCCCTGCGCGGCCAACGCAGCCAACAGCGGCTGATCAAAATGCAGGCCCGCCGTTGGCGCCGCCACCGCGCCGGGCTCGCGGGCATAGACGGTCTGGTAGCGACCGAGATCGTCGGCATCGTCGGCGCGATCAATATAGGGCGGCAGCGGCACATGGCCGATACGCTCCAGCACGTCCAGCAGCGAGACAGAGCCGGCAAAGAACAGATGGAACAACTCGCCTACCCGACCACGCATCTCGGCCCGGACACCATCATCAAACTCCAGCCAGCTGCCCGGCTTCGGCGCCTTGGAGGCACGCACATGGCAGAGCGCCTCGCGCTCGCCGGTAAGTCGCTCGACCAGTACCTCGACTCTGCCGCCAGAGGCCTTCTGACCGAACAGCCGCGCCGGGATGACCCGGGTATCGTTAAACACCAGCAGGTCGCCGGGGCGCAGGAACTGCTGCAGATCAGGGAAACGGTGGTGACCGAGGCCCGCAGCTGTCAGCGACAGAAGTCGCGAGCCGGTGCGCTCGGCGGTGGGGCGGCGGGCGATCAGCTCGTCCGGCAGGTCAAAGGCGAAGTCGTCAACATTCATCATGCTTTACCGGCATGTCAGGAAGGACCGCATGATAGCGGAATAGCGCGGCAGATTCATGACCTCTGGCATATTGCCGAACCCTTGGTATACTGCGCCCCCACTTGCCAGAGTGGCGAAATGGTAGACGCAGTGGATTCAAAATCCACCGGTGGCAACACCGTGTCGGTTCGAGTCCGACCTCTGGTACCAGATTTCCCGGGCCCGGCCCGAGCCGCGAAGAGGCGGAGATGACCGACCCTTCCCACGCCACATCCCCCGACCTGTTCCGCGCTGATTTGCCGCCCGCGCCGCTGTGGCGACGGCTGATGGCGATGTTTTACGACGGCCTGTTGCTGGTGGCAGTGTGGTTTGCCGCCGCCGGTGTGCTGGTGTGGCTGTATCCGAAAACCGGCCTACCCATGGATGACGTCAACGGTGTCGAGGTGCCCACCCGTCTGGCCCTGCAGGGTCTGCTGTTTCCGCTGTTGCTGCTGATTACCTGGGGCTTTTATGCCTGGTTCTGGACCCACGGTGGCCAGACCCTTGGCATGCGCGCCTGGAAACTGCTGAGCCGGGATATCCATCGCCGGCCAATGTCGTTGCTGCAAACGGTCAGTCGCTTTCTGGCTGGCTGCGCATCAACGCTGCTGCTCGGTATCGGCTGGCTGATGGCGTTACTGCCCGCCAGGCAGACGCTGCACGATTCGCTCTCGTCCACCGAAACCGTGGTTGTGCCCAAAGCCCGCTAACGGCGACAGACAGATTACCGTTCCTGCAACCAAGACGTTTTCAATCTGGCGCAGACCGGACAGGCGGGGTCGCGGCGGAAAGAGAGCGATTTCCAGCTTAACGTGTGACCATCAAATAATTGCAGCGATTGGCTCACCGGCAAGCCGGTGAGCAGGCGAATCGCCTGCAGTGCCTGCAAGGTTCCCATCACCCCCACCACCGGACCGAGAATGCCGGATTCGCTACACAACTCATCAACATTGTCACCATTGCCATACAGGCAGCCGTAACAGGCGGCATCGTCGCGACGTAAATCAAATACAGCAAGCTGACCACTGAAACGGATTGCCGCCGCCGATACCAGTGGCGTTCGCGCCGCCACGCAGGCCGCATTCACCAGCGCCCGGGTCGCGAAGTTATCGCTACAATCAAGCACCACATCCACGGTCGGCACCACGCTTGCCAGCCAAGACTCATCCACATAGTGTGGCTGCACCCGTGCCTCCACCGCGTCATTGAGCGCGCGTAATTGCGCGGCCAGCGCCTCGGCCTTGTTACGGCCAACATCGCCCTGCCGGAAACCGATCTGGCGGTGCAGATTGGATGCCTCCAACACATCGCCGTCGGCAATCAATAACCGTCCAACACCGGCGCCGGCGAGATACAGGGCAGCGGGATTCGCCAGGCCGCCCGCCCCCACCAGCAACACAAAAGCGGCCCGCAACGCTTCCTGACCAGCCAGATCCACCTCCGCCAACAGAATCTGGCGACTGTAGCGCAGCAGCTCGTCATCGCTCAGCATGATCACCTCCGCGAAGCGCAAAGGTGACACGCTCGTTGTCGCCATAGTCACGCCGGGTTTCTATCTGGACAAAGCCGTGATCGTGCATCAGCGCCCGCACCGGTGCGCCCTGATCATAGCCATGTTCGAGGGCCAGCAGCCCATCGGGTCGCAGCTGCGAAACCGCACCGCGGATGATGGTGCGGATGTCATCCAACCCGTCATCACCGCTGACCAGCGCCGAACGCGGCTCGAAACGCACATCGCCACGGGTGAGATGAACATCATTGGCGCGGATATAGGGCGGGTTGCTGACAATGGCATCAAAGCTGCCATCCAGGCGACTGAACCAGTTCGACTGCAACGGCGTCACATTGGCGGCCTTCAGACGATGGACATTGCGCTCCACCAGATCCAGCACCGCCACTATGTAGTCCACCGCCAGCAACTGCCAGGCCGGGCGGGCGAGGCCGAGCGCAATAGCAATCGCGCCAGTACCCGTGCCCAGATCAGCGATCCGCAACGGCTGCTCAGCCGGCAGCAGCTCCAGCACCGTATCCACCAGCAGTTCGGTGTCCGGCCGTGGAATCAGGGTATCCGGTGACACCAGCAATTCATGGCCGTAGAACTCGCGGCGACCGAGTACATGGGCCACCGGCTCGCCGCTGGCTCGCCGCGCCAGCAAATGCTGGAACTGCATCAGCGCGGCGCCTTCTACTTCATGCTCAGGCCAGGTAAAAAAAAAGCTCCTCGGTTTGCCGAGCACATGACCGAGCAGTAATTCGGCATCCAGCGCGGCACTGTCGCTGTCCTGCAGACGGCGACGGGCATCCTGCAGCAGCGCCGCCACCGTGCTCATGCGGCGCTCTCCGCCAGCTGCGCCAACTGCTCGGCCTGATGTTCCGTCTGCAGAGCATCAAGCACTTCATCCATTTCGCCTTGAACGATTTCGTCGAGACGATACAGCGTCAGGTTGATACGGTGATCGGTCAATCGGCCCTGGGGAAAATTGTAGGTGCGAATCCGCTCGGAACGATCACCGGAACCCACCAGCGACTTGCGCGTCGCCGACTGCTCCTGATGCCGTTTGCGTTCGCGCTCGTCATACAACCGTGCTGTTAGCCACGACATCGCCTTGGCCTTGTTCTTGTGCTGACTGCGCTCTTCCTGACACTCCACCACAACGCCGGTGGGAATGTGAGTAATCCTCACTGCAGAATCGGTAGTGTTGACGTGCTGGCCGCCGGCACCGGAAGATCGGTAGGTGTCAATGCGCAAATCCTCGTTGCGAATCTCGATATCACCAAGATCTTCCGCCTCGGCCATCACTGCCACGGTGCAGGCAGAGGTGTGAATCCGCCCCTGCGACTCGGTGGCCGGCACCCGCTGGACCCGGTGGGCACCGGATTCAAACTTCAGCTTTGAATAAACGCCCTGACCGTGGATACGGGAAATAATTTCCTTGTAACCACCGTGCTCGCCATCACTGGCGCTGATCACTTCCACGCGCCAGCCCTGCCGGTCGGCATAACGCGAATACATGCGAAACAGGTCGCCGGCAAAAATCGCCGCCTCATCACCGCCGGTGCCGGCACGGATTTCCAGAAAGACATTGGCCTGATCACGGGGATCCCGTGGCAACATCAATCGCTGCAATTCAATCTCATAGTCGGCGGCCCGCTGTTCTGCAGCGTGGCGTTCTTCTTCGCCCATGGCGCGCATGTCCGGGTCCGGATCCGCACACATCAGTGCGGCGGCTTCGCGATCTTGCTCGGCCTGATGCCACTGGCGATGACAGGCCACCACTGGCTCAAGCTCGGCATATTCGCGCGAGTAGTCGCGAAAGCGTGGCTGATCACTGATCACCGAGGCATCGGACAACAGCGCCGACAGCTCCTCGTGACGCTCCACCAAACGGTCGAGTTTCTGCTTGAGGCGCGGGGTCATGACTACTCTTCAGGTTGGCGGGCGGGCGACTCGTCGGCAACGGGTTCGTCGAGAAGGATTTCACGGGCCACCCGCAACGCATCTTCGCGTCGCTCGGCGGCCAACCGGCGCAATTGCACGCTCGGGGCATGGAGAATCTTGTTCACCAGACTCTGCTGGAAACGCTGCATCACTTCCGTCGGATCCTGGCCGGCTTCCAGCTGACGCATAGCGCGCTGCAACTCGGAACCGGCATGCAGCTGGATTTTTTCCCGGTAGGCTCGCACGGTATCAACCGCCGTCAGCTCACGGGACTCACGCTCGTGGCGCAGCAGGGCCTCTTCAATCAGCCGCTCCGCCTCACGGGCCGCCTCACGACGCTGGCGCACATTACTTTCGATGGCCTCGTGGAGATCGTCTACCGTATACAGGTAGATATCGCCGAGCTTGCCCACTTCCGGCTCGATATCACGGGGCACGGCAATGTCAACCATGAATATGGGGCGGTGGCGACGCTTTTTCAGTGCCCGCTCCACCACACCCTTGCCCAGCACCGGCACCGGACTGGCAGTACAGCTGATAACGATATCGGCATGTTCCAGCGCGCCGGGCAGTTCTTCCAGCGTGATGGCGCGCCCGTTCACTTCCTCCGCGAGCACCTGGGCACGGGCGAGGGTGCGATTGGCGACAACAATATCGGCGACCTGTTGTTCTTTCAGATGGCGGGCCACCAGCGAAATCATCTCGCCGGCGCCGATCAGCAGGGCACGACTTTTCGATAGATCGGCAAAGATATGGCGGGCGAAGGACACCGCCGCATAGGCCACCGATACCGGGTGAGTACCGATGCCGGTGTCGGTGCGAATTCGTTTCGCCACTGCAAAGGTCTGCTGGAAGTAACGCGCCAGATGGGTGCCGAGCACACCGCTATCGTGGGCACGGGAGTAGGCATCACGCATCTGGCCCAGAATCTGCGGCTCACCGAGCACCAGCGAATCGAGTCCGCCAGCCACGCGCATCATATGACGCAGGGCATCGTGAGCGCGGTACTGATACATGGCCCGCCGCAGAGTGCTCTCGGACATTTGCTTGTGACGCGCCAGCCATCCCGCCAGATCCGGCACGGGTCCTTCACTGAGGCAATAGATCTCGGTGCGGTTGCAAGTCGACAGCACTGCCACTTCGCGCACCCCGGGCTCGCCGCGCAACTCGCGCAGGGCCGCGTCCAGCGCCGCGCCGGTAAGCGATACCCGCTCCCGCAACGCCACGTCGGCGGTAGTATGGTTAAGACCCGCTGTCAGCAGTTCCATAGACGAACTATTCATCGGCCGAGGGGCCGGGACGAGCATTTTGCGGCAATCGCCCCCCTTAAACAACGGAACCGGACCGCCGCAGCCCTGTCAGCAGGACATACCCTGTGCCATGATTGGCCCTGCTTTTTTTGTCGAGATATTGAGTCCCCCGATGCCGCAGCCGCTCTCCCCTGGCCGTTTTGCCATTCTGATGACCGTTGCTGTACTGGCCGGCTGTGCCGGCAGGCCGACCATGGACACACCCGATCAAGCCACCATCGCGCCCCCGGAACGGCCCGCTTACAGCGCCGCCACCCTGGCTGACCTGCTGGTGGCAGAGGTGGCCGCCCAGCGCAATCTGCTGGGTGTCACGCTCGGCTACTACGGCCGCGAAGCACTGACCCACCGTGATCCGAAGGTGGCCGAGCAGGCCGCCCGACTGGCCGCCTATCTGGACGACCCCCTGCTCGCCATCGAGCTCGGCGAGATCTGGCTGGCCGGCGACCCGGACAGCAGCGATGTCCATGAGCTGCTCACCATTGCCCGACTACAAAGTGGCGATGCCGAGGGCGCAGCGCGCCACATCGACGTCCTGCTGGCCCGCCACCCGGACGAGGCGCTGCTGCGACTGGTGGGCCAGGCGCGTGGCCTTGATGCGGAGGGCAACAGCGCGCTGCTGCACGCGCTCGCCAGTCTCACCGACCGACACCCGAAACAGGCACCACTCTGGTACGCGCGGGCGCTGCATCTGCAACAGCAGCAGCGGCTGCCGCAGGCACTGGCCGCCAGTGAAAAGGCGATTTCGCTGAACAGCCAACACGAGGATGCACTGCTGCTCAAGGGCCGCCTGCTCTATCAGATGGGGCGCAAGGATCAGACCTGGCGTCATCTTGAACGGCTGCTCAAGCGCTACCCCGATGCCAAACGAGTGCGCGTGCTGTATATCCGCCTGCTGCTCGAAGATGGCCTGCATGAGCGCGCCAGCCAGCAACTCACCCTGCTCGCCGAACGCCACCCGGAAGATCAGGAACTGCGCTTCTCGCTGGCCCTGTTCGGCATGGAACAGGGTGCCCGGGACGAGGCCAGCGCCACCTTGCAGGAGCTGCTGGAGGAGGGCTTCCGCCCGGACGACATGCACGTCTATCTGGCCCGTGCCGCCGAGATGGACCGCGACCCTCAGGCCGCCATCGATCACTATCTGAAAGTGGGCCCCGGCCCGCACCAGTTGCGCGCCCGCGCTCAGGCCGCAAGGCTGCTCTACCAGACCCGTCAGGATGAACAGGCCGCCGCCGTGCTGGCGGAGCTACGCGATCAGCACCCGGACCAGATCCCTGCCCTGCATGCGGCCGAGGCCGACATGCTGAACCAGCGCAATGACCACCTCGCCGCCATGGCACTGCTGAATCAGGCCCTGAAAGACTTTCCCGCCAGTACCGACCTGCTCTACGCCCGCGCCATGACCGCCGAGAAACTCGACAACGTGGCGCAGCTGGAAGCCGATTTGCGCCGCATGCTGGAACTGAAGCCGGATGACCCGGTGGCCCTGAACGCCCTCGGCTACACCCTGACCGACCGCACCGACCGTCACGACGAGGCGTATCGCTATATCCGCCGTGCCATTGAGCAACGCCCGGATGATCCGGCCATCATCGACAGCATGGGCTGGGTGCTCTACCGCCTCGGCCGCCCGGACGAGGCCCTGCCCTGGCTGCAAAAAGCCTGGAACGCCTTCCCCGACCCGGAAGTGGCCAGCCATCTGGGAGAAGTATTGTGGGTGCTCGGCCAGCAGGACGAGGCACGCCGGGTGTGGCGCGATGC
The DNA here is from genome assembly GCA_046292765.1 of Alcanivoracaceae bacterium. Lineage (GTDB taxonomy): Bacteria > Pseudomonadota > Gammaproteobacteria > Pseudomonadales > Alcanivoracaceae > PGZG01. The sequence goes on along the minus strand of JBKBQA010000001.1, from coordinate 734,168 downwards.
CATGGAGCGCCAGCCGGACAACACCCAGGTGCCCGCCACCGTTGAACGCCTGACCGGCTCACCGACCCCGTGATTCGCGCCGCGCTGCTGTCCGTGCTGCTGGTCCTCGGCGGCTGCCAAAGCCGTCTGCCCAGCGGCCCCCTGCCCGAGTCCGTGGAGGCCATGCAAAACTGGAACCTGTCCGGACGGCTCGGCTACCGGGCGGGCAACGACGGCGGCTCGGCCTCGCTGGAATGGCGCCAACGCCATCCCCGCGGGGAGCTGCATTTCTCCGGGCCGGTCGGCATCGGCAGCGCCCGACTGTTCTGGGCCGACGACGGCGCCATGCTCGATACCGGCAAGGAACAGGTCTCCGCCGCCAGCAGCGCGGAGCTGGCCTGGCGGTTGACCGGTCTGTGGCTGCCAGTGGAAGCCCTGCAATTCTGGATCCGCGGCCTGCCCTGGCCCGAGGCGCAATGGCAGGAGCAGCGTGATGAACAGGGCCTGCTCACCACCCTCACCCAACTCGGTTGGCAGCTGCAATTCTCCGATTACCAACGCACCAGTGGCCTCAACCTGCCGCAGCGGATCCGCGCCAATCATCAAGACCAGCGCTTTACGCTGGTGGTGCGGCGCTGGGAGCCCCTGCCGTGAGCTTCTCGCTACCGGCGCCCGCCAAACTTAACCTGTTCCTGCATATCACCGGCCGCCGCCGCGACGGATATCACACCCTGCAAACCGTATTCAGCCTGCTGGATTATGGCGACACCCTCCACTTTGCCGACGCCGATCAGCTGTCGCTGGCGGCGCCAGCAGCACTGGCGGGTGACGACAATCTGATCCTGCGCGCGGCCCGCGCCCTGCAACAACGGGCCGGCCAGCTACTCGGGGCAGCCATTGATCTCGACAAACGTCTGCCCACTGGCGGCGGCGTCGGCGGCGGCTCCAGCGACGCCGCCACCGCCCTGCTCGGCCTCAACCAGCTCTGGCAACTGGACCTGAGCATTGATGAGCTGGCCGCTATCGGCCTGCAGCTCGGCGCCGATGTGCCGGTGTTCGTTCGCGGCCACAGTGCCTGGGCAGAGGGCGTCGGAGAGCAGTTAGCAATGCTCGATTTGCCCGCTGTCGACTATCTGGTGGTGCATCCCGGTTGCAGCATTTCAACCGCAGCAATTTTCGCCGATCCGCAATTGACAAGGCATACCCCCGAAAGTACAGTAGCCGCCTTTCTTGGGCCGGGTGCGGAAAGTCAGTTCCGCAATGATTGTGAACCGGTTGCGACGCGGCTTTTTCCGCAAGTTCGCGATGCAATGGAATGGCTCAGAACGCAGACGGGCAACGCCCGGATGACCGGCACCGGAGCATGCGTTTTTGCCCGCGTCGCCGACAGGCAACAGGGTGAAGCATTGCTTCAGAAGTTGCCGCCGCAATGGCAAGGTTTTGTGGCTCGCAGTGTTAACGAATCGCCCGCCCATGCAGCGCTGGCGAAACTGCGAAGCACAGCAAGGTAGTGTTGGGGTGTCGCCAAGTTGGTAAGGCAACGGGTTTTGATCCCGTCATTCCCAGGTTCGAGTCCTGGCACCCCAGCCAATTTTCTCGCCCATCACGTCCTGCACATCACTGCCGTCAGTACTGACGAAAACAGGAGACGACTGTGTCGAAGCTCGTGGTCTTTACCGGCAACGCCACCCCCGATCTGGCTCGCGCCATGGTGCGTCACCTGAACATTCCGCTCGGCGCTGCCGATGTCGGCACTTTCAGCGACGGCGAAGTATCGGTGGAAATTCACGAGAACGTGCGCGGCAAGGATGTCTTCATTGTCCAGTCCACCTGCGCGCCAACCAACGACAACCTGATGGAACTGGTGGTGATGGCCGACGCCCTGCGTCGCTCCTCCGCCGGCCGCATCACTGCTGTAATCCCCTATTTCGGCTACTCGCGTCAGGATCGCCGGGTGCGTTCCGCCCGCGTGCCGATCACTGCCAAGGTAGTCGCCGACATGGTTACCGGTGTGGGCGTGGATCGTGTGGTCACGGTGGACTTGCACGCCGATCAGATTCAGGGCTTTTTTGATATTCCGGTGGACAACGTCTATGCCACGCCGCTGATTGTTGCGGATATCGAGCGGCAGAATTACGACGACCTGATGGTGGTCTCCCCGGACGTTGGCGGTGTAGTCCGCGCCCGCGCGTTGGCCAAGCAACTTGATGACGCCGACCTCGCCATCATCGACAAGCGTCGCCCGAAAGCGAACGAATCCCAGGTCATGCACATCATCGGCGAAGTCGAAGGCCGCAGCTGCGTGATCGTCGACGACATGGTCGACACCGCCGGCACCCTCTGCAAGGCTGCTCAGGCCCTGAAGGACCACGGTGCCAAGCGGGTCATCGCCTACTGCACCCACCCGGTGCTGTCCGGGGCCGCCATCGAGAACATCACCAAGTCGTCGCTTGACCAGTTGGTGGTGACCGACACCATCCCGCTGTCCGAGGCCGCCCGTTCCACCGGCCGCATTCGCGTGCTGTCGCTGGCGCCGATGCTGGCCGAGACCATCCGCCGCATCAACAACGAAGAATCCCTGTCGGCCATGTTCGACCGCCTCGAACTGATCTGACCCTCATTTGCAGAAGAGGCAGTCCTGCCGCGAAAGCCGCCGAAACGGCGGCTTTTTTGTGCTTTCTATATGTATCGCAGTGAATTTCTCCGCCTCCCTGCACCGTTTCCCTTTCCCGGGACACGCACGAGTACGTCCCTGTAGCTCATCTCCGCCATCCCTGGCTCCGATGGTCCCGGGAAAGGGAAACGGTGCAGGGAGGCTCGCATCTTCATGTTTTCCCGCACGGGTAAAAAGCCAGATGCACGGCCAGAGAGGGGCTAGCGGTGGATTTCGAGACCGGATTGGACGATAATCGCGCCCCCGCTGGCCCACTGGCCATCGGCCACGCAGTCGGTTCTGGTCGCGGATCACTGCGGAACATGACCCTTTGGAGAGTCCCATGAGCAACGAATTTACCCTGAATGCCGAAGTACGGGCTGATGCGGGGAAAGGTGCGAGCCGCCGCCTGCGTCATACCGCGCGTATCCCGGGCATCATTTACGGTGGCGAGAAAGCCCCGGAAATGATCAGCATCGAATCCCGCGAGCTGGTTAAAGCCCTGGAAAACGAAGCCTTTTACAGCCACATCCTCACCATCAATGTCGGTGGCAGCAAGGTGCAGGCGGTTATCCGCGATCTGCAGCGTCACCCGGCCAAGGGCTACCCGATGCACGCAGACTTCCTGCGCGTCGACAAGACCCACAAGATCACCATGATGGTTCCGGTTCACTTCCTGAACGAAGACAAGTGCACCGGTGTGAAAAACGAGGGCGGCGAAATCCAGCATAACCTGGCAGAAGTGGAAGTCAGCTGCCTGCCGCAGAACCTGCCGGAGTTCCTTGAAGTCGACATGACCGACGTCAAGCTGAATCAGGTGCTTCACCTGTCCGATATCAAGCTGCCGAAAGCCGTGGAACTGGTGCAACTGGCCCACAACCACGACCTGCCGGTGGTGGCTGTACACGCCAAGAAAGGCGGTGCTGAAGAAGCACCGGCTGAAGGCGGCGAAGCCTGATCGCCCTGAGTCGGCGCAGTGGCGGAACCTGTCCTGTTGCTGGTCGGCCTCGGTAATCCGGGGCGCGAGTACGAGGACACCCGCCACAACGCCGGCGCCTGGTTCGTCAACGCCCTGGCGCGCAGCCGGGGCGTTTCGCTTTCTGAAGACCGGAAATATTTTGGCCTCACCGGCACCTTCGTCTTCGAAAGCAATCAGGTGCGATTACTGATCCCCACCACTTACATGAATCGCAGTGGTCAGGCGACGTCGGCGCTGGCGAATTTTTTCAAAATCCCCACCACACAGATGCTGGTGGCGCACGATGAACTGGACCTCGCCCCCGGCACCATCCGCCTGAAAATCGGCGGCGGTCACGGCGGTCACAATGGTCTGCGCGATATCGTCAGCTGTCACGGCAACCAGAACAACTTTGTCCGCCTGCGCGTCGGTATCGGCCACCCCGGTAACGCTGCGCTGGTGACGCCCCACGTGCTCGGCAAACCGCCACAGGCGGATCGCGAAAAAATCGAACGCGCCATCGATGAGGCGGTCAGCCACAGTGGCGACATCCTGCGCGGCGACATCAATCGGGTGATGAACTCACTGAACGCCTTCAAGGCCTGAGCCTCGTCGACGCCCCGTCCCTTCAGCGATCCTGCTGGTAACGTCGCAACACCCACTGCCCTGCCGCGCTGTCGCGAATCGGCTGTAACGCCGCGCGTACCGCATCCGGTTGCTGCTCGAACGGCATCATGTCCCAGGGCGTTCCCGGTGGCGCCAGCAGCGGGGCATACAAGGCTGCAGCCGCGATATCCGCCAGCGTCAGGCTGTCGCCCACCAGATAGCGATCCGGATTGCCCTTGATGCAGTCGTCGATCTGCGCCAATCCCTCCATCACCTTGACCCGCGCCGCCTCGACCCGATCAGGACGAATCCCATACAACTTTGCCACGCCACGCTCGGTAACAGGCACCAGCAGACGTTTGATGATCGCCGGCAGGTGATAGGGGTCGAACATGGCATCCATCACAGCCGCCTGACCGAGCACCAACCCGTACATCCAGCGCCGCACATAAATGCCGTAACGATCAAACTGCTGCTCAAGCTCGATCACCCTTTGTCGGGCATCACCGGTGGCCGGTATCAGCGGTTTATCCGGATAATATTTTTCCAGATAGTAGGCAATTTTGGTCGAGTCCCCGACCACCCGTTTGCTGTCGCGCAGGACCGGCAGGGTATCGATATTGGCCATCAACCGGGTGCGGATCCGGTGCGGGCCGGGCAACAGGTTGCGGGCAACATACGGCAATCCCTTGTGGTCCATCTGCCAGCGACTTTTTTCGCAGTAGTGGGAGATCGGGAACTGGTACAGGATGCGGGTCTGGCTCATCGGTTTCCTCCTTGGCCCGCCAAGTCTAGCGATGGCCATTGAAGGTCGAGAGGCAGGGGCGCCACGGTCAATCGTCATTGCGGTCACAAGGCGACCTATTTACCGGGATTCTGCTAGAATCGCGCCTCATTTTTTCGAGGTGCAGCTCATGGGCTTCAAGTGCGGAATCGTCGGCCTGCCGAACGTTGGCAAATCCACCCTGTTCAATGCCCTGACCAAGGCCGGCATCGAAGCCCAGAACTTCCCCTTCTGCACCATCGAGCCGAACACCGGCGTGGTGCCCATGCCGGACCCGCGACTGGAAACGCTGGCCGCCATCGTCAAGCCCCAACGTATCATGCCGACCACCATGGAATTCGTCGACATCGCCGGACTGGTCGCTGGCGCCTCTCAGGGTGAAGGCCTTGGCAACAAGTTTCTCGCCAACATCCGCGAAACCGACGCCATCGCCCATGTGGTGCGCTGCTTCGAAGACGACAATGTTATTCACGTGTCCGGCAAGGTCTCGCCGCTGGCCGACATTGAAACCATCAACACCGAACTGGCATTGGCCGATATGGACGCCGTGGAAAAGGCCCTGCTGCGCGCCCAGAAGGCAGCCAAAGGTCAGGACAAAGAAGCTGCCGCAGTGGTCAAGGTGCTGGAAAAACTGCAACCAGCCCTGAACGACGGCAAACCGGCCCGCAGCGTCGAGCTGGATGAGGACGAACTGAAGCGCCTGCGCTCCTACAACCTGCTCACCCTGAAACCGACCATGTATATCGCCAACGTTGCCGAGGACGGTTTCGAGAACAATGCGCTACTCAAGGCTGTAGAAGATCTGGCCGCCAGCGAGAATAGCCAGGTGGTGCCGATCTGCGCCAAGATCGAATCGGAAATTGCCGAACTGGATGACGAAGAAAAGGCCGACTTCCTCGGCGAAATGGGCATGGAGGAACCGGGCCTGAACCGGGTGATTCGCGCCGGCTATCGCCTGCTCGGCCTGCAGACCTACTTCACAGCCGGCAAGCAGGAAGTCCGCGCCTGGACCATTCCTATCGGCGCCACCGCCCCCAAGGCCGCCGGAGTCATCCACACCGACTTCGAAAAGGGCTTTATCCGCGCCGAAGTGACCGCTTACGACGACTTTATTGCCTATAACGGCGAGCAGGGTGCCAAGGATGCTGGCAAATGGCGCCTGGAAGGCAAGGAATACGTGGTTCAGGATGGCGACGTGGTGCACTTCCGCTTCAACGTCTGAAGCCGGGGAATCCGGGCCGTGCCGGTTGACAGCCCTGCCCCGCTGCCTGAAAATGCGCGGCCTCACAGGGCAAGCCTGTGGGGTGGCATCAGAAAATGGCTACATAGCTCAGTTGGTTAGAGCACAGCACTCATAATGCTGGGGTCGGTGGTTCAAGTCCACCTGTAGCCACCATCACCTTCCTCACCCCGTAGCGCCAACTCCGTCAGGTCTCCACTCAACACGTTAGGCCAGACCCAGCCATGCCATGTGTCATTGAGCTGCGCCCGCATCCATGCCTGCACCGGAAGAGCCGCCACATACAGACACTGGCGCAAGGCGAACGGATCAGGCCATCGAGCAGCACCTTTACCTGCCCACCCGGAGGTGGTCAAATCCGGATACCCCTATCTGGCCCCCTAAAGGCAAGGAAGAGCTGTCATGACCGCCAACTCCCCGCAAAGCGACACCATCAAGATCGTCTACGTGCTCTATCTGGCGGCCCTGTTCGTGGGCGTCACCGGCCTGATCGGCGTGATTGTCGCCTATGTCAGTCAGAGTCAGGCCAACGACGTCGAGGCAGCTCACTTCCGCTTCCAGATCCGCACCTTCTGGATCGGCCTTCTTTATTCCGTGATCGGTGGCATCACCACCATCATCGGCGTGGGTTTCGTGGTTCTGTTGTTGGCGCTGGTGTGGTGGATCGTGCGCAGCGTCAAGGGGCTGCTGGCCATCAAAGACGGCCTCCCGCCGGACAACGTGACCGGCTGGCTGTTTTGATCGGCTGAGGAGCCACTCCATGGCCGCCCGCGATACCATCGGCAGCAAGACACTGCGTTTGCTCAGCATCATCGCCAACCTGCCGCGCAGCCCGCAGTTCACCACCTGCGGCGACTTGCATGCAGCGCTGGAACAGGAAGGCCATCTGATCGACAAGCGCTCGGTGGAACGCGACCTGAAGCTGCTGGCGGAATCCCGCGAGTTTGGCCCGCTGATCGAATGCGATGACAGCAGTCGGCCGCACCGCTGGGCGTTGCGCAAGGACAAGCATCTGATGGTGACCAACCTGGACGCCAGCATGGCCGTGGTGTGGGATCTGGTCGGTCGCTATGTCGCCCGGTTATTGCCCCCGGCAGCTCGCAGCAAGGTCACGCCATTAATCGACAGCGCGGAACACTGGCTTAAAACCAACACCCCGGCGGGAGTGGAACCCTGGTCTCGACGGGTGGCCTTTATTCCGCGCGGCATGCCACTGGCGCCCTCCCACATCCATCCTGCCGTGCTGGAAACCGTTTTTGATGCTGCCCTGAGAGGTCAGCAACTCGACCTCCAGTATGGGCCGCAAAAAAAGGATTATCGGCTCCATCCGCGAGCCATTATTGACCGCGGACTGGTGACCTATCTGGTCGCAAGCTGTGGTGATTACACTGACTTCCGGCTGTTCGCCATGCACCGGATTCACAAGGCCAAAAAATTCGATGAACGGATCAACAACCTGCCCTTCAGCCTGAGGGACTACATCGACGGCGGCGTGCTTGAGCTGCCGCAGGGCGACATGATCAAGCTGAAGCTGCGCTTCTATAACGGCGCTGGCGATCACCTGAAGGAAACACCATTGACGCCAGAACAGAACCTGTCTGATGACAATCGTGGTGCCGTGACGGTGAGCGCGGAAGTGCGCAACACCGAAGAGCTGTGCTGGTGGATTCAGGGCTTTGGCGCCAACGTCGAAGTGCTGGCACCGAAAAGCCTGCGCACCCGCATCGGCAGTGCCCTGAAGCAGGCGGCGGCTCGCTACTGAGCACACCGCCTGCGCTGATCAGTGCAGCGCCGCAGCAAACCCGATCGGCTTGGCGTCACGGTTTTTGTAGGCCACGCTGTCTCGCAACATCGCCACCAGCCCGACCGCGTCAGGATGCTGACGTCGCACCCGCAATCGCCGATAAAGCGCGGCAAAATCTCCCGGTGTAAGCTGCTTCAGGTCCTGCAGCATGGCGCGCTGGATCTCCGCTGGCGGCAGCACAATACTGTAGGCGGCGGCGAGATCCTCCAACAACAGCTGGGCGCCCTCGACATCCAGATAATCGAATCGTATCAGGTAGTCAAAACGCCGCATGGCAGCATCATCCACCCGCTCCAGCAGGTTGGTGGTGGCGATGAACAGACCCTGATAGCGCTCCATGGACGCCAGAAACTGGTTAACGTGGGACACTTCCCAGCTCTGCCGCGCCTCACGGCGACTGCCGATAAAACTGTCGGCTTCATCCACAAGCAGCAACGCACCCTCCTGTTCCGCTTCATGAAACATGGCGGCGATCAGTTTCTCGGTGTTGCCGACATACATGTTCAGCAGATCAGACGCCTGCCGCACCATCAAGGGCCGACCAAGGCGGTCCGCCAGTTGCTGCGCCCATGCGGTCTTGCCGGTGCCCGGCGCGCCATGCAGGCAAAAACGCACTGGCACCTCGGCATTCACCTCCTCGATCAAGACGGCCACATCCTCGCTAGCGCGCAGGCACTGTGCTCGCCAGGGCAACCCGGGATGGGTCTCCACCCGCAGCCGCTCCGGTCGATCGAGCGCGGCGAAACGAGCGTTCAGGCTATGGGCCATAAGGCGCTCTACATCCTCATCACCTTCACCCGCCAACCGGGCGAATTCCAGACTGGCATGGAGAATGGCCGGCGACACCTTCTCCAGCCGCGCGGCGCTGTCGAGAAACGCCGGCGACACCGGCACCCCGGCCAGTGCCTCCCGCACCAGTCGCTGACGCTGTTTCGGCCCCGGACTGCCGATCTCGAGCACATGGGTAAATCGACGCAGAAACGCCTCATCCATGTCGACGCGATTGGATATCCACAAGGTCGGACGGGGGTTACTTTCCAGCAGACGGATCACACCAGCCTTAGGCGTCTGGCGGGGTGCGACAAAGAAAAACCCGGCCCGGGCATCACACAGACAATCTTCGGCCTCATCGAACGCCACCAGCGTCTGTGAATCCTGAGCCAACGCCCGCTGACAGGCGCTATAGCGGCCAAGCCGCCCCTGGGCGGAAATGCCGTCACCATCGCGATCCGTTTCCGGCACTTGCGCCAGTTGCAAGCCAAGGGATTCTGCCAGAACCCGCACCAGCTGGGTCTTGCCGGTGCCCGGCGGGCCATAGATCAACAGATTGATGCCGATGCGCTTCTCGGCTACCGCCCGTGCAAGCAATCGGCGCAGCATGGCCACCTCATCTGCATGCTCGACAAAATCATCCAGAGACAAAGTTGCCGGCTCGCCAAGACGATAGAACAGGCTTGCCAGCAACGTCTCCGGCACATCGGGGATTTGCAGCACTTCATGCAGTTCACCTTCGATGTGAATCGCATCAGTGAGATCAGCATTGCGGAAGTTGCCGCTGTGATTGATCACCAGCAGACGCGATAGCCGCAGCACACCTTCCGGTCCCACTGCTTCCCTAACCTCACTCTCCGGCATATCAATGAACCGCGCCAGACAGCTGATCAGTTCCCGCACTGAACAGTCCGACACCAGCTCACAGGCCTGATACATCAAACCACTGACGTGCATGTGGCTGGAAAATGCCAACAGCCGTCGCTCCGCCTCGCTGAGAGAAAGGCGCTCACCCAGCCGACTCAGATTGCGATAGATATCATCGGCCGCCAGCAGCTCGGCGAGCGGTTGCGCAGAGAGGATGCCGGACAGCGCCTTCGGCGGCCGACGCAGCTTGCCCTCCCGGGATGGAGCGAAGCGGAGCAATTCCAGCAACTCATCATGCTCGAAGCGCTGCTCATGACGGCACCAGCCTTTGCGCCAGGCCGACGGCGTCGACAGCACCTGAGCAACCCAATAACGAATAAGGCTGCTGGCAATCCCCGTGCTGTCAACGTGTGCCTTGCGACGGCGATGACGAATCAGATCGATTTCCATGCTGTACCTCCGAAAAAAGTGGATGCGGTGTGAAATACAGAATAGCGGCAATGTGCGACACTTTCTGTCGCATAGAAATTGGGCAGCCAATGCCGTCAGTGATTGACCGCCAGCCCGGCAAACGGCACTGTATGCTCCTGAATAAGAAGGAGATTTCATGGCCCGGATCACGCCCGCAGACTGGCAGCAACTGGACTGCCTGCACGATGAAGAGAAAGCCACCTTGGGCTGGCTTGAAGAAGCCCTGCCGGATGACCTCGAACTGTTTGCCGGGCTCGGCTGGGCCGCCACGCACAATGGCGGTGGCGCCTATTTTGGTGAGATCGACATCGCCGTACTGGCGCGGTCCGGTCAGCTGCTGCTGATCGAGCAGAAAAACGGTGGTCTCAGTGTTGAGAAGAACGATCTGATCAAACGCTACAACCAGCAACCAAAATCAGTACTCGCTCAAACCCGTCGCACCATTGACGCGGTGAAGCGACAGTGGAGCCAGCAGCAGCACGGCACCGCCTTGCCCGTAGATTACCTGATCTATCTGCCCGACTATCGGGTTCATGACATCAGCGCCGTCAGCGTACAGGCGGAGCGGGTAGTGGATCGCACCCGTGCCGGACAACTGCCCGACATCATCCAGCATCTTCTCGACGCCCCCGACAATCCGGATCTGCATCAACAAGTGCTCGACTTCCTGCACAACACGGCGGCCATTGTGCAGGATCCTGATGTCGCCTCGCTGCGAATCGAACAGCGCTACCAGCAGGAAGGCCAGGCACTGATCGCCGTACTGCGGCGGCTGACCTTAACGCCATGGCGAGTTTGCATCCGTGGTCGCGCTGGATCCGGCAAGACGCTGATCGGCCAGAGTCTGTTCCGCGATGCCCGCAGTCGCGGTGAACAGGTGCTGTATCTGTGCTTTAACCGACCACTGGCCGATGGAGTCGCCCGTACCCTGCGTTCGCTTGGCTCGGTGATGACCGTGGATCGCCTCACCGAGCTTTTGCCTCTGCCACGTGGCGAATTTAATCCTGCACTGGGCCGCGATGCATTCGATCAGCGTCGTGCCGAATTTATTGGCCGACCTGTCAGCGTCGAACGGCAATATGACATGATCATCGTGGATGAAGGACAGGATTTTTCCGCCAGTCAGACCGCGCTGGTAGAACACCTGCTGAAGCCCACCGGGCGACTGCTCTGGCTCGAAGATGCCAATCAGGCGCTATTCCAGCAGCAATCACACTGCCCCGCCACCACCGCCCAACTCACGCTGCTGGAAAATTATCGCAGCAGCCGAGAGATCGTGCTGGCAACCAACCAACTGCTGCAGCTTGATCCACCAGACATTCCGGCATCTGCCGTTTCGGGCGAGATGCCATCGTTCGATCAAGCCACCACTGAAGAGCTGGAAGAGAAAGTGGCACAGGCGGTGCAGAGACTGCTGGATAAAGGCTACCCGCTGGCCGACATCACGGTGCTCAGTTATCACGGCTATGGCTCATCCACCTTGCTACAGCAAAGCCAGATCGGCCGTTGGCGCACCCGCCGCTTCAGTGGCCGCTACGACAGCAACGGCAACCAGCTCTACACCGAGGGTGAACTGCGGGTGGATTCACTGCACCGCTTCAAGGGCCTGCAATCTCCGGCGGTGGTACTGGCAGAAATCGACTTCAGCGCACTCGAGGATGATGCCCGTCGCCGTCTCTATGTCGGCATGACCCGTGCCCGGCTGGCACTGACGTTGATCTTCACCCCCAGCGCCCTGCAAGCCCTCAGCCAAGCCTTGTAGGAGGGGGCGCTCCTGCAGCGATTGTCCGATGCCCGAGAGCGCTGCTACAAAAAGCGATCACGGAGAAAACCGAGTAACTGCAATGGTAGCAGCGTGTCCTGCTTGCAGTATTCCCGCAATGCCTGCACAAGCTCCGGGCCGCCGTCGGCAAAGACACGCTCGTGCCAGGCAACATAGGCCTGATCGCCGGAACCAATAGCGAGCGAAGCATAGTCTGCCTGCTCGCCCAGCACCGCTTTGCCCACCACCTTGATGGACGACGACCCCATGCATTCAGGATGCAGATACCAGCTCCGAAACACATCCATCAGATCCACCAGTCGCTCGGCAATCCGCATCAGGGCGGCACGCTTGCGCGGAAAGCAGGCCGCCAGCTCGCCAATCACCCGCTTCTCAAAGCTGGCGTTCCAGGCAAGGATCGAACCGCTGTCGCCAACTGACTCAATCAGTGCATCGGCGAGCGCCGCACGGGGGTCATCTTGGCCGGAATGCAAATAGTCACGATGACTGAGCGCACCGCGCGGGCCCAGGCGATGGCAACTGAACTGAAACGGAATCTGCTGATAGGGCGAGACACCTTTCCAGCGCGGTACCGCGTAGGCCACCGTTTCGAAATCAAGGGAATAGAGCGGATATTCCAGCGCATCAAGCCAATTGCGGATGGCCGCCTCATCCACATACGGCTGGCCGCTCTGCATCGCCGACACCCAGCGGCGCTGCGCCACCGACAACAGCGAGACATCAGCGATCTCTGCCACCCGGGCCCAGCCACGGGCCTGCAACTGCGCCAGCTTCTGCGCCGACAACCGCGGAATCACGCCGAGATGATCGCCCGGCACATCGCGCCAGCAGTAGCGCTGGAAGGTGCAGGGGTAAGGGTGACTGCAGTGCGCACCGGGTGCGATATCCGGCTCAGTGGTGGAGGCAATCAGCTTTGCCATTTTCCTTGCCTCGGCCGCCACCTCCGGCACCGACGACAGCACCTCACGGGTGTTGCCGGTCAGTGTCAGCAACTCGTCCTCCGGCCACACCGCCTGACTGTGCAGATGCACCACCGCCGTTTCTGATACCGCCAGACCATTGCGGGTCATCAGCCAGGCCTGAAAAGCGAGATCCGGCACATGGACGTCCTTGGCCCGAGTGGTGGCCTTTACCTCGATCAGCCGCCAGCTGCCGTCGCGCTTTTTCTCGATCACATCCGCCAGTGCCAGAAAGCCCTGATACTCAAAGGTGGCCTCGTAGATTCGCCGGGCGCCGGCAGCCATGGCCTGACGCGTCTCCGCCAGCGCCTTGCCAATGTTGCTGCGATCAAGCTCAATCAGCACGCCGTCACCACGCCACTCGCGTGCCAGCGCGCCAACCTCGTGCCCCTGATAGAAGGTGAATTCGGTACCCGCCGCCAGCCCATCGGCCCGCTCGGGATGATGGATTTCCTGCCACAAACGCTTCGGACACTGACGACCCGACATGAAACGGGACTTGGAAATCGTACGCATTCACCACTCCGAAAAGCCTCACAGAGCGCCATTCTCCCCGCGAGTTGCGACAGAATCTGTCCTACTCGGATGCCGCTCTGCACAGAGCCAGAGACCAATGGTTGACCGCCTACGAAGATTGGGCGATAACGTAGCCCTGATCAACAGCATGTATCCCATGGATGGCAGACCCCGCATGACGCCCACCCGAGCAGCCCCCAAAGATCTGGAAACCTTCTTCCGCCGCCTCGAGATCCTGCGCTACCTGGCCGAATCGCCGCAGCCGCGCAGCGAGCCGGAAATCCGCAAGCATCTGGAACAGGCGGGCGCCTTTCATATCGCCGACCCGGACAAGGTGATGAGCGATGAAGCGAAAAAGAAAAGCGTTGGGCGCGACCTGAAAGATTTGTGGGAATCCAGCAGCCACAACAGCGAGGCCTGCGAGCAGCGCGACCTGTTGCCGATCCAGAACACCTTCATCCTGCGTAGCGGCACGCCAAAGCAGGGCTACCAGTACAGCCTGCAACCGGACGCCAGCACCAGCGGCAAGGGCAAGGGACCGCGCGCCATTCCCGGCCGTCCCGGCATCCCGGAATCGCTGGCACTGCTGATGGCCAACCGCTTTCTGATGGAATTCATTCCCACCGAACACTACGAAGCACTTAGTGCCACCCTGAACCACGCCCGCGACGTGATCCAGTCGCGCAGCAAACAGGGGCAGGAGAACTGGCAACGGGTACTGGAACGTATTGCCATCTTCCAGCGCGGCCAGCGCCTGATCGACCCGCAATACAACGAGGACTTTCTCAACCTGCTCTATCACGCCATCGCCGAAGGCAAATGCGTGCAGGGCGAATACGAATCCACCCCGGGGGAAGCCCGCACCGTATTGCTGCACCCCTGGGGTGTGGTGTTCCGGCTGCCGAAAATCTATGCCCTCGGCAAACCGGACAACCGTCAGGACGGCCCGCTACGCCAGTACCTGTTGCACCGTTTCCGCTCGATCAGCCTGTCCGAACAGAAAAGCAGCGTACCCGAGGCGTTCCGGGTGATGCCCTGGCTACACAGTGGCGGCATGGATATTGTCGCCTTCAACGGTGACGGTGATGCACCTGTGGAGGTGCGCTTGCGCGTGCTGAGTAGCGAACCCGCGGTGGCCGATAACCTGATTCGTGACCTCCAGGACAGCCGTCTTTCCCGCAGCCAGATCGGCCCGGCCCTGAATGCCGTTGGAGACTGGGAACTGATCCTGCCGGACACCCGCATCACCTGGCAGCTGATCGAATGGATCCTCGGCCGCGGGCACCGGGTGGAAGTGCTGGCGCCGGAGCGCCTGCGAGAGCACATCCGCGAGCACCTGAAGCAGACCCTGGCCCGCTACCGTTAGCGGAACACGTCCTCCAGCCGGGCGGCTTCGAGAAGGCGGTCGGACCAGGCTTCCAATTCTATAACAGAGGCCGCGGTGATCCGCTCCTCAACCTCCGCAGCAACTGTGCTGAAGCGACGTTGCAACAGGCGCCGAAACAGGGCCCGCTCGCCTTCCAGCAGGCCTTCTTCCCGGCCTTCTTCCCGGCCTTCTTCCCGGCCTTCTTCCCGGCCCAATTCCCGGCCCACTTCCCGGCCTTCTTCCAAGCCCTTTGCACGACCTTCTGACAAGCCTTCAGCACGCCCCTCAGACAAACCCTGAGCACGACCCTCCGCCAAGCCTCGCAGGCGGTACTCCTCTTGCCATTCTTTTACACGTTCAGCCAGCATGTTATGCATCTCCTGCAAGCTGTGAATCTCAGGAAAAATAGTGCCCTCAGGCACCCGCCGGGGCAAGACCACCCGTCGCAGCCACTCAGTCAAGCTGCGACGCAGCGGCTCCTGCTCAGGCTCCGTCAACCACTCTACCAGGCGCGCCACCACCGTCTGCATGGCCTCCGGCGAGCGACTGTTTTCCAACCGGAAGATCGCCGCCACCAGGTTATGGGCGGGGAGATCCTGATCCGCCCAGGCGCCCTCATCCAGCAGCAGATAACGCAGGTTCGGCTGATATTCCAGCAATGATGGCGGGCCAGCATGAATCAGTGCTGACAGTTCGGTGGCCGCCTGCCACCGCGACGAGCCGTTGTACAGCACCACCGGCAACACCGGAGGCAACTTGCCGCGATCCAGCTGCCGGGTTTTCAGCAGATCCTGATAGAGCAGACCGATGTAGGTTTGCAGCCGCACCGCCATAAACGGATCCACCGTCGACTGGAACTCGATCAACAGATAGATATACAGCCACGCCTCGCCCCAACGCACACGCCAGATCACATCACTGGATCGTGATCGCAGATCATCGCTGACCAGCGAGCCGCTGACCTTTTCCAGCGTGGCCAGATCAAGTTCCTGCACCCAGTCAAAGGGCACGAAGCCGGACAAAAGATCACGGACGATCTCCTGATGAGAAAATAATTGCCGGTAAGCGCTGTCGTAGGTATCCATGGGCTCATCTGTTCCTGTTAGCGCAAGCATCCCTGACAACCAAATCCCCGTCTGTCGGCTATTTCTGCAGTTTCCGTAAGTTTGCAGCGTCGAGCATACGCGACAGAATTCGTCGCACCTTCTCTCTAGCATGGCCCTCCGTTGTCTGGAGACCGCCCATCATGACCACTGCCCGCGCCCGCCTTTCCACCCTGCTCTATCAGGACAGGGAGCCGCTGATCCAGTTCTGGATCGCCACCCTGATTTCATTGGCGCCGGTATGGCGCAGCCAGCGTGCGCGCAGCAATAACGAGGAGTTTTCCAATACCGATATCCTCGAATATCTGGACCTGAACAACGAAAACATTCGCAAACAACCAACGCCACCGGAGGAGCTGGACAGATTCCTCAGCCCGACCGATCTGGATGCCATGTTCGCCGCCAACGAAACCCACCAGATCATCCTTCATATCACCCGTCCGCTGGCGCTGAGTGAATGCGAAATGCGCATCCTCAGCTTTGGCTGGCACCTGAATACTCATTCACTGGTCAACCAGTCCATGGACGGCATCAGCTCCGTCACCCGCAAAACCATGACCGACCTGCTGTCGATCATGATCGGTTTTGACAGCGACAGCGTCCGACATGCAGTGCGGCCAACCAGCACCCTGTTTACCTGCGATCTGCTGCGCTTTCGCAACTCCGAGCATTACAGCGACCTCAAGGACATGCTCGATGTCGACTACCAGTTGAGCGAACTGCTCGGCCAGCACAACGCCACGCCGGAGCAACTGATGCAGCGTTTCTTCCGCTTCGCCGAGCCGGCAAAACTGCAGTTGGAAGACTATGCCCATTGCCAGCAGGATCTGGACATCATGCGCACCATTCTGCGCGACGCACTCGATCAGAAACGCGCCGGCGTCAATCTGCTGATTCATGGCAACCCGGGCACCGGCAAAACCGAGCTGGCGCATCTGCTGGCCGCTGAACTGGGCTTGCCGCTGGCCATCGTTCCGGAAATGGATTTCGGCGGTGAAGCCCTGCCCGCCTTCGCCCGGCTCGGCCGCCTCAACGCTTGCCAGATGGCGCTAACCAATCATCCCGGCGCCCTGATCCTGTTCGACGAAGTCGAAGACACCCTGATGTATGGCCAAACCGGCTCGCCCTCGCCGCTCAAACGGGAAATCTCCAAGGCCTCCCTGACCCGCGTGCTGGAAACCAATCCGTCGCCGGTCGTCTGGATCTCGAACTCCATCCGCTACGTCGACGACGCCCTGCTGCGCCGCTTTACCCACCTGCTGCGCCTCGATACCCCCGGGCCGCAACACCGGCGCCGGGTGCTGGATAAGTACCTTGGCAACCTGCCGGTATCCGAAGCCTGGCGACAACGCGCCACGGAAATCCGCGAACTGTCGCCCGCCATGCTGGAAGCGGCAGCGCACATCGGTAACCTGTGCGAGTCAGTCGGCGAAGACCCGCAACGCGCCATGTCACGCAACCTGGATGCACGGCTCGATGCGCTGGACAGTCAGCAGCGCCTGCGCACCAGTGATGCCCTGCCGTTGCCCTGGCGCGCCGAATGCCTCAACGCCAGCGATGACGTCGCCAGCCTGATGCGCGAACTGAAACCCGGCAGCCATGCGCGTCTGTGCCTGTACGGTCCGCCGGGCACCGGCAAAACCGCCTGGGCCAGACAGCTCGCCGAGGTATTGAAACAACCGCTGATGGTGAAACAGGCCACCGATCTGGTCAGCCCGTATATCGGCATCACCGAAAAGCTGATCGCCCAGGCATTTCGTGAAGCGGAAGAAGATCAGGCACTGTTGCTGATTGACGAAGCCGACAGTTTTATCAGTAGCCGCAACCTCGCCAGCCGCAATTGGGAAGTCAGTCAGGTCAACCAGTTCCTGACCTGCATGGAACAGTATCGCGGCCTGTTTATCGCCACCACCAACCGCCTCGACCAGGTTGATGAAGCGGCCATGCGCCGCTTCGATTTCCGCATCCACTTCGACTACCTCAGCGTCGAAGGCGCCATGCTGCTGGCCAAAGACCTGGCCAACCGCTTCAACATTGCATTGCCCGATGAGGACACGCTGCATCAGGCCCTGAAACCGATCACCAACCTGGCCCCCGGCGACTTCGCCGCCATGGCCAGAAGGCTGAGCGTGCGCCAGCCAGTGCAGGACTTTGAGGGGCTACTGAAGTTGCTGAAGAACGAGGTGGCCTACAAAACCCCGACCGGCCGGACCATCGGATTCCATCGATAGCGCTGTGGGAGCGGCTTCAGCCGCGATCAAAAACTCAATCCGCAAGAATCGCCCGCGCCCGCAGCAACGCATCCTTGACCGCCGCCGCACTGGCACGCTCAACAAACTTCACCTGCCTTGCCCGGTAATCAATCGTGCGCTGCTGCTGGATCAGGGCAACACCACGCACCTTGCGCCCGCTGATCTCCACCTCCAGTCCATGACCACGCACCGTGCTGGTAATCGGCACCACCAGAGCCAGCCCGACCTTGTCGTTGAACAACGCAGGGCTCAACACCAGCGCCGGCCGTTGATGGGCCTGCTCATGGCCAAGGGTTGGATCAAAGTCGCACCAGATCACATCGCCCCGATCGGGCACATAGCGGCGCGCCATCAGAGCAACTCCTTGCCCACTGGCCCATCGTTCAGCCAGTCATCATCGCCGTCCACCCGAAACTGCTCCGGGCTGGCATCGCGCAACAGGTATTCCAGCCGCGGCTCGCGCACCTCAATGGGCGTGATCACCAGCGCCCCCTTCTGCACATCAATTCGCACCCGGCTCGAAATCCCCAGCCCCAACTGCTCCAGCAGGGCACTTGGCAGGCGAATGGCCGCCGCATTGCCCCATTTGCTGATTTCCCGTTCGAGTGCCATGGTTGCCCTCCGATGATCTACATTGGATAGCCTATTCCTAGTCAACGGAAGTATCAACAATGGATATCCGGCGGGGACGCAGGTTTATGTATTTTTAAAGTTGAACTATAGATTTGCATAAAACATGCGGACACCATGGCCAGTGGAGATATCAAGCCCAACTTCACCACCCGCTGAAACCGGCTATCTGGCCTGCCAGCAGGCTTCCAGCAGAGGCGTGACAGTAACGAGGGTGTCGGCATCCAGGCGCGGCTCGCGGCTTAGCTGAACAAAACCCAGCCATGCCAGCCAACGGTATAACACCCGCACTTCGAACAGATTATGAAAGTCACTTTCGCGAGTACCCCACTTGGGCTCGGGCAGCATATCCAGCAAAAACGGCCAGGTGCGCAGCACCCAGCCGCGATAAAAGCTCACCGGGCGGGGCTCGCTGCCAAAACGCAACAACAACCAGATCAGGTAGCCCCAGCCCTGCTGCAGCATGGGCATCGGTGCATAGCCATCGAGATAACCCCAGTCATACACCATGCAACTGATTTTCATGGTCTGCAGCGCCTGCTCATCAGGCGGCATGGCAAGCCATTGTTTGCCCGCACGGCTGAGCAGGTAGTGGCCCTTGCGTTTGCGCACCCAGCCCTGACCAATGGCCAGCGCGTGCAGCAGCACAGCCAACGGCAGATCTTCCTCCAGCCGAGGCATCATCTCTCGCGGATGACGTTCCCATTCATGCAGCGCATGCAGTTCGCGCAGCAACTTCTGCGGCAGCCGTCCCTGCGGCGTCAGTCGCGCGCCCTCGGGGGCAGAGAAGTAAGTTAGCAAGGTGGTGATGGCCCGGAACAGAGGTATGGACGAGGCCGCACCGCGCCAGAGCAGCGGCGAGTCCGGGCCAAAGGCATCATCTCGCAGCGCCGCCATGGCTGTCGGCGACAGCCCGGCCAGATCGTCCTGCAGGGTACGGTTGTGGCCGGCCATGGCCTGCGCCATGGCGGCCCGAATTGCCGCCAGCTCTGCCGAGCCTCTGTCTGCCATGGGGACTTCTCCGACTTTAAGGGACGCCCGAACCCGTCTGGCTCAGGCGATGAGTAGATTATGGCAAATATTCCAAAGCACATCATGGCGAACACAACGCGTAACGCGTGCTCCGCCCACCTCCGGGAAGTCGCTTCAGGCAGCCATTGTCCACCAGCTCCGCCAAATCCCGAGTGGCAGTGGCCTTACTCACCTTCGCTAACGCCTGATACTTGCGTGCATTGATACCCTGGGCAAACTCTTCTCCGGCTGTGTCGAGCAAGCGATTCAGCACCTTGATCTGTCGTTCGTTCAGAACCGTTGCTGCGTGACGCTGCCAGAATTTCGTTTTGGAAAGCACCCGGTCCACACGCAATAACGCCTGCTGCAGCGCTTCCTCCAGTGTATCGAGAAACCACACCAGCCAATCGGTGATATCAAGCTCGCCGCGCTGCGCTTTCTCCAGCTGGTCATAGTAGCCCGAACGCCGCGCCATGATCGCAGCGCTCAACGAATAGAAGCGCACGGAATGCCGCTCTGCCTGCGCCAGCGCCCGGTCGGTCACGGCACGAGTGACACGGCCATTACCATCATCAAACGGATGCAAGGTGATCAGCCACAGATGGGCAACACCGGCACGCAATAGCGCATCCAGCTCCGGCGGCGGGTTATTGAACCAGGCAAAAAAACGATCCAGGTCACTGTCCAGAACAGTGCGGGGCGGCGCCTCAAAATGCACTTTTGGCCGGTCGATCCGACCGGACACCACCTGCATCGGCTGCTCACCGCGTAGTCCGCCAACACGAATGCCACGGTGCATATTTGCGTCCTGCGGAAACAGCATCGCCTGCCACTGGCATAAACGGGCCACATCCAGCGGCGCATCCGGCTGGTGGGTAGCCTCCAGCAACAGCGCCACCAGTGACTCGGTCTCCGGCGTCGTCCGCGCAGATACGCCAGCCCGTTCCAGACCCAGCTGCCGGGCAACGGATGAGCGCACGGTACCTGCGTCCAGATGCTCACCCTCGATCTCGCTGGTGCGGATGGCATTCTGGATCAGGGCATCCATCTCCACCTCCAGATCTGCCTGCCCGGGCGCAGCTTCAGTGCGCCCCAACAAGCGGCCCTGAAGCAGGCGCACCGCATCCAGCCTTGGGCGAAGGCGGGGGGCGTCCCAGCTGAAGTCGGGCCAATGGGGTTGCTGCCAGATATACATGAGCCGATTATGCCTCCTATTCGGATCAGGATTTGAGCCGATTATGGCGGGTATTCGGCTCACAGGCTAGCCGGTGGCAGCTGCGTGCCCTGGCTGATGCAAGACAAATTATGTCCCTTACATGGTTGAACCTTGGATAGAAGCAGATGGGGCACCGTGCCAAGATAGCTCTGCTTCACGAAGGAATATCGCACTAATGACAGGAAGACATGGATAACAGTCCCCAGGCGCGTACCCGCAAATACATAACGGCCCGGCACCAGCACCCAGCCTGGCTACTTCTGGCATCCCCCCGTGCTCCACTGGTGCTGGGATGTCTGACTGCACTTTTCGAGTTCACAGAAGACGGTATTGCCGAAGCAGACGCACTTCAGGCTCTGTCGGAAATCCTGGCCGACTACGCGGCCCAGGACGAATACGACATTGACCCAAGCGATACCCGCGTCCTGGCAGCGCGCGAGTTGCGCCAATGGATCAAACGCGGACTGGTCATCGAACGCGGCCAGCGCCTCTACGGCACCGACGCGCTGTCTGCCGCAATTCGGTTTATCGATACACTCGACAATAACCGCATCATGACATCCACCGCCTCGCGCTTGTCGGTGGTGCAGCGCGAAATTGAAGAACTCGACGTCAGCTTGAACCCGGATATCTCCAGCCGCAAAGCTGCAATACGTCGTAAGATCACTGAGCTGGAGCACGAGCTAGCCGAGGCAGAGAAAGGTCATATTCCTGTGCTTGACGAAGCCGAGGCCATAGAACGTATTCGAGAGGTGTATACCCTGGCCACGGGCCTCAGGGCTGACTTTCGCCGGGTGGAGGATTCCTGGCGCCAGGCCGATCGAGCGTTACGGCAATCCATCATGTCCGAGCATTACCACCGGGGCCAGATCCTCGACCGGTTGCTGGATGGTCAGGCCGCCCTGCTGGACACACCGGAAGGACGGGTTTTTGACAGTTTCCAGAAACAACTGCGGCAAAAGCTGGAACTGGACACCATGCGGCATCAGTTGCGAAACATCTTGCACCATCCCGCTGCAGAAAAAGCCCTGAGCCGTGTACAGCGGCAGGAGCTGAAGCTACTGCGGATGCGCCTAGTGAAGGAAAGCCAGTCCGTTCTGCAAGCACGCGCACGTAGCGAGAAAGACGTCAAATCCTTCATCCAGACCGGACTGGCCATGGAACATCATCGCGTGGGCAAACTGCTCAACGAGGTGCTTAACATCGCACAAGAGCTGGATTGGCAACGACAGCATATTCGCCGGGCTGCATCAACGTTACCACCCATCGGTTTTGCCTTGGGCAACCTGCCCGTCATCGAGCGCTTGCGATTCAAGTCGCTGCAGGATGAAGCCGCTAATGACCTGGATCTCTCCCCCCAGGGTTCGGATTTGAGTGGTATAGAGGATGAATTCTGGGATGCACTGGACGGCCTGGACCATGATGCACTGGTTGAAGATACGCTGGCACTACTAGCCAAGGAAGGCAGACCCATGACCCTTGCTGAGCTGGCCGAGCGCTTGCCACCAACACACGACCTGGAAACCGTTGCCCTGTGGCTAGCAATGGCGCGGGAAGCTGTAATCGACATTACGACGGATGAAATCGAAGAGCTGATATTGACGGACAGCGAACAACAGCGCTGGCTTTTCCGTCTTCCCAGCGTCGCTTTGAGCAAGGTCGCATTAGACGATATTGAGTGGGAGTTTTAAGTGACAGGAATTTTTGACCAGATTACCGGAAAGTCCGCACAGGACAGCCAACATGCTCACGACAGAGAGATCGATACTGATCAACAAGTTGGCGAACATACCGCTGCCAATACAGAGCCTGACCGCACAGAGCGCGCACTGCGTGAGACCGTCCAGGAGCTATTGCGTATGGGGTTGCTCGAACAAAGCCATCGCCCCAACTTGTATCGTACCGCCATTCATGCGTGTGACCGCCTGAATGCTATTCTCGAACCATTTGACCTGGTGGCAAATACAGACGAAACCCGCGGCCTGGTATTTCTGGCTGTGCGTCAAAGCACGTCGGAAGATCAAGGCAATAATGATGATGACGACGACTGGTCACATCCATTAGTACGCAAGCAGCGCCTGAATCTGGAGCAGACACTACTGGTGGCGATTCTGCGCCAGCACTATATTACTTACGAACAGAATGCCGGCAGTGACACATCTGAAGCCATAGTCGCCATCGACGAGCTCGTGCCGCAATTGCAGGTCTATATGGGAGATATCGGCAGCGACTCTCGCGAACGCACCCGAATTCTGCAGCTGCTTGATCAACTGAAAGGCCATGGCCTGGTATCCGCACCCGACAGTCATGAACGAGTAGTCATCCGGCCCATGATCACGCATCTGGCCAATCCACAAACTCTCACCACACTGTTGCAAGCGCTTAAGCAGCTGGTCGCCAATACATCAGGGAAACCGAACGACACCGAGGGAGAACGTTGATGGCGACGCAATACACGCTGGATACGACAGAACGCGAAAATGGCTGGCAGCTAGCCCCGACCTACACCCTAAAGTCACTGGAACTGTTTAACTGGGGCGGTTTCTCTGGACTGCATCGTGCAGACATTGATGTACACGGCACCGCCATCATTGGTCCAACGGGCAGCGGCAAGACCACTCTCGTTGATGCCCTTATGACGCTGATCAGCGCCAACCCAAAATACAACCTGGCGTCTACCGGCGGTCATGAAAGTGATCGCGACCTGGTGTCGTATGTACGCGGCGTCACTGGTCCCGGTGATGGAGGCGAGGAACAGTCACATATTTCCCGCCAGGGACGAACCACCACTGGACTGTCGGCCACTCTCAGTAACGGCAGCGACATTGTCCGCCTTGGCGCCCTGCTCTGGTTCGATGGTTCCAGCATGTCTCCCTCTGAAATGAACAAGCTATGGCTGTTCAGCACCCACCCGGGACATACCCTGGAAAGCTGGTTGACTGTGCAGCACGAGGGCGGCGCACGTGCGCTGCGCCAGCTCGACAAGACGGAAACTGGCATCTGGACCTATCCAAGTAAGAAAGCGTTTCTCGCCCGTCTGCGGGACTTCTTTGAAGTTCGCGACAATGCCTTCAACCTGCTCAATCGAGCAGCGGGGCTGAAGCAGCTGAACAGCATCGACGAGATATTTCGGGACCTGGTTCTGGATGACAATGCCCAGTTCGAGCGAGCAAAAGAAGTGGCAGACAGCTTTGATGACCTGGCAGCCATCCATGAGGAGCTGGAAGTTGCCCGGCGCCAGCAGAAATCCCTGGAGCCGATTAAGGTAGGCTGGGAAAGGTTTCGGCAAAACCAAAACATGCTTGATGAAAAGGAACTGCTCACACAAGCTCTGCCGGCATGGTTTGGTGAACAGGCCCACCTACTCTGGAAAGCACATGCAAAGAGCCTGACGCAACAACTGGCGCAGGCAGATGCGGCACTGGCTTCTGCAGAAGAAGCGCAACGCAATCAAGAGCAAAAACGCAGTTACCTCAACGAAGCATATCTGAAGGTCGGCGGCGCTAATATTGAAACGCTGCAAGCGCTGATCAAGGAGAAGCAGAATAACCTGGAACGCTGCGAGCTCCATGCGCTGGAATACAAGAAGCTAGTCACATTCCTCTCACTGCCCGATACCTTGAACCGAGAGACCGTGGCCGCTAATAAGGCCCAGGCAAAAGCACAGTTGCAACAGCTTGAACAGGAACGCATCGATGCAAAGGAGAATGCCTACGAGCAGGGTATCGCCGTTCATCAAGCAGATAAAGCGGTTAGCGCCCTGCAAGAGCAGCTTACAGAAGCGCAGGCGCGCCCCGACTCGAATATACGACCTGAATATCAGCGCTTTCGCGCATTGCTCGCCAGCGAACTGGCGCTAGCAGAAGATGACCTGCCGTTTATCGGCGAACTGGTCCAGGTAAAAAAACAGGAGGCCGAATGGCGAGGTGCCATCGAGCGCGCGATTGGCAGTGATCGTTTGCGCATCCTTGTTCCTCCCGAATCGGTCAAGCATGCATTGAAGTGGGTCAATAGCCGTCACAACGCACTGCATGTGCGAATTCTTGAAGTGAAGACACCTGACAAAGCGGCACATTTTCTCGAAGACGGCTTTACTCGAAAGCTCGATTACAAGAATCATCCCTATCGCGAAACAGTAAAACACCTCCTCGCAAATAAGGACCACCACTGTGTAGCCTCACCGGAAATGCTGCGGGATACACCCCACGCCATGACCGTTGAGGGCATGATGTCAGGAAAAGCCCGTTTCTTTGACAAACAGGACCAGAAGCGCCTGACCGATGATTGGCAAACTGGGTTTGATAACCGCGATACCGTTGCCTCGCTAGAAAATCAGCTCGGCGAAGCTCGGGATAGCCTACGCGGCGCCAAAGCGGGAGAAGAGAAGGCCAGAGCCACGCTGGCCGTACTTGACCAGAAGGTCGCCTTTCTAAAGGCGTTGATCGGCCTGGATTTCTCCCAGGTAAACATCGCTCAGGCGCAAACAGAACTGCAGGATCAACAAGACAAGCTTTATGCACTGACCTCCCCGGGCTCCGACGCAACAGCAGCAAAGCAAAAGCTCGATCAAGCGCAAAAGATACTGGAGACGGCCCAACAGGAAGCGAGGCATTGCCTTGAAACCCAGCTTCGCCTGAAAAACGCATTGGAGCAGGCAGAAAAGGAGCAGCTCAAGGCGTTCCGCAGAGCAGAACCGGGCCTCTCAGACACTCAGCGGCGTCTGGCCGAATTGAACTTGTCCCCCCTGACACCTGAACAGCTCGATCAGGCAGATATCCGAGAGAGGGAAGCAGCAGAACGACTGCGCAAGGAAGTTGATAAACTCCATGAAAGACGGAATGATCTCGAGAAGGCGCTCGTTAAGGCCATGTCTGACGCGCTGCGCGAAGATCGCGGCGCCCTATCGGAAGCCGGCCGCGAACTTGAGGACGTTCCCAGATACCTAGATCGACTCACTATGCTCACCGAAGAAGCCTTGCCAGAAAAGCAGCAGCGTTTCAAAGAATACCTCAATCGTTCGTCGGACGAAGGCGTGTCGCAATTGCTCTCTACCATCGAGGGCGAGGTGGAGCGAATTGAGGAACGACTAGAGGACTTGAACCACACCCTGCGCCGAGTAGATTTCGAACGTGGACGTTACCTTCAGTTAGTGGCAAACAAGGTGGTCCACGATAGCCTCCGGATTTTTACCCGGGCACATTCAAGCCTCGCCAGTGCTCGCTTTATCGATGATGGTGGTGAAAGCCAGTATAAGGCCTTACAGAAGATCGTTGAGTTGCTGCGCGATGCATGTGAACGGCACCGAACACTTGGCGCCAGGGCACTTCTCGACCCACGTTTCCGGCTTGAATTCAAAGTATCGGTACTTGACCGCGACACCGGCACTGTTATCGAAACCCGCAGTGGCTCCCAAGGTGGCAGTGGTGGCGAGAAAGAAATCATTGCCTCCTACGTACTTACCGCCTCACTGAGCTACGCGCTTTGCCCAGATGGCAGCAACCGACCACTGTTTGGAACCATTGTTCTTGACGAAGCATTCTCCCGCAGCTCCCACGCAGTAGCCGGGCGTATTATTGCTGCACTAGAAGCATTCCATTTACATGCTCTATTTATTACACCAAACAAGGAGATGCGGCTACTGCGCAAACACACCCGGTCTGCCGTGGTAGTCCACCGTCGTGGCAATCAATCCAGCTTGACACCCGTGAGCTGGCAGGCACTGGATGAAGCCCGCGAACAGCACAGCAAGCAAAGCCATGAAATCACCGAGTGACATAGCGCTCCGCCTGGCGCGTCAGTGGCACAATTCGCCCTTACGGGTCGAGCGTCTTTTGTCTAAAGATAGCTGGCCCCTGGACATACCTATTGGCAGGCCTACCGGCGCTCAGTTCTCCACCGAAATCGCTCGCGTACAATCCCATGTGCAAGCGTGGCGACAGGTTGAGGCTGGCAAGGTTATCTGGGAAGCGGTCAACTATCGGGCTAGCGCCGGCCCCGTGTCGTTGCCCATAAAATGGCGCCTGAATACACCTTCCGAATGGGTTGCCGCGACAAGCGATGCGACCATTCTTGACGAATACCGACTACTGGAAACCATCATTTCAAATATATCGCCAATCTACCGAGAGCGACTGATTGCAGAACGGCAATTATGGCGCTCCCGTTCAGCACAGGACGTGATTTCAACGGCAACTCTGGTTGACTCTTTGGCGCCTGGCATCGCCAACGGCAAGCCTCTACGGCTGCTAAGCGGACTGGACGTTGACACCAAATACTTTGAACGTAATAGCAACCTGATTACCCGATTGCTCGATGAACGCTACGTCGGCGCAGCCAGCGAACAAGGCCTACACAGTTTTCTTGACGCCCCCGAAGATAAGGATCACTGGCTGCTGGTTGTACCGCTGCAAAGCGGGTTACTGCCTTTCAGCCGCCAGCGCGTGACGGCACAAGAACTGGCACAAACGGCGATCCCGGCGAAGAATATTCTGGTGGTGGAGAACGAGAAATGTCTTCATCTGTTGCCGATGGCCCCGGACACCGTCGCCATTCTCGGTGCAGGCCTGGATTTGCAATGGCTTGCAGCCGACACCTTTTTTTATAAACGCGTGGCGTACTGGGGCGACATGGACACCTGGGGGCTGACGATGCTCGCAAGAGCGCGACAGCATCGCCCTGACCTCTCGGCGCTTATGATGACACGAAGCCACTTCCAGGCCTGCTCACAGGGCTGTGCCGTAGCAGAACCAACGCCAGCGCCACACAAGGAATCAATGGCGCTGAACGATGAAGAAAGACATCTATACCAGCTACTGCTTAAACTCGATAAGGGACGACTAGAGCAGGAATACATTCCCGAGAAGGTCGTTCATCAGGAGGTCAGGGGGTGGATAGACCCTAGTTGTAGAAGTCCAGAATGAACCTCCTACCCTGCCTCCCCAACAAGGTCCATCAACCCGGCATAATCCGTCACCACCTCATATCGAACCTTATCCGCCGCCACTCTCTCATTGATCTCGTCAAAGAACTTCCGGGCGCAGGCGATCTTGGTTTCCTCGATCCGTCGCAGCTTCATCGACGACATACTGCCCTTCGTCTCGGCCACGAAGTAGATATGCCGCACACTGCCCGACTTGAATGAAATGGCCCAGTCGGGGTTGTAGTCTCCCACCGGGGTGGGGATCAGGAAGCCTCGTGGCAGTTTGGCGTAGACAACAACCTCACTACTGGTATCGAGCTCATCGACGAAGCGTCGCTCAACGTCGGAGTCAGTAATGGCGTAGTCGTAAACGTGGTTCTTGAGTTTCTTTGAGGCACGGGAGAAGTCCTGACCGGTCTGATTGGCGGTGAAGATATCGACATCATAGCGCTCATCGACTTCGTTATAGGCCAGCTTCTCAATGATCATGGTGGCTTTTTGCTCTTTAATCAGCCTTGATGCTTCGGCGAGAAAGTGCTCCGGGTTCTTCTGAAACTGGCCGAACACAGCAACCTGAATACCCTGAAGAATCTTGCCGACAGTCTGTCTGGTGAGCTGGGTTTGCTCGGCAACTTTCCCGAGCAAGTCGTACTTGACCAGAGAGTGGATCGAATCGCCAAACTCTGTGGCGGTTTCCTCAACGCCGAACGCACCACCTTTTCGAAGATTTTCGTCGGTGAGGCCATCTCGCTGGATGCCTCGCTGTACGGTGTACTGAAGTGGCGTTACGCGCAGGTGGGCGTCCAGCTCAATAACACATTTCTTGACCAATTCGTCAGGGTTAAACTCGACGCGATACACCGCCTTTCGATTGATGCGGCTCCACAGCTCCTGGAACTCTTTCTTTTTGAAGTTACTATTCAGCGGGTTGGTCTTGGGTTTGCGACCATCCTCCATCTGCGGAAGCTGCGCATCGCTGTACACGGTGTCGATCAGCTCGACTATCTGCTCCTCATACTGCTTGAGCTCGTCGGGCAGGCTGGCTAGCGCACCTTGCTCCTTGGCAGCATGGTAGGCCTCGGTGATTTGATCCAGATCATTGGTGTAGTCATTCTTTACAAGATAGCGATAGATCTGTTTGGCCATCTGCGCAGAGACCTCCACTGGACCGGCCTCTGTCATCAGTACCTTACCGGTAAAGTAATCTTCATCAGCCTTACGTGGCCGCGCGGACAGGGTCTCTGCGATCTCCTGCTGCAGCCCGGCGACAAAGTTCTTGTAGCTTTCGCTTGCCACCACGGTGAGCACATTGATGTCATGCACCACAGCCGGGTGGTCCATGCGGTCACCATGCTGATCGACCGCAAGACGCAGGCCACGCCCAACCTCCTGACGACGGGAAATCTGGTTATCGCTGTGCTTGAGCATGCACATGACAAACACGTTGGGGTTATCCCAGCCCTCGCGCAAGGCCGAGTGGGAGAAAATGAAGCGGGTCGGCTCAGCGAAGGATAGCAGACGCTCCTTGTCCTTCAGGATAAGGTCGTAGGCATCCACATCATCGGAATCGACTGAGCGGGCTCCCACGGACGGGTCTTTCAGGTGATTCGTCTTCTTATCGATGGAGAAGTAACCCTTGTGGGTCTTCTCCACATCGATGCCATCCAGATACTTGCGATACGCCTCATTATCAATGGCCAGCTCAGACAGATACTCATTGCGCAACAGCGCATATTCCTCCTCAAAAACCCGGGCATACTCGCCCTTCTCGTCCGCCTGGTCATAGTCACGGTACTTCTTCACCTCATCAATGAAGAACAGCGACAGCACCTTGATACCCTGTGCGAATAGCTGCTTTTCCTTGTCCAGATGGGCTTTGATGGTCTCGCGAATCTGGATACGGCGGATGTCGCGCTCGGAGACATCGCCACTGGCCTCACCCGCCTGCAGCACAACACCATTGGTAAACTCAACCGTATCGTGCACGGCATCAATCTGGCTGATGGTGAAACCGCGATACTGGTCCAGCTCGCCCGACTCCACAAACAGATCGTCGCGGAACTCCAGCCGCTTGAGCTGGCGCTTGATCTCACCGGACTTGAGTTTCACCTCTACCTCAGTTCGGGCCACGGGTGCCTTCTTCGAGATTTCGATAGCTTCGAGATAAAGATAGGCATTGGTGCCCGCAAGCCCACGGGTCTGGATACCCCGCACAGCAATTTTCTTGACCAGCTTCTGGTTATAGGCATCCAGCGCGTCGAGCCGGTGGATACGGTTATGCTGGGTGCGATGCGTGGCCGAATAACGCAGGATAAACAGCGGATTGAACTTGGGCAGTGCCTCCATGGTCGCGGGGCCTTCCATCTTCTGCGGTTCATCCAGAATCAGGATAGGACGATTGGCGGCGATGACATCGATGGGCCGGCGGGTCTGAAAATCATCTAGCTCATCATAGATACGACGGTTGTCGGCGCCGCGAGCATTGAAGGCCTGAATGTTCATCACCATTACGCTAATGCCGGCATCCGAGGAGAAGCTTTCCAACTCATGCAGGCGCTTGGAGTTGTAGATAAAGAATCTCGCCTTCTTGCCATAGCTTTCCGTGAAATGATCCGCCGTAATCTGCAACGACTTGTACACCCCTTCCCGAATTGCGATGGACGGCACCATAACGATGAATTTCGACCAGCCATAGCGCTTGTTCATCTCGAAAATGGACTTGATATAGCAGTAGGTCTTGCCGGTACCGGTTTCCATTTCGATATCAAGATGCACGCGGGTGGCCGCCAGGGCTTCCTTCTTGTAGGCCGCCTTCACCGGAACGCGAGCGCCGCTGTTATCGAAGGTAGTGAAATCAGCCAACCCATGGGAAACCGGCAAGTTCTGGCGCCGCTGCACCGCCTGGATATTGGCCAGAATCTGAGCCTCGGTCAGCGCCAGGTCAGCGTTCTTGAAGCCTTCCTCAAAAGCGGCCTGCTGTGCCGTGCTGCCGGGGTCGATACGGTAGGCCAGCCCGGAGCTCATGGGCTGGCCGGCAAAGCAGTCGACCACGTCGTTGACGGCATTGGTCTGGTAGGGCTGAACCTTGAACTTGAGTTTCATGACTTTCTACCGATTCTCTGTGTAAGCTCTTTTCATCCCGGGCCGATCCCGAAACAAAGAAATACGATAAAGCATTGTTTTTTATGTGCCATTTATAAATTTGCCGGTCAAATTACGCGATAGGCTCTCTGGTAGCCGCCATACTCCACAAAGACATTTGTGTAGCGCAAAATCGAATACGCGCTACGAAAATCAAATCCCGGAGTACCCAGGCTCCACAAACCCCTACAACACCCGCCGACCTTCAGCCAGATTGATAAGCCTCGGGAAGCAAAGCACGGCGGGGCGACTACCGGCACGCTCCTGCATCACCCGCAAAATACCTGCCTCCCTGAGCTGCCGGAGCAGACCAGGCGTTGTCTTCTCATGCACCCCGTAATCCTTGTGAAGCTGATGTGCCAGGTCTGATGAGCGGAAAATGGGCTTACTGAACAGCGCGTCCAATAGATGCACCGTGTATTGGGAGCGCGTCGTCTCCTGAATCACCTGCTTCATTTCGTCGTACAGAGCCCGGATCTGTTGAACGCGCTGACCATTCTGCTCAGCCTGGTTGTTCACGCCTTTCAGAAAGAACGCAATCCAGCCATTCCAGTCTCCCTCAGCGGAAATCGCTTTCAAGCGCTGGTAATACTCTTCCCTGTTTTCTTCAAGGTACTCGGACAGATAAAACATCGGCTGGGAAAGTGCTCGCTTCTGGAACAGGAACAGCGGAATCAGAATCCGCCCGATACGGCCATTACCATCCTTGAATGGATGTAGCAGTTCAAACTGAGCATGCACAACCGCAGTCTGAATCAGGAAATCAATATCATCACTATCGAGATACCGCTCCCAGGCATCGAGATGGTCAACCAGCTGCAAAGGGCTGGGCGGAACAAAGGTTGCCTGTTCGATCGCACAGCCGGCCCGCCCGATCCAGTTCTGGTCCAAACGGAACTTGCCGGGCGTCTTGTCCTGCCCGCGCACACTGTTCATCAAGATACTATGTAGCTGGCAGACAAACCCTAGCCTGATCGGATAGTCCTTAAGGTAGTCACGAGCGACGAAAAGCGCTGTACGGTAGTTGGTAATCTCCTGGATATCTTTGTATTTCTCGCCTTCCTTCAGCAGTCCTGCTTCCTGCTCAAGCACTTCATCTACCGTTGCCTGAGTGCCTTCGATCTTTGAAGAAAGCACCGCTTCCTGGGTCGTCAAAGGCGAGAGCATGACGGCCGGATTGGGGATCCCCTGCAGTAACCCGTCATACCGCGCCAATGCTGCATTGGCCTGCCCCACCAGAGGCAGAAGCAGGCGAAAATCCAGATCTTCAATCGGTAGCACGTCAGGAACATAGGGCTGCATACACGCTCTCCGTCAGATCGCCTTCACTTCGGTACTGGGTGAAAGCTGCCGGAAGATCTGCTCTACGTTGATCTTGACTGCATCAGAGACAAAGCCGTTATCGCGGAAGACGACTCGCAGCGGCTCGTGTTTGGCTAGCTCCTTGACCAGCTCTTCGGTGATGCCCTTGTCGAAGCAGGCCACCAGCGCGCTCTGGTCGACAAAGAACACCGTTTTGTCCTGCAGCGTTTCGCGACGGATGGGCAAGGTCAGGTCGACACCCCAATCCACCAGAACCTGGAATAGCAGGTCTTCCGGTGTACGGTCTTCCTTGACGTTGTCGACCATATCGAGGAGATCGTCTTGCTGAATCTGATCCGGGCGGTAGTAGATGTCCTTCATGTTTGAGGTGTCGATCTTGAGCACACGGAAGCCGACATCGCGGTTCCAGTCAGGATGGCAGTCACCATCGACAACCTGTTTCCCTGCGCGCCGAATTCGTTCCCGGCTGACCTCTGAGATCACCTTAAATCCGGCCTTGAAGGCTTCTGACTTCTGGTCAATTTCTTCATCCAACTGAACCATAATAAATTTTCGGTTGCCACCGTCTTTCGAATTCTGAAGTATTACGGAATGCGCTGTGGTCGATGAACCTGCAAAAAAATCGAGGATGATATCGTTGCCACCTGTCATCATCTCGATGACTTCCTGGAGAACCATCTCGTCCTTTGGAAAATCGAAGAGATCTCCTTTCATTAATGCCCGAAGACGTTTCGATGCTGCACGTCCATCCTGATAGAACACGCTGTACGGGGTCTGAAATTCGCTATCAGTGAGATACTTCTTAATGCAAGGCACGGAGGCTTCGTCATCTCCAAAGTGGACCCGATCATCCTTAACCCAATCTGTCATTTTTGTCTTGTCCGGAGTCATCCAACCACGCGCAGGAACCTTTACAGGTTTACCAGTCGCAGGATGAAGCACTTCATACTTTGGACCGCCGCCACCAGGCCACGAAATATCTGCAGCAAAATATACCCCGCGATGATCAACGTTGCTGTAATGCTTGTGAGCCTTCGAAGGATTGCCGTCCGCAAGACCGCGGTACCATTTCTTCATGCCCTCAGTCATCGCTTTATAGTCTCTGCCATGCTGGCGCTTTAGCCGCTCATACTGCGCGTAAATCTCATCCAACCCCTTTTTACGCTGACGCCAAGTCACCTGCTTTTCGCGTAGATGTTCGGAGTCGCGGGCATAGCAGACTATGTATTCGTGCGAGACAGACACCAACCGAGAGTCGTTTTTCCGCCCAGCCGCCCATACCATGTCAGCGACGAAATTAGATTGACCGAATATCTCGTCCATGATAAGACGCAGGCGCGGCTGCTCTCCCTCGTCGCAGGAAACGAAGATTGCCCCATCCCGCGCTAGTAGACTCTTCGCGAGCCTGAGGCGCGGGGCGATCATGGTCAGCCAGTTCGAGTGGAATCGCCCGTTACCGTCTGGGTTGGCAACAAGGCGTGCACCTTCATCGTTTCGCTCGCCTGATGCAGTCTCCTGCGTCACCTGATCCGCGGCAAAGCTGTCTCGATAGATGAAATCCTTGCCCGTGTTGTACGGGGGATCTACATAGATCACCTTGATTTGCCCGAGATAGGTGCCCTGTATCAGCTTGAGAGCTTCAAGATTATCACCTTCAATAAACAAGTTATTCGTCGTGTCAAATTGAAGGCTTTCACCCGGAACGGGGCGAAGGGCCTTATTGATCGAGGCACTAGCCAACGCCAACGCCTCTCTTTTCCCTGGCCAGTCAAGCCGATATCGCTCCTGCGGCCCATCAACGACATGGTCGCTCAATTCCTGCCGCAACTGATCGAAATCTACGGCCAGCCGCAACTCTCCGGTAGCACTGTCACGTGCCTCGGTCACACAGCCAGGGAAAAGCTCCCGAATCTTGGCAACATTGCCCTGACTCAGATCAGGGCTATGCATCTTCAGCTTATCCATGTCGTTCCTCTTTAGTATCTCTACCGGTGGCTCCGTGGCCACCTGCTAACAGCTTCGCCAGCTCCTGCTGAGTGGCGCGAAGTTCGGCGTTGATTTCTACGCGCTTGTTAAACTGCCTCTCACGGGAAAGCATTACCTTGATACGCTCGATTTCGCGCGCTTTAGCCTTGACTGCTTCCGCAACGGCAATGCGCTCTTCAAGGGATTTCGTAGTCTTTTCCACTGCCTGACCATAGGCTGGTGGAGGGAGCTCTTTGACGCCTTTGATAAAACTATCGGTTTGGCTTTTAACCAGCGGGCTCAACAGATTTTCATACAAGGCTGCCAGATTGAGTGATACGGGCAACGGTAGCCTTACTGCATCCTGTGATTGCCAGTCGCTGGCATAGTAGTGACTTAGCACCCAGTGAGTAGCATCCACCTCTCCGCGCGCCGTCATTGCCGGACGTTTGTAAGCCGCAGCCAGCTTGACACGCTCACCGTAGCCAATCTCGAAGATCAGTGGCAGCGGAATGGCGCGATCAATAGCCCGCAGTACGTCTTCGCTCAGCAGCTCGGTTCTGGCCAAGATGCGCAACACCTGAATCTCTGGCACCTTTTTTGTGGCCGGCAGATTGATAGTTTCAGGCGCCAGCTTGTGCGACCAGATAATCTGGTCCACCTCACGCACAAACAGATCCCTCAGGGCTGTACTGACACCCGCCTTCTCGTAAATTTTGTTCTTGGGTATCGTGCGGCCATAAGCAGCGGCGCGCGGCCAGTCGTAAAGTGTCATGGGCGTTCGCCCTCGATCACCAGAAAGGCAATCAGCTCGAAATCGTCCAGCCCCCTGATGGTATTGGTCAACGCGGTGGTGGGCCCGCCGCTAAACAGGCTGTCGATATCCTTGTCTTCCTTCACTTCGATCATGGAGCAGATTGCCTGGCTGAGCAGGTCGGAGTAGCGCCCCATCTTGCGGCCGTCGTCGGTGCGTTTGTTGAACAGCCGGCACAGCTCGCGCAGCGGCTCAGTGCGGCCCTTGCAGCTGGCACGGATCAAATCAAGCAAGCGTTTGACTTCTGAATGATCGGCAATTACCTGACCGTCGTCGCCAATATAGACCAGGTAAAACGGGTGCAGGCGGTTCTGCTGGTTAACATTGACGCCGTCGTGGATGTTCCTGAGCACGAAAATTACACCCGGCTGCAACCCCAGCTCGGACTGAGCGGGCACGACAGCGTGCATGCCATAGGGTACGTTATCCAGCTCACCGTTCTCTTTGACATAGTTAAGCAAATCCATACGGAAATCGTTGAGGCCAAGATCCGTGATGGAAATACCGGCTTTGACGTCTTCCAGTTCGATGACTTCTTCCTGAAGGCGCTGCAGTTGCTCCTTGCGATAGGCAATGTCACTGGATTTTGCGGTAAGCACATTGTCGTCGCCGGTGGCGGTGATGTCGGTAATCACCATGCGGTTCTCAACGCGCTCTTTCAGGTTGATGTATTCATCCAGGGTAATGTCTGGCCAATAGTTGACCAGCTGGATCTGGCTATTCGGCGAGCCAATCCGGTCTATACGGCCGAAGCGCTGGATAATGCGCACAGGGTTCCAGTGGATGTCGTAGTTGATCAGGTAGTCGCAGTCCTGCAGGTTCTGGCCTTCGGAAATACAGTCCGTACCGATCAGAATATCGATTTCGCCGGGCTCGTCCGGCAGCACGATGGCCTTTTCCTTGGCCCGCGGCGAGAACAGGGCAAGCAGGCTCTGGAAGTCGTAGCTTTTCTTCAGAGTGGACTTGGGTGTATCCGAGCCAGTGACTTTGCCTACGTCCAGGCCAAGCTGTTTGGCAAAGGGCGCCAGGTTGTCGTACAGGTAGCTGGCAGTATCGGCAAAAGCAGTGAAGATCAGCACCTTTCGGTTGCCGGGATTAAGCGGCTGCTCGATCTTCTGCCGAATCTGACCGAGCAGGTGCTGAAGCTTGGCATCATCCCTGGGCGTCACCTTCTCCATGGACTCAATCAACCCACGAATCAGCTCCAGATCTGCGGAGAGATCATGATGCCAGGACGGCAGATCCATATCCGCCAGACTGATCTGCATTTTCTTGCCGACAGTGAATTCGTCGAGGCCTGAAAAATCTTCATCTTCCTGATCGAAGGATTCGATGTCATCCAGGGGATCACTGATACTGCCGCTCTGCCCTGTCTGCTCGAAGTAGGCAATGGCATCTATGGTACGAGAGATATTTGCTGCCAATGATTTCAAGGTAAGACGGAAGGCGTGAACCGAGCTCTCCAGACGTTTGAGCAGGTTGGTGGTCATCAACGCCTGCAGGCTGCGCTCCCGGTCTATCTGGCGGAGCTTGCCCTTGCCGCCTTCTACCTGTGTATCGTACAGCTCCTCATACTTGCGCAGACGGCTGGGCAGGATGTAGCTGATTGGCGCATACACGGCGAGCTTGAGCACCGACAGCTGGGTAAAGATTTCATTGAGGTCGGCCACGTCCGTGCGCGTGGTAATCGGGCAATGGAAAGACAGCGGCTTGCGCCGTTCCGGGAAGGGGCCAATATCCGTAGTGTCGTAAAAAGTCTGGATATGCTTGCGCGAGCGGGCAATGGTGACCGCATCCAGCAGCTCGAAGAAATCAAAATCCAGGGTTTTCAGGATAGAGGCCGCCGTACGCTCCTCCGGTGGCAACTCTGACCAGGCATTGAACGCTTTCTGTGCACGGCGGAAGATTTCTTCTACGGTGGCATGGGTCTTCAAGTGCTTGCCCAGCGCATCTGACTGGCCCTCATAGGCCAACGCCAGCTGGTTGCGCAGATCAGTGAAGCGGTTGTTGACCGGCGTGGCCGACAACATCAGCACCTTGGTTTTCACCCCGGCGCGGATTACCTTGTTCATCAGCTTCTGGTAACGGGTCTCTCTGTCTTTATAGACGTCGTTATTGCGGAAGTTGTGGGATTCATCAATGACCACCAGATCATAGTTGCCCCAGTTCACCCGGTTGAGCGGAATACCAAATGACTCACCGCCGGTGCGTGACAGATCGGTGTGGCAAAGCACGTCGTAATTGAAACGATCCTTGGCAAAGATGTTGGTGGTGAGATTGGTGTTGTAGTTTCGCCAGTTGTCCGCCAGCTTCTTCGGGCACAGCACCAGCACGGACTTGTTGCGCAGCTCGTAATACTTGACCACCGCCAGCGCGGTGAAGGTTTTACCCAGGCCGACGCTGTCCGCCAGAATGCAGCCGTTATAGGTTTCCAGCTTGTTGATAATGCCGGTAGCAGCATCACGCTGGTAATTGAACAGCTTGTTCCAGACCAGGGTGTCGCGGTAACCCGTCAGATCATTGGGCAGGACGTCCTCATCCACATCTTCGAGAAACTCACGGAAGATGTTGTAGAGCATGATGAAGTAGATCCGCTCCGGTGAATTCTCCTGATAAACCGATTCGATATGGTCACAGATGGCGACAGTCACATCCTTGAGCTTTTCCGGCTCTGACCAGATCTGGTCGAACAGCTGGATATACATACGGGCATGGGCCGGATCATCGAACCGGGTCACGAAATTGGAAACCGCATCCCCCTTCTGATAACCCAGATCGACCGCCGTAAAGCCGTTAATCGGCATATAGGCCGTGCCCTGATCGCCCCGGCCAAGATGAATAAACTGCTGCATCGGTGCCTTGGTGGTATTAGAGCGGAACTGCGCTTTGCTGCGGATCCACTCAGCACATTCCCGCGCCACTGCCCGCTGAGTCAGCTTGTTGCGCAGCTGGATTTCAAACTCGGTGCCGTACAGGCCATTCTCACGCTGCGTCTTGGGAATGTAGAACTCGCGGCGCTCCTTGCGCAGACGGTCGGTCACGTCATTGGGGACAAAGGTTGGCGCGGTGAAGATGAACTGCAGGCTCTCAATGTCCCCCAGCTCGGCCTTCAGGGCCTCAAAGGCGTAAATAGAAAAGCAGGACGCCGCAATCTTCAGCCGGGCACCGGGCTGGATTGTGCTTTTTATATCGTCACCTAGAAGGCGATTGATATTGTCTATGATTTCCACGATCACGCCAGTCCGGTTAGCGGATTCGGGGAGCGACCAGCCCCCTGGCTCCAAATGGATGCCACGACATTACTTGGCATCTGAACCCAGCTTGTGCTTGCGGGCATAGTCGAGCACCAGTACTTCCACCATCGACGCCACGGACCGGTGCTCACGATCTGCAGCCTGACGCAGCAGATCCTTGATCTGGGCCGATGTGCGGATGGATATGGTCTCGTCTTTGGTGCGGGACATATGCCCCTCCCCCGGGGGATCTTGTATGGCGAATGTACTGCCTTTACGGAGGGATGGCTATAGCTAGCGACTACTCATTCGAGACCCAGCATCACTGCCGCCAATCTTCACCAAAATGGGCACGCAGGCTCTCGATCGTGGAAGGCAATACCCCCTCACAAGTCAGCCCCAGATAGGTTGCCGCTCTCGTGGTTCCAACATACAGATACTTATCGAACAGGGCCGGGTGCTTCGCCGCTAGCTGGTCAATGCCAACAAAAAACACTGCTTCGAACTCCAGCCCCTTGATGTGCTGGATATCAAATACGCGGACGTTGCCGTCCTGGCCTACAGCTTGACCCTCATGACAGGCCGTGACCTGAATATTGTGCTCGCCTAGCGCAGTATTCAGCGCCTGCGCCAAGGGAGTTACATCGCCTTCTCCGTTAACGAAAATAGCTATAGATGGCAACTGACCAACGAAACGCTCTATTTCGCAGATGCGATCAGCCAGCCAGCCGACAATCGCTGACTGATCTGAACCACGCTCCAGCAAAACAGGAGAAAATCCCTCAGCATTTATATTTTTCGGCAAGCTGGCGCCCTGGCCGGCACCACCAACGGCTTGGATAATGCCTTGAGCGAGATCATTGAGCTGCCTACTTTGCCGATAGGATGTGGTGATTTCCTTGATATCGAAATCTGCAAAAATCCATTTCAGCTCATCCATCGACCTAGCCCCCCACGTGGTGAGGCGCTGATTAAAATCACCACAGGCAAAGAACGAGCGCAGGCGTGGATTCGCCAATGCGGCCATG
Source organism: Alcanivoracaceae bacterium (assembly GCA_046292765.1). Taxonomy (GTDB): domain Bacteria; phylum Pseudomonadota; class Gammaproteobacteria; order Pseudomonadales; family Alcanivoracaceae; genus PGZG01. The sequence continues at coordinate 694,776 of JBKBQA010000001.1, read as the reverse complement.
CAGGCAAGCTGGATAGGTGAGAAGTCTGTCGCTTCGTCCACCAAAATCTGATTGCAGTAACGCTCCTGAATGGGCTTGAGTGACGACCAGGCAGGACTATCGATATCACGAAGAATACTAGGCTTGTTAATTAACCCGTTAGCTTCGCGGAGAGTAGCCAGCAGTACAATATCCAGCTCCAGCGGGTGTATATCGCGACTATCAAAGCGACCGCTTTGATACCAGATTTTTGAGGCTTGAGTTTCACGCCGGAATGCCCGGTACCGTCTAGGCATTCCATCAAGGTAACGCTTAACCGGGTTCGTGAATCTACGAAGGCTCGCCTGCAGCAGAAGACTTGCACCGACCTCGACACGATCGGCCTCTGCCAGCCCACGATCGGCCAACCATTCAATTATCTTGCCGTTGCGAGACGCCTTACTGATGGCACGCTTGGATACCGCTGCCCGCGCCTGTGCGCGTACGGCTTGCATATAGACATTAAAAGTCGCCGCACGGCCTATTTGCGGAGCAGATATACCATCCTCATCATCGGCATCCTCGTCTTGCTCATCCGGCTCAGGTGGCTGAGCCTGTTGCAAACCATCTAAAAATTTTGCCATTTCATCCAGGAATGTACGGCTCTGGTTGAGCTGAAGGTTTAAGGCTGCTTTGATCTTGGCGTCCGAGATTTCCTTCAGACTCGCTATCAGACCTTGCGCCTTCGGAATCTCTACAGCCAACGCTTCAAACAACGGCGCCAGGATTTTATGAGCAGGTTTCTCCAGAATGATCTTCAATCGTTCGCCAAGACCTTTCACTGCCGGTGAATCTGCATCATTGAGGGTGGACGCCGCCTCACTAAGCTCGTTCAGATACGTTTTACGCTGCCAGGCATCAAATTCGGAGAACCACTGAATTGGGCGGCTCTGTGCATCCTCTGTGAGGATAGGCAGCTCTTCTCTCAGTACAAAAGTACCGCCCCCGGTGGATGACTTTAGAATGCCGAGAGCACTTCTAGCTAACTCTCGTCTGTAGTCCTGCCAAGTTCTTATGCGCCGATCAGATGCCGCTACGCCTTCTCGTGCAAACGCTTCTTTCAGGTATTGTTTAAGCAGCTCGGTCGGTGTAAACATCAGCCAACTATGCGCATGCGATACTCTCTGAACAGAAGTTACGGCTTCAACCAGACGCTGCTCGTCTTCGTCCAGATAATCGGCGTCTAACTTTTGACCAAGCCGGCGGATAAGCGTCGTGGTTTTACCTGTACCCGGCGGCCCAAGAATCAGTAGACGCCCATCAAGAGGAAGACGGAATATCTCGTCCTGATACTGATCAAGAATGGGCTGATCGCGGAGACCCATTTTGGCAATTACATCGCGCTTCTTACCCTCAGTGATTCTCGTTGATTCGTCCTCCTCTGCCAGTAGCTGCTCCAATATGTTTTCAGGAGCGCCCTTGCTCATCTGTCCGGCTAAAAATCGACGAAGAGACTCGATGGTAAAAGTCCCGAATTGTTCAAATTCAAACATTGTATCTTGGGAGTCCCAGCCATCGCGGGACCGGATTGGACGGAGCTGCGCGCGCTCCAACACCTCAACAACAGTGCCATCAGGCAAAGTGAACTCATCCCCTATTGAGAGTGATGCCAAGCGCCCTACGGGTGCCCGATAGCTTGCCAAATTTTTTACGCCAGAAACCGGGCTCGCGCGGCAGATGTAATAGATACGCTCGTTACCATCTCCAAGCATGACGACTATGCGCGCAATTGCTGGCTCGTTTGCCAAAATCTGATAGCTGGCCATATTGACCTGGCTAATCCGATCCAGCTGCTGAATGGCGGAAACAGCAGTCAAGCTGTTCGGATTGGCTAAAGCATCAGCACCCTGAACCACGCCTGCTTCGAGTTTGCTCTTGGCGGCGGTGGAAATGAGATCAAGCTGGGCTAGCGTGTCGTTAGCAACAGTCCCGATATGTTGTTTGGCTTCAGCCTGCAGCTCCATCAGCGAGTTCCTTATTTGGGTGTCCTGAGCACAATACTTACCGACAGCGAGGACGGAAACTGTCTTGGTCATGGCCTTTATAAAACATCTTGACTGTCGCAATCAACTGCCTATAAAGTCCCTCCCATACCCCAAGGGAGCCCCCATGGACATCGAACAGCTCGCCACCCTGTCCGCCACCCCGCGCCGCACTATCCGCTTTTACGTGCAGGAGGGGCTTTTACCCCCGCCGGACGGCGAGCGGCGCGGCGCCAGGTATTCCGACACCCATCTGGAACGGCTGCTGGCGATTCGCCGTTTGCAGCAGGACGGGCTGTCGCTGGAGGCGATTCGTCGCCGCCTGAGTGGCGATGTTGAGCAGGACTTTGTCCCGCCGAGGGTTGGCTCGGTGGAGGTGTGGAGCCGGATTCATGTCCGCGACGGGGTAGAGATTCATATCGAGCCGGGCAGATCCCGGCTCAGTGCAGAACATATCCGGCAACTGGCGGCCCGGGTTCGTGACTGGATGGAACAGACCGCCTCTTCCGATGAAGGACAATCGTCATGAGCAGCAAGCCATCCCGTGACCCTTTGCAGCAGGTGCGTTTTGATGTGCGGGTAACCGCGCTGGCCACCGAGGTTTTGCAGTATCAGCTTTATCGCAACCATGGCAGCAAGCCGATCGAGGCGGTGTACACCTTTCCGGTGCCACTGCATGCGACCCTGCTTGGCGCCACGGTGGTCACCGAAGGCCGCGAGCTGCGGCTGGAAGTGAAAGCCAACGCCCGTGCCGAGCGTGACTATGAAGAAGCGCTGGCCGATGGCAAGGCGGCCTACCGGATCGAGCAGTCCCGGCCAGGCCTGTACACGCTTAGCGCCGGTAATCTGGCGCCGGGTCAGCAGGCGGAGTTGCATCTGCGCTGGGCGTTGCTGAATCGCTGGCATGGCGATCGTCTGGCACTGCGACTGCCGACGACGCTGACCGAACGTTACGGCGATGCCGGTGCGGTTGGCGTCAGTGGCGCAGCCATGCCGCACAACTCGATCTTTGTCGATCGTCGTTGTGATGTCGCTATTGATCTGGACAGCACGCTCGGCAATGTGCGCTGGGAGTGCGCCTCTCACACGTTGCAGGCCAGTGCACTGGATCACGGACTTCGCCTTCAGGGTTCCGGCATTGCCATGGATCGGGACATTGTTCTGGTACTGCACCGTGCGGCTGCCCAGAGCCGTTTCATGGTACTGCCAGATGGCAATGACTGGATGGCTATTGCACAACTGCACAGTGCGGCCAAACCTGTTTTTACTCCTCGTCACCTGATCATGGTGCTGGATTGCTCTGGCTCGATGATGGGGAGCAGCATCGAGCAGGCACGTGCGGGCGCGATGGCGTTGCTGGACTGGCTGCGGCCCGAGCAGCGCGTGAACCTGATCCGTTTTGGCTCCGGGCATGAAGCGCTTTTCGATACCCCGCGAGCGGCTGATGACGACACTCTGCAGCAATTGCACCAACGTATTCTGCAAACCCAAGCAAACATGGGCGGCACCAAGATAGATGCGGCTCTGCAGGCAGCCATGAGGCAGGCACAACAGTGTGAAGGCGATGCTGACATCCTGCTGCTGACCGATGGTGCCATCTGGGAAACCGAGAAAGCACTGGCGGGAATGAATGGCAGCACTCGCGTGTTTACCATCGGTGTCGGCTTTGCCGCCAATGAGGAAGTGATCGGTCGTCTGGCGAAGCGTGGTCGCGGCCACTGCGAGGTGGTGAGCCCAACCGAGAACGTGGCTGAGGCGGTGCGCCGCCAGTATCAGCGCATCTGCAGCGGCGAACCACTCACCGCAAGCGCGAGCTGGCCTGCTGCCAGCGAGCAATGGCCGCCACAGGCTGAAGTGTATCCCGGCGATGCGGCGTTTCTGTTTGCCCGTGGCACGGGACCGAAACCAGACTCGCTCGCCATAGCGATATCCGGCAAGCAGGGATGTGAGCGCATCATCCTGCCGACCGAGCAAAATGCCACACTGGGCAACGATACTCTGGTACGACTGGCTGCGGCAGAGAATCTGCATCAGATAGCGAACGCACACGAGCGACAAGAATTTGCCATCCGCTATCAACTGGTCTGCGACGGCACCAGCTTGATTGTGGTAGATGAGGCAGTGCAGGTTCAGGGAATGCCGGAGGTTGTGCCAGTGGAGCATATGGTGGTAGCAGGGGCCTATGGGCTAAGCTCCAGTGGGATAGATCTTCTGAGCATGAACATGTTCATGCCAGAATCCTCGCTCTACTTTGACGCTGCAAACATCGAGGAGCCGCAGGAAAGCAGCCAGCTTGATATAGTCGATCAAGATCAGCCAATGACGGCAGATAAAAAGCGGCCAGACATTCATGCACTATTTCAGACCTGCAGAGAAATCATTTCAGAAAAAGGCATCGCCCACCTTAGCCTGTCACTTCTGGCTGGCAGTTATTTCCCCGATGCGCTGATCGGCCAGCTGTCGCTACTTACCCCGACCTATCAGGAGCATAAGGTGTTGGGCGCTCTGTTGCTGGCATTGGCAGGGCGAGATCCATCTCTGGATGTGCCCCGCTCGCTGAGCGAATACCAGCTGGATGATGCATTGATTGCGGCTGTACTGAGACTGGTGAGAGAGCATCACGCAGAATTGTTTTATGAGCATGCCGAAATGGCCAGGCCCTGACAGGGCCTGAATCCAAACCGATACGACAATCCATACTTCGCCGCTACTCGATTGGCCTGGCTGACAGCGATCGTCAGCCAGTAGCAAGCGTGCCTACACCGTGCCAGTGCCTCAATCAGATGAAAACAACGCCACTACAGCGCCAACAAGCAAAAGCACCACCGCCACCGGAATCAGCAAACTAAGCACCGCAATCACAATCACCAGCGAAAATCTCATCAGGAACAGAAACAGCACCGCCAGCACGACCAGGGCGATACAACCCAGCAGCACATTGCCTGCAGTATCCATAACAGCCTCTTCCGGTTAACGCCGCCTTTCAGCGGGAACCATTAAAGCCTGAAGGCTGCGTACGACACATACTGTCGCTACCAGATGATCAAATGGCAGCACCTGTTATGGAGACACTGCCATGCCCGTCCAGACACCCCCGCACAAGATCGCCTGTAACCATTGCGGCTGGTCCACCTACCGACCCGGTCACGGCGATGTGATTACGCCGATGGATCAACATCTTATGCTCAACTGCTGCCCCAGATGCGGATCAAGGTATCTGGAGATGCGGCGGCTGAGCATCATTGAGCAGGCGTTGGTGGCGCCGGTGGTTGAGATGGCAAAGATACTGCGACGAAGGGTTCGCTGACAGGCTGGGCATCTCCGACACAAGGCGCCGGAGAAGGCGCATACCGGGCGAGAAGACCTGCCGATATGCGCGCTAGCGTCACGCCACCGACTGACGGGTATTCAGCTCAATCCGCACCAGCAACAACACCAGCGTGGCGAGCAGAAAAACAACAAAGGCACCGGCCGCCAGCATGGCGCTGGACAGGGAATCTGATCTTGCTTCCAGTTGTTCAAGCCGCTCTGCCTCTATGCGCTCAAGCTCTGCCTCATAGGATCGCATGTAGGTGTTGGCATACCATTGCAGGTATTTATCCCAATGCACGTATTGACTGCCGCTGCGCTCCAGACCGGGGATATTGCTTGTTTTGATGGCATCGCTGCCGGTCAGGGCAGGCTTGAGCAGATCCTGATCAAAGGATTTGTTGAGGCGACTAAGATAAATGCGGGTGTCTTCCCGTTCACGGAAGGTTCTACCAATGCCATCAACCCACTCACGCACCCCTTGCGGGCTGACATCGTCCTGTTTGGTACGCTCAGCGTACTGACCAATTTTCTTGACAAGATCAAACACCAGCTCGGATATCTGGCTTTCCTGTTTATCTGGCGTGGCGGCTGACTGCGCCGCTGACTCATTGTTGCTACGCTGCGCCGGGGACGGCTTGACGGATTCCCTGTACTCTGCGAACCCGGGGTCGGGGTGCCTGACTCGATCATCGACACCGGTAATCCAGCCACCAATAAAGCCTAGCCCGCCGACAATCGCGACAATCAGCGCCAACGCAGCCACCAGATAACTTGCACCGCCAGCAATGCGGAAAAAACGTTGCCCCATGACCCTACCCTCCAAGTATTGTGAAAGGTTGATTCTGGGGTCATTGAGCGACAAATAATGTCGCATATCGTGATCTGGCGGGACGCGGAAGGCTGTCAATTGGCCGGAGAAATCGCCTCTAGCGGCATACCACCTTGCTGATTTGCTCAATGACCGTCCCTGGCGTGATCAGGCTCCATGAGAGACGGAAATCGGGAATCGTGGTGGTTTCAATTACCCTGTCGCCCTGATAAGAGCTGATATGACGCAGGGCAGACTGTCGATCGGAACACCGGAACGCGTACTGGACGCTGTGATGCCGATCCAGATCCGGCTTGTTTGCTTCCATCCGGGTCTCCACTTGAAGCAACCAGAGGTGCGAGTTGCCATAGGTCTTGCGATCTATTGTCTGGGTGTCGACAAAGTAAACCATCGTGTCTGACTCAGACACAGGCACCCAGCGGGAGGAGAACCTTTTCCTTAACCCGTCAATGTTTCTGTTTATGGCAATAAGATAGAGACCATCTGCCTTGTCGCGGGATGTCACATAAATCATGTAGTCCCCGGTTTCGGGGAGTATGACGGTTAGTCGGGAATCAAGATTATAGCCGGAGTCATCATCGTACTTTGACCAGCTATGCTCGATTTCAGGGCCGGGGAAATCGACGATGGTCACCAGCGGATCAAAGTCATTGGACATCACATCAATCTTGACGCGCTCACCTCTCTGGCCGGAGAGCCGGTAGTAGTGAACCGCCCGATCTTCAATGGTCATGTCCTCGGCCCGATTCAGACGGCTATGCAGCAGGTTTCCAGATGAAATCTCCGTTGCGTAGGCGAACAGCAGCAGTCTGGAGAATGCCTGCATAGTGCTGTGATCGGCCTTGTCATTGCTTCCTGCTATCTGCTGCGAGGAGGGAAAGCTGAGTCGTCCCGATGGCGACAATGACAGCGCCGTCAATTCACCGACATTAACGGCAAAATTAAGGTTCTGCCCGCCGGTCATCATGGCGACGACCACACCAATCAGATGCCCCTGCTCATTGACCACAGGCCCACCGGATGAACCCGACGATATGGGGGCGGTAATCTGCAGAAACTGGCGACCCCGTTCTTCCCTGCGCGCAGAGACGATCCCTTTTGAAACGGTACCTTCAAGGCCGAGCGGTGCACCAAACACCCAGATCTCATCACCGGTGCTGGCATTGTCTTGCGCTGGCGGGATCGCCCGGAAGTTGCCGCCGAAAAGCGGCAGCACGGCGAGATCTGCCTCGGTATCAAGAAGCAGGGCATAGGGCGCTGTCGATACCACCTGCCCCTGTTGATTGAGAATCTCGACCCATGCCGCATCCGCAACCACATGGGCATTGGTGGCAATGCGATGGCCTTCGATCACAAAGCCACTGCCGAGCCCGATCTGCTCACCCTGAGCATCATAGGCCTTCAGGGTAAAAACCGACTCCAGCACCCTGCCAGCCAGATCCCGACCGGCCGCGCGCGGCAGAGATTCCGGGGCGGGCGGCACTGCCGATTCAGGCTGCACCGCACGCCCCTCTGGTGCCGCGCTGGACGCACAGGCGGATAACACCATGGGCAGTAGCAGCAGTGCCAATCGGGGTACATTCCATGCCATTGCCGTCTCCTTGCCTGTTATCACCTTTGCAGCATAGCGCAGCCCCAAGGACATTTTCTGTCCTGGACGGTGCGCTAGCCTGCACGCGCCGCCAGACTCGCTATCAGGTATCCGCCACTGTCAGCACGCATTCTCACGAATCCACACTCCCATCCCCCATCCCCGCCTGCAACAAACGCTGATTGCGGATCTCTCGCTGTTTGCTGTCGAGATATTCCTCCAGCGCCATTTCGCGCAACTGCAGCGGATATTGCTCGGTGAGTGCAAACCAGCGCCGCAGGCGGCTTTCTTCTGTGTCAGTCTCCTGTGGTGCTTCGAGAGCAACCTGCAGTGCCAGAAACAGACGCATGGCGTTGCGCTCCACCATGGCGCGCATTCCGCGCACATACTGCGGCTGACCGCGGGCATCATGGCCGGTGACGGTGAAGCCGATGCGATGACGGCCAAGCGATGAAAAATACATGCGCTGTGCCCAGTGGGTCATCTGGGTGTAGTTGACGGAAAAGCTGATCTCCACCTGACTGTGCTGCTCATCAAGCTGGCTGGCATGAAAGCGGATCAGGTACTCACTGGTGCCGAACGGACCGTCGTCACCGTATAGCTGAACGGATGCGCTCTGGTCGGTATCTTCCGTGCGCTTGTACACCAGATCAAAAAAGCCTGCCTCGTCCGGCGCTTGATAGGCCTTCTTGCCACCGAAGACGCGCAGCAATGCCTGATCTTGCTGATCCATGTAGACGCAGCCCTTGATATTGAAGTGCAACACGGCGACATCACACAGCGCCGCTCGATCCATGAGCAGCGCGCGGAGTTGCTGGTAGGGCACCGCCAGTGCCACCTGAACACTGCCATCGACCCGATCCTGTGCCTGACGCGATTGAATGCGGATGTCCTCCGGATCCACCTGATCAAGCTGGAACGGTACCACCGCCAGCGCTGACAGGGGCATCAGCACCAGAACAAGCAGCATGCTGCGGGCGAGCGAGCGCAGTGGCCAGCGAGGGTGCGATACTGCGATAAGTCGGGTGGTCATGCCTTTCCTCCCCGTGGAAGCTATTCTTTTATGGTGCGCCTTGCCGGGCCGGGCTTCAAATCCCCGACGACGGAATGGCCGGCCGCCACGTTGGACGGAGGACACGCCGTCGCGGCGAGCGCTTCGCCCGGCATTGACGCCGGCTGCGGCAGAGTGAGGCGGAACAGGGAGATAACCATGCGACGTTTGACGATGTTACTGCTGACGCTGTTGTCCGGGCCGGTGCTGGCCAACTGCGGCAACCTGCTTGATTACCAGCACCGGGCGCTGGCGGACGAGAGCGTGATCGACCTTTGTAATGCCTACGCCGGCAAGGTGGTTCTGGTGGTGAATACCGCCAGCCAGTGTGGTTTTACCGGCCAGTTCCGGGATCTGGAAGCGCTCTATCAGCGCTACCGGGAGGCGGGGCTGGTGGTGCTGGGTTTTCCCTCTGCCGACTTCCGTCAGGAGCACCGCGATGAGAACAAAACCGCGTCGGTTTGCTACCTGAACTACGGCGTGACGTTCCCGATGTTTGCCACCAGCAGTGTCAGGGGGGCGGGAGCCAATCCCCTGTTCCTGGCACTGGCCGGGGCTCAGGGTGAACCGGCCTGGAACTTCCACAAGTACCTGATCGGCCGCGATGGCGCGGTGTTGCACTCGTTCGCCTCGGCGGTGGCGCCACTGAACAGCCCACTGGAACACGCGGTGAAGGCGGCTCTGAAGTAATAAGACAGCATCTGTCCATAACGGTTTTTGCTATGGGTGCAGGCGGTCGTGCTGGCCGCTGTTACCCACGGTTTGTTAAGGTTGCAGTTCGGTTTTTTCAGGATATCCCCTTGAGCCACTCGGTTTACAAGGATCAGCTGCGCGAGAAGTTGCGGCGGCAGACTGAGGAGTTTATTGCCCGCGGTGGCCACATCGAGCGGGTCGCCCCCGGCGTGTCTGGCCGTGGCGATGCGCTGCGACCACCACCGGCTACGCATTTCAGCAATGGCCCGCGGCCGACCCGCACGCCGGTGCCGGAGGTGGTGGCCGCCATTGAGCTGCGTCGGCAGCAGAAGAGCCTGAAACGCAAAATCAGCGGCCGCGCCCGCCCCCGGCGCAAGCTGGTGTATGACGATTTTGGTGAGCCACTGCGCTGGGAGTGGGTGGACCCGTAGAGTCACGACAAAGGAGATCGATGATGAAACTCAGGCACTGGATGATGGCAGTAGTGATGGCGTTTTCGGCGCCGGCACTGGCCTCGGTGAAGGAACGCCAGGTGGCGCTGCCGGATAACCTTGGCACGGCGGTGATATACACGGCCAAGGGCAAGAAACCGGGGCCGGCGGTGATCGTGGTGCACGAGTGGTGGGGGTTGAATGACTATGCCCGTAATCGTGCCCGCCAGTTGGCAGAGGCCGGTTACACCGCGATTGCTGTCGACATGTACGGGCATGGCAAGGTGGCGAATCACCCCAAGGATGCCAACGGGTTTATGGAGGCGGCGCTGGCTGAGCCGGAGAAGATGGACGCCCGTTTTCAAGCCGCCCGTCAGGTACTGGCGGCGGAGCGCAATGTGGACGCCAGCCGCATCTATGGCGTCGGCTATTGCTTCGGCGGCGCGGTGGTGCTGAATCAGGCGCGCAAGGGCGCGGATCTTGCCGGTGTCGCCAGCTTCCATGGCAGCCTCGGTACGCCCGCCCCGGCGGCGGAAGGCGCCGTCAAGGCTCGGGTTCTGGTGGCCACCGGTGGCGCCGATCCGATGGTGCCGGCGCAGCAGGTCGGCCAGTTTGTCACCGAGATGTCTAGCGCCGGCGCCGATCTGACCCTGCTCAGTTTCCCCGGCGTGCTGCACAGCTTCACCAATCCGGGTGCCACGGCGGTGGGTCAGCAGTTCGATATGCCGCTGGCTTACGACGAAGCGGCAGACAAGGCGAGCTGGAAAGCACTGATGGCGTTTATTCGCTGATTGTCGCCCTGTCTCTGCCGGGCCGGGGCGCCTATAATGCGCGCCCCACCCGGCAGACCGGCAGTCCTTCATGACAGATTTTGCTCTCGGCCAGCGCTGGCTCAGCGAAACCGAGACCGAGCTTGGCCTCGGTATTATCCAGCACCTTGATTATCGCCTTGTCACGGTTCTTTTCCCCGCCTGCGAAGAAGAACGCACCTACGCCCGCAACAATGCGCCGCTGGCGCGGATGATCTTTGCGGTCGGCGATGCCATCACCACCGCCCGCGGCGACACCCTTACCGTCGCCGGTGTGCGCGACAGCAATGGCGTGCTGATTTATCAGGCCTGCCCGGCAGATGACCCGGCGGCAATGCAGCTGGTGCCGGAAAGCCAGCTTGATCACCAGCTGGAACTGCGCACCGCGGCCGATCGCCTGTTCGCCGGTCAGCTTGATACCTCCGGCTGGTTCAACCTGCGCCATGCCGCCATGCAAGCGCGCGATCAACTGGCCCGCTCGCCGGTGCGCGGCCTGATGGGACCCAGGGTGGATTTGATCGGTCACCAGCTGCACATCGCCCATGAGGTCGGCCACCGTTTCGCACCGCGGGTGTTGCTGGCGGATGAAGTCGGTCTCGGTAAAACCATCGAAGCCGGCATGATTCTGCACCAGCAACTGCGCACTCACCGCGCCGAACGGGTGCTGATCGTGGTGCCGCCGGCACTGGTGCACCAGTGGTTTGTCGAGATGGTGCGACGCTTCAATCTGCACTTCAGTATTTTCGATGCCTCGCGCCTGGAGTCGCTGCGTCACGAGTATCTTCCGGCCCGGGCCGACGAGGACGAGCAGCCCGAGCTGGAGGCACTGCCCAATCCGTTCCAGAGCGAACAGCTGGTGCTGATCAGCACCGATTTTCTGCTTGCCTGCGATGTCGATGAGCTGGCCGCCGCCGGCTGGGATCTGCTGGTGATCGATGAAGCGCACCACCTTGAGTGGTCGCCAGAGGCGCCGAGCGACGCCTACCTGCGTGCTGAACAGCTGGCCCGCGCCGCCCGCGGCGTGCTGCTGCTGACGGCAACCCCGGAGCAGCTCGGTCGGGAAAGCCATTTCGCCCGGCTGCGGCTGCTCGATCCGGATCGCTATCCTTCGTTGGCGCAGTTTCTCGCCGAGCAGGATCAGTACCGCGACGTCGCCACGCTGGCCGCTGCGCTGCATGATGAACCGGTATGGTCGGCAGCGCTGAAAGCCGAGGCTGGCCGTTTTATTCAGGACGCGTCCATCGACGAGCAGCACCGCGAACAGATTCTGCGTGAGCTGATTGATCGCAGTGGCACCGGACGAGTGATGTTCCGCAACACCCGCAAGCATGTGCAGGGTTTTCCGGCCCGCATCGCCCGGCCGGTGCCGCTGCCCTGCCCGACCGACTACCTGCCGCAGCCGGATGACAGCGCAGAGCAACGGCTGTTTCCGGAGACGCTGCTCAGCGACGATCGCTGGTGCGAAATCGACGGCCGCGCCCAGTGGCTGGTGGAGTTTCTGCGCCAGCATCGCCGCGACAAGGTGCTGGTGATCTGTTCCCGCAGCGATACCGCCAGTGATCTGCAGGCCTGGCTGAATTACAAGCATGGCCTCAGTGTCGGCGTTTTCCATGAGCACATGGATTTGATCGCCCGCGACCGGGCCGCCGCCTGGTTTGCCGAACGCGAGGACGGCGCTCAGGCACTGGTGTGTTCCGAGATCGGCAGTGAGGGACGCAACTTCCAGTTCGCCCATCATCTGGTGCTGTTCGACCTGCCACGCAATCCGGATCTGCTTGAACAGCGCATCGGTCGCCTTGATCGCATCGGTCAGCAGCAGGATATCGACATCCATATTCCCTATTTCACCGACCATGCCCAACAGGTATTGCTGCGCTGGTACCACGACGGCATGGACGCTTTCAGCCAGCCCAACGCCGCGGGTTCGCTGATCTGGCGCGAAACTGCCGCGCTGCTGGAACAGGCGCTGCCCAGTGCTGATAACCACGAGGTGGTAGATGAGCTGATTCGCGCCACCCGCGATGCCGCCGCCCGTGCGCGTGAGTTGCTGGAAAGTGGTCGGGACCGGCTACTGGAACTGGCCTCTTTCGACCCCGATCGCGCCACCTTACTGGTGAAGCAGCTGGCCGCCGCCGATGCCGCTTCGCCGCTGCCGTTTATGGAGCAGGTGTTCGAGCGTTACGGTGTCGAGCAGGAAGATCATTCGGACCAGGCCTGGATTCTGCTGCCCGGCCCGCAGATGGTCAGCGCCTTCCCCGGTCTGCCGGAGGATGGCATCACTGTCACCGATCAGCGCCAGCTGGCGCTGGCGCGAGATGACATGCAGTTCCTGTCGTGGGAACACCCGATGGTGGAGGGTGCCCTCGATCTGGTGCTGAGCGATGATCATGGCAAGGCCTGCGTCACCCTGCTGAAAAACAAGCGGATTCCCGCCGGCACCTTGCTGGTGGAAGCGCTCTACCAGATCGAGACTCAGGCGCCACGCAGCCTCCAGGTGGAACGGTTCCTGCCGGCATCCATGATGCGGGTGTTGATGGATGCCCGCGGCAAGGATCTCTCCACCACCATCAGTCACGATGGCTTGAGCCGACAGTGCCACAAGCTCGACAAGGCGCTGGCACGCAAGATCGTTGCCAGTCAGCGCGAGGTGCTGGAAAAGCTGCTCCGCGATGGCGATGCGCTGGTGTCGGCGCGCGCCCGCACCCTGCTCGATCAGGCCATCGCGGATATGGCGCAGGAACAGCAGCAGGAACTGCTGCGGCTGCAGGACCTGCGCCGGCGCAACCCGGCCATCCGCGAGGAAGAGGTCGGCTTCCTCGAACAGCGTACGGCGGCGATGGCTGCCGCCCTGACCCATGCCCACTGCCAGCTGGCGGCGGTGAGGATTATTGTAGTGGGACAGTAAAGGGACGGAACCCGCTTCTTGATATCGCGGTCTGAGCCTCCATTCATGCCTGGTCATGAGAGGACAACAAGATGAAGAAGCGGAATATGAAGAAGCGGACACTGGCGGTAAACAGCTTTCTGGCCATCACGGCGATGGCGTGGCTAGGCCAATCCCTGACCCAGGATAACCGTCGCGGTGCGCAGACACAGGCACCCTTCGAGCAGGTCCAGCACCAGGCCGCCGATGTTCAGTTGCTGCGTTACAGTGCCGCCGAGCGTGGCCTGCTGCGCGCCTACCTGCGTGATCAAGGCAACGTCGGCAGCCCGGCCATGGCGCTGAAACCCGGTCAGATACTGATGTTCGATCAACTCGCCAATGCCCGTACCCTGCCGCCGGCGCTCGCGGAAAAGCTGGCCAGTCAGGATGCCGTGGTGGATCTGGTGATCGGTCGGCGTGCCGTGCGTCTGCTGCGCGAGTGGCATGAGGTGATTGATCTGGTCTGATCAGCGGCCACAAAAAAGGCGCCGCAGCGCCTTTTTTTGTCGGTCTCCGGCATCAGAGCCAGTAAACCACCACAAACAGGAACAGCCAGACCACGTCCACGAAGTGCCAATACCAGGCCGACGCTTCGTAAACGAAATGGTTCTCCTTGGTGAAGTGCCCCTTCAGGATACGGAAGAAGCAGACAATCAGCATCAGGGTGCCCATGGTCACATGGATACCGTGGAAGCCGGTCAGGAAGAAGAACAGACTGCCATAGATGCCGGCTTCCAGCGTCAGGCCAAGGTCGCGGTAAGCATGCACATACTCGTAGCCCTGCAGGCTGAGGAAGATCAGACCGAGCAGGATGGTGATGCCCTGGAACAGGATAAGCTTGCCACGCTCGCCGGTGATCAGCGCATGGTGGGCAACGGTCAGGGTGAGTGAGCTGACAATCAGGATAGCGGTGTTGATTGCTGGCAGACCCCAGGCCCCCATCACCTGGGTGGTGCGACCATCCGGGGTGGTAGTCAACGGCCACATGGCCTGGAAATCCGGCCACAGCAGCTCGTGGGTCATGGCGTTGCTGCCTTCGCCACCCAGCCACGGAATGATCAGCCAGCGGGCATAGAAGAGCGCGCCGAACAGGGCGCCGAAGAACATCACTTCGGAAAAGATGAACCAGATCATGCCCTGACGATAGGAGCCACCCAGCTGCTCGTTGTGCAGGCCCGTGATGGATTCACGGATGGTGTCGCGCCACCAGAAGAACATGGTAGCGATCAGCCACAGCACACCCGCCATTAGCACATAGCCACCCCAGCTGCCGCTGCTGCGCAGGGTGTTCTGGCCGAACTCGGTGCTCTGCTGAATAAAGTTGGCACCACCAATGGCCATCAGGAACAGGCCAATGGAGCCGAACAGCGGCCAGGGGCTGCTCTCCGGTACGTAATATTTGCTGCTGCTGTGTTCCGCCATGGGTCACTCTCTCCTGTCTGAACCTGCTGCCGGCGTTATCGGGCCGCCAGCGTGTTGTCATTCCCCGCCACGCGCTCGGTCACATCAAACATCGTGTACGACAAGGTGATGGTCGTGATGTGCTTCGGCAACGCCGGATCAAGATAAAAAATCATCGGCATATCCGCTTCGCCGCCCGCCGCCAGTGTCTGGTTGTCGAAACAGAAACACTGGGTCTTGAGCAGATGCGGAGCTGCCAGGCCCGGCGATACGGACGGAATCGCCTGGCCAATAATGGTGTTGTCGGTCGGGTTCTTTACCTGGAAGTTGACCTGGGTGATCTCGCCCGGATGCACTTTGACACTGCGCACTTCCGGACGAAAATCCCACGGCATTCCCTGACCTGCGCGAGTCACGAACTGGACGGTAATGACACGCTCGTCATCCACATCCATCGCTCTGATTTCCGCCGCCGTGCTGTTGGTCTTGCCATTCAGCCCGGTGACTTCGCACAGCACTTCGTAAAGCGGCACCATGGCGAAGGCGAAGCCGAACATGGCCACAGCACCTATCAGCAGGTTGCGGACAACCCGGCGATTACGTTGGGCAAGATCGTTCACTTCGCTCATGGCGCTCTCCCGATTCCGATCAGTATTACTTCACCACCGGCGGTGTGTCGAAGGTGTGGAACGGCGCCGGCGACGGCACGGTCCACTCCAGGCCTTCGGCCCCTTCCCACGGCTTGGCTTCGGCCTTCTCGCCCTTCTTCATCGCGCACAGTACGCACACGGCAAGGAAGATCAGCTGGGAAATACCGAACCAGAAAGCACCGATGGAAATCCACCAGTTGTAGTCAGCGAATTGCAGGGCGTAATCCGCATAGCGACGCGGCATACCCGCCAGACCAACGAAGTGCATCGGGAAGAACAGCAGGTTCACGGACAGCAAGCTGTTCCAGAAATGCAGTTCACCGAGAAACTTGTTCGGCATCACGCCCGACCACTTCGGCAACCAGTAGTAGGCCGCCGCGAAAACCGAGAAGATCGCGCCGGATACCAGTACATAGTGGAAGTGGGCAACAACAAAGTAGGTGTCGTGGTACTGGAAGTCGATCGGGGTCAGCGCCAGCATCAGGCCGGACAGACCACCGCAGGTGAACAGCACAACGAATGCCAGCGCCCACTTCATCGGCAGTTCAAAAGTCAACGAGCCGCGCCACATGGTGGCCACCCAGTTAAACACCTTCACACCAGTGGGAACCGAAATCAGCATGGTCATGTACATGAAGAACAGGGTGCCGGCCAACGGCATGCCAACGGTGAACATGTGGTGAGCCCAGACCACGAACGACAGCAGCGCAATCGACGCGGTGGCGTACACCATCGAGGCATAACCAAACAGCGGCTTGCGGGCGAAGGCCGGGAGGATCGCCGAGACAATACCGAAGCTCGGCAGGATCATGATGTACACCTCGGGATGCCCGAAGAACCAGAAGATGTGCTGGAACAGTACCGGATCACCACCACCCGCAGCGTCGAAGAAGCTGGTGCCGAAGTGACGATCGGTGAGCATCATGGTGACGACGCCAGCCAGTACTGGCATAACCGCCACCAGCAGGAATGCGGTGATCAGCCAGGTCCAGACGAACAGCGGCATCTTCATCAGCGTCATGCCCGGTGCGCGCATGTTGAGCACGGTGACGATGACGTTAATGGCGCCCATGATGGAGGAAATACCCATCATGTGAACCGAGAGGATGAACAGGTCGGTGGATGCCGGACCATAGGTGGTGGACAGCGGTGCGTAGAAAGTCCAGCCAAAGTTCGGTGCCGCCGGGTTGCCCTCGGCAAACATGCTCATCAGCACCGAGCTGATAAGAATGGTGAAGGCAAACGGCAGAATCCAGAACGACCAGTTGTTCATCCGCGGCAACGCCATGTCCGGCGCACCGATCATTAGCGGAATCATCCAGTTGGCGAGGCCCACGGTGGCCGGCATCACTGCACCGAATACCATTATCAGGCCGTGCACGGTGGTCATCTGGTTAAAGAAGTCCGGATCAACAACCTGCATACCCGGGTACATCAGCTCGGCGCGAATCACCAGCGCCATCAGGCCGCCTAACATGAACATGGCAAAGCTGAACCACAGGTACAGGGTGCCGATGTCCTTGTGGTTGGTGGAGAACAGCCAGCGCTTCAGGCCATGCGGGGCATGGTGGTGATCATCGTGGTGATCAGTATGTGCTGCTACGGCAGTCATGTTTGTCCCCTCCCTTACTTGGCTACGTCGGCGGGTTGAACGAGATCGCCGGAATTGTTACCGAACGCATTGCGCTGGTAGGTGATCACGGCAGCGATGTCACGCGGCGTCAGCTGGGCACGGAATGCCGGCATGGCATTACGACCCTGGAGCAGCACGTTGATGTTGTCCTGCAGGAAGTCCTTATTCTTCATGTACTCGGTGCCGGCAAACGGCAGACCAATACCGCCCTGACCGTTAGCGCCGTGACACATGGCGCAGGCGGTCGCGTATTTTTCCTGGCCGAGCTTCATGGCGGCATCAAGACTGGCGAACGGCGTCAGGTCCGGACCGCTGGCGGCCTTCTCTTTCTCTTCGGCAATCCAGACATCGAACTCGTCTTTGGCAACCACACGCACTTCGATCGGCATGAAGGCATGGTTACGGCCACAGAGCTCGGCACACTGGCCGTAGTAGGTACCGGTGGCATCTTCCGGCACCACGGTCCAGGCCTCGTTGATGAAACCGGGGATGGCGTCCTTCTTGATGGCGAAATCCGGCATAAACCAGGAATGAATCACGTCGTCAGCGGTGATCAGGAAGCGCACCTTGACGCCAGCCGGAATCACCAGCGGACGATCCACGCCGAGCATGTAATCGTCGTCCTTGGCCGGACGCTCTTCACCGACGCGGCTGACCGCCGTGCCCATCGGGAACAGGCCACCCGACAGCACCGGCCGCTCGTACTGCTCCGGCGGGGTTTTCAGATTGGAGAAGAAGAAAAGGCCGACATCGTTGTCGTCACCGTAGGCGAGGTACTCGTAGCTCCAGTTCCAGCGATAGCCGGTGACCTTGATGGTCAGCTCGGACTCGGCGCTGTCATCCATGGCAATCAGCACCCGGGTGGCCGGGATCGCCATGCCGATCAGGATGATGAACGGCACCACGGTCCAGAAGATCTCGAGACCCACATGCTCATGGAAGGTGGCTGGCTGCGGACGCTTGCTGCGACGGTGGGCCACTGCGGAGTACATGATCAGGCCGAACACCAGCAAGCCGATCACGCTGACGATGATCAGAATCGCCATGTGCAGGCCGTAGACATCCTGACTGATGTCGGTGACCCCGGGACGGAGATTGACGTTGGACCGTTCGGCCCAGTCGCTGGCGACACTCACACTGCTGACCAGCAGCAATGTCAGCGCAGCGGTCACGCGACGGAACAGTGTTGACTGCATGCTTGTAGGCTCCCTGTTTTCCCCGGCGCCGATTAACGACGCACGATGTTGACGGCCGCAAGGCCATGGAAAGCGGTTTCAGGATTGGTGCAGGCGCGGTCAAAGCCGGGTCCTTGCGCACCGGGAATCTGTCAGGGGATGACCTTGATTCCACGGTGACCAGAGAAGGCTGAATAATCAATCAGTTGCGATAGATATCCAGGGAGTTGCCTTCTCCGGGTGCGGCATTTCGCCCCACCCTGCACATCGGGCGCTAACTCTAGTCACTCACTCCGTCAAAGTCCAGACGATTCAAGGGGCTTTGGCGGTGGTTTCTGCCATCGCCGGGAAGCGGGCGGCGCGCGCCCGGAATGGATTGTGTTATTCTTCCGCGCCTCGCGCCGAGACTGTGTGAATACTCACCTGCCATGCCAGCCAATCGTCAGATATACCGAGTTATTTTCCTGAATCAGGGCCAGATCTACGAGATCTATGCCGCCAACATCTATCAGGGTGACCTGTACGGGTTCATCGAGGTAGAAGAGTTCCTGTTTGGCGAGCGCGCCCAGATGGTGGTCGACCCATCCGAAGAGCGCCTGAAGAACGAGTTCGCCGGGGTGCAGCGCTCCTTTATTCCAATGCACGCCATCATCCGCATCGATGAAGTGGAAAAGGAGGGAGTGGCCAAGGTCACCGATGCCGGCGGCAGCAATGTTACCGCTTTCCCGATGCCGTTCAGCCCGCCGCCACGGGGCGGGCACAAGTAATCCGCCAGCAGGATCAGCCGTCGAGGCCGTAACGCTCCAGCAACGCCTGCCATTCACCACTGGCCCGCATACGCCGGATGCCCTCGTCAAACAGCTGCAGCCACTCCGGCACCTTGGGATTGGTCGCAGAGCAGGCGAGATAGAAGGGCGCCGGGGCTTTACCCTCTCCGGCGAGCCGGACAAAACGCTCCAGCCCCAGCCGCCTGAGGGTGGTGGTCATCACCATCGGCGACTCCAGCACCACATCAACGCGCCCGGCCAGCAGCTTGCGGACATTACCCTCCAGTGCCTCGGCACCGTAGGCCATCTGCAGGCGGGTGGCATTGCGCGCATCACCAATCCAGGCATCCAGCTGGGGGCCATAACTGTACTCATTAATGATGGCGACGTTTCGCCGTGCCAGCGAGTCGGGGCCCGCGTACTGCCACTCGTCCGCCGCGCGGACATACACGCCGACGCCCACCAGGCCAAGCGGCTCTGCCGGAAAACGAAGGTCCGGGGCATCATCCCGATAAGCCCCGATGACGCAGTCGGCGCTATCTGCTCGCACCGCATCAAGACTGCGCGACCAGGGCATCAACTGATAATTCAGGGTGTAGCCGGCCGGCCCCCAGATGTGCTGCAGGGCCTCGACGCCGAAGCCCGGTCGCACCGCGCCAGGATCGCCATTGAGCGGGAACCAGGCATCAGCGCGCAGGCGGATGGTATCCGCCAGCGACACCCCCACCAGCGATATCAATAGCAGCAACAGGCCGGCACGCCTCATGTCATTCTCCTCAGGGGCTGGCCGGTTGCTCGATCGGCACCCCGCCGCGCTCGGTAAAACGGACATCGTGGGGCTGCAACCAGCCCATATACATCGACAGGATCAGAAACAGGAACACCGCCAGCGAGAAACCGACCCGCCAGGCCAGCGCCCGCACTGTGCGGCCGTCAGCGCTCTCGCCGCGCACCATGGAGGCGAGCCCCATGAACAAGGCCACCACCGAGGCCACTATCAGCAACAATACCAGTACCTTCACCCACCACATGTAAACCTCCGTAAAAACTCCCTGGCCGTCCGACAAAAGCGCCCGTCGACGGGCATGGCGGGAGCGAGTTCGCTAGAATGCGCTCCCATTCTAGCCCGAGCCCGTCAGCGCCGGGCGAAAATAGCGCGCCCTCGGGCGCTGTAGTGAGGTTATGCGATGCCGGCTCGCCGCTTCCGTCCGTCTGTGATTGCCCTGCTCGCCACGCTGGTGGTGGTGGCGGTGTGTCTGCGACTGGCGTTCTGGCAGCTGGAGCGGGCAGAGGTCAAGGCGCGCTGGCAGCTCGAACAAGCCGAGCGAAGCCTCGGCCAGCCGCTATCGATGGATCAACTGCTGACCATGGAGGAACCGGGTAATTTCCCGGTGCAGCTACGTGGCCGCATCGACAATCGCCATCCGGTACTGCTCGACAACCGGGTTCTGAACCGGGTGGCCGGCTATCACCTGCTGAGCCCGCTCGAGACCGACAGCGGCCGCTGGGTGCTGATCAATCGCGGCTGGCTGCCACGGGGAGCGGACCGCAGCCAACTACCTGCTATCCCGCCGATTGAGGGCTCCGTCGAGGTGCGGGGCTTTACCTATCAGTACAGTGACCGCACTTTCACCCTCGCTGACGATGATTTATCCGAACCGGACTGGCCGCTTCGGCTGCAGAAGATTGAAATCGACGCACTGGCCACGGTTCTTGGAGTAGAATTGGCTCCCTTTGAAATCCGGGTCGACCCGGATTTCATGCTGGAAGCCAGCGGCCAGCTACCACGAGTCTGGCACGATCCGGTGATGGGGCCTGAGCGCCATCGCGGTTACGCCTTCCAGTGGTTTGCCATGGCCCTTGCCGCACTGGTGTTTTTCCTTGCCGCCAGCTTCCGGCGCTTGCCTACGAACGTGCAGGATCAATGAACCATGACGCAACGTAACAAGAACCTTCTGATGCTGCTGCTGATCATCGCGCCATTCGCGCTGACCATGGCCTTTGTTCATCTGTTCGTCGATCTCGATCAGCTTGATCGCACCAACAAGGGCGCACTGATCATCCCGCACGTGCAGATCGAGGATCTGAAACCGCAACGCGTCGATGGCAACCCGTTCGCCGTCACTGAGCTTGCCGGTCAATGGAGTCTGCTTTATGTCGCTGGTGGCGAATGCTCCACAGCCTGCAAGAACGGCCTCTATTATCTGGTTCGCCAGTTGCGCCTCGGGCTCGGCTCCGACGCACCGCGGGTGCGTCGCCTGATTGCACACACCGCCCCGGCCGACGACGAGTTGCGCGCCTTTCTCGATGATCAGGTGGTTGGCATGGTGGAAATCCAGGTTGATGCGGACGCCGTCAGCCACGCCCTGACACCGTTCATGGGCGGCCCGGCCAGTGCCGTAGATCATATTTTTCTGGTTGCCCCGGACGGGCAGATTTTCATGTGGTACCCCACGCACGAGGACATACAGGACGTGCTTCTCGAGTCGGACAAGATCCTTTACGACCTGAAACGCACTCTCAAAGGCTCACTGATCGGGTAATTCATCATGCACGATGCTGTTCCCAATGCCGCGCTGCGCTGGCAGCGCCGTCTCACCCTCGCTGCCGTTCTGCTCACCGCTGCGGTCATCATGCTCGGCGCCTGGACCCGCCTTGCCGATGCCGGCCTTGGCTGCCCGGACTGGCCGGGCTGCTATGGCCACATGGACGTGCGCAAGGCCATCTCCTATGTGAATTCGCGCAATGAAGTGGACCCGGGCACCTACCGGGAAGCCTTCAAGACCGTGCCGGAAATGGTTCATCGTTATTTCGCCGGCTTTCTCGGCATGTTGATTCTGGCGATCGCGGTGTTGGCCTGGCGCAACCGCACCGTCGCCAATCAACCCGTGGCGCTGCCGATGACGCTGCTGATGATCGTTATTTGTCAGGGCATTCTCGGCAAGTGGACCGTGACCATGGGTTTACAACCCACCATCGTCATGCTGCACCTGCTGGGCGGTTTTACCACCATAACCTTGCTGTGCTGGCTGGCGGCCAAACTGTATGGCTGGCCACGCTTCCTGAATGACTGCGATGTACGTGCTCTGCGTGGCATGACAACGCTGGCGATTGCCACGGTCATCCTGCAGATCGCTTTGGGTGGCTGGACCACCGCCAATTATGCGGCGGTGGTCTGCACCGAGTTGCCGATCTGTGAAAAGGGCTGGACCGACCACATCAATTTCCGCGATGCCTTTACCTTCTGGGGTCATGAGCACGACAAACCGGACTACGAGTTCGGCGTGCTCGAGAACGATGCCCGCACCACCATTCATGTCATGCATCGGTTCGGTGCGCTGGCGGTGCTGCTGGTGGTGGGTGCACTGGTACTTCGGATTCTGCGCAGCGCCCGCTGCCATTTTCACCGCAACTTCGGCTTGATCATTGGCGCTCTGCTGCTGTGGCAGATTGCCCTTGGCCTTGGCAATGTGATTTTCAAGGTGCCGCTGGCCATGGCGGTGGCGCATAACTTCTTTGCCGTGGTGCTGCTGATCAGTCTGGTACTGTTCGCCCGCTCCATTCGCACTTGCGCGGAGCGCGACGCATGACCACCGAGCAGACCAGCTGGCGGGATTACTGGGCATTGACCAAACCGGGCGTGGTTGCCCTGTTGATGGTGACTGCAGTGGCGGGCATGTTTCTCGCCACCGATCCGCCGGGCATGGTGCCACTCGCCATTCTGGTGCCAGCCTTTATCGGCATGTCGCTGGCGATGATGTCGTCGGCGGCGATCAACCAGATCATGGATCAGAAAATCGATGCCATCATGGCACGCACGGAAAACCGGCCGATTGTCACTGGCCGGCTCGACACCCGCCGTGCGGTGGCGTTCGCTGTGCTGCTGGCGGCACTGTCGATGGCGTTGCTGTACTGGCTGGTAAATCCGCTCACCGCCTTCCTGACCCTGTTCGGGTTTATCGGTTACGCATTCATTTACACCTTGTACCTGAAACGGGCCACGCCGCAGAACATCGTTATCGGCGGACTGGCCGGCGCCATCCCGCCACTGCTGGGCTGGACTGCAGTCACCGGCGAAGCCCATCCCTACGCCTGGCTGCTGGTGCTGATCATTTTTGTCTGGACCCCGCCACATTTCTGGGCGCTGGCCATCCATCGTCGCGACGAGTACGCCAAGGCCGGCATTCCGATGCTGCCGGTCACCCACGGCATTCCCTTTACCCGTCAGTCGGTGCTGTATTACACCATCCTGCTGGTGGTCACCTCGATACTGCCCTACCTGACCGGCATGAGCGGCCTGATCTATCTGGTCGCGGCACTGGCCCTCGGCGCTGTGTTTCTGGTGCATGCCGTACGGCTGCGCTTCAGTGACGACGCCAGACTGCCGATGAAGACGTTCGGCTACTCCATCACCTACCTGTTCGTGCTGTTCGCCGCGCTGCTGCTGGACCACTACCTGCCCTTCGGCGTAATCGGCCGAGCCTGAGGCCCGGCACGTTACCCAGCCCGTCAATCATCGGCTACTATGGCCCACTGGTCCGCTGCCGGGGTGATCGCCACCCCGGTTCGGGCTACCGTGGCCATCGTGCTGACACGCTGTGATACCAATAAGGGAGCAAGACATGGGGACCTGGCTTTTTATCGGCTTTCTGGTGCTGGTAGCGATCTACCTGATTTCCGTCTACAACAAACTCATCGCCCTGCGTAACCGGTTCAAGAACGGCTTTGCCCAGATTGATGTCCAGTTGCAACGCCGACACGATCTGGTGCCGCCGCTGGTGGAGTCGGCCAAGGCCTACATGAGCCACGAAAAAGAGACCCTCACCCAGGTGATCGAGGCGCGCAAACAAGCCGAAAGTGCTCGCCAGAATGTGCGCGGCCAACCGGATAACGCTGGCGCCATGGCCGCCCTCGGCAAGGCGGAAAGCCTGTTGGCCGGATCGCTGGCCAACCTGTTTGCGATCTCGGAGCAATACCCGGACCTGAAGGCCAACCAGACCATTGCCCAGCTGATGGAAGAGCTGACCACCACCGAGAACCGGATCGGCTTTGCTCGTCAGGCCTTCAACGATCTGGTGATGGACTACAACACCTACCGTGAGCAGTTCCCGAACAATTTCATCGGTGGCCTGTTCGGCAGCTTCAAGTCTGCCAGCCAGCTGGAGCTGGAAAACCCGGCGGCTCGCCAGGCCGTCAAGGTCAGCTTCTGATCCGCTGACGAATTACGGCGATGAACTTCTTCGAGCATCAGGAGCGGGCGCGTCGGCGCACCTTTCTGCTGGCGGCCTACTTTGCCCTTGCAGTGGCGGCCATCGTGCTGGCGGTGAGCCTTACCTTCTACCTTGGCCTGCTGTGGCTAAGCGGCGGCGACTACCCGCTGCGAGAGTGGCTGCTATCACCGGGCATGGCCTGGTGTACCGGGTTGACGCTGGTGGTGGTGCTTGCCGGCAGTGCGGTGAAAGCGTGGCAGCTTCGCGATGGTGGCGTCGCGCTTGCCGACCTGCTCGGTGCCCGGGAAATCCTCACCGACAGCAATCGGCCGGAAGACCGCCGCCTGCGTAATGTGGTGGAAGAAATGGCGATCGCATCCGGCATTCCTGCCCCCCGGACCTTCGTCATGGAGCAGGAAAAGTCGATCAATGCGATGGTCGCCGGCTACCGTCCCACTGAGGCCGTGATGGTGGTGACCCGGGGCGCACTGGACCATCTTTCCCGGGAAGAGCTGCAGGGCGTGGTGGGCCACGAATTCAGCCATGTCTTCAACGCCGACATGCGCATCAACATGCGCCTGATGTCGGTGCTGGCCGGCATTCTCGCCATCGGCAAGGTCGGCGAGCTGATGCTCCATGCCAATACCCGTCGTCGTCTGTACAACAGCCGCTCGGGCAAGAACGAAGTTGCCGGTATTTTTTTCCTGATCGTAATGGGCGTGGTGTTAATGGTGCTGGGCTATATCGGCCTGTTCTTCGGCCGGCTGATCAAGGCCGCCATTTCGCGCCAGCGGGAATTGCTGGCCGACGCCTCCTCGGTGCAGTTCACCCGAAATCCCGCCGGCATCGCCAATGCGCTGATCAAGATCCGCAATCAGCACGGCAGCCATCTGGTGTCCAGTCACGGCGAGGACATGAGCCACATGTGCTTTGGCGCCACGGTGCCATTTCACCTGCAGCATCTGCTCGCCACCCATCCGCCCATGGATGAACGACTGCGGGCGCTGGGGGGAGAATGGCTGGCCCGGGCTCGCACCCGCCAGCGACAATCTGGTCCATCGGATACCGCGATACCGGTCAGTGGCGCCGCCATGGGCTTTGCCGGCCAGACAGCAGCGGAAGCCGCCGTGGCGGTCACGGCCCATGGCATCGCCAACTCGGTGGGCACCGTCGGCGAAGCACACCTGGGTTATGCCCGCAGCCTGCACCAGTCTATTCCTGAAGAACTCAAACAAAGCCTGCGTCAGCCCGATTCGGCCCGCTGGGTCGTGCTGGCACTGGCGATCGGTGCCAGCCGCTCGGAAGCCGATGAGCTGGTCGCGTTGCTGCCATTATCCGGACTGGAGCGCCAGACCATCGCCCATCTGGTCGGTCAGACCCGAGCCCTTGGTACCCGCCTGCGGCTGCCGCTGATTGATCTGGCCATCCCGGCGTTGAAGCAGCTGCCGGACGCCAGCCGACAGGCGTTATTGGCCGAACTGGACCAGCTGGTGCGCCATGACCAACGCCTGACCCTGTTTGAATTTGTACTCACCCGGATCCTCGCCGACCATCTGGCGGCGAAGGCCGAGCGGGCGCCGAAGATCCGCTTCCGCCATTACCCGGCGGCCGCCTGCCAGATCCAGCTGGTACTGTCGTTGATGGTGCACGCCTCCGGAGCCCGCGACGAAACGGCCGAGGCGCTGTTCCGGCGCGCCAGCGGCGCCCTGCTGCCCCCGGGACGGACGCTGCTGCCAGCATCAGACTGCCGCATCGAGGCGCTGGACGCAGCCTTGACCGATTTGCGTGATCTGACCCCACTGCTGAAAGGCCCCATGCTCGACGGGCTGGCCGATGTGGCCAGGGCAGACGGCCGCATCCAGGTACAGGAGGCAGAGCTGCTACGCGGCATCGCCACCCTGATGGACTGTCCGATGCCGCCGCTGTTTCCCGATGTGCCCGGGGTTGCCTGACGGCCCGTATACGAATAAATTCCGTTTATCACCCAGCCAGATTGAGTAGAATTGACCCACGGAAAGGGCGGAGAGCCTGATGGAATTCAGCAAAGCGAGCGAACAGAACGCCTGGGACGCGGTTGCCGAAGCAACCGGCCGGGTTCGGCGTGGCGATGCGGAGCAGGGCCTGCTCGACTGGTTCTGCCATCAGGGCGTCAATCTGGATCTGGCGGTATTCCCTCGTCTCGGTGTGTTTGATGAGGGTGTCTACTCCGGAACCCTGATCACTCAGGATCGCCGCGTGATCGAGTACTTCGTCGATCTGTCGTGCGCTGACGAAGGCGATTTTGAAGATGTCACCGGCGAGCTTGGCCCCAAGGACCCGGGTCATCCGGCCCGCGACCTGAAAGACCTGATCACCATGTCGCTGGTGTATTTCGACGCCCAGAACAGTCGCGCCGCCTGAGCCAAGCTACTGTGCCTGATTGGCATTTCTGAAAGGCAACAACTGCCGCGCGTCCTGCCGGTAGCGCTCCACCATCTGCCCCTCCCGGACACAGAAGTCGGTGACTGCCCGATGAAACTCCGGCTGCGCCATCCAGTGCAGCGAGTGAGTAATCACCGGCTCGAACCCGCGCAAAATCTTGTGCTCACCCTGCACCCCCGGATCAAACTCCACCAGCCCCCGGGCAATGCAGAACTCGATGCCGCAGTAGTAGCACAGCTCGAAGTGCAGACCATCGACCTCCTCCAACGCCCCCCAATAGCGGCCGTAAAGGCGCTGATCATCGAACAGATAAAAGGCCATCGCCACCGGTCGCTGATCACGTAGCGCCACTGCCACCATCATCTGCGCACACAGGGCTGACTGCGCCAGCAGCAGGAAGAACTGCTCGGGCAGATAGGGGCGCTGGCCGCGCTTGTAAAAGGTGGCGGCGTAACACCGATAGAGGTCCGGCCACCAATGCGCGGGGATCTCGTCACCCGCCATCAGGCGAATATCGAGGCCAGCCTGTTGTGCGGCCAGTCGCTCGCGCCGGATCGATTTGCGCCGCCGCGATGTCAATGCCGACAGGAAGGCATCGAAGTCCGCATAGCCGCGATTGAACCAGCGAAAATGGCACCCCAGGCGATGGGCCAGCGGCCAGCCTTCCAGCTGTGCCACCGCATCGGCATCGGCGAACAGCAGATGCCAGGAGGAGGCACCGTGCCGGGCCAGCGCGTCATCGATCATCTGACGCAGCCAATCCGGGTCAAGCTTGCCACGCCAGCGCGGCCCGGTGACAGGGCTGAACGGTACCGCCGTGACCAGCCGCGGGAAATACGGCAGGCCATGACGGGTATAGGCCTCGGCCCAGCCATGATCAAACACATACTCGCCACGATTGTGCGACTTGAGCCAGAGCGGCATCCAGAAATCGCCGCCGCGCTGCAGATGTGCCGGCTGCCAGCCGGTCTGCTCGCCGGTGGCTCCTGACAACTGAAGCGCCTCGAAAAAGCCCGGCTCAAGAAACGGATAAGGACGGCTCACAGACACTCCAATGACCACAGGCGGTTTGCACCGGCTTTCGCTACAATAGGGGCGCGCATCATAACCAACGCCGCCCCCGTCCACCGCCGTCGCGCAGGCAGGGGGTAATCCGCTTCTGCTTCCTTTCTGTCACGAGGTCCCTGTTACCATGCAACGCTCCCTTACCCTGTTCCATTTCGTTTTTGCCCTGCTGTTTGCCATTGCTGGCATCTGGATTCTGGTTGACCTGTCGGTCCTGCTGGGCAAGTTCAGCCCGCGCAGCGCCCAGATGGCCGCCCAACAAGCCGGCTTCGGCCTGCTGCTGGCCGCCGGCGTCAGCCTGTTCTGCGCGCTGCGGGAAAACAGCCGCACCATATTGCATCCGCTGCTCTGCCTTTACCTCGCCGGGATGACCATCAGCTATGCCAGTGGCCAATCCTCCGCCCAGTTGTGGCACTGGCTGCCGCTGGCGATCTTTGTGCTACCGCTGCTTGCGCTGCTACCAGTGCGCCTGCCAGCGGGCCCATTAAAGGCCGGCGAACTTCAGGGCGAAGTGAAGTGGTTCAACCCGAACAAGGGCTACGGCTTCATTCTCTCGGATGATGGCCAGGAAATCTTCGTCCACTTCCGCGCCGTGCAAAATGGTGGTCGTCGCAGTCTGCGTCAGGGACAAAAGGTACGTTTCACCCTGCGCGCCGGCGAGCGCGGCGAACAGGCCGACAATGTTCGCATCCTCGACTGATCCGACCCGGGCCGGCGTTGCTGCAGGCAGCGCCGGCTGATACCACTTCGCCATGATGCTTTTTTCTAGTACTTGTGCCCTACTGCCAGTGCTGTTAGCTTCACCTATCCGTCCGCCCACTATTTCGACGGATACAAGGCATGGCCCTGCTGAAATGGCGCAGAAAACCGGATAGCACCGCTGATAACCTGGCTCGCAGTCTGGCGGATCAGCAGGATCTCAGTCGCCTGCTGCAGGATACAGCAGACATTGTTGTGTTTACCCAAAATCAGAATGGCGAGCTGCTGTCGGTCAATCGACATGGCCGCTGGCTCTCCGGTATCACTGGCCAGATCCCCGCCGACCTTCGCTTCCTTGATCTGCTGTTTGGCGCACCGGCGGATCTGCCGGCGCGTCTTGCCGAGCTGTTCAACGGTCGACGCTCCCATTATCGCCACGAAACCGCCATGACCCGCCCTGGCGCCGAGCCGCTGTTACTGGCCTGGTGGCATGTGCCGTGGCATCTGCACGATGGCGGCGAACCGCGACTGGTCAGCATTGGTCTCGATATCTCCGATCAGCGCCTCGCTGAAGAGCACCTTAGCTGGCTGGCGCTGCATGATCCGCTCACAGGTCTGCTCAATCGTCGCGGCTTTCTGGAGCGGGCTCGTGCCATGGTTGCCACCGGCGGCGGCTTCTCACTGATGCTGCTTGACCTCGACCAGTTCAAGGACATCAATGACCTGCGCGGCCACCATCAAGGCGACCGCCTGTTGCAGCAGGTCAGCCGGGTATTGCGTGGCGAGCTGCGTCAGTCCGATATTATTGCCCGACTGGGTGGCGACGAATTTGGCATCCTGCTGCCCAACGCAGACCGCGTCAGCGTCGAACACGCAGCGCGACGCTGCTGTTCAGCCCTACATCAACTGCCGCCCCTGGATGCAGAAATCAACGTCGCGATTACCACCAGCATTGGCGTGGTGCTCTGTCCGGAGCACGGCAAAAACATTGACGAGTTACTGGCCAACGCAGACATTGCCCTCTATCAGGCCAAGGCCCGCGGACGAAACGCATGGCATGTGTTTGATGGTGATGACATCCATCGCGCCCGCATCCATGAGCGGGTGTTCTGGGATCGACAGATCCGTCAGCTGCTGGGCGAAGATCGCGTCGACATGCATTACCAGCCGATTCTCAACCTGCAGACCCGCGAGGTCACCCATCACGAAGCCCTGCTGCGTGGCCGGGACGAAAATAATCAGGCACTCAACACTGCCCAGCTGATTCTCGCTGCCGAGCAAAGTGGCATGATTCATCGTCTCGATGAGCAAGTCATCACCCGGGTATTCGAGCATCTTGCGCTGCTGGAACAGAACGGAATCAATACCAGTCTCGCCGTCAACCTGTCCGGGCGCTCGTTCAACAATCCGAACCTGATTGGCCACGTGCGCGCGTCCCTGGACCGTTTTCGGGTCAGCTCTTCATCGGTGATTTTCGAGATTACCGAAACTGCCGCACTGGCGGACATTGATGCGTCTATCCAGATCATGGAAGCACTGCGTGCGGAAGGCTGCCGCTTTGCACTGGATGATTTCGGCGTCGGCTTTTCCTCGCTTTACTATCTGAAGAAACTGCCTCTGGACTACATCAAGATCGACGGATCGTTCGTGCGCAATCTGACCCGCGACAGCGAGCATCAGGCACTGATCCGCGCTCTGGTGGACGTGGCCCGCGCCTTCAACCTGCATACCATTGCCGAGTTTGTTGAAGACGCCTCGGTACTGGAGATGCTGGCCGAGCTCGGGGTCAACTATGCACAAGGGTACCACATCGAGAAACCGCGCCCGTTCGGCGAGACCTGGCCCCATCAGCTGCAATAAACAGCAACGATAAAGGACACTTGTCCCCCTAGCTGTCAATTGTGACAAACACTAGCGTTGCCTATACTCCCGCCTATATTCCCGGGAGAAATGGATGAGCCTTCGCCTGATTGCCCTGCTGCTGGCCCTTGCCACGGCCGCCCTGAGCCACGCCAGTATCAGTGATGATCCGGAGCTTGACCCGGCCTGGAAGCTGATTACTGATCGCAATGGCATTCAGGTCTTTATGCGTCACCGGGACGACTCGCGCCTGAAGACGTTCCGCGGCGTCAGCCGGATCAGGCTTTCCGACGAGTATGCTCTGGCCGCCCTGCTGGAGGATTACCCCAGCTATCCGCGCTGGCTCCACTTCGTGGATGGCGCCGATGAATTCCGCCGCGATGGACCAATGCTGCGCTATCTGCGCTTCACCACCCAGCTGCCCTGGCCCCTGAATGACCGGGAGGCGGTGCTCCAGGCAAGGGTCGAGCAGACCATATCGCCGGAGCTGGAAAGCATTACTGTTTATCTCAATAACCGCCCGACCCTGCTGCCCGCTAACGATCGCTATGTCCGTTTTCCTGAGATGGAAGGCATCTTCCAGATTACCCGGCTCGGCGACGACGAGGCTCAGGTGGTCTATCAACTGGTCCTCGACCCGGGCGGCTACATCCCGGCCTGGCTGGCCAACGTACTGCTCAGGGATGCGCCTTATTTCACTCTGGAGCGACTGCGCCGGATCATCACCCGGCCGGACTACCAGAATCAGTTCTTTGACTACATCGAGCTGCGCGGTCCGGGACGACCGGCCAACCGGCTGCCAGCTAGAAGTTACCTGTACGGTAACCCGCCAGCAGCGCCGCTGATTGACATGCCCGCCAGTCAGAGCAACCCGACCCGACCCTGACGCGGCCGGCCTGGCATCAAGGAGAAACAGGATGGTCCGGATTCTGCACCTGATTCATGTCTGGCTGATCTTCATTCCGGTAGTGGTATTATCGACCCTGTTTTTCGGCATGCTGTGTCTGCTCGTTGTGCCGTTTCTCGGCCCGGCCAGAACAGCCCGTATCACCGCTGTACCCTGGGCACGGCTTGGCCTGTTTGTCAGCGGGGTAAAGGTCCACATTGATGGCGCCGAGCATGTTCGCCCCGGGCAAAGCTACGTCATTGCCGCCAACCATCTGAGCCACTTCGACATCTGGGTACTGTACGGCTGGCTCGGCATGGATCTGCGCTGGGTGATGAAGCAGGAGCTGCGCAATGTGCCGGTGATCGGCATCAGCTGTGAAGCTCTGGGCCATATCTTTATTGATCGCAGCAACCGTCAGGCTGCGCTGGCATCACTGGATGCCGCCCGTGACCGCATCACACCCGGCACCAGCATCCTGTTCTTCCCCGAAGGCACCCGCAGCCGGGACGGCATTCTCAAGCCGTTCAAGAAAGGGGCCTTCAACATGGCGCTGGATCTGCAACTGCCGGTGCTCCCGGTGACCATTGACGGCACCCGGGACATCCTCCCCGCCGGCACCCTGCAGCTGAATCCCGGCGAAGTACGCATCACCCTCCATCAGGCGATTCCGGTACAGGGCCTCAGCGAAGCCGATCTGGACGATCTTGCCCAGCGCACCCGCAGCACGATCGCCGGAGCGCTCAAGGAAGAAGGCGCCAGAGCCATCACCCGCACAATCTGAGCGACATAATTGGCCCGACAAGCCGGATAGCAGCCGCTACACTCGCCGGCACTTTGTCAGTCACCAATGGAGTCCTCATGAAATCCTTCCGTGATCGCGTTGCCGTCATCACCGGTGCCGGCTCCGGCATTGGCCGGGCGTTGGCCTTCGAACTGGGCGCCGCCGGCTGCAAGCTGGCCCTGTCGGACATCAACGAAGCCTCGGTCAAGCAGGTCGCCAAGGAGCTGAAAGATGCCGGCCGGAATGTCATCGCCGATCGTCTTGATGTGGCTGATCGCGAAGCGGTGTATGCCTATGCCGACAAGGTGGCGAAACAATTCGGCACCGTAAACCTCGTCATCAACAATGCCGGCGTGGCACTGGGCTCCACCGTCGACGACATGAGCTACGAGGATTTCGAGTGGCTGATGGGCATCAACTTCTGGGGTGTGGTGTATGGCACCAAGGCATTCCTGCCCTATCTGAAGAAGGCTGGAGAGGGCCATATCGTCAACGTCTCCAGCGTTTTCGGCCTGATCGGGGTGCCGAGCCAGTCGGCCTATAATGCCGCCAAGTTCGCGGTGCGCGGCTTTACCGAATCGCTGCGTCAGGAACTGGAACTGGAAGGCGGTTCGGTGTCCTGCACCAGTGTGCACCCGGGTGGTATCAAGACCAACATCGCCCGCAACGCCCGCATGACCGCCGACGTCAGCCGTTTCACCGGCATGGACCCGGAAGCGTCGAAAAAGCAGTTTGAAAAGCTGTTCCGCACCACCCCGGAGCAGGCTGCGGCCACCATCATCAGCGGCATCCGCGCCAACAAGCGCCGGGTTCTGATCGGCCCCGATGCGGTGGCCATCGACACCTTGCAGCGCCTGCTGCCCACCAGTTACCAGAAGCTGATGGTCAGCGGTCATAAACTGCTGCGCCGCCGAGCCTGATCCTTGTCCCCGTTGTGGGAATGGCAGGATGGCCGCTCCCGCAATCGGGTTGCATGACGACATTGACGTCCACTTTGCATACAATGGCCGCTCAAACGACGACCTGATGTGAAGATGCAGCGATGACGCAAGACGTGAATGACAGCTGGACCCTGGAGCAATTCCAGGTTGTCGAGAAAGAAGGCGCCACCCGATTCCACGACTTCGACCTCGACCCGCGCCTGATGCGCGGTATCGCCGAGGCCGGCTTCCAGTACTGCACCCCGATTCAGGCCGAAGTGTTGCACCACACGCTGGCGGGCGCCGATGCCATTGGCCGGGCTCAAACCGGCACCGGCAAAACGGCAGCGTTCCTGGTCACAGTCATCAACGATCTGCTGCGCAATCCACTCACCGTCAAGCGCCACGCTGGCGAACCGCGCGCCCTGATCATTGCCCCAACCCGCGAACTGGTGATGCAGATCGAGAAAGACGCTCACCAGCTCGGCAAATACACCGGGCTGTCAGTGATGAGCGTGGTCGGTGGCATGAACTTCAATCGTCAGCAGGATCAGCTGCAGAAAACGGAGCTGGATATTCTGGTGGCTACTCCGGGTCGGCTGCTGGATTTCGCCAACCGCCGCGACCTGTGGCTGGATCGCATCGAGGTACTGGTAATTGATGAGGCCGACCGCATGCTCGACATGGGCTTTATCCCCGACGTGAAACGCATCGTGCGCCTGACGCCGTCTTCCCAGTTCCGTCAGACGCTGCTGTTCTCGGCCACCTTTAGCCAGGATGTGATGAATCTGGCCAGCCGCTGGACCGTCACCCCGGAAATCGTCGAGATCGAGCCGGAGCAGGTCACCACCGAGCGGGTCGACCAGAAGGTCTACATCACCGAGAAAGATAAAAAGTTCACCCTGCTCTACAACCTGATTACCCGCGAGAACCTCGACAAGGTCATGGTGTTCGCCAACCGTCGCGACATCACCCGCAAGCTGTTCGAAAAGCTGCAGCGCAAGGGCATCAAGGCAGCGATGATTTCCGGTGATGTGCCGCAGACCCAGCGCACGCGGACACTGGAATCCTTCCGCAGCGGCAAGGTACAGGTGCTGATTGCCACCGATGTGGCCGGACGCGGCATCCATATCGATGGCGTCAGCCACGTGGTCAACTACAACCTGCCGGAAGACCCGGAGGATTACGTCCACCGCATTGGTCGTACCGGTCGTGCCGGCGCCAGCGGCACCTCGATCAGCTTTGCCTGTGAGGACGACGCCTTCCTGCTGCCACAGCTAGAAAAGGCCATCGGCATGAAGCTGGATTGCGTTTACCCGCCCGAAGAACTGCTGACCGAAGCGGACCCGGCGGGCAAGGCCGACAGCGCGGCCGGCTGAACGCCGGCCAGCATCAGAATCGGCGCGACAGCCCGACGCTCCAGATCCAGGGATCAAGGGTCAGACGGACGTTGTCGGCGCTAACGCCGGTATCGGAATACGCCATGATGGTCTCACTGGCCACCCTCAGCACATGGACACTGAGACCGAAATTGCCGTCCATATCCCAGTCGACCCCCACCTCTCCCGCCAGTCCGCGGGCAGATTGCAGATTCAGGCCATCGGCACTTGCCGCCAACCCGGTGCCAACCGACTCCTTCGAGAAACGGGTGTAGTTCCAGCCCACCCCGAGCCAGGGCTTGGCCCGGCCAAAGCGCGGCAGGTGATACTG
The DNA here is from genome assembly GCA_046292765.1 of Alcanivoracaceae bacterium. Lineage (GTDB taxonomy): Bacteria > Pseudomonadota > Gammaproteobacteria > Pseudomonadales > Alcanivoracaceae > PGZG01. The sequence goes on along the minus strand of JBKBQA010000001.1, from coordinate 659,956 downwards.
CACCGTGGTGGTCACCGGTAGCACGCGGGTGCGGCCAGCGCGGCTGCGACTCAGGCCATCATCAGCGTAGAAATTGATGCCGAACGGCCAGGCAGTGTGAACGCCCACCCCGATATGGTCAGTGACCATATAACTGGCGGCGATGCCGATCCGGGTGTCGCGGTTGGTGTCGATCTCGGCCCCCACCGGCGGCATCACCAGCAACTCGCTGCCAGAATCCGGTTGGTAGGTGGACAACGAAAAGCGCCAGACCAGATCGGTTTTCTCATAGGCTCCGGCAACGGGCACAGACAGACACGGCAGCATCACCAGCAGGCCGGCAAAACGCTTCATGCGCTAACTCCTCAGACTCAGGCCCCTCATGCAGGGGCCAACGGCGGCAAAGGCGTACTCTAACGCCTATGCCACCGTGACAACAGGTCAGAGGTGTTGTTCCGCGTATTCCGCCAGCACCGAGCGTGGCACGCCATTGAGCTGCACCGAACCACCAAAGCGGAAGCCCTTGAACCGTTCGGTCATGTAGGTGAGCCCGGAGCTGGTAGCGGTGAGGTAGGGAGTGTCGATCTGGGCAAGGTTGCCAAGGCAGACCACCTTCGACCCCTCTCCGGCGCGGGTAATGATCGCCTTCATCTGATGCGGCGTCAGGTTCTGGCTCTCGTCGATCAGGATCAGGCTGCGCTGGAAGCTGCGACCGCGGATGTAGTTGAGTGCCTTGAACTGGATATTGGCGCGCTCCTTGACGTACTCGATGGAACCGCCGGGATTTTCGTCATTGAGATGAAGTGCCTCGATATTGTCGTTGATGGCGCCAAGCCAGGGATCCATTTTTTCTTCCTCGGTGCCCGGCAGGAAGCCATGATCCTCGGCCAGTGGCGGCGTCGATCGGGTCGCAATGATCTTGTTGAAGCGCCGTTGCTCCACCGTCATTTCAATCGCTGCCGCCAGCGCCAGAATGGTTTTGCCTGAGCCCGCAGCACCGGTCAGGGTCACCAGGTGCACATCGGGGTCCAGCAGCAGGTGCAGGGCAATGGCCTGATGGATATTCATCGGCGTCAGTCCCCAGGCGCTTTGCTCCATCAGCGCACTGCGCTGCAGATGCAGGATCGTCACCACACCCTGATCCACCGACTGCACCCGGCCAACAAAGCCTTGCTCGTCGATCAGGTACTGATTGGGGAACACCTCCTCACCAAGAATTTCACTCACCAGCAGACCGTGGGAAATGCGATGCAGGGTATCGCAGCCCTGTTGCACGGTATCGACCTGATCGACCCGATCCCACAGGCTGCCTTCAATCTCGAAATAGCCGCGCGTCATTTGACCGATGTCGCTGAGCAGCTGATCGGTGTGATAGTCCTCGGCATCAATACCACAGGCGCGGGACTTGAGCCGCATATTGATGTCTTTCGTCACCAGCACGTAATGGCGGGCGGGATCACGGGCGATCAGTGCGGCGATGTCGTTAATGATGCGGTTGTCATTCAGATGCTCGGGCAGCAAGGGCTTTTCTTCGTCCTGCTGCCTGGGCATCAGCACCGACAGACTGCCATCAGGTCGCTGTGGACGACGGATCGGCACGCCGGCTTCCACCTCATCCGGCGAAGCATCGCCGAGCACCTGATCAATCAGACGAATCGCCGCGCGGCAATCGGCGGCAATGTTGGATTTTCCGGATTTAAGCTTGTCGAGTTCTTCCAGCACCGTCATCGGAATCACGACCCGGTGCTCATCGAAGTTCATGACCGAGTTGGGATCATGAATCAGAACATTGGTATCAAGGACATAGACTTTCTGCCGTTCGGCAGTGGGGGTGTCGGGTGGAGAACCTGGCTGGCGCTTGCGGCTGGTGGCGGATGCGGATCGCGAAGTGGGTGAAGTGCTATCAACGGAACGAAGCAGTGCCGCGCGCTCTTCCATGCGTATTCCTCTCGCTGTGGTCGTGATGTGACGTTTACAGTTCACAGCAGCAGAGAGTTCTAAAGTGACGCCACCCTCTGCCGCCCTCTCCTTCCGGTTGCAGGCAGTAGTCAGAATTACAAATCGGGTGGCCACCCTTGTTCAGTAACATACTCCACAGTTTCAGCGACCGGCAACAACCAGTGCAGATTTTTTTTCGTGCTTACCGACCGACGGCATAGCCCGGTCACGCTTCAGCCACAGCGGTGCCGACAACGCGCCCTCCTGCAGCAGAAACTCATCCTGCCCGAAATGCCCCGGTACATAGCCACCCGCGCGAATATCCCGCGGCAACCAGCCAAGGCGACGATACAGCTCTGCCACCAGCTCACTGCAGAACATGCCGCGATAATCGCGGCGCACGCCGGGCCAGGCATCCAGCAACTGGCGCCACAGGTAATGGCGATAGGGCCGACGATAGAGACGCTGCACCAGTCGCCGCACCAGCCGGCGCTGACGACCGCCGAGCGGGGCGCCTTCACGGCGGCGCAGGACAATATCGCCCTGGTAGTCCGCGATCCTGCGACTCAGGGGTACCAGCGTGACGCCGGAGCAGGCTTCGCCGCGAAACAGATCGACGGATTCGGGCGACAGAGTGGATTCGAACACCAGCGGCTCGCCGGCTTCATCAAGGCAGACAATCACGCCGACGTGAGTCCAGTTACTGCCGGTAAACCAGCGAATCACATCGCTGCTCCAGCCGCGCCCTGAAAACAACAGCAAATCCCCGGTCTGTAACGCTGGCAGGCTCATCGACGGCAGCACAGGCACTCTCCTGAGTCACTGGGGACGCTGACGCCCATCCTCAGTGCAGGCAATGACTGCGCGGTGACAATCCGATCACGATGTGATGACAACAACGCGGCTTATCGTCATCTGTCTGCCATATCACTGACGCAGACTCGTCATCCTCCGCCTCCGAGCCCGCCCATGGACCCGAGTCTCGACACCTCAGATCAGCTGCCGGAACTGGTACATCTTCGGTCCATCATGGATCGCGGCAGCCGCTGGCTGCGCTGCGAGCAGGTGCTGAGCGTGCAGCACGGTGATAAGACGCTGCCGGTGTGGGTACTGGAACTCGGCAATCCGCGTCCCGGCGTGCCGGTATTCGGCCTATTTGGCGGTGTCCACGGCGTCGAACGGATCGGCTCACAAATTGTGCTGGCCTGGCTTCACACGCTGGTAGAGCGACTGCACTGGGATGACGCCCTGCACCGGCGGCTGGAACAGGTGCGGCTGGTGATCATGCCGATCGTTAATCCCGGTGGCATGGCGCTACGCAAACGCAGCAATCCGGCCGGTGTCGACCTGATGCGCAATGCACCCATTGATGCCATGGGCAAGGTGCCGTTTCTGGTGGGCGGCCATCGTCTTGGCCCCTGGCTGCCCTGGTACCGTGGTCGTCGTGGCGCGCCGATGGAACCTGAAGCAACAGCGCTGATCCGGGTGGTGCAGGAGCGGGTCATGGCGGCACCGTTCTCGATGACACTGGATTGCCACAGCGGCTTCGGTCGTCAGGATCGACTGTGGAGCTGTTACGCACGCAGTCACCGGCCGATCACCCATATCGCCGAGGTTTACGCGCTGCGACAACTGATGCAACGCAGCAACCCGCACATGCATCACTATCTGATCGAGCCACAGTCCGTGAACTACACCACCCACGGTGATCTGTGGGATTACCTCTATGACGCGTTTGTCGAAGCGCCACAGCACCGCTTGTTCTTGCCCTTTACGCTGGAAATGGGCTCCTGGTTATGGGTGCGAAAGAACCCCCGGCAGGCGCTGGATTTTCTCGGCTATTTCAATCCGGTGATCGACCATCGCCATCACCGGGTGCTGCGCCAACACATGCCACTACTGGAGTTTCTCAGCGCCGCGACTGGCGCCTGGGATCGCTGGATACCGCTGCCGAAGCAACGCCCGGCACTGACCCGCGACGCGCTGCAGCTATGGTTCCACGAACCTGACCAGCCTGCTTCATACCCTCCACCCCGTTGAATCACGCTTGACGGGACTGGTGACAGCCCGGAACCTTGCCAGCTAATCCAACGATGCATGGAGTCACCATGAAGTACGTTCTGCTTGCCGCCCTCGGCCTGTTAAGCGCCTGCCAGTCCGCGCATTATGCCAACTATAGCGGCGACGATTCCGCCACGCTGGTTTTTACCAGTGATGGCGTTACCGCCCAGCCGGTGATATGCGCCGCAGAAAAGCAGCTCAGGAATACCGATCTGTCGGTCGGCCTCGGCGGTTACAAAATGCTGGAAGATCTCAATGAGGCCATGAAAAAAAGCCCGGAGGTCCGCACCATGATCCCCGCCAACAGCACGGTGACCGCCGGGTTCCGCCACTCCCAGCGAGGGCGCTTAGAAGCACGCAAGTTGTGCCTGCGCACCGTCAGCTTTGACAGCGTCACTGGCGAGACCTATCGGCTTCATCTGGAGAAGTCACCCGCCTGCGCCATCAGCGCCTTTCGCCTCGACGGCGATGTCTGGGTTGAGCAGAGCGTGAAGCCGAGCGACGGAGCCTGCCCATGACAATGGCACCACTTTGGTGCGCATGGCCAGCGAGGCGCACCAACCTCGACCCACGAGATGGCGGCAATCGCTGAAAAAATAGCCGCGCCTCTGCCCATATGTGAACTTTTTCTTAAATATCATTATGTTAATGAATCTGGCACGGAATATGCCTCTCTTTGGACAGCTGCCACGGCCCCAGGTCGCAGCGCGGCAACCACAACACTGTCACTGAAGAGGGCTGTATCCATGAGCAAGAAAACCGCACTGAAAATGTCCGCACTGGCCGTTGCATTTGCAGCTGCCGCCGCTCCGATCACCGCTGCTGCAGAAGTTACTGGTAGCTTGGGAATTTCCAACTTCTACTTGTGGCGTGGTCAGGATCTGACCGTGGGCGGCGGCGTCGTTCACGGCAGCGTGGACTACAGTCATTCGTCCGGTCTCTACGCAGGGGTTTGGGGCTCGTCTGAAGCATCCGGCATCGGTGGCGAAACCGACGTGTACTTCGGCTTTGCTGGCGAAGCAGGTGGGTTGAGCTACGACATCTCCTACTGGAGCTATCTCTACCCGAGCGCCGATGTGGGCTATGGTGAAATTGGCGAAGTCGTGCTTGGCCTCGGCATGGGTGACTTCGGACTGGGTCTCTATCTGTCGGTTGCCGACGACGCCAGCGGTGACAAGGCGTTCGCCAAAGACAAATACCTTACCCTGAGCTATGACTACGACAAGTTCAGCTTCCTCGTTGGCACCTGGATGTTTGATGCTGATGACGAAGACTACACCCACTTTGACATCAGCTACTCGCCGGTCGAGAACCTGTCCTTCACCGTCTCCAAGGTCATTTCTTCTGATGATTTTGCTGGCGTGACCGACGACCAGGACTTCCTGTTCAATGTTGGCTACAGCTTCTCGTTCTGATCCCCTGTTGGTTGATTCTCCCGCCGGCCCCTCTCGGGGGGCCATTCCGGCACTGGCCAGTGGCGCAAGCTCTGGCTAGTGACCGGTCTTTTAGCAGCTCTGTTCCAATAACGAAAACGGGATAACGGCGAGTACTTTCCGTTAACTTTTGCCGGTAACTTTTGCCGGTAGCTTCTGCCGGTAACTATACCGACAGATAGCGGCGGGTAATGTCCTCAGATAGGTTACCGATACGATCTGCGGCGACAATGCGTCCTTTCTCGATAATGCGATAATCGGTTGCCACGCGGCGAGCGAACGGCAGCTTCTGCTCTACCAATAGCACAGTAAGTCCCTGTTCCCGATTGAGCGTGATCAGGATATCGCCGATCTCCCGGACAATATTCGGCTGGATGCCCTCGGTCGGCTCGTCCAGAATCAGCAGACGTGGCTCCAGCGCCAGCGCCCGGCCGATGGCAAGTTGTTGTTGCTGTCCACCAGAGAGATCGCCGCCACGGCGCCTGCCCATCTGTTTCAGCACCGGAAAGATGCCATAGATTGTCTCGAGAATTGCCGGTGACCGATCCGGACGGCAACTGACCGCCAGCAACAGGTTCTCCTCGACGGTCAACAGGGGGAAAATCTCCCTGCCCTGGGGCACATACCCTATGCCGATTCCCGCTCTCGCTTCGGCGGGTTGCTTCATCAAAGGCTGACCAGCGAACATTACCTCGCCACTAATGGCCGGAAGCAGCCCCATGATGCACTTCAGCAGGGTGGTCTTGCCCATGCCATTGCGCCCCATCAGGCAAACGCAGCTGCCCTCAGGTACATCCATGGTGACATCCCAAAGGATGTGGCTGCCGCCATAAAACTGATTCAGTGCAGAAATACCGAGCAATGACGATGACATGGCAGCGGTAGTGGCAGCAGTATCCGTCACGCCCTGACTCATAGTTGTTCTCCGAGATAGACTTCCATTACCCGCTGATTATTCTGGACCTGATCCATGGAGCCCTCGGCGAGCACGCTGCCCTCGTGAAGCACGGTGACCGTGCGGGCAATGGATCGGACAAACGCCATATCGTGCTCGACAACAACGACAGAACGCTCTCCCGCCAGCGACAGCAGTAGCTCGGCGGTACGCTCGGTTTCCTGAGGCGTCATCCCGGCGACCGGTTCATCGACCAGCAACAACGCCGGATCCTGCATCAGCAACATGCCAATCTCCAACCATTGCTTCTGGCCATGGGAGAGGCTGCCTGCCAGCGAAAGCCGGAGGTGCTGCAAGCCGATCAAGGTGAGCACGCTGTCAATCCGGTCTCGTTGCTCGGCACTGAGCCTGGCGAACAGCATGGTCCAAACGCCTCGCGGACCCGCCATGGCAAGCTCAAGATTCTCGAACACGGTGTGCTGCTCGAACACAGTAGGGCTCTGAAACTTGCGCCCGATGCCGGCCTGCGCGATATCGGGCTCGGAAAGACGGAGCAGATCAATGGTCTGACCAAAGAAAGCCGATCCGGTATCAGGGCGGGTTTTGCCGGTAATGACGTCCATCATCGTGGTCTTGCCGGCGCCATTAGGACCAATAATGCAGCGCAGCTCTCCGGCTCCGATATACAGCGTCAGATTATTCAAGGCCCGAAAACCGTCAAAGCTGACAGAGATATCTTCAAGATAAAGTACCGTGCCATGGCTCACATCCAGCTCGGGAGCACGCAGAGAGGGATTAACAACATCGAAAACGCGATCGCGATCGATAAGTTCGCGTATTGGCTTGAGCACCTTCATGGAGAGGCTCTCCGGAATCTGGACAGAAGACCAACAACCCCTTTGGGCAGGAAAAGCGTGACCACCACGAACAAGGTGCCAAGGGCGTAAAGCCACGCCTCAGGCCATGCCACGGTAAAATAGGTTTTTGCGTAATTGACCAAAATGGCGCCTATTACCGCGCCATACAGAGTCCCCCTGCCACCGACCGCCACCCAGACCACCGCCTCGATTGAATTAATCGGCGCAAACTCACCTGGATTGATGATCCCGACCTGGGGCACATAGAGTGCGCCCGCCACGCCCGCCAGCATGGCGGAAAAGCAGAATAGCCATAGCTTGTAATGCTCAACACGGTAACCGATAAAACGCGTTCTCGACTCGCTATCGCGTATCGCCGCGATGACCCGGCCAAATCGGGACACCACAATCCAGCGGCAGGCAAGAACGCCGAGCAACAGAGCGATGACTGAAGCAAGATAGAGCCAGATCCGCGTGGATGCCGCCTGAAGATCAAAACCCAGCAGTTCCTTGAAATCGGTCAGGCCGTTATTGCCACCAAAGCCCATTTCGTTACGGAAAAATGCCAGCATCAGGGCGAATGTCATCGCCTGAGTGATAATCGAAAAGTAAACCCCCACCACCCGTGACTGAAAGGCGAACCAGCCGAACAGCAATGCCAATAGTCCTGGCGCCAGCACCACCATCACTGCAGCAAACCAGAACATATCAAAGCCGGACCAGTACCATGGCAGGCTGTCCCAGTTAAGAAACACCATAAAATCGGGCAGCACCGGATCTCCATAGACGCCTCGGGTGCCAATTTGCCGCATCAGGTACATGCCCATGGCATAGCCGCCAATGGCAAAGAAGGCCGTATGGCCGAGACTGAGGATCCCGCAGTACCCCCATATCAGATCCACCGCCACCGCCAGCAGCGCGTAGGTCATGTACTTGCCGACCAAACCCATCGTATAAGTGCTGACGTGGAACGGCGAATCGACTGGAAACAGCAGGTGCCCCAGTGGCAGGGCAAGCCCCGCCAGCACTATCAGACCAACAAACCAGCGAATGCCGGCATCACTTCTCATGACTCGGGAAATTGCACTGTGATCTTGCATGCTCATGCTCCAGATGCCGCCCGGCCCTTCTGCGGGAACAAGCCCTGCTTGCGCCGTTGAATAAACAGAATGATGAAGACCAGCATCAGGATTTTGGCCATCACGGCGCCAACATGGGGCTCCATGAATTTGGTCGCGACGCCGAGAATCATGCCGCCAACGAGGGTACCCCAAAGGTTCCCTACCCCACCGAAGACAACCACCATGAAGGAGTCAATAATGTAGGCTTGACCAAGATTCGGCCCCACATTAGTGAGCTGACTGAGCGCCACACCGGCAATCCCGGCTACGCCAGACCCAAGACCGAAGGTCATCGCATCAACGCGCGCCGTGCGCACCCCCATCGCCCGCGCCATTTGCCGGTTCTGTGATACAGCACGCACCCGGAGCCCAAGCGACGTCTTGTTGAGGATCAGCCACAGACCGGCAAAAACCACCAACGTAAAAATCAGAATGTATAGCCGGTTGTAGGTAATTGCGAAAATGTCGTTGAATCGCAGCAGGCCACTCATCATCTCGGGCGTTTGCACAGAACGATTGAGCGGCGAAAATATGGTCCTCACCAGCTGCTGAAGAATAAGGCTTATGCCGAAGGTGGCGAGCAGAGTTTCCAGCGGGCGACCATAAAGAAACCGGACAACGCCGCGCTCGATGGCGATCCCGACCAGACCGGACACAACGAATGCAGCAGGAATCGAGAGAACGATTGAAAGCCCGATATGATTAGGAAGAAGCTGTTGCATCACGAAGGTTGTGTAGGCGCCGAGCATAATCAACTCGCCATGCGCCATGTTGATCACACCCATCACACCGAAGGTGATGGCGAGCCCTATTGCCGCAAGCACCAGCACAGACCCAAAGCTCAAACCAAAGAAAAATGTTTCCAACGCACCATAGAACCGCCGCTTGCTTTCGATAGTCTGGATAGCCGATTCGGCCGCCCTCCTGACTTCTTTGTCTTCTTCGCTATTGAGAAGCTGCTTCACGGCATTGAAGACGTCATTGGCCACTTCACCGTCAAGAATCTCAAGAGCCCGGATTCTCACATCCGGATCTTCGCTTTGCAGATCGAAGATTGCCAATGCAGTTTGTATCTCATCAATTACATCATCATTCTTCTCAACGGACTGATGCTCTCTGAAAATGGCAGCGATATCCTGATCAATATCACGCCGAAGCTGAACCACAGCCGCTCGACGAACATCCTCGTCATCATTGGTAAGGTCGAATCTCGCGATATCTCCACGCAGTTTTTTGCGGAGCGGATTGTTGGTCAGTATCCTCTTGCTATCAAAATCCGGGCCGTCCAGCGCATTTCCGGTAATGGCGTCTGTATACTGCAGCCCCTCTTTACTGTCATTTACGATCAGGATACGACCGGTCTGATTGTCAACATGAAGCTGGCTCTCAAGGAGCGCCAGCAGAACACGTCGACTTCCGGGATCCCGCAGCTGCACCAATGCTGTAGTCAAAGCGGCTTTCTCGGAGAAGCCCGCCTTGGCCAAACGGAGTACCGTAGACTCAAACACCCCGACATCATGAACCTGATTTTCCGCGTCAGACATCACCTGATGCTCTACCTCCTCATCAAAGGCATGACTGGTAGCAGACACCGTCAGCATACTAATCAGGGCAATCAAAAGTGCTGAGGGAAGCCGCAGATTGATGAAAGGATTTGACCCGGAAAGGCACACAACTATTCTCCCTATGCTTGAGCGCCAACGAACACAGGTGGCTGCACAGGGCAGCCACCGTGGTCCAACACATCAATCAGTAGTTCTGACCGGAGCACTTCTTGGTCTTGGTGTTGTAGTTACCGCACTTCAGCGTCACCCAATCAGCCTCGATGATGGCGCTCTCCGGCAGGTGGTCGGTCCAGGCGTCGCCAGGGACTTCGGAGTCTGTCTGCCAGACAACATCGAACTGACCGTCGGCGCGGATTTCCCCGATCAGAACCGGCTTTGTCAGATGGTGATTAGGCAGCATCTTCGCAGTACCACCGGTAAGGTTGGGCGTAGTCAGGCCTGGAAGCGTGTCGATGATGGTGTTTACATCGGTCGTTTTCGCCTTTTCTACCGCCTTCGCCCACAAGTTAAAGCCAATCACCGTCGCTTCCATCGGATCGTTCGTGACGCGCTTCGGGTCCTTGGTGAATTTCTTCCAGTTTGCGATGAACTGCTTATTGGCCGGAACGTCAACGCTCTGGAAGTAGTTCCAGGCTGCCAGATGCCCTACCAGCGGAGCAGTATCAACGCCGGACAACTCTTCCTCACCCACCGAGAATGCCACTACAGGAATGTCTTCTGCAGAAACTTTCTGATTTCCAAGCTCTTTGTAGAAAGGTACGTTCGCGTCGCCGTTGATAGTCGACACCACAGCCGTCTTCTTGCCAGCCGAACCAAATCGCTTGATATCCGCAACGATGCTCTGCCAATCCGAGTGACCGAATGGGGTGTAGTTGATCATGATATCCGCATCCTTAACGCCCTTACTCTTGAGGTAAGCTTCAAGGATCCTGTTGGTGGTTCGCGGATAGACATAATCAGTGCCTGCCAGCACCCAGCGCTTTACTCCCACTTCATTCATCAGATAGTCGACGGCGGGAATCGCCTGCTGATTGGGTGCTGCTCCGGTGTAGAACACATTCCGGGACGATTCCTCACCTTCATACTGAACTGGATAGAACAGCAGCCCGTTCAGCTCCTCGAATACCGGCAGAACCGATTTACGGGATACCGATGTCCAGCAACCAAACACCACATCAACGTTGTGAACAGAAAGAAGCTCCCGCGCCCTTTCTGCAAACAGAGGCCAGTTAGAGGCAGGATCCACCACTACTGCCTCAAGCTTCTTTCCGAGCAAACCGCCCTTCTTGTTCTGCTCTTCGACCATCATCAGGACCGTGTCTTTCAGCGTTGTTTCGCTAATAGCCATAGTGCCCGACAGGGAATGAAGAACGCCCACCTTGATGGTATCGGATGCGTGCGCTGCGCTCATCGTAATCAACGAGCTAGCTGCCATGCATGTTGCGGCAAATGTTGCCACTCTGGATCTAACGCTCATGATGTATCTCCTTGCGTGATTAATGACGTGCCCTGTTTATGGCCAAACAACACTTCCTGCCCGCCCGACCGACGAACCCCTTTTCAAGCGATCATCACCCTTTGGCGTGACCCGCTTCGACTCTTGCACTGTGAAGCATATGAAGCGTGATCTTGCGGACCTCATTCTTGCTTCCTTCAATATGTGCTTTAAGCATCATCTGCGCCTGATCAGCACGGCGCTGGATGATCGCTCTTAAAATCTTTCCATGCTCCGAGTAAGTGGCATCAATACGGTTTCTATTGGTGAAATCCAGCCTGCGGATTATCCGTATTCGCTCACTGACGCCATGATGGATCCGCGCCATTTCTTCATTGCCAGCTGCCTCTACCAGCATTCCATGGAATCGTTCGTCCCATGCAGAAATCGTGCCTATATCGCTCACTCTTTCCTCTTCAGGAACCAGCCATGTTGCTTTCAGCTCCTGAAGCTGAGGAGCGATTGCATCGCTATCACATATCTTTCTTACAGCCGCGCACTCCAGAACGGTTCTGATGTCGTACAGATCCTCGAAATACTGGAAGTTGAACGGCCTTACTCGCCATCCATTGCGATACATAACATCCACATGGTTTTCCCTCTGCAGCCGAAACAACGCCTCCCTGACAGGAGTTCTACTAACTCCCATTCGCGCAGCAACTTCGCTTTCCGTAAAGCGATCCCCTGGCAAGAGCTGAAAATCGAAAATGTCCTTTTTGATCGCCAGATAGATCCGCTCGGACAGATTTTCCGACCTGCTTGCTGTCGAGCGGCGAATCGGATCCTTGCCGGATATTTCCACCATCCCAGCCCCCCGATCAGGCAACAGCAGCACTGATGACAACCAGCGGATCGCCAGCCTGTATGACCCTCCCTTCAATACAATGCACTTCCTCGACGATGCCATCAGCGGTCGCGTGAACCGAGAATTCCATTTTCATGGCCTCAATGATGACCAGGGTGTCGCCGATGCTGACCTGCTTCCCTGGCTCCACCAGCAACTTCCAGATGTTGCCACTGATATCTGCAGACACCAGCTCACACCCATCCTTGATTTTGTAAGTCGATACAGACCCGGACCGATCCTCCTGCTCATGTGCACCAGTTTCGGTCCACAGCGCTACTTCTGCATCAAAAGCGAGCTTCTGTCGATGGCGGAAGCTCTCAAGATCAGGAGCAATATCCTCAAGAAAGCGCTGATACTCGCCGAGATCAAACTCTTCCTCGGTGATGTCCAGCTCCAGCGCTCCGTCACGGAACGCGTCGCGCATGCCGCCAAGCTCCTGTTCGGTCACAGGATAGAACCTGACCTGATCAAAGAAGCGCAGAAGCCAGGGCTTGCCTGCGGAGAAGGTGCGGTTTTTAAGAAACTTGTTCCATATCGGCAGGGTTCGCCCCACCAGCTGATAGCCGCCGGGCGAGTCCATTCCGTAAATGCACATATAGACACCACCAATGCCTACTGTGCCTTCAGCAGTGTAGGTGCGTGCGGGGTTGTATTTGGAAGTAAGAAGACGGTGCCGGGGATCCACCGGAACAGCACAGGGCGCACCAAGATAGACATCACCGAGGCCAAGCACCATATAGCTTGCGTCGTAGATGATCTGCTTCACCTCATCGACGCTATCAAGACCGTTGATGCGACGGATAAACTCCACATTGCTTGGCAGCCAGGGCGCAGTGTCGCGAACAGACTGGCGGTAGCGGGCAACAGCATCCAGTGTTGCCTCATCTTCAAACGCAAGCGGCATGCGGACAATGCGGGTTGCAACCTTCATGTCGCTGACAGGCGGCAGCTGGCTTTCAACATCCAGCAACGTGTTAATCAAATCGCGTTGGCAGATGATCCGGCTGTCATAATTTACCTGCAGGGATCTCACCCCGGGAGATAGCTCTATGATTCCATTTACCGGGTTGGCATGCAGCGCCTGCATGAGCGCATGGACTCTGAAGCGCAGGGAGATATCGAGCACATTTTCCCCATACTCGATCAGCACATAGCGATCTCCCGCCTGCCTGTATGCCACCGAGGGCCGGTCCGAAAGCGCCGGCAATTCGGCAAGCACGGCCTCCGATACCGTGTCTCGGGGTACTATGGCGATATCTGGCTGCACTGCAGGCGCGATGACAGACAGCGACTCGATTGATCGATCCTGAGCGATCTCCAGCGCCGCAGCCTCTGCGTAGCCGATACAACGAAAGCGGATGCGATCCCCGGGCTTGACCTGACCAACCTTCCATAGCTCGGCTTTACAGATGGTAACCGGGCATACGAACCCGCCCAGACTTGGTCCATCCCGGGTGAGAATGACGGGCATGTCGCCGGTAAAGTTGATGCTCCCTATCGCATACTCGCAATCATGAATGTTCGAGGGATGCAGACCGGCCTCACCCCCGTCGGTACGCGTCCAACTCGGTTTCGGCCCATTCAGCCGTATTCCAAGTCGGTTGGAGTTGTAATGCACCTCCCACGACGCGCTGAAAAACTCTTCCATAGATTCCGGGCGAAAGAAATCTGGCGCGCCATGGGGACCATAAAGGACGGCGATGTCCCATTCCGTCGGGTACTGCGGACGCAGCTCTGCCGGGGCAGCAGCGGGCTCGTATGCCGGTGCCGGGGTCGGACAACCCGGTCGACCCTGAGCAATTTCGAGCAAATCCCCGGCACGCAGTGGTCGGCCAGCATGACCGCCGAACTGGCCGAGCGCGAAAGTGGCTTTACTGCCAAGATACTCGGGAACATCTATCCCGTGACGCACAGCCAGATAGGTTCGACAACCGGAAACGGCCTTGCCGACATTCAGAACCTGTCCGGCCAGCACCTTTACCGGCTGCCAGAAACCGATGGACTTGCCATCCAGCGTGGCCTGACTCTCCGCACCGGTGAGCGCAATCAGGGCATCACTATGAAAACGCAGCGCCGGGCCAATAATGGTGCATTCCAGAGCAGCAGCTGCCGCATCATTGCCCACAATCCGGTTGGCCATACGGAAAGCGTAATCGTCCATTGGCCCTGATGGCGGGACGCCAATATGCCAGTACCCCAACCGCCCGGGATAATCCTGCACCGTGGTATAGGTACCCGGACTCAGCACTTCCATCGCCTTTGGCGCATAGCTGAAACTGTCCAGATATCGCGTCGACACATTGCCGCTGGCAAAATCTGCCGAATCGAGAATGGATCGAAGATAATCCAGATTGGTGGCAATACCACATAGCCGACTGCTATCGAGTGCCTGCTTCATGGCGGCAATGGCGGCGGGCCGATCCGGCGCATGAACAATCAGCTTGGCCAGCATCGGATCGTAATACGCGCTTACCTCTGTGCCGGTATCAACCCATCCGTCAATACGCACATTGGCAGGAAAACTTACCTCTGTGAGTGTGCCAGGAGAAGGCTGAAAGTTTCTTACCGGATCTTCCGCGTAGAGGCGCACCTCCATGGCCCACCCGCTCGGATTGACCTCAACGGCGGTGAAATCCGGCGACTGTCCGGCGGCAACGAGCAACATCCATTCGACCAGATCAATGCCGGTCACCGCCTCGGTAATACCATGCTCTACCTGAAGCCGGGTATTGACCTCGAGGAAATAGAACTCCTGTCGCAATGCGTCGTATATAAATTCAACTGTTCCTGCGGATTGATAACATACTGACTTGCCGAGGCTCACCGCAGCCGCCATCAAGCTGTCTCTTACCGCTGACGGCAACCCCGGAGCTGGCGTCTCTTCAACAACCTTCTGGTTGCGGCGCTGGATGGAGCAGTCTCGCTCGCCGAGGGCGATGACATTGCCTGCGCCATCGCCAAATATCTGCACCTCAACATGACGTGCCTTATCGATAAATCGCTCGATGAAGACACCGGCATCGCTGAAAAAGCTTTGCCCAAGACGCTGCACAGATTCAAACGCAGCCCGGAGAGCGAGCTCATCATCACAGCGGGACAATCCGATACCGCCGCCGCCTGCAGTGCTCTTCAGCATTACCGGGTAACCGATGCGGTCAGCGGCAACAACGGCGTCATCAATACTCTTCAAAAGCCCTGTACCCGGTGTCAGCGGCACGCCAGCCTGCTCGGCCAGAGCACGGGCCTCGTGCTTCAGGCCAAACTGACGTAACTGCTGTGGTGTCGGACCTACAAATACGATATTTGCCTGAGAACAGGCCTCGGCAAACGCCGCGTTTTCGGAGAGAAACCCATAACCGGGAATGATTGCCTGCGCGCCGGTCCGGACCGCGGCATCAATGATGGCTTCGTCCTGAAGATAACTTTCTGCAGCCGCGGAACCGCCGATGTGCACAGCTTCATCTGCTTCACGCACGTGCATGCTACTGCGGTCCGAGTCAGAGTAGACCGCCACGCTGGCGATACCCAGACGGCGCAGAGTACGAATGATGCGAACAGCAATTTCACCACGATTGGCTATCAGAACCTTACTGAACATGACCTCTTCCCTGCCGCGTTGATGTAGGTTGCGCACCTTCTTGTACACAAGATTGCGCACAGTACGACGCAAGCAGCGTGCCAACAGGCAGCGGGCCAGAACGGAAAAGCCAATGGTATGTTTTATAAAAGTTTTATTTCAGAGGACGGGGCCTGCAGCAAGGGCCGGTATAGTCTGATAGCGAACCAACTTGCACCATCATGAAGCAAGCGAGAAGGCCGTGCTTCCAACTAGAACCTGAGATACGCCTTGAGGGCATCGTGATCCGACACCACGGTGCCAGCGCCACCACTGCCATACAGGGTGCGATAGCGGCCGGCATTGCCGCGACTGACCTCGACACGCACGACACGTTCGCGCAATGACGGCGACAACAGCAGATGGTCAATGGCCTGCCGTTGGCAACGGTAGATGTAGGAAAAGCGCTCCGGCTCAGGCACCTTCTGCCAGGCGGACCACAAGGGCGGTCGATCGAGAATGGCGAGTGGCACACCGTAGTCGTCCGCCGTCGGCGCACTGTTCAAATCGCCGGCCAGTAACAGCGCCCGGCCTTCCGCCATCCGTCCTTCGGCCCAGCGCCGCACGGCCTTTGCCTGCGCCTCACGGGTGCTCTTCACCCGCGCCGCGCGCTGGCGATCGTCGAGCCCATGGCCGCTGCGCAGATGCAACGCCAGCAGATCGAAGCGGAGCGGCGCAACAATCTCCACATGCAACGGCGGGCGGCTGAACAGCCAGTGCTGTCCTTGCCGCTGGCGGGCGAACAGGGCCTGCACCTTGCCCACTTGCACCGGTTCGCGCACCAGCACCGCCACATCAATGCCAGACGGATCGTTGCCATCAATCAGCAGACTGCGATAGCGCGGCCCGCCGTCAGCCACCACCTGCGCGGCAAGCGATTCCAGCATGGTCAGGGTATCGACCTCCTGCACCACAAGGATGTGGGGATATTGCAGAACATCACGCAATTGGCGGGACCAGGCGCGCAAGCGCGCCTGCTGTTGTTCGGCGCTGAGTTCAGCGGCTACCAGACGCCACAGATTCTGGGTGGCCACCGTGAGCTCGTGGTCGTCTGCTGCAGATACCGGCACCACCCTATCGGGCACCGGACAGGCCAGCGCCGACAGGCTGAGCAGCAGTGCCGCCAGCGCGGCAAGACCCTGACGCCAGATAGCAGACATGGTCAGGGCTGGCGAACCGGCGCCTCGGTGCAGGCCTCAACGCCCGTTTCCGTGCCGACACAAAGCGTGACGATATCGCCCAGCGCCGGCACCGGATCGAGCCGGAACATCATCATGTGTTTGCCGCCGGGCTCGAACAGGATTGCTTCGCCCGGCGCCACTGGCACTTCCCGCATCCGCACCATGCGCTTCATGCCATCGTCGCGCTCCACCCAGTTATGCAGCTCGGCCGCACCGGCGGTGCTGGCGCTGGCTCGGGTAATGACCAGCGCCTCATCCCCCTGATTGATGAGGGTGAAATAGGCGGCGGAGGTGCGCGAATTCGGCGGCGTCGCTCGCACCCAGCCATCTTTGATAACCAGCTCGGCCAGCACCCCGCCACTCAGGGACAGCAGGGCAACTATCGCAACAACTCTAGAGCAGGCTGCGGACATCACGGAGCATCTCCTCCTGGTCAAACTGGGACTTGAACAGCTTGCGCACTCGGCCCTCACCGTCGAGCAGGTAGACAAAATCGCTGTGGGCAAACATGTAGTCTTGTTCACTACCCTCTTCCGCTGGCTCCTTCATATACACCACACCATAGCGGCTGGCGACCTCCGCCAGCGCCTCGCGGGTGCCGGTGAGGCCAATCACGGACGGATCGAAGAAGGCCAGATAATCCCGCAGGTGATCCGGGGTGTCGCGCTCAGCATCGAAGGTGACAAATACCACCTGCACCTGACGCCGCTCCCGCTCACTGAGCTCTTTCCAGATGCTAACAGTGCGGGCCAGCGTGGCCGGACAGATGTCAGGGCAATGGGTGAAGCCGAAAAACATCAGCACCAGCTTGCCGCGCAGATCCTCGGAATTGAACATCAGACCCTGCTGGTCGAGCAGGACAAAGTCGCCGCCGAGCCGGTTATTGACCGGCAGTTCCGGCCGGGGCTCCTGGCAGGCGGCCAGCCCCAGCGCCAGCATCAAGACCAGCAGTGGGCGCCAGATGGCAGGTTTCATGAGTCTCTCCGGTTCGCTAATCAGGGGGCACAGGGTATAATCCCGGCCCCTTTTGTCAAAGCTTTCGCAGGCCGGTTCCCCGATGGTGCAGAAACTGTACATCCAGACCCATGGTTGCCAGATGAACGAGTACGACTCGTCGCGGATGGCCGACCTGCTGGACGCCAGCCACGGTCTGGAAATCACCGACCGGCCGGAGGACGCCGACGTCCTGCTGCTGAACACCTGCTCGATCCGCGAAAAAGCGCAGGAGAAGGTGTTCAGCGAGCTCGGCCGCTGGAAGCAGCTGAAGGCGAAAAAGCCGGGTCTGATCATCGGTGTAGGTGGCTGCGTTGCCTCCCAGGAAGGCGAAGCCATTCGCGAGCGGGCGCCGTATGTGGACGTGGTGTTCGGTCCGCAGACCCTGCACCGGCTCCCCAACCTGATCAACGAGGCACGTTCCGACAAGGGCTTCGCCATTGATGTGAGCTTCCCGGAGATCGAGAAGTTCGACAGCCTGCCGGAGCCCTCCGTAGACGGCCCCACCGCGTTCGTGTCGATCATGGAAGGCTGCTCCAAATACTGCACATTCTGCGTGGTGCCCTACACCCGCGGCGAGGAAGTCAGCCGGCCTCTGGCCGATGTGCTTGCCGAAGTGCGCCATCTGGCTGATCAGGGCGTGCGCGAAGTGAACCTGCTGGGTCAGAACGTCAACGCCTACCGTGGCGACGACGGCGAAGGTGGCATTTGCGATCTGGCCGAACTGATCGTGCTGATCAATAACATCGACGGCATCGGCCGGATCCGCTACACCACCAGCCATCCGGTGGAGTTTTCCGACAGCCTGATTGCCGTCTACGAGGAGGTGCCGGCGCTGGTCAGCCATTTGCACCTGCCGGTGCAATCCGGCTCGGATCGCATCCTCGCCATGATGAAGCGCAATCACACCGTACTTGAATACAAGTCGAAGCTGCGCCGGTTGAAAAGGATTCGCCCGGACATCTCGTTCAGCTCCGATTTTATTATCGGCTTCCCCGGCGAAACCGATGCGGATTTCGAAGCCACCATGAATCTGATCGCCGACATCGGTTTCGATACCTCATTCAGTTTCATCTACAGCGCCCGCCCCGGCACGCCAGCCGCAGACATGCCGGATGATGTGCCGATGGAAGTGAAGAAGCAGCGCCTTGCCCTGCTGCAGCAACGCATCCTGCAAAATGCCCAGGAGATCAGCCGACGCATGGTTGGCAGCCGCCAGCGGGTGCTGGTGGAAGGGGTCTCGAAAAAGGATCCGGGCGAGCTGCGCGGCCGCACCGAGAACAACCGGGTGGTCAACTTCCGCGCCCCGGACGATCTCATCGGCCACTTCGTCGAGCTGACCATCAGCGAGGCCTTCCCCAACTCGTTGCGTGGCACCGAGGTGGTACTGGCGGACGACCGCGTCCCGCTGACCCATCCGGCGTTGTAGCAGCGTCAATACTGCCACGAAAAGCCGGGCAGACAGCAGGATGTGAGGCCCGTGCACGTCGCCCGGCCAGAAGCGGGAGCGGCCTTTGCCGGGACACGCACGAGTACGTCCCTGTAGCTCTTCTCCGCCATCCATGGCTCCGAAGGTCCCGGCAAAGGCCGCTCCCGCTTCTAGCCTCGCATCCTGCTACTTGCCCATCTGTCGTGCCGAACTCACCAGTACCACCCGCCAAGGTGGTCGCCACCCCCGCACAGGCGCTATCCTTGCACTATCACCGAACGCCAACGAGGCCTGAGACACCGCTTGAAGACACAATCAGCTATCCGCACCGTCAGTCTTGAACCCTATGACTCCCGTCGCCTGGCCAACCTGTGTGGCCACCTTGACGAGCACATCAAGCACATCTCCGGACGCCTTGGCATCGATATCAGTAACCGTGGCAACGAGTTCCAGCTCAGCGGCGAGGAGCCGGCCCTGCGCATCGGTCAGCAGGTGCTGCGACGCCTGTACGAACAGACCGCCGGCGGCTCCGACCTGTCGCCGGAAACCGTGCATCTGCATCTGCAGGAGTCCGGCGCCGAAGATAACACCGTCGATTTCCCCCAGGACGAGATCGTCATCCGCACCCAGCGGGGCAAGATCAAGCCGCGTGGCGAGCACCAGCGCGAATATGTCCGCAAGATCCGCCGCCATGACATCAATTTCGGCGTCGGCCCGGCCGGCACCGGCAAGACCTGGCTGGCGGTGGCCTGCGCGGTCGAGGCGCTGGAAAAAAATGAAGTCCAGCGCATCCTGCTGGTACGTCCGGCGGTGGAGGCAGGCGAAAAGCTCGGCTTCCTGCCTGGTGATCTGGCGGAAAAGATCGATCCCTATCTGCGCCCCCTGTATGACGCTCTCTACGAGATGGTCGGCTTCGACAAGGTGGCCAAGCTGATGGAGCGCAATGTTATCGAGGTGGCGCCGCTGGCCTACATGCGCGGCCGCACCCTGAACGGCAGCTTCGTAATTCTGGACGAGAGCCAGAACACCACCCCGGAGCAGATGAAAATGTTCCTGACCCGGATCGGCTTTGGCTCGCGCGCCGTGATTACCGGCGACATGACCCAGGTGGACCTGCCCAAGCACATCAAGTCCGGCCTCAACCACGCCCTGACGGTGCTGGATGGCGAGAAGGATATCGGTGTGACCCGGTTCGACAGCCGCGACGTGGTGCGCCACCCGTTGGTACAGCGTATTGTTGAGGCCTATGAACGCCACGAACGTGACACCAATACCGGTCGTTGATCTGCAGACCGAGCTGCCGGCCACTGGCCTGCCCTCGGCACAGGATGTACAACTGTGGGCGAAAACCGCAGCGCAGATGGCCGGGGGTGCGCGCGGTGAAATTGCCATCCGCATCGTCGACGAGGATGAAAGCCAGAGTCTCAACCGCGAATACCGTGGCAAAGACAAGCCCACCAACGTCCTGTCGTTCCCGTTCGAACTGCCCGACGAGTTGCCAGAAGCGCTGCGTGACGAGATCGGAGATGGCATCATTGGTGACATCGCCATCTGCGCCCCGGTGGTGGAACGGGAAGCCATCGAACAGGGCAAGACCGCGCAAGCCCACTGGGCACACATGGTGGTGCACGGGGTGCTACACCTGCTCGGCCATGACCATGTTGATGACGCTGGCGCAGATATCATGGAGGCACTGGAAATCCGTATTCTGGACAGCCTCGGTTTTGCCAACCCCTACTACACTGAACACGCCTGAAGGAGTGATTTGTCATGCCGGAAGAGGTTTCCGACAGTAGCCCCGGCCGAACTTGGCTTGACCGGATTTCCGAGTTTTTCGGCAGCGCGCCGACTAGTCGGGAGGATCTGGTCGAGCTGATGCGTTCAGCCCGCGACCGTGAGGTGGTGGACACCGAAACGCTGGGCATCGTCGAGGGCGCGCTGGAAATGGCGGACATGAAGGTCCGCGATGTGATGATCCCGCGCACCCAGATGGTGGTCATTCGCGCCACCAGCCACCCGCGGGAATTCCTGCCGGCGGTGATTGAATCGGCCCACTCCCGCTTCCCGGTGCTCGGTGATGACCCGGACGAGATCCTTGGCGTGCTGCTGGCCAAGGACCTGCTGGCGCTGATTCTGGACCCCGCCCGGATGGACCGCTTCAGCATCAAGGATCACCTGCGTCAGGCCCTGATCATCCCGGAATCGAAACGACTGGACTCGCTGCTGCGGGATTTCCGCATCAGTCGCAACCATATGGCCATCGTCGTCAACGAATATGGCGGCGTCGCAGGCCTCGTCACCATCGAGGATGTGCTGGAGCAGATCGTCGGGGAGATTGAGGATGAGCACGATATCGACGAAGATGATTACCTGATCAAGGAACTGGGTGGTGACGAATACACCGTCAAGGCCCTGATGCCGATCGAGGATTTTAACGAACACTTCGACAGCCGTCTCAGTGAAGAAGAGTTCGATACCATCGGCGGACTGGTGCTGCAGCAGTTCGGCCGGCTGCCCGCCCGGGACGAGTCGGTCGACTTCGGTGGTTTCCACTTCACCGTGCTCAGTGCCGACAGCAGAACAATAAGATTGTTGCATGTGACGCCAGTGGGGAGCGCCAATGATACCGAAGCCCGCGACGGAGAAGACCGGACTTAAGTCTGCACCCTGGGTGATTCTGGGGTTTTTCCTCGTCTACCTGCTGGTCAATTTGACCCTGCAGTCGGATGAGGCGGAGCGCCAGCAGGTGCTGGCCAACTGGTACCAGCAAAGCGGCCTGTTTGAGCTGGAGTGGGAAAACTACATTTCCTGGCTGCGCATCAGTGGTCGGGTGACCAAAGCCGAGCAGCTTGAAGCGGCCCGCAGTGCCGGCGACCGCGTCACTGTATTCCGCGCCATGGCATTTGACCCTGCCTTCGAACGCGAAAACCAGCTACGGGGCGACCAGTACTGGGACTACGAGCAGATGACCCAGTGGCGCACCACCCGCGACACGTTCAAGCAACGGGCCAATGAGCTGCCCGGCGTCAAGGCCGGGCTGAACCCGTCCGCCCCCCGCCCCTCGACCTATCTGACCTGGCATTTCCTGCACGAGAATCTGGTGATCTGGCTGGTGGCGCTGCTGGTGATGTTGCCCTTTGCCTGGCCAGTGGAGGCGGAGCTCGGTCATCGTCGCGTGGCGGTGCTGTGGATGGTGGCCGGCGTCATCAGTGGCCTGATCTATGTTGCGTTCATGTCATCCCGGTATGAACCGCTGACCGGTAGCACACCGATGGCGGCGGTGGTCATCGGCATGTACCTGGGCCTGTTTGGCCTGCGCAAGCTGGATTTCCTCTGGTTCGATCCTCGTCAGAAGGCGTTTCGCACCACGGCACTGCCGGCGGTGATTATTGCGCCCCTGTTTGTGATCCTGCCGGTGTATGAGTTTCTTGCCGGCGGCCACGCCGGCCATGTCTGGCTGGCCCAGCTTGGCGGCCTGATTGCCGGCGCCGGTCTGGTTCATCTTGCCCGACAGGCCGAGGTAAAGGGGGCGGAGCAGCAGGTCGACGAATCCGAGGAAAGTGACCGTCAACTGCGCATGCAGCTGACATCGGCCTGGGCCTCCATGTCAGCCATGGCGTTCCGTGATGCGGAACAACAATTCGAAGCGGCGCTGAAACTGGACCCGTCCCAATTTCTGCCGCTGACCGGTCTCTATCAGATCCGCAAACTGAAACCGGACAGCGATCTGTTTCGACAGACAGCCACCCGCGCCTTTATGGCGGATATTCGCGAGACCGACGAGTTGCGCCAACAGTTCACGCTGTACCGTGACTACTGCAAACGGATCGACAATGACAGCGTCATCCCGCTCGAAGCCCGCATCCGCCTGATCAGTCATTTCAGCCGACTGGGCGAAATGAAAGAGGCGGACAAGCTCGCTCAGGCCATCGAACAGCGCGGCGAGAAACACGCCATGCTGCCACGCGCCCTGAACCAGCTTGCCCAGGCACTGCAGGGCAGCAATCAGGGCCGCAGCAATCATTTGCGCATGCTGGCCCAGCGACTCAGCGAAACAGCCGCCTGAGTCGGATCAGGGTCCGGACGGAAGCCCCAGCTCCTCGCGGCACTGCTGGGCCATGTCCCGGGTCTTGATATCGCGGTAACGGGTTTCGACGAAGCGAATATACTGCTCCGCCTTGGCCGTGAGCTTGAACTCGGTGGCAAGCAATCTGGCCAGATACAAATACGCCTCGGCAATACCGGGCCAGGTTGGTGCGCGCTTGTGAATGTCCTGCAACAGGTTCACTGCCACCTTGGGCTGCGCCTGCTCGGCCAGCAGTTTCGCCATCTCCCAGGTCATCTGCACGGTACTCGGCTTGAACGATGGATCAATTTCGCGGCAACGTCGCAACAGGTCCATGGCCCGGGTCGGGTGGTTATTGTTCAGCAATACCTTGAGATAATTATCAGCGAACTCCAGTTGCTCCTGACGACGCTCAAGAGCATCGAGCAAGCGCTCATACTGCTCGTTGAATGCCAGCGAATCCTTCTGTTTTTCCAGCTTGGCCTTGTACAACGACACCAGCTTGTCGAAGCGGCCCTCGCGCAGTAACACGGCCTGGCGACGCTCTTCTTCCGGACGACGGCTGCGACGGCGACGCTGGGCCGCCTCACTTTGCAACTGTGACTCGTAACCCAGGGTCTTCTGGTGCCGGCAAACCAGATAGCCAAGCAGATGAACCGTAACCAGCCAGAGCCAGCCAATGATCAGCGCCGCCACCGGCCAGGACAGGAATCCCGGCAACAGATCGTAGGCAATGCTGACAAAAATTGCCGATGCGGTGTGCAGAAAGAACATCACCCCGGCCAGCGCCGGGTATTCCACGCCAACACTGACCAACGCTGCCAGCAACCGCTGTGGCGCAAACAGCACATTGACGAGATTGCCGGTCAGGAACACCTGAATCAGCAGCGCCGGCAGCAAGAACCAGATGCCCAGCGTGATCAGACTGCCCTGCACCATGCCGTAAGTGACATAGGCCAAGCCGCTGGCATAGCCGGCAGCGGCGAACACCAGCCACAGTTGCACACCGGGCGCCCAGCTGCCCGGCTTCAGCATGCCCTGATAATCCGGGGCCTTCATCATCCCCTCGGCGCTCTGTTCCAGTACCACGGCACCGTAGATGCCAAGCAACATGCCAACGGCGGCAGCAATGCCAACACCGACCAACCCGCCAGGCACCGCCACCATGGTCAATGCCACCGCAAGCATCACCAGTGCCGCATTCTTCACCAGCGGGTATTCAATAAAGTGCGACAGAATGTCCCAGAACGGATCTTGAGCAATCCGGCGCCCAACCTGATCAAGCGGCTTGTTGCTCAGGAAGGAGCGCGCACGGCCGCCGTCCGCAGAGTCATCGGAGGCGACACAGGTATCGCAGAACAGGATGCCGTCATCGGCGTCATACCAGGTGGCCTGCTCTCCGGGATGGTACTTGCAGGTCTGTTTCATTATTCTCTCCCGCGACCGCTTGGCCCCTGTCCCTGGCCGTTAGTCTCACCGCCTGCGCGAGGCCGGTGGATATCAGCCTTAATTCTTAAAGCAATCCGGTGTACTTCTCAATGGATAAGCTCTTGTTGCCGCTGATCGCCGGCCTGCTTTACCCCCTCGCCTTTGCTCCTCTGGGCTGGTGGCCGCTGCTGCTGGTATCGATCGGCGCCTTCTGGTGGAGCGTGCGCAGTGCCCCCTCTCCCCGGCAGGCAGCCCTGCGCGGCTGGCTGTTCGGCATCGCCAGCTTTGGCGTCGGCATCAGCTGGCTGCATGTGTCCATGCACCAGTACGGCGACACCCCGTTGTGGCTGGCCATTCCAATGACCGCTCTTTTTGCCGCAGTTCTTGCCCTGTTTCCCGCCCTGCTGGCAGGGCTCAGTCGACGCCTTGGCGGGCAGGCGATTGTCTTCACTGGTCTGTGGGTGGTAGCCGACTGGGTGCGCGGCTGGCTGTTGACCGGCTTTCCCTGGCTCTACCCCGGTTACGCGCTGATCGACACGCCACTGGCGGGACTGGCCCCGCTCGGCGGCGTCTGGCTGATCACCCTGATTGTTGTTGCCAGCGCGGTGTGGCTGGCGGAGCTAGCCGCGAAACAGGGTCACCGCCACCCCGGTGTGCTGTTGCTGGCGATCGTTGGCTGGCTGGTGAGCCTGATACCGTGGCAGTTCACCGAGGAATACGGCGAGCCGGTCCCAGTGGCGCTGGCGCAGGGCAATGTCCCTCAGGATCTGCGCTGGCAGATGACCCAGCAGGCCGCCACCCGGGCAATCTATGAAGATCTCACTGCGCACAGCAGCGACGGTCACCTGCTGATCTGGCCGGAGGCGGCCATCACCGAGTTCTATCAAGACGCCAGAGACTTCCTGATGGAGCAGGGCCATGCGGTGGAGGCCCGCGGCGGCGCCCTGATCAGTGGCATCCCGTGGCGCGAGCGAGGCCCGCAGGGCTTCCTGTTTTACAACAGCGTCACCGTTCTGGGCGGCGGGCAGGGCCTGTATCACAAGCAAAAGCTGGTGCCTTTCGGCGAATATGTGCCGCTGCAGGACCTGATCCGTGGCCTGATTCCCTTTTTCGACTTGCCAATGTCGAGCTTCACCCGCGGCCAGCCGGATCAACCCAATCTGATTGCCCTTGGCCTGACGATATCGCCCTTCATCTGCTACGAGATCCTTTATCCGTCTCTGGTGGCCAGCCGCAGCCAGAACAGCGACCTGCTGCTCACCATCAGCAACGACGCCTGGTTTGGCACCTCCGCCGGCCCCCATCAGCACTTTGAGATGACCCGGATGCGTTCGCGGGAAACCGGCCGCTGGCTAGTGCGCGCCACCAACAACGGCATCACCGCTCTGGTCGGCCCGGACGGCCGGGTACGGGATCGACTGCCCCAATTCGAGCGAGGCCTGCTGGAGGGTGAAGTACGCGCCGTACGCGGCATCACGCCGTTCATGCTGATGGGGCCGTCGCCCGTGTTATTGCTGGCGCTGGCGCTGGTAGCCCTCGGCCGGACACGGCCGGCCACCATCAGCGAACAGTAAGTTCCCCCGGTTCGTGATAGTTATAGCCTGTGGGTATATTCATATTCCGCTGTTGCCTTCGCATACCCATGGGGGTATAAATACGGACATTGATCACGCACAGGGAGACCTGCCATGCAGAAGCCAGACGTCAAAGCCTTTTTCGACCCGGATACCTTTACGGTGAGCTACGTGGTCAGCGACCCTGCCACTAAGCAGTGCGCCATCGTCGACTCGGTACTCGACTACAACCCCAACGCCGGCACCACCAACACCACCTCTGCGGACCAGATCATCGCCCATGTCCGCCAGCACGGGCTGACGGTTGAGTGGCTGCTGGAAACCCATGTCCACGCCGACCACCTGTCGGCGGCACCCTATCTGCAGGAGCAGATTGGCGGGCGGCTTGCCATCGGCAGCGATATCCGCACGGTGCAAGACACCTTTGGCAAAGTGTTCAACGCCGGCAACGAGTTCCAGCGCGACGGCAGCCAGTTCAACCAGCTGTTCGAAGATGGCGATACCTTCCGGGTGGGCAGCATCGAGGCACGGGCGATCCATACCCCGGGGCATACCCCCGCCTGTATGACATACGTCATCGGCGATGCCGCCTTCGTCGGCGACACCCTGTTTATGCCGGACTACGGCACCGCTCGCTGCGACTTCCCGGGTGGCGATGCCAGCACCCTCTACCAGTCGGTGCAGAAAATCTTCGCCCTGCCAGACGACACACGCATGTTCCTCTGCCACGACTACCTGCCACCCAGTCGCAGCGAGTACGTCTGGGAAACCACTGTCGAGACCCAGAAGCGCGAGAACATCCATATCCATGAGGGCATCAGCGAGAGCGAGTTCGTTGCCATGCGTACGAAACGGGATGCCGAGCTGGATATGCCGCGCCTGATCCTGCCCTCGGTTCAGGTCAACATGCGCGCCGGACACATGCCACCGGCGGACGACAACGGTATCCAGTACCTGAAGATTCCGGTTAACGTGTTGGGGCGCCGCTGAAGCGACGCATTCACGACTGAACGGAGAAGGACGGATGCACTACCCGAAACTGAGCTCGATTCTGACCGTGGCCCCGCAGATCCGGCCAGAGGATCTTGATGCCATCGCTGCCGCTGGCTACAAAACCGTGATCAACAATCGCCCGGATGGCGAGGCCATGGACCAGCCAACAGCGGCGGCGATGGCAGAGCGGGCCGCAGCACTGGGGCTTGAATATCATCACCAGCCGGTGGTGGGCGGCTCCATCAACGACAGTGACATTGATCAATTCAGTCAGCTGATTGAGCAGGCGCAAAAGCCGGTATTTGCCTACTGCCGCACCGGCACCCGTTGCACCGTGCTGTGGGCGCTATCGGAAGCCGGCAAGCTGGCACCGGAAACCATCGTCAACCGGGCGGCGGAAGCGGGCTACGATCTGAATGGCCTGCTGCCACGGTTGATTTCGCGCTGGCAGGACCAGCATGGCTGACAGCCGTCTGCGCCGCCTGCTGCCCGCTTTCGAGTGGCTCAGCAGCTACCGTCGTCAGGATGCACTGTCCGATGGTCTGGCGGCGCTGATCGTCACGGTGATGCTGATTCCGCAGAGCCTCGCCTACGCCATGCTCGCGGGACTGCCGGCGGAGGTGGGCCTGTACGCCAGCATGCTGCCGCTGCTCGGTTATGCCCTGTTCGGTTCCAGCCGAACGCTGGCGGTGGGACCGGTGGCAGTTGCGTCACTGATGACCGCCGCCGCCATCAGCAAGGTGGCAGAACCCGGCACTGATCAGTATCTGGCTGCGGCAATTATTCTGGCGCTGCTGTCTGGCATCATTCTGACCCTGATGTCCGTGTTGCGTCTGGGCTGGATTGCCAATCTGCTGTCGCACCCTGTGATCGCCGGGTTTATCACCGCCTCCGGGATCCTGATCGCCGCCAGCCAGCTCAAGCATCTGCTTGGCGTTTCCGCCGGCGGTCACACGCTGGTGGAAATCGTCTCGCAACTGATACCGCAACTGGGGGCCACCCATCTGCCCACTCTGCTGATTGGCGGTGGCGCGCTGCTGTTCCTGTTCTGGGCGCGAAAAAAACTCAAAGGACTCCTGCAAGCTCTAAAGCTGCCGACTCTGGCGGTGGACCTGCTGGCCCGCGCTGGCCCGGCACTGGCGGTGATTGTCACCACGGTAATCGTTGCCAGACTGCATCTGGATCAGGACGGCGTTCGGGTCGTCGGCGCAGTGCCGGCGGGCTTGCCGTCACTGGCGCTACCGCAGTTCGATGCCGGTCTCTGGCAGGCACTGCTGATCCCGGCCTTGCTGATCAGCCTGATCGGTTTTGTCGAATCGGTTTCCGTGGCCCAGACGCTGGCCGCACGGCGACGCCAGCGCATCAATCCCAACCACGAGCTGGCCGGACTCGGCGCAGCCAATATCGGCTCCGCCTTGTCCGGCGGCTTTCCCGTGACCGGCGGCTTCGCCCGTTCCGTGGTGAACTTCGATGCCGGCGCGGTTACCCCCATGGCCGGGGTGTTCACCGCCATCGCGATCGGCCTGACAGCGTTATTCCTGACGCCATGGTTCACCTCACTGCCCAATGCCACGCTCGCCGCCACCATTATCGTCGCGGTACTGTCGCTGGTGGATGTCGGCATCATCCGTCGCACCTGGCAGTATTCGCGAGCGGACTTCACCGCCATGATGCTGACCATCCTCGGTGTCTTTGTGGTCGGCGTCGAAGCCGGTGTGTTGATCGGCGTGGTGGCGTCGCTGCTGCTATTTCTCTGGCGCACCAGCACTCCCCACGTGGCGGTGGTGGGCCAGCTGCCAGGCACTGAACATTTCCGCAATGTAAAGCGTCACCAGGCGATCACCAGCCCGACCGTGCTGTCGGTACGGGTGGATGAATCACTGTATTTCGCCAATACCCGCTTTCTGGAGGATTACCTCTACAACGCCGCCCTGCAGAGCCCGGCCATTCGCCACATGGTGCTGCAGTGTTCAGCCGTCAACCTGATCGATGCCAGCGCGCTGGAGAGTCTGGAGTCGCTCAGCGAGCGGCTGCAGAATGTCGGCGTCACCTTACATCTGTCGGAGGTGAAAGGCCCGGTGATGGACGCGCTGACGCGGGTTGATTTTGCCGATCACCTGAGCGGCAACATTTACCTCAGCCACTACTCCGCTCTGGCCGACCTCGACCCTGACGCCACCCTGTAGAGCGGCAATCCTGTCGCGGACGTTCCGGCAGGAGCGCTTTCCGCCCGTCACTGAGATGAAGTCGCTCCCCGATACTCGCTTTGTTCATCTCAGTGACGGGCGGAAAGCGCTCTCGGGCATGGGCACGCGCGACAGGATTGCAGTGCTACAGGTAATTTTTGAAGCGGTACCAGAGCAGAGCGGCCCATTCGTACCAGATTTCCGGCAGCAGCGAGAGGGCGCCGGCAGACGGCATCCAGGCCGGGCTCGGCAAGCGATCCACCGACACCGCCTCGACCTCGATCCCTGCGCGCTGAAAGCACAGCATCGCTCTGGCCATGTGCGGTCGGTCCGTCACCAGCACGACGCGACAGATACCCTTGCGCACCAGCATGGTGGCACTGTTGCGAGCATTTTCACGGGTGCTGCGGCTGCGCTCCTCCAGCCACAGGCTTAGCCCATAGCCTTCCGCCGCCTCTGCCAACAACCTTGCCTCGCTACTGAGCCCCTGTTCCACCCCGGGACCACCGCCGCTGATCAGCAGCGGCAACCCGCGACGCCGCGCCGTATCCACAGCCCGTGCAAGTCGCAGCAGACCGCTCCGCGACGAGCGCCGCGCAGTCCCGCGACCACGAATGCCCGCCCCCAGTACGACTACACAGCCAGCCGGCCCGTCCCCCCGGGAAGGGGGTAGCGGCGGGTAGAATTGCCGCACCATCACCGGCAGGGTCCCCGCCGCCAGCAGCAAGACCATCAACAGGCCGAGGCTCACTGGCGCCGCACCGCAGTCGCGCCAGCCCTGTCTGGTGGAGGTGTCGTCATGTATCCTATGCCCCTTCTTATTGTTGTCAGTTGGCCACGCATTCCGATGGATACACAGTATCGTCCCGAGCAGATCGAACAGGAAGCCCAGCAGCACTGGGACCGCCACCAGACTTTCAAGGCCGTGGAGGATCCCGCGCGGGAAAAGTACTACTGCCTGTCCATGTTCCCCTACCCCAGCGGCCGTTTGCACATGGGCCATGTGCGCAACTACACCATCGGTGATGTGGTCAGCCGCTACCAGCGCATGCAGGGCAAGAACGTGCTGCAGCCCATGGGCTGGGATGCATTCGGCCTGCCGGCGGAAAACGCCGCCCTCAAGCATGGCGTGGCGCCGGCCAAGTGGACCTACGAAAACATTGAGTACATGAAGGGCCAGCTCAAGCGCCTCGGCTTTGGCTACGACTGGAGCCGCGAGATCGCCACCTGCCGACCGGAATACTACCGCTGGGAGCAGTGGTTCTTCACCCGCCTGTACGAGAAGGGATTGGTCTACCGCAAGCTGTCGACGGTGAACTGGTGCCCGAACGATCAAACCGTGCTCGCCAACGAGCAGGTGATTGATGGCGGCTGCTGGCGCTGCGACACCCGCGTCGAGCAGAAAGAAATTCCGCAGTGGTTCATCCGCATTACCGACTACGCCGAGGAACTGCTTAACGATCTCGACCAACTGGATGGCTGGCCGGAACAGGTCAAGACCATGCAGCGCAACTGGATTGGCCGCTCGGAAGGGGTGGAGATGGACTTCCCGGTGGAGAATGCCGCGCCACTGCGCGTCTACACCACCCGCCCCGACACCGTTATGGGTGTCAGCTATCTGGCAGTGGCCGCTGCGCATCCGCTGGCAAAGCAGGCCGCGGACAACAACGCCGGGGTCGCCGCCTTCGTCCACGAATGTCTGCAGGCCAAGGTGGCAGAAGCCGATATCGCCACCATGGAAAAGAAAGGCATCTTTACCGGCATTTACGCCAAACACCCGATTACCGGCAATCCGGTACCGGTGTGGGTCGCCAATTTTGTGCTGATGCATTATGGCACCGGCGCGGTGATGGCGGTGCCAGCCCATGATCAACGCGACTTCGAGTTCGCGCAGAAATATTCGCTGCCGATTCAGCAAGTCATCGCCCCCTCCCGGGACGAAGCCATTGACCTTGATCAGGCTGCGTTTACTGACAAGGGCGTGCTGGTGAACTCCGGTCAGTTTGACGGCCTGACCTCACAACAGGCCTTCGACGCTATTGCGAGCTGGCTGACCGAGCGTCAACTCGGCGAGCGCAAGGTCAACTACCGCCTGCGCGACTGGGGCGTCTCGCGCCAGCGCTACTGGGGCGCGCCCATCCCGATGATCAATCTGGCCAACGGTGAGCTGGTGCCGGCACCGGCCTCGGAACTGCCGGTGCGCCTGCCGGAAGACGTGGTCATGAACGGCGTCACCAGCCCGATCAAGGCCGATCCGGAATGGGCGAAAACCACTTTCAAGGGTGAAGCTGCGACCCGGGAAACCGATACCTTCGACACCTTTATGGAATCGAGCTGGTATTACGCCCGCTACTGCAGCCCCAACAACGATCAGGCCATGCTCGACCCGGCGGCAGCCAATTACTGGCTGCCAGTGGATCAGTACATCGGTGGCATCGAACACGCCATCCTCCACCTGCTCTATTCGCGCTTCTTCCACAAGCTGTTGCGCGACGCCGGCCTGGTGAACTCGGACGAACCGTTCAAGCGTCTGCTCTGTCAGGGCATGGTATTGAAAGACGGCTCGAAGATGTCGAAGTCGAAAGGCAATACCGTCGACCCGCAGGAACTGATCGAGCAGTACGGCGCGGATACCGTGCGCCTGTTCATCATGTTTGCCGCGCCCCCGGAGCAGTCGCTGGAATGGAACGATGCCGGTGTCGAAGGGGCAAATCGCTTCCTCAAGCGGCTCTGGCGTCTGGTTTCTGAACACGCCGACAAAGGCCCCGTCGTGGCGCTGAATGCCGCCAGCCTCAGTGACGAAGCCCGCGCCCTGCGTCGCAAAACCCATGAAACCATCGCCAAGGTCAGCGACGACATGAGCCGCCGCCTGACCTTCAACACCGCCATCGCTGCCATTATGGAGCTGTGCAATGACATCAGCCGCTTCGAGGTCACCGGCGAGCAAAATCATGCCGTACGTCACGAAGCACTGAGTGCCACCGTGTTGCTGCTGGCACCAATGGTGCCGCACATCAGTCACAGCTTGTGGCTCGCACTCGGACATGAGGATGCCGTGGTCAATCGCCCCTGGCCGGCGGTGGATGAATCTGCACTGGTTAAAGACAGCATCGAGCTGGTGGTGCAGGTTAACGGCAAGGTGCGGGCCAAGCTTGATGTGCCAGCCAATCTCGATCGCGCCGGCATCGAGCAGCACGCCATGGCGGCACCGAATGTGCAGCGTTTCCTCGAAGGGGTGACCGTACGCAAGGTGATTGTCGTACCCGGCAAACTGATCAACATCGTGGCCGGCTGATGCGACTGCTCACCGTTCTGCTCTGCACCTGCCTGCTGGCCGCCTGTGGCTGGCAGTGGCGTGGCACCGCCGCCACCATGGTATTTGATGAACTCGCCCTGCGCGGTGGTGAGGCGCGCACCCGCTACGATATTGAAGCGGCGCTGTTGCAGCGTGAGGTGATGGTGAGCGAGTCTGCGCCGGTGATCCTGCAGATCGACAGTGAACGCTGGAGCAAACGCACCGTCGTGGTCGACCGTCAGGGCCGTTCCGCTGGCGTTGAAATGCGTTACGAGATCGTCTGGCAACTGCGTGATCCATCCGGCCCGCCGCTGTCCGCGCGCCGGGAGTTGTTCCTCACCCGCACCTATCAGGTCGACCCGACCAATGCGCTGGCGACCAGCGATGAGGAGAGCCTGACCAGAGAAATGATGCGTCGGGAGGCCGCAGAGGGGCTGATGCAGCAGCTTCATGCAGAAAGCGTGCGCCTGACCCCAGCGGCTGCCGTGGAGCCCTGAGCCAGCATGCAGATCAAACCGGAGCAACTCGCCAAACAATTGCAGCAGGGGCTACGCCAGGCCTATCTGGTGGCTGGCGATGAGCCGCTGCAGCAGGGCGAGTGCACGGATCTGATTCGTGCCAGCGCCCGTGAGGCGGGCTTCGATGACCGCCATACTTTCACCGTGGCCGATCGCTTTGACTGGAACGAGCTGCGCAATGAAGCCCAGAGCATGGGCCTGTTTGGCGACCGCAAATTGCTCGAAATCCGACTCGGCGACAAACGACCGGACAAGGAAGGCAGCGCACTGATCTGCCAGTTGCTGGACAATCCCGCCGATGACATCCTGCTGCTGATCACCTCCAGCAAACTGGATCGTCGCCGCGATATCGGCAGCAAGTGGGTTAATGCCGTGGATGCCGCTGGCACCATTATCGATATCTGGCCGATCGACAGCAGTCGTCTGCCACGCTGGATCGAGCAGCGGCTGAAGCAAAAGGGGCTGGATGCCAGCAGCGATGCCATCAGCCTGTTGGCGGAGCTGAGCGAAGGCAACCTGCTCGCCTGTGCCCAGGAAGTGGACAAGCTGGCATTGCTGTTCCCGAGTCAACCGATTGGCATTGCCGAGGTTCAGCAAAGTGTGGGGGACTGCAGTCGCCACTCGCTGTTTGATCTTACGGACGCCCTGCCCCGCGATCCGACCCGCGCCCTGCGCATCCTCGATGGACTGCGGGCTGAGGGCACTGATGAATTCCAGATTCTCAACATGCTGGCCCGCGAGGCACGGATATTCGAGGCCCTGATCAGTGGCCACGCTCACACGGTGCGGCTGCCGCAACAGAAAGCTGCGGAGGCCGAGCGCCACGCCATCCGGCTTGGTTTGCCTGCCATCGGCGCTGCACTGGCGCTGGCGGCCCGGGTAGATCAGACCATCAAGGGTATGCGGCCGGGCGATGCTGCCAGCGGCGTCACCGCCCTGACCCTGAAACTGGCGGGCCAGCCCCTCCCCCCGCTCTTCGAGCAATTGTAGAGCGGCCACCCTGCCGCTCCTACAAAATACGGTTTATATGCTATCGTCGATTCGCTACAGCGGAAGGAGCGGGCTATGTACAGGATTGTTTTCCACGGCAACATTCATTCAGGCCACAGTCACGAACAGGTCAGGGAACGGCTCGGAAAGCTGTTTCGCATTGAGGACAGCGAGCGACTGGACAAGCTGTTTAGCGGCAATCCGGTCACCATCAAGAAAAGCCTTGATGAGGCCGGTGCTCGCAAGTATCTGGCGGCCCTCGACAAGGCCGGGGCGGTGGTCGAGATTGATCCGCCGCTGCCATCCGAGCAGGACGGCGACCTCGATCTGGCCGATTTTCATGCCACATCCGCGCATCAGGATCTCAGCTTCAACACCGTCATGCAGTCGTTCAGTAACGATGACAGCATGCCCCGAGTGGAACCCGCCGATGTCCAGGCCCATGCCGAAGCCGATTTCCCGCCACCACCCCAGCGCTCACTGTGGCCGCTGGCCGCTGGCGCCGGGGCCGCATTGGTCGTTGCCGCAGCGATCATCTTCTGGCCCGGCGGCCGTAACACACCGCTGGCCCCCGCCGAGCAGGCAAATCTGGAACAACTTTTTGCCATTGCCGGCGAAGGCAACGACGACGAGTTTCGGGCCGCTGTTGCTGCGGTCACTGACCCGAACACCCGCAAGGCCATGTTCGAGCTGCGCGAGGCGATGGCCTCAATTCAGGATATCCCCAGCGATGATCCACTGCCCGAGTTCGATATGGCACGGCTGGAGGATATTGCCTTAAATAGCAGCGATGCGGACTTCGACGCTGCCGTTCGCGATGAGGCCGACGTCGATGCCCGTCGCCTGCTGCTGGAACTGCGCGAGCAACGCAAGTAGATTTTGGCCCCGGATGAGGCGGCTGTTTCCCGGGACGGCCGTCATCATTCCCATCACTTCCGTTACCTTGAGCCGATCATGACAAGCCGCAGCAACGATACCTCTTCGATCAGCTTCACCGCGCTCTATACCGGCCACGTCTGGTATGCCAACGGCCTCTCTGCACCGGCATTCCATACGCGTCGCGGCAGCTTTTTCTACCATGCCCTGGCGCCCTTTGAGTACGTTGGCGGCCGCATTGCCGGTGGCAATATCCGCACCTTCCTGCTGCAACGGCACCACCTGATTGACCATCTTGTCCGTGAAGCCATCGAGCAGCGGGGAGTGACCCAGATTCTGGAAATTGCCTGCGGTCTGTCACCGCGCGGCTACCGTTTCCGCCAGCAGTACCCGCAACTGAACTATGTCGAAGCCGACCTGCCGGATATGGCGGCACGCAAACATCGGCTGCTAACCAGTCAGCAATGTCTAGGCGAACAGCACCGGGTAGTGCCACTGAACATCTTTTCCACCGAAGGCGTGGATGCGATGGAGGTGGTGGCAGGGAAGTGTTTTGATCGTAGCAAGCCGCTGCTGGTGATTACCGAAGGACTGGTCAATTATTTCTCGCTGGAATCCATCAGCCCGTTCTGGCAACGGCTGCAGCAGATGCTGAGCGGCTATGCCGGCGGCAGCTATCTGACCGACAACTATCCGCTGTTCCACGACCATCCGTTCCACCGCACCATGAAAACCCTGGGCGGCATGCTGGGCGCTGCATCACGCAGTCAGGTGAGTTTTCATTTCGGCAGCGATGAGGAAGCCCGGCAGCATATGCGCGGGCTTGGCTTCCGCGAGGTGGTCATCCACAACCCACAAGACTATTACGATCACCTGCCCATCCCGCACAGCCGTGGCAACCCGTTTGTGCGAGTGGTAGAAGCGCGCAGCTGATCAGTCGCCGGGGCGCCAGCCGTTGGTGATCGGGTAACGACGATCCTTGCCGAAGGCCCGCCGTGTCACACGCGGGCCGATTGCTGCCTGACGACGCTTGTATTCGTTTCGATCCACCAGTCGCACCACCCGGTAGACGGTGTCGCGGTCGAAGCCGGCACGAATTACCGCTTCAGCGCTGTAATCCTGCTCCACATACAGCTCCAGAATGGCATCGAGCACGGCGTAATCCGGCAACGAATCCTGATCCTTCTGATCCGGCGCCAGCTCCGCTGACGGTGGCCGGTCGATCACACGCCGCGGAATGATGTCCGTGCCGGCCTTGCGGTTACGGTACTCGGCAAGACGGTACACCCAGGTCTTGGGCACATCCTTGAGGACATCAAAGCCGCCGGCCATGTCGCCGTACAGGGTGGAATAACCCACCGCCACTTCACTTTTGTTGCCGGTGGTCAGTACCAGCTGGCCGGTCTTGTTGGAGAGCGCCATCAAGATCACGCCGCGACAGCGCGCTTGAAGATTCTCTTCCGTCGTATCCGCCGGCAGCCCGGCGAACGGCCCGCTGAGAATGTCCATAAAGGCGCTCACCGCCGGCTCAATGGACAGCACCTGATAACCCACCCCGAGGGTGCGGGCCTGGGCCTCAGCATCCTCGATACTCATGGTCGAGGTGTAGTGGAAAGGCATCATCACTGCATTGACCCGTTCAGCACCGAGTGCATCGACCGCGATAGCCATTGTCAGGGCGGAGTCGATACCGCCCGATAACCCCAACAGGGCGCCACGGAAACCATTCTTCTGAACGTAATCCCGGGTCGCCAGCACCAGTGCGCGATACACCGCTTCTTCCGCCTGAGGTTCGGCGAGCTGCTCGCCGTGCACCTCGATCGCATCACCGACAGCGCTGATATCCAGCGGGATCAACGCCTCCTCGAAAAAGCCCCCCTGAACAACACGCTCGCCCTGACCGTTAACAACAAAGGAACCGCCATCGAAGACCAGCTCATCCTGACCGCCCACCAGATTGCAGTAGATCACCGGCAGACCGGTCTCCCGCGCGCGGGCGCACACCTGATCAAGCCGCTCGACGTGCTTGTCGCGACGAAATGGCGAGGCATTCAAGTTGACCAGCACCCGCGCGCCGGCATCGCGGGCTGCGGCTGCAGGGGCTGCGTGCCAGATGTCTTCGCACACGGTGACACCGATCTGCAGACCGCCGATCTCGATGATGCGACTGTCCGTGCCGGCATGGAAATAGCGCTTCTCGTCGAACACCCGGTAGTTGGGCAAACACTGCTTGAAGTATTCCTGCTGTGGTTTGCCGTCGCCCGGGGTCAACAGCCCGGCCACGTTATAGCGCCGGCCATTGCGCACCGCCGGATAGCCGAGCAGAACGGGCACCGAGATCGCCGCCGCAATCTCGGCCAACACCGCTTCGATGCGGCTGTTCAGACTGGGTCGCAGCAACAGGTCCTCGGGGGGGTAGCCGGTCAGACACAGCTCCGGGAACACCACCAGCTCGGCGCCGAGCAGGCGCCGTGCTTCCTCGCAGGCAGCGATGACCCGACCGGCGTTGCCCTCGATGTCGCCAACATGGAAGTTGCGCTGGGCGATCACTACTCGCATGGTAAAAGCTCCATTTGTCGTTCCCTTGCCGGGGCGGCAATTGTACTCTGGAACGCGTGCACAGGGGCGATACGGTTGCCCCCACTACCGAGAGGACACCATGGGACTGATCCGCCTGATTATCCTTGCCGCCCTGATCTGGCTGGTGTGGCGTATTCTGCGCCAGACCCTGCTGGCACCGCGTCAACCGCCACCTTCGGCAGACAACAACCCGCAGAAGATGGTTCGCTGCGCCCAGTGTGACGTCCATGTTCCACTCAGTGAAGCCGTCCGTGAGGGTGAGCGCGCCTTCTGCAGCGACGAACATCGGCGCCAGTGGCTTGAGCACCATGACTGAGCTGCAGACTGCCGGTTTCTGGACGCCGGCACGGGTCTACGCTGCCTATCGGATCTGTCTGGCGCTGATTCTGGTCGCCATCTTTAACATTGCCCCCACCAGCGTACTGGGTGATAACAGCCAGCCAGCGCTGTTTATCGGCAGCGCCTCGCTGTACCTGCTGCTGACACTGATCTCCGCCCTCTCCATGTCAGCGCTGCGGCGCCAGTTCCCCCAGTGGGCGTCGCTGTTACCGGTGATGATCGATGTGCTGTTGCTGACGGTGCTGATCCACGCCAGTGGTGGCATCAAGAGCAGTCTGTCGGTGCTGCTGATGGTGACCGTGGCTTCCGCCAGCATCCTGCTCCCCGGTCGCGGCGGATTACTGGTGGCGGCGGTGGCCACCATCGCCGTGATGTTCGAGCAGTTCTGGTTCTCGATCCAGCGGACCAACAGCAACCCCTGGATGCTGACCGAATCCGCCATGCTGGGCCTCGCTTTCTTTGTGACGGCCATCATCATCCATCTGATTGCCCGCAGACTGGACGTGAGCGAGGCGCTGGCGGAAACGCGGCAGCAGGCCATCATCCAGCTGGAAGAGCTTAACCGGCAGATCGTCCAGCGGATGCGTACCGGCGTGATGGTATTCGATCCGGAGCAACGGATACTGCTGGCCAACAAGGCCGCCGAGGGCCTGATGCTATCCGGCCCCGGCACACTGGAAAACAGCATCGTGTCGCCAGCCATCACCCATCTCTGGCGTCAATGGCAAACCAATCCGATGCAGCATCGACCGGCGGCGCAGCTGACCCGGGGAGGCGCCACTGTGCTGGTGCGATTTGCCCGACTGGATCACGGCGAGCAGCCCCTTACGCTGGCATTTCTGGAAGACCAGCGCCAACTGGCTCAGGAAGCCCAGCAGCTCAAGCTGGCGTCACTGGGACGCATGTCTGCCACCATTGCCCATGAAATACGCAACCCCCTCAGTGCCATCAGCCATGCAACGGACCTGCTCGCCGAAGGCATCGACAATAGCGGTGACCGGCGCCTGCTCGATATCGTCGCCACAAATGTTCGGCGCATGAACGGCATTATTGACGATGTACTCAGTCTGTCACGGCGGCAATCCGGCGCCGCGGAACGACTGTCGCTGAAAGAAATGGGAGAAAAAATCCGGCTTTACTGGATTGATCGGGGCAAACTGCCGGCACAGCTCGACGTCAATATTGCCGCCAATCTGCATGTGCGATTCGACCCAGGCCAGCTGGAGCAGATTCTCCACAATCTGATCAGCAATGCATTCCGCCATGG
The DNA here is from genome assembly GCA_046292765.1 of Alcanivoracaceae bacterium. Lineage (GTDB taxonomy): Bacteria > Pseudomonadota > Gammaproteobacteria > Pseudomonadales > Alcanivoracaceae > PGZG01. The sequence continues at coordinate 620,434 of JBKBQA010000001.1, read as the reverse complement.
CGGCGAAGAGGTGACCGTGTCCCTTTCCGGCGGCTACCAGCAAGGCACCGACCTGCCGTGGCTGCGCATCCGTGACACCGGGGCAGGCATCCCGGAAACGGCCCGAGCCCATCTGTTTGAGCCCTTTTTTACCACCTCCAGACAAGGCACCGGGCTCGGCCTGTTTGTCTGCCGGGAACTGTGCCAGGCCAATCAGGCCCAGCTGGATCTGGACGACACCGTCGACGGTGCCTCCTTTGTGATAACCTTCGCCCATCCTGACCGGGTCTTTCAGTAAGGCATGCCATGACACAAGGAACACAACGGGTATTGGTCGTTGATGATGAGGCAGATCTGCGCGAACTGCTGGTCATTACGCTCGGACGCATGAAACTGGACGCGGAGGCGGTCGGCACCCTGACTGACGCCTTTCGTGTGCTGGGAGAGAGCAGCTTTGACCTGTGTCTCACTGACATGAACCTGCCCGATGGTGATGGCATTGATCTGGTGCGCCATGTCAGCCGCCGCCTTCCGGACATGCCCATTGCCATGATCACTGCCCACGGCAGCATGGAAACCGCCACGCTGGCGATGAAGGAAGGCGCCTTCGATTTTATCGCCAAGCCGGTGACGCTGGACCGGTTGCGGCAATTAATCGACGACGGCCTCGATATCCGCCGGCAGGGCCCGGCTGAACAGTCTGCCGATCAGCTTATCGGCGAGCACCCGTTGATGAAGTCACTGCGGGAGCAAATCGGCAAGCTGGCCCGCAGTCAGGCGCCAATCTACATCGCCGGTGAATCCGGCAGCGGCAAGGAAAGAGTGGCCCGGCTGATTCACGCCCTTGGACCGCGCCGGGAGAAACCGTTCGTGGCGGTAAACTGCGGCGCCATTCCATCGGAGCTGATGGAGAGCGAATTTTTCGGCCATCGCAAGGGCAGCTTCACTGGTGCCCATGAAGATCGCAAGGGCCTGTTCCGTGAAGCCGACGGCGGCACCCTGTTTCTCGATGAGGTGGCTGACCTGCCACTGCACATGCAGGTAAAACTGCTGCGGGCGATTCAGGAGAAATCCGTGCGTCCGGTAGGTGAGTCACGGGAGTTCCCGGTCAACATTCGGCTGCTTTGCGCCACCCACAAAAATCTTGGCCGTGAGGTCAATGAAGGGCGGTTCCGACAGGATCTTTACTACCGCCTGAACGTGATCGAGACCCGGGTACCGGCGCTGCGCGAGCGGGCCGGTGATATTCCACTGCTGGTCTGCCACATCCTTGAGCGTCTCTGTCGACAGTGGAACCTGCCGGTGCCGGCGCTGACGGAAACGGCGCAAAAAGCACTCCAGCATTACCCCTTCCCCGGCAATGTGCGCGAGCTGGAAAACGTTTTGGAACGGGCGCTGACCCTCTCGGATGGGCATCAGATTGATGTCATCCATCTGGCCCTGCCGGAAGCACCCCGGCAAGAGAGCGATACAGGCCATGGTGGTGGTCTGCCCACGCGGCCAGCGTCGATGCCGCTGGAGGAATTTCTGCTGGAGGTGGAGCGAGCCGAACTGTTGCGGGCCCTTGATGCCACTCACTGGAATCGCACGGCAGCGGCGAAAAAACTCGGCATGACGTTCCGTTCGCTGCGCTACCGGCTACAGAAATTGTCGCTCGATCAGGGCGGCGATGACGACGAGGATGACGGCAACGCATAAGCGGCCGGATCACAATCGCTGGGCTCACCGCACATCAGTCTCGCCAGCAACCGCGCACTGCCGGGGCCGCACACCAGACCATTGCGGAAGTGTCCACTATTAAGCCAGAGACGCCCGCCACTGCCAGGCACCTCGCCAATCCACGGCAGCGGCCGGCGACTGCCGGGGCGAATCCCCGCCCACTGCGCCACCGGGGTATGATCCGCCAGCAGCGGCCACAGCTGCGCGGCTCTGTCACACAGCTGCTGCTGCGCCAGCGCCGTTGGCACACTGTCATCAATGCCGGGCTCCACCGTTGACCCGACCAGCAGGTAGCCGTCCCGACGCGGAATCAGATAGCCCTCCGCCGCCAGTACCACCGCCTCAGGCAGCGGCTGCTCGGGTCGATAGAGCAGCATTTGGCCGCGAACCGGATGAATCCCGGTATCGATCCCCTCCGGCAACAACCGCGCGCTTAACGCACCCGCTGTCACCACCACTCTGTCCGCGCGCAGTACACCTGCCGGGGTTACCACCTCAACGCCCCGATCCGCCAACTGTATGCGGCTGGCCGCCAACGGCAGCACCGGGATCGCACTAACAGCAAGCAGATGACGCAGGCCCTTTAGCAAACGCGGGTTACGAATGCGACCGATACCCGGCAACCAGACGGCGGCCTGCTCCCCCTGCCACGGCAGATAGTCACTCGCTCGCCCCTGATGGACCGGCTCCCCACTGCGTTCCGCCCAGTCCCGGATCAGGGCTGGATCGGGATCGTCGAGCACCAGCATGCCGCCCCGATCAACCTCCGGATCAATCCCGCCAGCGGCCACAATGCGCGCAGACAACATCTGGTAATCAGCAAAGGCATGCCGGGTCAGCGGCAGCAGGGCGGGCGGATAACGCCAGGGGAACAGCGGCGAGAGGATCCCACCACCGGCCCAGGAAGCCGGGGGATGGGCAACAGGATCATCCAGCAGACGGACGCTGAAACCGCGATCGGCCAGCTCCACGGCAGTCAGCATGCCGGCAATGCCGGCGCCGACAATCAGGACATCAGACAACGCAGGGCGACCTGCGGCTCATTTCCAGGAGTCGTTGGTACCGATGGTACAGGCACTGTCGCTGCCCTTGTTAAGGCAGGTCTGACCTTGATTGTTAACAGCCATGGCCCCGGCACCGGCCTGCGGCCCCTTGGCTTCGGCGGTGACGGTCAAGGCCTGGCCATTGGCTGCGATATCGACGGCAAAGTTATAGCGATCCGAGCCCAGCATGGATGCAGGGAGTGTATAGCCGGTGTAGGTAAAACGCTGGGCCCGCCAGGCCTCGGCGCCAGCCAGCGCGCTCATCATGTCGCCCTGGGCGGCCTGCTGATGGGTGTTCTGCACCTGACGGGTGTAAGCCGGGTAGCCCACGGCAGCAATGATGCCGATGATCACGACCACGATCATCAGCTCAATCAGGGTAAAACCGGCCTGTCTGGCAGCGCGGCTGGGCATGGCATCTCTCCGGTGTGCTTAATAACTTCGCCCTAGCATACAACAGTTTCACCACCGTCGTGATGCCCCCCCGCGGGCGCCAATGTCCTGCAAACGTGAACCACATCGCCTGACGTCAGATCGGGCGACTGTCCTCGGGCCGTTTCATGGCCCGGACGGCATCATGGCGTGCTCATCCCCTGCCGATGCCTCGGAGAGACTATGTACGGAGAGAGCAGACGTGGACTGACCCTGCCGGAATTGCTGATCGGACTTGCCATCGCCAGCATCACGCTGGCAGTCGCCATGCCGCCGCTGCACCAGATCATAGAGCGGCAGAAGGTGGTGGCCTCCAGCCATGATGTCATGCGCCTGATTGCCCAGGCCCGGGCCGAAGCCCTGGTTCATGGCGAGATCCGGCTCTGTGATGCCAACCACCGCTGCGAGCGCTTTCTGCAAACCACTCGGCTGGAAGTCGTTCGGGGGCCGCCTGCCAGTGCGAATGATGATGACATCCTCACCAGCCTGACCCTGCCCAGCGGCGTCACGGTGCGCTGGAATCGCTTTCGCGGCCAGGCATTGTGGTTCCATCGCGACGGGCGCAGTCACTATCAAAATGGCAGCTTCCTGATCTGCAATCGCAGCTCTGCCCGACGGATTGTCTTGAACTGGGCCGGCAGGCCCCGCATGGAGACGGCCACACCGGATGCGCTGTGCTGAAGTAGAAACGGGCCCTCTGGGCCCGTTTCTACTTCAGCAAGACTGCCAATCAAAGCACCTGATCAGGGCGCCGGATCTGGTGTACCACCAGTGCGGGGAACCCGATCCGGCTCATTCGGCTGGAGTTGATACCAGCTGCCACGGCGCAGGCCGGTGTTGCCCAAATCCTCACCACCCACCACTTCGGTACCCACGATCACCAGAATCTGCTCACCATCGGACAGCAGCGTCGGGCTCGGTGGCGGCACATCCTGACGCAGCTGCTGACGACGGGTGTCAGACAGGGAACCGTCGTTGTTATAAGCAGCCGGCTGGCCGGTCAGCAAATTCATGACGTAAAGGTAGCTGGTACCGATCCTCACCGCGCAAGGGTTTCCCGCGAGTTCGTCGCTACCCGGTTCATAGGTGGTGAAGAATATCCGGTTGCCGAACACCACTGGTGCCGAAAGGTTCTTCTCCCCATCTCCCACCAGCGGCAACTTCCAGCCCGGCCCAGTGGTATCTGCTTCCCGGTTGTCGATCAGCTCCTCCAGCGACGCGTGGTTCAGTACAGCAGTCGGTGCAGTGCCCTGGAAATCCCCATTGGCATTGCGAGTCACACCCGGGTCCTTGATGGCGTAGAAGTAATCATCAACATTTTCATCCAGCGGGTGAGTGCGATAACCGGAACCGAGTGCCACATACAGGTTCTCGCTGCCATCCTCACCGCGCACATAGCTGATCGCCGGCGGGTAGTAAAAGCGACGGTTACCCGCCGCCCCGGCGGTGTTCAGGTTCGCCAGCCGACGCACGTTGGAGTCACGGATATGCTCCTGGTCCACGTCGATGCGGAACACCTGACCGCCGAGATCACCGAAGTAGAAGAAGTCGGCAACACCGTCAAAATCCATGTCGACCACGGAGATGGCGGAAGGCACCGACCAGTTCATCGATGGCACCGTGGTATGGCGGGCGCCAGCACCTCCGGCCCCGGCGGACCAGAGCAGATTGCCGGTCAGCGCATCGGCCACATAGATGATGTTGCCACTGGCATCATTAGCGCGACGCGCCTGTCCCTGGCGGCGATCATGGTCTGCCGGACTGTAACCACCACCGAACACCAGCACCGCTCGTGGCGCTCCATTGACCATCACCTGAGTCAGGGTTGGCTGCGACCAGGTCTGGCCGAGACGGGCATAGCCATCGCGGCTGGGATCAATTCGCCATACCTGCTCCGGCGACGACGGGTTGGAGGCATCGATCATGTAGTAGCTCTGACCACCACGCCGCATGCCACCGTAGAGATAGACGTTGCTGGGCGCTGCCGCCGGTGTTGCGCCCGGTCGGCGCCATACCGTCCAGCTTCCGTCCAGACCGTAAAGCTGGCGACTGTTGTCTTCAGCCAGCCCGGGACGATCAACGGTAAAGCGATTAGCCTGACGGAACAGCTCGTGCGGCATGAAAGAGAAAACTTCCTTGCCGGTACGGGATTCAACACCGCGCAACATACCGTCATTACCCGACAGGAAGATCAGGTTGTTGTCACTGCTGCCGCCATAGTTCACCAGCACCGGCTCACTGTGCAGCGGGTCGCCCCAGTTAGTTTTAAGACGGCCTTTCAGCTCCTCGACCTGTTCAGCCGTGGCTGAGGCCGGCAAGCCGAACAAAGTGGGATCATTATCCTCGGCCCAGTTCAGCTGTTTCGTTACGCCAGCGGCATCAGAGTAGAACAGACGGCGGCCTGCCAACTGCTCGCGGGCACCACCCTTGCGGACATCCGGGCCATCCGTTTCGCCACTCCAGAAACTGCGGGCGCTCTCTGCGAAAAATCCTGTCTGCGGGTCGACCGCCGGACCATTCTGGGCGCGAATCTGTCCGTCGACTACCCGGTAGCGCTTCAGGTTGCCGTCCCAGTAGCTCGACTTACGCGGTTCAAACACGGCGTAGTAAAGCTGATCCAGATGCTGCAGACGGTTCATCTGGTTCACCGCCACACCCGGTGCGGAGAACGAGCGCGAGTTATCAGCAATCAGGTCAATAATGGACGCGAAGGCCTTGATCAACTCGTCGCTGTCATCCGCATTGATGGTGCCGTCGGCTCCATCGGTGGAGACCCGCTCCATGCTGGTCTGGTTGGGCCCCATATAAAGACCAATGTTGTAGGTCTTGACCTTGCGCTTCATGGCATTGCCATCGCTGTGCAGATACTCGGAGATCTGCACCTGGCAATCATAAGAGTTCTTGGTGCCGCAATTGGTGAAGCCCTGATCCCCGGCGGTATCGTTGGGGCTGGGCGCGCCGTCGGTGAACAGGATGACGTGGTTGCTTTCGCACTGATTCTCCATATTGATCGGCGAGACGTACTTACCGCTCTTGACGATATCCGCATAGTTGGCGCAATAGGTTTCAATACCACACTGCTTGCGATACAGCGCTTCACGGGTGAAATAGGTGGCTTCGCGCTCATAGTACTGGGTCGGGAAACGGGCCTCGAAATTCTGGGCTCGGGTCTGGAATCCGCGTGTGCGCTCCTGACACTGGGTGGCGGTCCGATTGCAGACGCCAAAAATATTGGTACGGGTACAGACCGTTTCACGGCGCCGCTCGAAGGTGGGCTGGTTTACGATCGGGCAATTGCCGTTGTTGGCACCGCTGGCACGGGTCACCACCCAGTCTTCCCAGTCACCGTACTGGCAGGTTGGCAGGGAGACATTACAGGTGCCCACAGCATTCGTCCACGGGCCAAAGCTGACGCGGCAGATACCGCTCTCCAACAGGTTGCAACTACCGCCGATGGCCGTCCATGGGCCATAATCTGCGCTGCAAGACTCCAGTGAAAGATCGCAGGTGCCGGCGATGGGCTGCGGATCTCCCAGCTCTACCCGACAGGCGGGATCGAGCGGATCACAGACACCGAGTTCCAGCTCCTTCCATTCACTCCAGCCATCAAACACGTCGATGCAATCGATTTCCCGGGTGGCGGTCTCCAGACAGATTCCGTTCTGGGCACCATTGGCGGCAACACCAAAGCGCGGCGTCATGCCCATCATGTAGCGCACTGCCTCGCTGTAGGCGCGTGCCGTGGGGGTATCCCCCACAGGCTGGGCACCCGCCTGACCGGTAGCAGCGTTGCCGGCGTCATTGAGCTTGGCAATTTCGGCTTCGAATACCTTGCGGTTGGCATCATTGACATCTACCACCGGCACCAGCACACGGCCGCCGATCTGACCGGTGCCGCCGGTGCCGGAGGTTATGCTCGGGACAAGAAAGTTAAACCGGCCGATACCGATCCGCACACCGTCCGGAGCATCTTTCAGCATTTCCTTCAGAGCGTCCTGCAGGATATTGATACGTCGTTTGGTGTAGTCACTACACCAGGTGGCATTGTGGCCGGAGACCGAAAGATTGGCCTCGCACCAACGCATACTGCCCGAGGTGTCGAGCATGATGAACACGTTCGCAATCGGCTCGTTCTGTTCGTTGTCCGCCTGCGCCCGCGAGAAGAAAATCTCGGTGTCATCCGCATACAGCGCTGTCGGCGACAACATCACCGCCAACACCAGCGCCCCTGCCCTTAACAATCTGTCCATGATCCGGTTCATACCCCACCCCTCACTGAATTTCTTTTGCCGGGATCATTCCCCGACGCAAAGCTTGCTGCACATGGCGGTTGCTTAACCCGTAACCGGGCATGGCACCGTCTCCCTGAATGGCCAGTTCAAAATCGGCGAACAAAACGGCGACACCGCCCGCACTGCTGATCTGGTTACCCGACACTGCCGAGAAGCCCACCGCCTTGCTGCGCGACTCTGCAGTAATCAGGCTGCGGGAATCGAGAAAATCATTAGCGCCACAGCTGTCGAGCTTGCGGGACAGGTCTTTCTGCAGACACCAAGTGATGGTTTCGCCATTAAACAGCGCAACGATTTCCTCGAACTTGAGCTCGTCATCCGAGGCGTTGAACACGGCCAGATTGGCCATAGTTTCAGCAATCGCCGACTCCGCCGCCTCAAATACTATCGCATCAAGCTGGGCGCCCATGGCGACCCGGGCCGCCAGTGTACTGGAGCGCATCGCTGCCACCCCGATGATGGAAACGATCAGCAGGATCATCAGTGCAACCAGCAGCGCAGCACCGCGCTGACGTTGAAACGTTTTCATATCTGCTCCCAGTCCAGATTGCGAAGCATGACGGTGGTGTGGAAGGCGCGGCGCAGCACCTGGTCTTCGCCGACCTCGATTTCCCTGTCAAGTACGTACCAGCTACGCTCCTCTCCGGTGGCAAGCGCAGGGCTCGACACCGCAAGCAGCAGACCAACGCGAATGGCAACAATGGGCCTGCCCAAGGATGATGCCTGATCAGCGCCGACAAACCGGAACGGGCCCTGCGCTCCATCCTGGGTGGTATCAATACCGTACTGGACGCGGAACCCCTCGACGCCGGACAACAGCGCCACAGGCGCCGCACCGCTCAGGCTGCCCTGACAGGTGAGCTCACCCGCCGCGTTAACCTGATAAATGTTCACGACCTGCACCGGGATGGCAGAGGCAGACCCCTGACAATCCAGCGTACCGCTGTACTGAACAGTGATGCGATCGTGTACGGCGCCATCCTCGCTACCCTCGGCGCCACCGAACACCACGCCCGACACGGTCGTGACCGGACCACCGGAGTAGCCCGCCTGTCGCAGGTCATGACTGAGAAAACGCAGCGCAAGCTGACCGTCGTCGAGTACGCGGGTGAGGTTCTGCTGGGTAATGAAGGTGCGCTGGTTGACAGCAAACAGCTGTACCGCCGCCAGCGTAAGCAGCGAGCCGAGCAGCAGGGCAATCACCAGTTCAACCAGACTGAAACCGCGGGAAGACATTGAGATTTTCATGGCCGCAACGCCTCCAGAACCACGCAGGAATCCCGGGCCGGGATCTGCCCGCCGGCAATACAGTCCGCCGGCGTAACCCCCTGCCAACTGACCACCACGCAACTGGCGGACGGGACGCCGGAGCAGTCGTCCCGGGCCATGATCATGCCAAGCGGCAGGGTGTTGGCCGCCATCCAGGAAAGCTGCTCAATATCCGCAGATGCCAGCCCTGCCGGGGCGCAATCGGCGCTGCCGCAAAGAGAAGGGTAAGCCGCCCCGGGCGCGACCGGGGCCGCTGGCCAACTGTCGGCGCCAAAATAGGTGCCGCCACCGGCGGGGTTGATCAGCAGCCGCTCCAGTGCATCGCGAGCGATCAGGGTGGCATGGGTGCGACTGCCGGCATCTTCCGCCCCGCGCAGGGCGAACAGCTGCATGCCGGCATAACCGAGCACGCCCACCGCAATCACCAGCAGGGCAACCAGCACTTCTACCATGCCGACACCACGCTGCTCCCGGCCAACCCCCTGTCTGACTACGGACATCAACACGCTCCCTCCTCGTTACTGACGCGCCCAAGTGGCGACACGGTCACCAGCCGGGACTTGCTGTTCGAGCACAACTCAAAACTGGCACCGCCGCCGGCGATCAGGCCGCTGGCGAGAAAGCGCACCGCTACTGCGCCGCCCGCCTCAGTGACAGCTACCGTGCCGACCAGCGGAAAGCGTTCGTCCTGCATCACTCTGGCGCCGGCCGGCGTGGTGGCCGGGTAGCGGTAGATCACATCCCAGCCATTGGCCCAGTCGCCGCCGCGCGCTTCCACATCTACGTCCATGCGCAGGCTGACAGCCTGGCTACGAGCGATATTCATGGCCGCCACCAGCGACGAGGTCGCCGAGCGCAGATCGGCACTGGCGCGAACATTTTGCATCGCCGGGATCGAAAAGGCGGCGACCAGGGCCAGCACTGCCAGCGTCATCATCAGCTCGATGATGGTGAAACCGGCAGACCGTGCCAGCGGCGCTTTGAACATGTCCCCGAAAACAAGGTGTCGCATGAGGTCCTTCTTCGAATCAGCCGTCCTGTCATCATGAACAGGTTTTCTAATGATGAATGCTAACTGGAAAACCTGGCAACTGGACCTGATTGGAGACGAACGGCAACTTTTGATAGCCAAGCGGAAATACTAAGACTATATCCCTAAAGCATGCACACTCGATTTAATACCATTTGAATATCATGCACTTAGAACAACGTCACAGGCGAAACGGGATCGCCGTCACGAACGCCCGAAAGCAGAAGAGGCCACCCCGGGGTGGCCTCTTCTGCTACGGCTGGTTTATCTGGCCGGATCAGGGATTAGTGGGCTCTTCCTCCTCACTCACCTGCTCCAGCGCTTCGTCCAGCACCCGTTGCGCCTCCGTCTGGCTCGGCACTTCATACCAACGAGTCTTGCGCACGCCCTTGCCGGTGCTGACCGAACCACCGCTCAGCGCTGTCGTACCGATCAGCAACACCTGCTCACCGGTGCCGTCGAGCAGCAACTGGGGTGACGGCGGCAAGCCCGGCAGAATCAGATCGGTGCTACGGTTCAGGAAGCCGGAATTATCCAGATCCAGCGCCGGCGAACCATCGAGGATATTCATCGCGTAGAGCCGCGAGCTGCCCACTACCCGCTGACACTTGTTGATGAAGGCACTCTCCGGCAAGTAGCTGCTAACAAAGACAATGCCGTTGCTGACTACCGCCGAGGACAGCACCTTCTCACCCTTGTCCAGCACGATGTACCAACCTTTCCGGCTGTTCAGCATCGCAGCATCCGGGCTGAGATCAGAGGTAACATCCAGCATGTCCGCGCGCGTGATCGGCGCAGAAGCAACCCCCTTCAGGACATCCACATCATCGACCGAAAAGATGTAGTCGCCGGTATCCATGTTGAGCGGATGCGAACGATAGCCAGAACCGAGGATGACTTGCAGGATCACCTCACCGCCACGCTCGCCCAGTGCCACCACCGGCGCAGCATGGAAACGACGGTGATTTGCAATACCGGCACTACTTGATGTGCCCAGCTTGGCGAGCGTGGTTACCCGGGTCACAAGGTTTGCCGCCGAGGTCGCATCAGGATTCATGTCGATCCGGAATATCTGCCCGCCCAAATCTGCTGCATAGATATGGTCAATCGCACCATTGAGATCTATGTCCACGGCAGCAACGGATGAGGGAATACTCCAGCGCATATCCACATTTGTCGCCGTCGCGCCAGCGTTGGAGGCTGACCAGATCAGTGAGCCATTATAGGCATTGACAATATAGATCGCGTTACCGACTGCATCTCCCGAGCTGACTGAGCCGATCGTGTCATGGTCGGACGGGCTATACCCACCACCAAAGATCAACACCGGAATACCCTGTCCGTTCATACGGATCTGCGCCAACGTCGGTTGAGACCAGGTCTGACCCAGCTTGGCGAATGGCGCGGCGCCGCCCTGAATTTTCCACATCAATCTGGGGTTGCTGCGGTCAGATACGTCCATCGCGTAGTAAGCATTACCTCCCCGGCGCTGACCGAGATACAGGAACACATGCTCCGGCTTACCAGACCCGTCCGCCTTCGCTCGACGCCATACGGTGATGCCGCCATCAAGGCCATAGGTGAATCGCTGCGGATCCTTGCCATCGAGCTCTCCGCCCTGAAAGCGTTGTTCTGCTCGTGCCAACTCCTCGCCTGGCATGAACGCGAACAGCTCTGCTCCGGTATTCGGGTTTATCGCATGCAACATACCGTCGTTCGTGGACACAAACACGGTGTTGTCCTGCTTGCTATCGTCCAGCAATGCCTCTTCGAAGGAGCCACTGAACCCGAAGTTCACCAGCCTGGGCTCGCTGTGGAGGGGGTCGCCCCAGCCGCTCAGCAACATATCGAGCCTTTGCTGCATTTCTGCAGCACTACTTCCGACAGGCATGCCAAGTTGCGCGGCCGTGACATCATCAAGGGATTTTACCGACGTCAAGGCAACGCCTGCAGGCTTAGTAGTCGAGGTGGTACTACCACCTGCCGCAGGACTGGAAGTGGAAACCAGCAAGTTTCTCGGGGTTGCACGATAAAACAGCTCCTGACGCGCCCCGCCCAGAGCGACATTCTGCCCGTCATCAGGATCTGTGCCATCAGGCAACTTTCCCCACCAACTGTTGGACGTGGCACGGAAGAAACCCGTGGTCGGATCAACTGCGGGCGTCCCTTTCTCATCAACGATACGTTGCGAGCCAAAGTCAAGGCGGTAGCGCTTCAGATTGCCCTCCCAACGGGTATCAAAAGACGGCCGGAACAACGCATAGTACAACTGATCCAGATGGCGGAAGCGGTTCAACTGGTTCACCGCCACACCAGGGGCTGCCATGGAGGCATCCGTCGTCGTCAGCTTGTTGATCAGCTCCGAGAGAATATCGGCGAGCTCAAGGGCATTCTCCGAGCTGCGATACTCACCACCTCCAGCATCAGCAACACGCTCCAGGCCCGCTCTGGTCGATGCAGATGCATCGAATGCAATGGCATGGGTGGTGATCGGGATACCGCTTGAATTGCGGGCGCCATCAGCAAGATAGGACGCAATCTGTTCCGAGCAAATCCAGGCATCCTTGTTCGCATCGCTGGGACATACAGCAGAACCAATCATCTTGTTAGCTTGAGCCTGATAACTTTCACCGGTGGAGTCGGCATTGGTAACCAGAATAACGTGGTTTCCACCGCACTCATCATAGACCTCGGTGGGCGACAGGTATCGCGCTTTGCCGGGCGGAGCGAATGCTTCAGGATGACCGATGGCCGCGCCGTACTCCGGTGGACGCCCGAGCATGTAAAGGCCTGACTCAATGTAGGCGCCAACCGGCTTGTTCTTACCCCCACCCGCGCCATCAGAGAGTGTGTCGATGGCAAGTTTCATTGCTTCTCTGCGATCAAAGGTGCTGACAAAATCAGAAGGCTTGGGAGCAAGGACATCCAAAGTCAGGATAGGCGCGGATGCCGACCCACCTTCAACCGCATGGACGCTCAGCGCCGTGCCTCCCTGACGCTCGAAACGCAAGCCGAGCGCACCATCATCGACCCAGCCAGCGCTGGCAAATATCTCATTAATCAATGGCGCTACATTGACGCTGAAATCACCCACCACACCAGGAACATTGACCGCAGTGGCTCCCAATGGCCTGCCCCGGATGCTGCCATTGGTCGAAAACGCAGGCGTATCACCCAGCATGGGGCGAATACGCAAAGCAGCGCCAGCGCCTGAAACCGCTGTAATACGTCCTTCCAAAACAGCCTTCTTCACCCGTGTGTCTTTGGGGAAGCCGACATTGGCGAAGCGAACGCCGCCGATAAAGTCGCCGCGGTTACCCCCGGCTCCAGTGGTAACATTTTGCAACAACAGGGCATTCTCGCCATTCTTCAGGTTATTGCGATCCAACGGCTCACGGGCATCATCTGCAGCTCCAGCAAGCGAGACCGTGACGCCACCCATGCATGAGAGCGCATCGTCGCCGATGGCAGGAAAGAGTGGCGCCTCCATTCCGGCCGGATTCCAGGCCACTTCGAGAGCACTCAATCCGAGACGATTTTCATCCGCATCCTCTGCGCGGTAGCTGTACACTTCCGGGACGTTGGACATGGCAATATCCGTTGCCTGAATCATCAGGGACACATTGCTCCGACCACACCAGAACTGATTTCTTACCAACTCCTGAATAACACTGGTGATATTGATAGTGATCACACCATTGTTCAGACTGGCATTGGTCGCGTTATAGCTTCCTGACTGGAAAGGCAGACTCCACTTACGGGATGGGAAATCATCTGCAACCGAGAAGGGTTTCGGATCACCGGAAAGCTCGTAGGCTATGCGGACCCGGAAATTATTGGTGGGGCCGGCGTTAGGCGTTGGGCTACGCAAGGTCAGCACCGCCTTATCCACCTTGGCATATCGAGGCACTGCCAGCGCGGACAATTGAACACCGAGCACATTCTCCGCGCCATCGACTGAAAGAATGGACGGCATGGGCATACGATCCGCCACCACATTGTTGCCATCCCATGAAATCAACGGATTATGAACATCAATCGGAGAGACTGGTATTTTCATAGACTGGAACGCATCGCCAGTGGCAGAAAAAGCCATGGCAATAGCCGACGGATCGGTCTTCTCGTTGATCTGCTTGACGGGATAGTAGATAGCGCCACCATCCGTCCCCCCGGGGAACTGGGCAGACACACCAACACGAGTACCGCCAGATAAACCATCTACGACTCGCCGCAGCGCCCAGGAAATTTCATCGATAACCTTCTTCCCGCTGCTGTAGCTGGTTCCCTTGAATGCGGCATTAGTGCTGCCTGAGTTATCAACAATGATCAGTACATTGGCGCCGCCACTGTCTCCCGAAGAAACGAGATATATCTCAATGTCCTCCGCATAGACCGGGCGGGCAGACATTAAGACGCAGGCCATCGCCGTAAGCATCACTCGTACATTGGACATGATTTTCATCGCACTTCTCCCCGAAAAACCTGACACATGAATCCCGCGCTCCATCTCATACATCCGAACCATCAAGCGGGGTCTGGATGCAGCGGGCAAATTCCTGAACGGTAAAACTCTCAATATTCAGCGCATCAAGGCGACCGTGCCCCACCGCAACAAACTCATAGTCGAGTCCACGGACGAGCCCGCCACTTTCACCGGAGACGCTAACCTGATCACCGACAACCCCCCCAGCCGCCCCGCAGGGAACAGTCTTGGGCCGGATCACCAACCGCGATGACGCCTGTAAAAGACCTCGTTCGTCAAAGACATCATTAGCGGCACAGGCTCCGGCCTTGAAGAGATTGTCTTTTGTCACACAGCGGTCCACCGGAGAGAACGTGCCAAAATCCAGCTGTCGCAGTGCAATGTAGATGACGTTGTCGACCGCCTCTTCCGTACCCTCAAAATTCGAAGCCTCGATAAATAAACTTGCCAGCGCCGATTCGGCCGCCTGGAATGTCATGGTCGCACCCTGGGCGCTGGTGGAAATCTTGGTGTTGAAAATGCTCGTGCGCATGGCCGCCACCCCAATGATCGAGATCACCACCAGAATCAGCAGCGCGATCAGCAGTGCCACGCCACGTTCGCGAGACGGAAGTGCCTTGCGGGATGAAGTAATCATGTCAGATGGACCCCCATTGATAATTTCGTGCCCGAACCGTAGTGACGAACAATCGCCGTATGGCGCTTTCCTGTAACGGTGCTGCACCCGCCGTGAGGGCGCGATCCAGCACCAGCATGTCCCGCGGCGGGCCAAGCGGGGGCAAATTTCCCTGCGTCGCCCGCACCAGCAGGCCGATTCTTACCGACACAACCTGATCGGTCGGACCCAGCATATCGGCGCGCACATAACGACCTGCGGACGGAACGCCATCGGGCGCTGTATCGATGCCAAACTGCACCTGAAAACTGTCAACGCCTGCCACCAGCGTCAGCCCGCCTGAGGCCGGATTGACACTGCCCAGGCAGCGCAGCTCTTCATCCTCAACCCAGTAGGTGTTAATGATCAGGGCATCGATAACAATGGCCTCGCCTTCGCAGTCCATGTCGCCGGGCCGACCCTGATAGGAAAAAGTGAGGCGATCATTGCCCGCGCCATTGCTACCGCCGTCCTGACTTCTCGGAAACACCACCGGACCGGCGATCAAGTCGGCCAGCACCACACCGGGGGCTGGGCCGCCTGTCACCTGCGGGTTCCTGAGCCCCATGATGCGCACGTCCCGGGCCAGAAAATCGAGTGCAAAACGGCCTTGTTCCTGCACGTCGGTGAGGCCCTGCTGGAGCTGGAAAGTCCGTTGATTAGTGCCAAACAGTTGCACTGCCGCCAGCGTAATCAGACTGCCAAGCAACAGCGAGATCATCAGTTCGACCAGCGAGAAGCCACGTGACCGTCGGGCAGCTACGGATGTCGTTGTCATGATCATGGCTCCCATACCACCACCTCCAGACGTACACACTGATCGGCCGGTGGTTCGCAATCAGCGGGCGCTGTATCCAGCCACGACACCGTAATGCAGAGCGCATCGGAGGCATCACATTCCGCCACCAGCGCCTGGCCTGCCGGCAGCAGCTGCGCTGCCTGCCAGCGGATATGCAGGATGTCGGACTCGGCCATGTCATCGGCCAGACAAGGGGCTTCCAGGCAGGCATCCCAGCCGGTTGGCTTGCTGCCGGTCGCGGTCATGGCCGCCCAATTCGCCTCTGTCAGATAGACATCCACCGCTTGCGGGTTCACAGCAATGCGCTCGGACAGGTCCTGAGCAATGGCAATTGCCTGGGAGCGGTAGTGGGCATCCTCGGTACTTCCCAGGGCCCGCAACTGCAGTCCGGCGTAGCCCAGCAGACCGATACTGATGATAAGGAGCGCAACCAGCACCTCGACCATGCCAACACCGCGCTGGCCGGTCTCACTGGTTGGTGCTGTCAGAACATGACTGATCATGGACAGATGATCTCCTCATTATTCATGCGGCCAAGCTGGTTGATGCGGATTCGTCGGCCACGCTCACCGCCGCGACCGTCACAGATGGTGAACTCCGCCGCGCTGCTGACGGTGCCATTGGCCCGGAACTGCAGCGCCGCCAGACCGGCCGATTCGACCACTTGCACTCCGGGCCGGGCATTAAAGGAGCGGTTATCGTCGGCCCGGTCTGCCGGAAACTCGAGCGACCAGCCGGAAGACCAAGCACTGCCGGACAGCGGCACTACGTTGATAGTGGCGCGCAGACTCACCGCCTCGGCACGGGACAGGTTGAGCGCCGCCACCAGATCCATGGTGGTGCCACGCAAGGCCGCATTGGCACGAAGCTCACGGAACTGCGGCACCCCGAACGCCAGCACCGTGCCCAGCACGGCGAGCACGAGCATCAGCTCGACAATGGTGAATCCTGTCTGCGCGGGTCTGGCCATCACGACAAAAAAGCCCCTATCTGAAACGTTAGTACACTGATGCTATGCAGATAGGGCCGCCGAGGCATTCACCTCCGGATGAGTGGCAGGATTTGTTAGCTGACTGGCAAATTGCGGCGCCCGAGGCCAGCAGCGCCGCTGCCATGGCGCCTCAGGCGCCATCCCGGTGACAGAAATTGCCACCCGATTGACGCAAAGTCTCTCTGCGGGGAGGGATCAGGAGGGTTTGTCAGTATTTACTTCGCGGAGACCGCGGGGGAGCGAGAAACGGATGTTCTCTTCACGACCGGCCAACTCTTCCGGGTCTGTACCCCCCAGCTCGCGCAACCGCATCACCACCTGACGCACCAGCTCCTCGGGGGCGCTGGCACCGGCGGTCACCCCAATGCGCTGGCAGCCTGTCAACCAGGCAGGGTCGATCTCATCGGGGCCGTCAATCAGCCTGGCCGGCGTCCCGCAGCGCTCCGCGAGCTCAGCCAGCCGGTTGGAGTTGGAGCTGTTCGGGGAGCCCACCACCAGCACCCGGTCGCACTCCAGCGCCAGTTGACGTATGGCATCCTGACGATTGGTAGTGGCATAGCAGATATCTTCCCGCTTCGGGCCGAGAATGTCGGGGAAACGGGCGCGAAGTGCATCGATAATGCGGGCAGTGTCGTCAACCGAGAGGGTCGTCTGGGTGACAAAGGCCAGCTTGGCCGGATCACGGACCTGCAGCCCGGCCACATCGGCCTCGTCCTCGATCAGGTACATCTCGCCACCGTAGCTGCGATCATACTGGCCCATGGTGCCTTCCACCTCGGGATGCCCCTGATGACCGATCAGGATCGCCTCGCGCCCCTCGCGGGCATAGCGAAGCACCTCCATGTGAACCTTGGTGACCAGCGGACAGGTGGCGTCGAACACCTTTAGCTGACGCCGCTTGGCCTCATCCTGCACCGCCCTTGAGACACCATGGGCCGAGAAGATGACGATGGTATCGTCCGGAATCTCGTCCAGCTCCTCGACAAACACAGCGCCCCGGGCGCGCAGGTCGTCAACCACAAACTTGTTATGCACCACCTCGTGACGAACATAGACCGGCGGCCCGAACGCGGTCAGCGCCCGGTTGACGATCTCGATGGCCCGATCGACCCCGGCACAGAATCCGCGGGGATTGGCGAGACGGATTTCCATGTGGATACCTCTGCAATATATCGGTCTGCCCGCTTGCCTGGCTGCAGGATTGGCGCTACTGCAGGCGGATCGTTACCGGTTGTTCCGGCGCGTAGCGCTCCACCTTCAGAATCTCGACTTCGAAGGTCAGGTCGCGGCCGGCCAGCGGGTGATTGAAATCCACCGTTACCCAGCCGTCTTCGATCAGGGCAATAACCCCGGGCAGTTCGGCGCCGGCGGCATCGCGGAAACTCACCACCGCGCCCGGCTCCAGCGTCATGCCGTCGGCGAACTCGTCCTGACGGAACTGTTGAACGTTATCCGGATTGTAGGCGCCAAAGCCATTCGCCGCCTCAATGTAGACGCTGCGCTTGTCGTCGGCCTTGAGGCCAAGCAGCGCACGCTCGAAGCCCGGCAGCAGGGACTCATCGCCCCAGACAAAGGACGCCGGCTCACGACCGAAGGTGGCGTCCATCTCGGTACCATCCATCAGCCGCACGGCAAAATGCAGCGTCACGCGCATGTCAGGCCCGGCTCGGAGGATTTCCGCCATAACATCTCTTCTATCAATCAGTTACCGATGGCTGCGGTATGCTGCAACAGGCGCTGTGGGAACGGCAGTCCTGCCGCGATTACTGTTGCCAATGGCACATTGTGAGGCCGCGCGAGCGGGTACCCCCTGCCGGGACCTTCGGAGCCATGGATGGCGGAGAAGAGCTACAGGGATGTACTCGTGCGTGTCCCGGCAGGGGGTACCCGCTCGCGCGGCCGGGACGACCCTGCCATACCCCGAAAACCATCGCAGGGTTGCCGCTCCTACTATGTCAGGCGCCTTTTCTACCGAAGAACATATCCACGATCAACAGTATCGCCCCGACCGTGATGGCACTGTCGGCAACGTTGAACGCCGGAAAATGATAGCCAGCCCAATGGAAGTCGAGAAAGTCCACCACATGCCCCAGCGTCAGCCGGTCCCACAGGTTGCCGATGGCGCCGCCCAGAATCAGTGCCAGAGCAAGCGCCACCATGCGCTCGCCACGCAACTTCAGCAACCACGCCACAATCACCACCGATGCCAGCAACGCCACCGCAGTAAAAAACCAGCGTTGCCAGCCGCCAGCATCGGCGAGGAAACTGAATGCGGCGCCGCTGTTGTAAGCCAGAGTGATATTGAAGAACGGCAACACCTCGATGCGCTGGTAGAGGTGCAGGTGCTGCTCCGCCAGCGACTTGGTCCAGAGATCCAGCGCCAGAATGATCAGGCTCAGCCACAGCCAATGCAGATTGCGATACTGAAGATCACGCATGATGACGCACCTCCCCGCTGCCACTGACATTGTCGACACAACGGCCACACAGCTCCGGGTGGGCCTGATGCTGCCCCACATCTTCGCGGTGGTGCCAGCAGCGCACGCACTTGCCATGGGGTGAGGCCACAATCGCCACCTTGAGACCTGCCAGCGCCGAATCGGCGACATCCGCCGGCGCGGATGCCAGCGGCTTAAGAGTCGCTGTCGATGTGATGGTGACAAAACGCAGCTCATCGCCAAGCCGGGCCAGTAGCGCCTGCAACTCATCGCTGACATACAGCACTGCATCCGCTGCCAGATTGGCTTTGACAATTTTCTGATTGCGGGCGTCTTCAATGGCCTTGTTAACTGCCTGCTTCACCTGCGACACCTGCTGCCAGAAGTCGCGGCCCAGCTCCGCGTTGGCGGGCAGCTCCGCGAGACAGTCATACCACTGCTCAAGGAACACCGATTCACTGCGCTGGCCGGGCAGGTACTGCCAGATTTCCTCGGCCGTGAACGACAGGATCGGCGCCATCCAGCGCGCCAGCGCCTCACTGATATGCCAAAGCGCCGTCTGACAGGAACGACGGGCGAGCGAGTCGGTGCGAGTGGTGTACTGGCGATCCTTGATGATATCGAGGTAAAAGCCACCGAGATCGATGGCGCAGAAATGGTGAATGCGCTGATAGATCTGGTGAAACTGGTAGCTGTCATACAGGCCGATAATATCCTGCTGCAGACGCGCTGCCCGATCCACCACCCAGCGATCCAGCGCCAGCATGTCTTCCGTCGCCACCGCATTGACCGCCGGATCAAAGCCATTGAGATTGGCAAGCAGGAAACGGGCAGTATTGCGAATGCGCCGATAACTGTCGGCCATCTGCGCGAGAATGTTTTTCGAGACGCTCATTTCGCCACGATAATCGGTGGCAGCCACCCACAGGCGCAGGATATCGGCACCAAGATCATTGGTGACTTCCTGCGGTGCGATCACATTGCCGAGCGACTTTGACATCTTGCGACCCTGCTCATCGACGGTGAAGCCGTGAGTAAGCACCGTGCGATAAGGCGCCGCGTCACGAACACCGAGACTGGTGAGCAGTGACGACTGGAACCAGCCACGATGCTGATCAGAGCCTTCCAGATACAGATCCGCCGGACAGCCCAGCGCCGGATTCTGATCCAGCACGGCAAAATGAGTCACACCGGAATCAAACCAGACGTCCAGTGTGTCGGTGACCTTGCTATAACGCTCGGCATCAGCGCCGAGCAGCTCTTTCGCATCCAGCTCGAACCAGGCATCAATGCCGCCCTGCCCAACCCGCTTCGCCACTTCTTCAATCAGCCGCGGCGTGTCCGGGTGAAGCTCGCTGGTCTGGCGATCAACAAACAGGGCAATCGGCACGCCCCAGGTGCGCTGACGGGAAATACACCAGTCCGGGCGATCCTTCATCATGCCTTCGATACGAGCCTTGCCCCAGTCCGGCAACCACTGCACCTCTTCAATGGTTTCGGTGGCGCGCTTGTGCAGACCGGCGGCATCCATGCTGATAAACCATTGCGCGGTGGCCCGGAAAATCAATGGCGTCTTGTGGCGCCAGCAATGCGGGTAGCTGTGCTGGATTTTTTCATGCGCCACCAGTCGCCCGGCAGCAGCCAGCGCCTCGATCACCGGCTCGTTGGCCTTGCTGACATGGAGTCCGCCCACCACATCAAGATCGGCAATGAACAGGCCGTTGTCCTGCACCGGATTGAATACCTCAAGGCCATACTTCTGGCCAACGACAAAGTCATCCTGACCGTGCCCTGGCGCCGTGTGCACGCAACCGGTACCGGCATCAGTGGTGACATGCTCGCCGAGAATGACCGGCACCTCGCGGGGGTACAGCGGATGCGCCAGCAGCAGGCCTTCCAGCACCGCGCCCCTGAATGCTACGGAACGGGAAACATCACTGAGCTTCACTCGGGCCGCGACCTGATCAGCCAGTGCCTCGGCCACCACCAGTTGTCGGACTCCCGCCTCACTGCCACCGGACAGCACCACGTAATCCAGTTCCGCATTCAAGGCCACCGCCATATTGGCGGGAATGGTCCAGGGTGTTGTGGTCCAGATAACGATCTCGGCGTTATCTGCCGTCACGCCGCTGCGCACGGCGAAATCGGCCGCATGCGTGACGCGGAAACCGACATCAATGGCGTGGGAAGTCTTGTCCTGATATTCCACTTCCGCCTCGGCCAACGCCGAAGCGCAATCGAGACACCAGTGCACTGGCTTGAAGCCCTTGGTCAGATGGCCGTTATCAACGATCTTGCCAAGCGCCCTGATGATGTTCGCTTCAAAAGCGAAATTCATGGTCAGGTAAGGATTATCCCAATCGCCGAATACACCCAATCGAATGAAATCCGCTTTCTGCCCTTCCACCTGGCTGGCCGCATACTTGCGACATTCATCGCGAAACGTTTTGGCATCTACTTTCTGACCAGCCTTGCCGATCTTCTGCTCGACCTTGTGTTCGATTGGCAGGCCATGACAGTCCCAACCCGGCACATAGGGCGCGTCAAAGCCACTCAGGCCCCGTGACTTGACGATCATGTCCTTGAGAATCTTGTTGACCGCATGGCCGATATGAATATCGCCATTGGCATAGGGAGGACCATCATGGAGGACAAACTTCGGCCGACCGGCAGCCTGCTGACGAATCTTCTGATACAGCCCCTTCGCCTTCCAGTCGTCGAGGCGTTTCGGCTCCTGCTGCGCAAGGCCGGCCTTCATCGGAAAACCGGTTTCGGGAAGATTCAATGTCGCCTTGTAATCGGTCATGAATTGCTGTCCGTCATGATTGACTGAAAAACGCTCGCGCGTTCCCGATATCAGCCTGAATCGCTGTCACCAGCGCGTCGAGGCCATCGAATTTTTTCTCCGCCCGCAGAAAATGCAGGAACTGCACTTCCAGATGGCGTCCGTACAGGTCGCCAGCGAAGTCCAGCAAGTGCACTTCGAGCCGGTTATCCACGCCATCCACCGTCGGACGGGTGCCGACGTTGGCAACCGCTGGCGCGCCGCTCAAACCGGCACCGTTGACGCGCACCGCATACACCCCCGCCACCGGCGACTGCACTCGCTGCATGGCCAGATTCGCAGTCGGTACGCCGAGCTGTCGGCCACGCTTGTCGCCGTGCCTCACCCGACCACTGATCGCATAAGGATGACCCAGCAGCGCTGCCGCCCGCTGCAGATTCCCCTGCTGCAGCGCAGCGCGGATGCGGGTGCTCGACACCCGCTCAGCATCAATCTCACAGGTGGGCGTATCACTGACGCCGAATCCGTATCGCTGCCCGGCATCACGCAGATAGGCGAAATCACCGCAGCGGTCGGCACCAAAGCGAAAATCATCGCCAACCACCAGATAGCGGATGCCGAGTCCGGTCACCAGCAGGTTATCAACGAACTGGGCGGCACTCTGACTGCGAAAGCGCTGGTCGAACCGGCAACACAATACCTGATCAACGCCGGCGCGACGCAGCGCTCGCAGCTTGTCCCGCAGCGTCATCAGTCGCGGTGGCGACTTGTCCGGGGCAAAGAACTCCGCCGGTTGCGGCTCGAACAGAATCACTGTTGCCGGGACCTGTCGCTGACGGGCCTCGGCGATGACCTGGTCGAGGATACGGCGGTGACCGATATGAACACCGTCAAAATTGCCGATGGTGGCAACGCCGCCACGGTGGGCGGGGCGCAGGTTGTGCAATCCCCGGATCAGTTCCATCAGCATGCTCGATTCAGACAAGCGCCGGATTATACGGGCCCGCGACGGAGGTGACGAGGTCTGAGACCGAGTATTGCCAGACCGGCAAAGTAGGCCAGCGACCCGGCCAGCACCACCGCAACGATAAAGGTGCCGCGTTGCCAGGCCAGCCCCTCGTGCCAGATGGCAGTGGCACTGGTCAGCCAGACCACCGTCACTACCATGGCGACGCTGGCGCCCACCAGCCGCAGGAAAAACACCCCCCAACCCGCCGTCGGCTGGTAGACACCGCTGTCCTTCAGGCCGCGATACAGCAGGGCCGCATTCAGCCAGGCCGACAGGGCGGTGGCCATGGCAAGGCCGACGTGCCGCAGATGCCACACCAGCAACAGGTTGAAGACCATGTTGGCGACCATGGCGATGATGCCGATGCGCACCGGTGTGCGGATGTCCTGCCGGGCAAAATAGCCCGGCGCCAGTACCTTGATCAGCATAAACGCCACCACGCCGGCGCTGTAGGCCTGCAACGACATGGACGCCTGATGCACGTCAAAGGCAGTGAACTCGCCATACTGGAACAGCGCTGCCAGCAACGGCTTCGCCATCACCAGCAGAGCCAGCCCTGCCGGCAAGCCAAGCAGCAACACCATACGCATGGCCCAGTCGAGGGTGCGGGAAAACTCCTCGGTGGAGGCGGCGGCATGCTTTTTCGACAGACTCGGCAAAATCACCGTGCCAATGGCAATGGCAAAAATCCCCAGCGGCAGCTCCACCAGCCGGTCCGAGTAGTAGAGCCAGGTCACCGAACCGGTTTCCAGCAACGACGCCAGCACCGTGTCCAGCAACAGGTTGATCTGACTCACCGAGACACCGAAGATCGCCGGCGCCATCAGGGCGAGAATTTTCTTCACCCCGGGATCCGCCCACGACACTTCCGGCTTCGGCATCAACCCGAGTCGGGCCAGAAATGGCAACTGGAACATCAGCTGCGCCATACCGGCCACCAGCACCCCCCAGGCCAGTGCCACTGCCATGCGTTCGTCCTCAAACAACGGCGTGATAAACAGGGCGGCCGCAATCAGCGAGACGTTCAACAGCACCGGGGTAAACGCAGGCACCGCAAACCGCCCCCAGGTGTTGAGAATGGCACCGGCAAAAGCGGTCAGGGCGATGAAGAACAGATAGGGGAAGGTGAGGCGCAGCATTTCCACCGCCAGCGCCCGCTTGACCGGGTCATCGCCAAAACCGGGCGCAAACACGGTAATCAGCACCGGCGCGCCAATCACCCCGACCACGGTCACCAGCGTCAGGGACAGACCGAGGGTACCGGCAACGCGATTGATTAGTTGCCGGACGGCCGCCTCCGGGCCATTGGTGCGGTACTCCGACAAAACCGGCACAAAGGCCTGATTGAACGCGCCCTCGGCAAACAGGCGGCGGAGAAAGTTGGGAATGCGGAAGGCAACAAAAAAAGCATCGGTGCCGGCAGACACACCAAGAAAGCGCGCCAGCACCACATCCCGGACCAGACCGAGGATACGCGACAGCAGGGTCATGGCGCCGACCACGAGGGTAGAGGCCATCAGACCGCCGGATTGCCCTGCCTTGCCACCCTGCTCTGCTGCCATTGCCACCGCCTGCCCCTGAGTCGCGGAAGAGTATCGAAAGCCAGCCCCCAGCTCCAGCCGCCAGCGTGCAGCGACGTCACGCACCGGTAAGCCGCCGGCCGTCCGCAGAGCCGCCAATTGCCTTGACAACCGCAAGGGCCGACGGCATAGTTGCGGGCCTTTCGGGCAGGGGCCCGGATTTTCCCGATTCCCTCCCGCATTGTTGAACCCAGAAGCCATCCGGCTTTAACCAGATATATAGGAGCAAGACCTTGGCCAACTCACCGCAAGCGCGTAAGCGTGCTCGTCAGGCGGAGAAGCGTCGTCAGCACAATGCAGCCATGCGCTCCATGGTGCGGACATACCTGAAAAAGGTAAACGCGGCCATTGCTTCCGGTGACCAGCAGTCTGCTCAGCAAGCATACACTACAGCTGTATCGGTCCTGGACAAGGCCACCCGCAAAGGTAAATTCCACGCGAACAAGGCGTCTCGTCACAAGAGCCGCCTGAACGCGAAGATCAAGGCAATGGGTCAGGCAGCCGCCTGATTGTTGTTGCCCCGATCGGGAATAAAAAAACCGGCCTTCGTGGCCGGTTTTTTTATGGCTTGTTCAAGCTCGGCAGTAAACGTCGCCGGCCGGCGGGTGTGCCAGGGGTCGCCGGGGCACGCCGTGAATACATCCCTGTAGGCTTGCGTTCGGCATGGATGCCGAACGCAAGCCTACAGGGACGGGTTTACGGCGGGTCTCGGGAGCAGCCAACACAGGCAATAGCCGGCGACGCTCACTGCCGCACTAAAAAAGAATCAGAACACCACCATGTTGTCGCGGTGAATCAGCTCCGGCTCACTGACGTAACCGAGAATGTCCTGAATTTCGCTACTCTTGCGACGCCGAATCAGCAGCGCCTCTTCGGCGTCATAGTTGACCAGCCCACAAGCCACACGCTTGCCGCTCTCATCCTCGCAGGACACCATCTCGCCGCGAGAAAACTCGCCAGCAACATCGACCACACCCACCGGCAACAAACTCGAACCGGATTCACGCAAGCGCGCCACCGCGCCGGCATCCAGCACCAGGCGGCCACGCATCTGCAGATGGCCGGCGATCCACTGTTTGCGAGCATTGAACACTGACGTATCCGGCAACAGCGTGGTGCCCGGATTGTCGCCGTCAGCCAGTTGCGTCAGCACATCAGGGCTGCGTCCGGAACAGATATGGGTGCGGGCGCCGGAGCGAGCCGCAAGCTCTGCAGCGCGCACCTTGGTGATCATGCCGCCGCGGCCGAGTCCGCTCACCGAACCACCGGCAACCTGCTGCAGATGCGGGTCAGAGGCGCGGGCCTCCTTGATCATCGGCGCCGTCGGATCCGAGCGCGGATCCCGCTCATACAGACCATCCTGATCGGTCAGGATCACCAGCCGTTCGGCCACCGCCAGATTGGCCACCAGTGCAGCCAGCGTATCGTTATCGCCAAAGCGGATTTCGTCGGTGACCACGGTGTCGTTCTCGTTGATCACCGGAATGACGCCCAAACCCAGCAACGTCATCAACGTCGAACGGGCATTCAGGTAGCGCTTGCGATCGGACAGGTCATCATGGGTGAGCAGGATCTGGGCCGTGTGCATGCCATGGGTCTGGAAACAGCTTTCCCAGGCCTGCACCAATCCCATCTGGCCCACAGCGGCGGCGGCCTGCATTTCATGCACGGAATCCGGCCGGGCTTTCCAGCCCAGCCGCGTCATGCCCTCGGCCACCGCGCCGGACGACACCACCACCACTTCGATGCCCCGCTGACGCAGATCCGCCATGCGGTCTACCCACAGCTGCATCAGCGCGCGATCCAACCCCTGACCATTGTTGGTCAGCAAGGCACTGCCGATCTTGATCACCCAGCGTCCGCGACGCTCCATGACTGCGCTTCCCCTCAGCGTTGATAGATGATTTCGACGTCGTGATCGTCGTCATCAAGATCGTCATCGTCGTCCTCATCCAGCAGACCCTGCTCACGAGCCAGACGACGTTGCGTTTTCAATTCCTGTACCTTCTCGCGAGCTTCAACCTCAAGGCGCTCACGCAGGCGACGCTGCTGCTCGGCGTAGTCGCCGTCTTCCTGCTCGCGGATACGACGCTCTTCGATGGCGTTCATCAATGCATAAATCAGATCCTGGCAACCATCGCCGGTGGCGGCCGAGATGCGAAATACCGGCCCCTGCCAACCGAGTCGCGCGGTGATATCGACGGCGATCTCGTCGAGCTCTTCTTCCAGCACCAGATCACACTTGTTCAGCACCAGCCAACGTTCCTGCTCGGCCAGTGCCGGGGAAAACTTTTCCAGCTCATGGGCAATAGCTTCGATCACTGTCACCGGATCAGCGTTGTCGGCCGGGGCGATATCCACCACATGCAGCAACAAACGGGTGCGCGCCAGATGCTTGAGAAAACGGATGCCAAGGCCCGCACCTTCCGCCGCACCTTCAATCAGGCCGGGGATGTCTGCCATGACAAAGCTGCGGTACTTGTCGACCTTGACCACACCGAGATTCGGCACCAGCGTGGTAAAGGGATAATCCGCCACCTTCGGCTTGGCTGCCGACACCGCACGAATCAGGGTGCTCTTGCCGGCATTGGGCATGCCGAGCAGCCCCACATCCGCCAGCACCTTCAGCTCCAGACGCAAGTTGCGTGACTCCCCCGGCGTACCCTTGCTGGCCTTGCGCGGGGAGCGATTGGTACTGCTCTTGAAATGGGTGTTACCGAGCCCGCCACGACCACCGCGCGCCACCATCACACGCTCGCCTTGCCGGGTCAGGTCTGCCAGCACTTCATCGGTATCGGTTTCGATCACGGTGGTGCCCACCGGCACCCGCAGCACCACATCGTCGGTGGATTTGCCGGAACACTGCCGACCTCGACCGCCTTCGCCATTCAGCGCACGGAAGATGCGGTCATAGCGATAATCGACCAGGGTGTTAAGGCTGTTGTCGGCCTCGATGTAGATCGACCCGCCAGCACCGCCGTCGCCACCGTCCGGGCCACCGTACTCGATATATTTCTCACGACGGAAGCTGATGCAGCCATCGCCGCCCTTGCCGGCGTGAACCTCAATGACTGCTTCATCTACGAACTTCATGATCTGCTTCCGTGGTGCGGTGATACGGGTACGATACGAAAAAGCCCCGCCAGGCATTCCTGACGGGGCTTTTAATTTACATCAATCGGGTGTCAGGCAACCGGTTCGATCGATACGAACTTGCGGTTGGACGGGCCCTTGATGTCGAACTTCACGCGACCGGTGGCGGTGGCGAAAATGGTGTGATCACGACCCAAGCCGGTGTTCACACCGGGATGGAACTGGGTGCCACGCTGACGCACGATGATTTCACCGGCGTTGACCAGCTGGCCACCAAAGCGCTTGACGCCAAGGCGTTTACTTTCTGAGTCGCGGCCGTTGCGGCTTGAGCCCGCTGCCTTCTTATGTGCCATTGTTCATATCCTCCGTCGGATCGCCGATCAGGCCTTGATGCCGGTAATTTTCACTTCCGTAAACCACTGGCGATGGCCAGCCTGGCGACGGTAGTGCTTGCGGCGACGAAACTTGATGATGCGGATCTTGTCGTGGCGACCCTGAGACACCACCTCGGCGGTGACTTTGGCGCCTGCCAGCAGCGGCTGGCCGACGTTGATGTTGTCGCCATCGGCCACCAGCAGAACTTCGTCGAAATCGACGTTTTCGCCGGTGCCCACTTCAAGCTTTTCAATGCGCAGGACATCGCCCTGCTCTACCCGGTATTGCTTGCCACCGGTTTTGATCACTGCGTACATAGCACGTCTTTCCTTACAGAGCCCCCGGTGGCGGACCTTCCCGAAGGGAGGGGTCACTTGCCGTGCCACGGCGACGATTGAGTTCAGGGGCGCGGATTGTAGGCCATTCTGGGGCCGCATGGCAACGGGATCTGGGTTTGGCAGTGAGCGAGCCGGTTTGCGGGACACCGGGCTTAACCCGGGACACGCACGAGTACGTCCCTGTAGCTCCTCTCCGCCATCCATGGCTCCGAGGGTCCCGGGTTAAGTCCGGTGTCCCGCGAACCTCGCATCAACTGTTTCCTGCAAGCTCTCAGAGTGGCTTGATGCAGGCCGCCTGAGAGGATGAGGCCTTCCGGGACTGTGTGAGGCATGGATGCCGAACGCAAGCCTACAGGGATGTATTCACGGCGTGTCCCGGAAGGCCTCATCCTCTCGGGCGGCCGGGCTACCGCCCCCAACCGCCCACACCCTATTCACCTTGACGCGCCCCCCTCCCCTGCTAGCATTGCCGCACCCAATCCGGATGCCCCCATGGATTTCAAAGATCTGTATGCCGTCGTCGCCGACGACTTTGCCGCGGTCAACGCCTTCATTACCGACCGTCTGAACACCAATGTCCCCATGATCCGGGAGGTTGGCGAGTACATTGTCGGCTCCGGCGGCAAGCGGCTGCGGCCGCTGGTGGCCATCCTCGCCGCCCGCGCCTGCGGCTATCAGGGCGACAAGCACGTCCATGTGGCCGCCATTATCGAGTTCCTGCACACCGCCACCCTGCTCCACGACGATGTGGTCGATGAATCCACCCTGCGCCGGGGCCGACCAACGGTCAACGCCGTCTGGGGCAACGCCGCCAGCGTACTGGTGGGGGATTTCCTGATCTCGCGGGCGTTCCAGCTGGTGGTCGAGGTGGGTGACCTGACCCTGATGGACATTCTTGCTGACAGCACCAACATCATCTCCGAAGGAGAGGTGCTGCAGTTGATCAACTGCCGCGACCCGGCCACCACTGAAGAGCGCTACATGCGCGTGATCCACCACAAGACCGCGAAGATGTTCGAGTCTGCCGCCGAAACCGGCGCCGTCCTCGGCAGCGGCGGGCCGAGCCCCGCTATCCGCCAGCAGCTGGCCGCCTACGGCCGCCACCTTGGCATCGCCTTCCAGCTGGTCGACGATGTGCTCGACTACGCCGGTGACGCCGATGAGCTCGGCAAGAATGTCGGCGACGATCTCGCCGAGGGCAAGCCCACCCTGCCGCTGATTCACGCCATGCGCGAAAGCACCCCGGCGCAGGCCGCCATGATCCGCGATGCCATCCTCAAGGGCGGACTGGACCACCTCGACGAGATCCTCACCGTGGTCCGCGCCAGTGGCGGTCTTGACTACACCATGGTCCAGGCCCGCAAACAGACCGAACTGGCGCTCGCCGCGCTGGTCGAACTACCCGCCTCTCCCTACCGGGAGACACTGGAAGCGCTGGCCCGCGAGGCCGTTAATCGTCACTTCTGATAGCGCCCGCCGGCAGCATGCCGCTGACAACAAGGAGAAGCCCAATGATCCGCCTGTTTACCGTTGCCCTGCTCGCCACCAGCCTGTCGGCCTGCGCCCTCAGCCCACAAATGATCGACATCGTGCCAAAACCGGAAGTGGTGACCCGTAACGCCGGCAATAACGAGGCCGTACGGGTCTCGACCATGGATCAACGCAGCAGCCCCGCCTTCGGCACCCGTGGTGGCATTTATGGTGATACCAGCTTGATCCGCGCCGGCAACGATATGCCCGGCACCATCACTCTCGCCGTGCGTCAGGGCCTGCAACAGCAGGGCTTCAATGCCTACAACCCTGGCGGCCAGGCCAGCGATCTTGAAGTCCGTATTGTCGAGTTCAGCTACGTGCCGGAAGAAGGCTCCGTGGTGAACCGCGTCGAAGTGAAAACCGAACTGCATGCTGTGGCGCGCAATCAACGCGGCGATGAATTCCGCGGCGTTTATCGCGCCGGCAACACCTACGAACAGCCGCTGACCCCGTCGGCAAGTCGCAATCGCATGATGCTCAATGAAGTGCTGGATCGCGCCCTGCGTCAACTGCTGGCCGACGACAAGCTGCTCAACTTCCTCAGCGGCAGTATCGTCACCACGCCATGACCCTGCTCTGGCACGGTCTGTTCTGGCTGGTCCTGATCTGGTCAGGCTGGCAGCCCCATGACCGCGCCACCTGGTGGCTGGAAGTCGCACCGGCCTTGATAGCGTGGGGGCTTCTCTACGGCTTTCGCCACCGCTTCGTTTTCACCCCGCTGGCACTGTGGCTGATCCTGTTGCACTGCATCATCCTGATGGTCGGCGGTAAGTACACCTACGCACTGGTGCCGGCCGGTGACTGGCTATCGGCCTGGTTCGGTTGGTCGCGCAACAACTACGACAAACTCGGCCATCTGGCGCAGGGCTTTGTCCCCGCGATGGTTGCCCGGGAACTGTTTATACGTTTTCAGGTGGTGCGCGGCAATGGCTGGCGGTTTGCCCTGACGGTACTGTCGGTACTCGGCATCAGTGCTGCCTACGAGCTAATCGAATGGGGGGTGGCGCTGCTCAGTGACGAAGCTGCAGAATCTTTCCTTGGCACCCAGGGCTATGTCTGGGATACCCAGTCCGACATGTTCATGGCCCTGATCGGTGCCGTCACCGCGCTACTGATACTGGGAAAATGGCATGACCAACAACTTGCCCGCCGCTGAGATTCGCATCCATTACTGTCGCCAGTGCAACTGCCTGCTGCGGTCGGGCTGGATGGCGCAGGCATTTACTGGACAGCTTTGCCGACGATCTTACTCGGGTCAGTCTTGAGCTCGGCACTGGCGGTGTTTTTCGCATTCATGCCAACGATGTGCGGATCCGGGATCGCAGACGCGTAACCACAGAATTGCGTGACACGGCGTAAATCATCCAGCAACTGATTTCCCAGTCGGTAGCGCAGATCGAAGGGATGGAGGCCGATTCGTATCGGTCTGTCCAACAAGATTGCAGCGCGAAAATGAATCGCATTGCTGACAGACAGAAAAGCCGCTCGCCAGGCGGTATCGGCTTCGTAGCCCGCTAGCGGCAAGCGAATGCTGCTGCCATGCCGCAGCGACATCACACCCGACAGGTTTTCGAGCAATCGAAACGGCATCGCTGCCAGCGTATTGGCGCGCAGCTTGCCGACTGCCCAGGCCGGCGGCACATAAAGTGGCCCCAGCGGCAACTCATGCTGCTCAAACCAGGCGTGGCAGCGCAGCATCAGGGCCACCAGTTCAGACTCTGGTCTCGACAAGTGCTCCGCCGCGTCACGGGATAACAGCAGACTGTGCAGATGATGCGACAAGGTGCGGCGTTCTGGAGCACGGTGACACCAGCCGTGGCCGGCCAGCGGGTGCCCCGCCTGCACCAGTCGATGCAGCCAGAGCAAATCGTCCTCACGCCATTGCGCACCGGGCACCACCAGCAGGGTGATGTCCTGCGGCCGAAGTGCCGGCACCGAGACGTACAACTGTGCCAACAATTCGGCAATCGCGCCCCGCGACGATGGCATCACATCGTGGATGGACAGTAGCGCCCGCATCAGGCCCCCGACGACGATGCCAGCCGTCGCAACAGCGCGAATGCCGGCGATGGCAACGGTCGCGGCAGGCTGGGCGCCTGTCGGGCGGCAATGCGCAGCACTTGAGACCATTGGCCCAGGCACTGTTCGTTGATGGCGCGCGCGCTGCGCTCGGCATTGGCTGCCATCTTTGCACGGACAGCAACAGGCAACTGCTGCAGACGCTGCAATGCATCCGGCAACGATTCCCCTGTCCGCATGACAAACAGCCCGCCCGCCAGCGTCGGCCAGTTATTGATACCACAGGCCGGGGTCACCATGACCAGGCGGCGGCGCGCCATGGCCTCCAGTGCCACGGTGCCAAATGCTTCCACCGCCGACGGCAGGACAAGAAGATCATGACTGTCGACCTGCGCCACGACGGTGTCACGGGCACACCAGCCAAGGAAGTGCAGGTTGTTCTGCATCCGCACATGCCGCTCCACCATGGCCCGCAGCGGTCCATCACCCACCACCGTAAACTGCAAATCAGGCCGCGCCTTCGACAACGCCAGAAACTGGTCAAGATTTTTCTCAGCCGCCAGCCGGCCAACGAATAGCACCCTGCCAATGTTGTCGCGCGGCGGGATCACCGGCGTCTGCACGAACGACGGCGCCAGTGGCGTACCGACCAGATGCGGGTTGACGATGCCGAGCGTGCGCAACTGCTCCAGCATCGGATCACTGATGGTGGCCACCGAGGCTGCCCGCCGGAACATCCAGCGGTTGACCCAGCCGAGCACAGCACGGGCAAAGCGGGCGACCATCCCGCGCCAGTACAGATTGACCAGACTGTCGTAATCAGTCTGATGGGTGACGCATACCGGGATACCCAGCCGCGATGCAATCCAGCTGGCAGCGAACGAAAAAATGCCCGGCCCCGGAATCACAATGACATGCGGCTTCATCGAAATGACCAGCTGGGCAAGCGCCCGCATTCGCGGCAGAAACAACCGCTGGGTGGGGTCCCCGGGCATCGGCAGTGACATCCCCTGGCAGGGGTGCGGCTGATCCAACCGTGGTGATACCAGCTCGACCCGGGCAACACGATCGCCCAACTGCGCCACCAGATCTTGAAAATAGGTACCGACACCATTCCGACCCTGAATGGCATCGACCACAAACAGAATACGTAGCTGACGGGTTTCCATGGCCGCCAGTGTGGTGGTGGAGTGTTCCGGAAATATGACAACGCTCAGTCGCGCTGATCGATCAACTCCACCAGTCGGCCGTTAAAGACATGGCTCATGATCCGCGCCATCTCAGCCGGCGGCACCTGCATGCCAGCCTCAAGCCACTGCCGCAGTCCAGCCAGCGATGCACCGGACACCATACTGATCACCACGTCCATGCGTGCACGATCAACCGACTGAATACCACGCTGGCGCAACAGGGCACCCAACACTCGGGCATAGTAGCGACGCAGCAGCGACAGACTGAGGTCATGCTGCGCAGGATCGGCCAGCAGGCGAAGAATGTCAGGGTGCTGCTCCGCCACCACCAGCGCCATCAGGTTGATCTGCTCCGACAGGCTGTCGTCGAAGTGCTCGAACAACGGCTCCGCCTGCTGCCAGAAGCGGTTGAACAGCTCGTCGAGAGTGGCCCGGTAGAGCTCCTCCCGGTTACGGTAATAGCGATACAGGTTCTGCCGTGACATGCCTGCCTGCACCGCCACATCAGCCATCCGCACGCCGCGGTAGCCATGAACCGCCGCTTGTCGGATAAAAGCTTCACGAATCAGCGCCGGAATGCGGTCTTCCGGCTGGTCGGTTGACAGATGGTCCCCGGTGTCGCGTGTCACGGCCGCCACTCTTTGCCATAAATAGGGTGTTTACTTTGTCCCGGAGCAGCCCCAATGGCAAGCCGCCACGATGATAATCTGGCCCTGTTTAACCAGCTCAAGAAGCGCCCCTACATCGCCTGGCCGACGGTCATCCTGATGCTGGCCTGCCATACCGCGATCCTGTCCAGCTGGGCACTGGTGCTGACCGGCCAGATTCCGCTCTGGACCGGCTGTCTCGTCAACGTGATCGCCATGTATTTCCTGTTCAGCCCGATCCACGATGCCATCCATCACTCAATGAGCACCAACGACAAGCTTAATGAGTTCTTTATGCGTCTTATTCTGCTGCCCATCGTGCCGGGCTCCAATGGCCAGATGTTGCGTGTCGGTCACATGATGCACCATCGCTATGCCAACGAACCGGAGAAGGACCCCGATCACTTCACCATGACCGCGCCGCTGCCGGCGCTGTGGATCTGGTTCTTCTGGGATTTCCGTTACCTGATTTTCTACCTGCGCAACAAACCGATGTTTGCCGGAATGAACGTCGGCACACCCGTGCGTGACACCATTATTGTCTGGAGCATGGCAATTGCACTTGGCTGGTTTTTCCCGATGGAAGTCATCTTTCTGTGGTTCGTGCCGTCGCGGATGATGGCCTGGCTGATCGCACTGGTGTTCATGTATCTGCCGCACTACCCGCACGACATTACCCACAAGGATGCGCCCTATCAGGCCACCCACATGCGCAAGGGTCTGGACTGGCTGCTGACGCCACTGATGGGCTGGCAGAACTACCATCTGGTTCACCATCTGTACCCGACGGTGCCGTTCTACCGCTACAAGCGCCTGTGGGATGCCCGTCAGCAATTTCACGAAAGCCAGGCCCCGTCCACCGTTCAGGCGCTCGCCCTCAACCCGGATCGGCTGCAGTCACAGCAACCGTCATCTGTCTGACTTGAAGCTGTCCCATGCTTGTCATACCGATGACAGGCATGGGACAGGCAGTGCATCCACCGCTTTCATTTTTCAGACTCTTCTGGCGGAGCTTTTTCCCCGCCCGCGACAGCGCCTATCGCCGCTTCTCGTGGCAGCGTTTGCTGGTGATGCTGGGGTTCTGGCCGTTGTTTCTGACACTGGCACTGATCAACCGCCTGTGCCTCTGGCTCGATACCCTGCTGTTTCCCGGGTTTCGTCAGATCGACATCCGCCAGCCTGTCTTTGTGCTTGGCATTCCGCGCAGTGGCACCACCTTTCTGCATCGCCTGCTGGCCGGTGACGACAGCCGGTTCACCACCACCGCCCTGTGGGAGCTGCTTTTTGCACCCTCGATTTTGCAGCGGCGGCTGTGGATGGCGCTGGCCAGACTCGATGCCCGTCTGGGTGCGCCAATGGCCGGGCTGCTACACTGGCTGGAACGAAAACTGCTCGGCAGTCTTGATGGCGTCCACAAGACTGGCCTGCTTCACCCGGAAGAAGATTATCTGGCGCTGGCGCCCTGGCTCGGATGCTTTCTGCTGATCCTGCCGTTCGGTGACGG
This sequence comes from Alcanivoracaceae bacterium, assembly GCA_046292765.1. GTDB lineage: Bacteria > Pseudomonadota > Gammaproteobacteria > Pseudomonadales > Alcanivoracaceae > PGZG01. The sequence goes on along the minus strand of JBKBQA010000001.1, from coordinate 585,231 downwards.
ATCACTCTGGCAACTGGCGTACCTTGATCGTGACGCCAGCCCGGATCAGAAAAAACGCATCACCGGCCTCTATCGCGGCATGATCCAGCGCCATCTTTTCGTCCATGGTCACGACCGGACGTTCCTGTCAAAAAACCCTTCCTTTACACCCTGGCTGCATTCACTGGCAGCAGAGTTCCCGGATGCACGCTTTGTTGCCTGCGTGCGCTCTCCGCAGGAAGCGGTGCCCTCGCAGATCAGCTCGATCCTGATCGGCGTGCGGCTGTTTTCGGGCAAGCCTGACCAGAACTGGTGGCGGGAAGGGTTGATGACCATGCTGGAGCACTATTACGCGGTGCTGATGCAAGCCTCTGCGCAACTACCGAAATCAACTTTGCAGACCGTCAACATGGCGCAGCTTGCGGCAGGCCCGGCAGAGGCCCTGCATTCGCTTTATCAGACCTTCAACTGGCCAATCGAGGCAGGCTACAGGGACTGGCTGGCAACGCAGGATGCACAGGCGAAATCCTGGCGCAGCGGCCATCACTACAGTGGCGCCACACTGGGCATCGGGCAGGACACTATAGAACAGCGGTTCGCCGACGCCATTCGTCACTTCCGACTGGACGCCAAAAGTGACCAATGACAGAACCATCAATCGAACTGGCTGAAGTCCGGCTTGCGCTTCTGCATGAACGCCTGCATCGCCTCGCGCGCCTCCGGCGACACCAACCGCTTGCCAAAGTCATCACCCTCGATCTTCATGTGCGCTCGGAGCTGTTGTATGAACGGCGCCCGCATCAACTGCTTGGTAAGACGCACAGCAGCGGCCGGCTGTGCCACCACTCGCGCCGCCTGCTGGCGGGCATGATCGAGATACTGATCGTCCGCCAGCACGGCATTGGCAATACCGAGCTCGCAGGCGCGTTCGGCGCCAATGGTTTCGCCGAGCATCAGCAATTCGGCAGCGCGCTGATGCCCCATCAGCATCGGCAACAGATAACTGGAGCCTGCCTCCGGACATAGTCCGAGCGAAGTGAACGGCATCTGCAGTTTTGCCGACTGGCCGAGATAAACCAGATCACAATGCAACAGCAGGGTGGTACCCACTCCCACCGCCGGGCCGTTCACCGCCGCGATCAGCGGCTTGGTGAAAGTGGCGAGTTTGCCGAGGAAGATCATTACCGGCGCCTGATCACCAATCGGCGGGCTTTGCAGAAAATCCACCATGTCGTTGCCGGCGGTAAAACAGTCCGGGGTGCCGGTGATCAGCAGCACACGCACTGAGGGCGTTGCCTCCGCGCGCTCAAAGGCCTGATTGATGGCGGTGTACATGGCATGGGTCAGGGCATTCTTGCGATCCGGCCGCTGGATGGAAACTTCCAGCACACCGCCATTCTCGCTGACAACGATTTCCTTGCACTCGCTCATTGCTCTCTCTCAGTCTCGATCAGTGCCCACAGATACCTGCGGCATCCCGTCATCCCCGACACAGACACTGATATTAATGGGACTGCAGCAGACACTGCAGTCTTCGATATAGTCCTGCTCCGCCACTGAGCAATCGACCAGCAACTCGATGGTCTCTCCGCAATAAGGGCAATCACAGAACACACTTTCAAGCACAGCGGTAACTCAACCGTTCGCGCAGCACATTGATCCAGGCGGGTTGCTGGCCGTCGGCATAGGGTTCGACCGCGCCATTGCCCCACACCGGGCCAGGCCAACAGGGATCATTTTCGGTCCGGGCAATAATGTGAATATGCAATTGCGGCACCAAATTACCCAGGGCACCGATATTCATCTTGCTTGCCCCGGTCAGTGATTGCAGGTGCAGGGCGCAACGATTCATCAGATCGAGCAATTCATGCTGCTCGTCATGATCAAGCTCGTACCACTCCCGAACGCCACTGCGCCTGGGAACCAGCACCAGCCACGGGAAACGCTGGTCGCTCATCCAGCGAATCCAGCACAGCGGTGTTTCACCCAGAGGCCGGGTGTCCGCCAACAATCGCGGATGCAGCTCAACCACCGGCAAGATCCAGCATTGCCGAGCCACCGAGCAGCGAGACGCCGCCATCCAGAGCCACGATCTGGCCAGTCATATAGCTGGTGAGCGGGCTCACCATCAACAACGCCATCTGTGCCATCTCATCCACCATCGAGAAACGACCAAGCGGCAGACGTCGACGAATTTCATCGCCCTTGTCTGCGGCAAGCAGATCGCCTCCTACGGTGCCTGCCACATAGCCAGGTGACAGCGCATTGACACGCACGCCCCGTTTACCCCATTCGATCGCCAGCGTTTTCACCAGCATGTCGACGGCCGCCTTGGCAGCGCAGACATGGGACTGGTAAGGCATGGGCATCTGCGATTGGGGCGCGGTAATAGCCAGCATCTTTACGTTACTTCCTGCCAGATTCGGCAGTGCCGCCTTGAAGGTATGGAAAGTACCTTTGAGGTCGATATCCACCACTGCACTGAAGCCATTACTGCTGATCTTGTCCGCTGGCGCGAGGAAGTTACCGGCCGCACCCGCAACCACAATCTCGTAGGCACCGAAATGGGCGGCGCCCTTCCCGGCCGCCTCTTCCATGGCAGCAGCATCGCGAACGTCGGCGGAAAAGCCGATCGCCTCTCCGCCTTCTTTCTCGATCATGGCCCGGGTTTCATCAAGCTTTTCCTGGCGCCGGCCGATCATCACCACCCGAGCACCATGGGCTGCAAACATGCGGGCAATACCCTGATTGATGCCGCTGCCGGCGCCAGTAATCAGCGCGGTTTCACCAGCAAGAAGATCGCGGGGCAAGTACAGACTGTGCATGATCGAAGTCCTCAGCGGCGATAATCGGACGGGCTACGTCCGGTCCAGCGGCGAAATGCACGGGCAAAGTTGGACGCATCCGAGTAGCCCAGTTGCACGGCAATGTCGTCCACCGTGATCTCGGTCTGGGTCAGATACTCCACCGCCAACCCCTTGCGCAGATCATCAAGAATCTTCTGGTAGCTGGTGCCCAGCTGTTGCAGCTTTCGCTTCAGGGTTCGCGATGACATATGCAGATCAGAGGCGGCTTCATCTACCGACGGAAAGCGACCTGACTGGGCCAGAATAATCCGCCGCACCTGATTGAGCAGTTTTGGTGGCGACTTGATATTAGCCATCTCCTGCTCGCACTGGGCTTCGGCCATTGTTGCCAGGCGAGGGTCGGCAAAACGCAGTTTCTGGTCGAGCCGTGAAGCCGGGAAACGCATTTGACTGTAGGCACAGTCAAACAGTACCGGCACCGGAATCAATGGCTTCATGCGGTGGTAGTAATCCGGCTCGGGGAAGGCAAAACGCAGCTCACCATCCATCGGCACTTCGCCGAGCAGCTTCAACCCCATGAAATGGAAGCTGCTGAACAAACTCTCGACCACGAACGGCTGCAGATCATTCAACGCCACCAACTCATCAATCTGGAGGATAGCAATATCACCCTCCACCTTGAGCTGCAGATCAACAATGGTGGTGCGAGTACGAAAAAACTTTACCGCCAGCTCGACCGCATCACGCAACGTCTCACTGCTCATTGCGGCATAACCAAGGAAACCATGGGATGACAGCGTCAGAGTCGCGCCGAACTCCCAGCCCAGCCAGGGAGCCCCGGTCAGCTGCATGGCACGCCGGACAACATCAACAAAATCCTGCAGTGGCAGGCGTGCAGAAGGATCACGAAGATCCGGCAGGGTAATATCATCCGGCAGCAGATCCGCCCGCTTCACTCCATACCGCTCCACCGTAGCCAGCAATAGCGGCGCATATTCGGTGGAAACGGAGTATTCCTCTGGATTCATTTTCAGAATGGTCATGCGGCAAACTCTCTCGTCAGCGCCAGGATGGCGCAAAATGACCGGCGAATGACACAAGATAACCTCGGCCCGTTACCGCCTGCAAGGCAAACTGGACTCAATATCACTTATCAGGGAGATTTTTCATGACCGCTCAGGCTGCAATACTTTCCCGGCCGGCCATCCAGGTTCGTCGCCTTGGCCTGAAAGTCAGCGCCAGCGTGCCGAAACACTTTTTCGGCGGCGATCCTTTCCTGAGCGCCTTCTATGCGGCCATGTCGACCGTGTTTCCGGATGGCGAGCGCTTTTTCATTGATTCCGTCCGCCGCTACCAGAAAGAGCTGTCCGACCCGAATCTGATTATCGAGGTGCGCAAGTTTATCGGTCAGGAGGCCCATCACGGTCAGGAACATGAAGCTTTCAATGCCTGGCTGGACGAACAGGGTTACCCGGTCGCCCCGGTACTGAAGCAGATTCAGGAAGGCCTTAACATGGCCCGCCAGCGCCTCGGCCCGCGCCAGCAGCTGGCCCTGACGCTGGCACTGGAGCACTTCACTGCCATCATGGCCAACCAGTTCCTGACCCGGCCGGAAATTTCCGAAGCACTGCACCCGGAGATCCGCGCCCTGTTCAGCTGGCATGCGGTAGAAGAAACCGAGCACAAGGCGGTAGCTTACGATGTCTATGAGGCCACCGGGGGTGGTTACTGGAACCGGGTTTTGATGATGGTTCAGGTCACCATGCTATTCTGGATGCGCATTACCGCGATTACTCATGCCTACCTGAAAAGTGAAGGCAATGGCGGCCTGATGCGCATGCTGCGCGGTGGCTGGTGGCTGGTCGGTAACCCGGGGCCACTGCGCCGGCTGATTCCGGAGTATCTGGATTATTTCCGCCCCGGTTTCCATCCCTGGCAGCACGATAACCGGGCATTGATCGCCCCCCTTCAGGACGAGTTGCAGGACCTCGTCATCAGCCGCGACTGACGGCTACAGTACGGCACTGATCTTTTTCGTCAGTGCCGTTCGCCAATCCGCTTGATAGCTTTCCCTCTTCCGCACCGAGAGAGGATTCCCCGATGGCAGATCTGGCCGGCAAAACCCTGTTTATCACCGGCGCCAGTCGCGGCATCGGCAAGGCCATCGGCGAGCGCGCTGCCCGCGATGGCGCCAATATCGTGCTATTCGCCAAGACCACAGAACCGCATCCGAAGCTGCCCGGCACCCTTTACACCGCAGCCGAAGATATTGAACGTGCCGGCGGCAAGGCGCTGGTATGTGTCGGTGACGTCCGTGAAGAAGCTCAGGTCGCAGCGGCGGTGGAGCAGGCAGTGGCCACCTTTGGCGGCATCGATATCCTGATCAACAATGCCAGCGCCATCTCCCTGACCGGCACCGAAAGCACCGACATGAAGAAGTTTGATCTGATGCACCAGATCAACACCCGCGGCACTTTTATGACAAGCCGGCTGTGCCTGCCACATCTGAAAAAGGCAGCCAACCCCCATGTTCTCAATCTGGCACCACCGCTGAACATGAGCCCGATGTGGTTCGGACGTCATGTTGCCTACACCATGGCCAAGTACGGCATGAGCCTGTGTGTGCTGGGCATGGCGGAGGAATACCGGGGCAAGGTGGCGTTTAACGCACTGTGGCCAAAAACCGTCATCAATACCGCTGCCGTGAAAAATCAGCTCGGCGGCGTGGCGGAAGTCCAGCTGGCCAGGCAACCGACGATCATCGCCGATGCTGCCCACGCCATCCTGTGCCGGGACGCACGTCAGTGCAGCGGTCAGTTTTTTATCGACGAACAGGTCCTGCGCGACGAGGGAGTGACCGACTTCACTGCCTACCGGGTAGACCCTGACATTGGCGATGACCAGCTGATGCCCGATTTCTTTCTGTAGCCGGCAGCAGCCAACAGAGCGCCCGCTGCGGCGCTCTGGCACAAGGGTACTAATGGGCTGACAAAAAACGTCATGGTTAGCCCACCCCCGCCCCCGACGCCCGACTCTCTATTTGTATGTTTTATATAGAAAAATTGAAAATTGTGACGTTGGCACGATTCTCGCTTTGTTCCTCTACAGACAGGACAGCACAGGCGGGCATCCGGCATGAGCAAGGTTATTCCCATTGGACAGGCATCACCCGAGCGGGCACTGGAAGGTCTGAATCGACTGACAGGACTGGTTTTTGATCAGTGGCCGGAGTCACTGGTTAACCCCGGCAAGAAGCCACTGCCACAGCAAAACGAAAAAGGGCAGGAGACGATACGTCCTCCTGCCCTAGTGATCGGTTCGATCACTCAACGAATCGGGAATGGCTGATCAGTAGTTGGAAATTAGTTTGTCTTCTCGCCGTAGCGCGCTGCCGCGGCGCTGAACGAACAGTTCATCGACCTGAAACCGCATCGCCGGATCAGACAGTCTCAACACCACCTGAACGCTGGCGACCTTGCCGGTGAACTTCATCCGGATCAGGCCCGACATCAGGCTGCTGGACTCCCCGGTAACCGCACAACGGTCGACCAGACAGGTGTGCTCGCCAGCCTCGTCCTCGTGACGCACCATCAGCGATATCTCGCCACGGGCACCGGTCACCTTGATCCAGCCAGCGACATTGAACTCGGCATCCCAATTGCGCGCCTTCGGCGGGCGACCTTCCTCCCAGATCCGGGCGGGCACATCGGTCACGAGTTTATCGATCATGGTTGACTGTCTCCGATAGGATCAACTGGCGTCAGTATAAAGACTTAAACGCCACAGAAGCGTGTACCATCCGACCCGCAAAGCCTGACCTGGTTCACACCGTCACAGATTTTCACAATTCCCCTGATGTTGCTCAATTGTCAGACAGAGCGCCAGCGAAGCCGCCTGCCAGCCACTACTCTGCTCCCACTGCATACACGCAGCCACTCATTCAACCGTTTCACGAGGTAACCATCATGGGCGAACTGAAAGATCTCCGCGCGCAACAGGAAAACCTGGTCAACCGTGCCCGCGAACTGGGCAACAAGCTGTACCTGGCTAGTCTGGGTGCCGTTACCAAGGTAGAAGCAAGCTCCAATGAACTGCTGGACGAGTACGTCGCCCGCGGTACTGCCGAGCTGGGCGAAGCAGCTGAAGGCAAGCCGAAGGCGCTGCTGGCCAGCCGTGGCGCGCTGGTTGCTGCCCGTGAGCTGCTCGAAGCCGCTCCGGAGAAGCGCAAGGCCCTGTACGAGCGCTTCGTGGATGCCGGTCGCACCGAGCGCGGCGAGAAAGCCGTCGACACCAATGAGTTCGTTCTGGCTGGCCTCGGCGCTGTTAAGACTGCCCGCGAAGAAAGCGAGAAGCTGTTCAACGAGCTGGTTGCCGCTGGCGAGCAGCGCGCCTGATCGCGTACTGACTGAATCTCCGTATCAGGGGGGCCATTTGGCCCCCTTTTTTTGTTGTTCTGCGACACCCTGGCCGCCCTTTGTCCCCGGCGGACATGGCCAGCGGCTCTGGCGCCAGTAATGCTTTGCTGACAGGTCAATCCGTAGCCGCCCGCTTGGAGGCTGGACGCGATATGATGACCGGCAAGCCAAGTGTCACAGGACCGCATCATGGCAAAAGAAAAAAAATCCTTCGCGGCCACCACCCACGCAGGGCGTTTGCTGCGCCTGACCGGCATGACCACCTCAATCGCTACGCGAGTGGCCGGCCATCAGGTCAAGAAGCTGTTTCAGGACGAAGAGGCGCAAAAGCGGGATCGCGAGAAATTGATGCGCGATGTCGGCCGTCAGGTAGCCGAGACGCTGGGCCAGATGAAAGGCGCGGTAATGAAGGTGGGGCAGATCGCGTCGCAGATGCAGGATCTGTTGCCGGCCGAGATCGCCGACGCCCTGACCGTGCTGCAAAAAGCCTCGGCACCGATGCCGTTCTCGATCATCAAGCGCCAGCTCAAGCACGAGCTTGGTGACGATCCGCTGAATCTGTTCGGCAGTTTCGAAGAGAAACCGTTCGCTGCGGCCTCCATCGGTCAGGTCCATCGCGCCACCCTAAAGGATGGCACCGAGGTGGTGGTCAAGGTGCAGTACCCTGCAGTGAAGTCATCGATCGACTCGGACATGCGCCAGCTCCGTCGCATCCTCCGTCTCGGCGCCTTGTTCAAGGTCAATGAAGCCACTCTCGATGCCATCTTTTCCGAAATCCGGGATCAGCTTGAGGAGGAGCTGGACTATATCCGCGAAGCCGAAAACCTGAAGCGGTTCCGCGAGTTCCACCGCGATGAGCCCTGGATCGTGATCCCCGACGTGATCGACTCCCTCAGCTCCGGTCAGGTACTGACTCTGTGCTACGAGCCGGGTGATGATCTTGATACCGTCGAGATCAGCGACGCCTATGATCAGACAGTGCGCAATCTGCTCGGCGAGCGACTGTTCGATGCCCTCGGGCGGGAAATGTTCGTGCTCCGGGAGGTTCACTGCGACCCGCATCCCGGAAACTTCGCCTTCCGCCCGGATGGCAGCATCATCATGTATGACTTCGGCGCGATAAAACGCATCCCGGAACAGGATATCCGCGCCATGAAAGCCCTGACCGAAGCAGCTTACGCCGGAGATTACCTCACTCTTGATCGCATCCTGGTGGATCTCGATGTGCGCAAGGGAGGCGGACCGGACGTCAGCGAAGCATTTTACCGTCCATGGGTGGAAATGCTGCTGCCGCCTTTCAGCACCGAGCCGTTTGATTTCGCCAGCTCACGTCTGCATCTTGACCTGGTCAAACATACCCGCACCGTGCCATGGAAATATCTGGAGTCATTTCAGCCATCTCCTCGCACGCTACTGATAAACCGGGTGCTTGGTGGCCATTACTGGACAATGCGAAGGCTGCGAGTCAATCGGGCGTTCCGAGGCAATGTCGAGAAGACCCTCGCCAGCGTTGAATGACCACACCGAACGACCACGCCGGTTACTATCCCTGAGACAATAACTGGCGAACATCAAGCAAGGCAGCGTTGGCGCGGGAGATATAGTTCGCCATCACCAGCGAGTGATTGGCAAGTACGCCAAACCCGGAGCCATTCAGGATCATCGGGCTCCACACCGTACGCTGGGTCTCCTCCAGCTCACGAATGATCTGCCGATAGCTCGCCAGCGCGTTGTTCTTCGCCAGTACATCCGCGAAATCATGCTCCCCCGCACGCAACAGGTGAATCAGCGCCCAGCATCCTCCGCGCGCCTGATAGAACACATCATCAACCTCGCGCCACGGAGTTTTCTGTCGCGTAGCGGCAGCACCGTTAGCAACAACCGGGTCTTTGCCGACACTCTGACTGAGCTGCTGTGACATGGCGTCAAGCCGGTTCTGGACATCGCCAAGCCAGGAATTGAGGTTATCTGCTCGGGCATAGAATCTGGCTTCGCCGCGCTCAAGCCGATGGCGATATCGCTCCAGTGCTTCGATGCCGCGCTGATATTCGCGCTCGGTGGCGGGGATAGCCCAACTGGCATGATCAAAGTTGAACTGGGGCTCGGCCCGCATCAGGTCGCGGTCCTCCTCACTCTGCGATTGCGACCGACTCATGTCGTGTCGCATCACCCGGGTCATGTCGCGCACCTGTACCAGTACCCCGAGCTCCCAGTTCGGCATGTTATCCAGCCACAGACGATGGGGCAGGATGTCATTGCTCAGATAGCCGCCGGGCTTGTCGAGCAGCGTCCGGGCAACGGTAATCAGGGCAGCGGTGGTGGTGTCGCCGACGACCGCCTCGGGAGCAGGCTCCACCGGTCTCAGTGCCGGCTCGCGGCTCCAGTACCAACCCAAAGCGACATCCACCAGCAGCAACACCAGCAGCAGTATGGCCGCCATCCGCCATAATCTGGCATTGCCCGGATCAAGCAGGCGATCACCGACGGTTTCGGTCATATTTTCTGGCAGTTTCATGGCATCCCTGAGCAACGCTGACACTGACGCCTAGACTACATCAGGGTCCTTCGCGGCGACAGGCAAACAGATCACCGCCCGGGAACGATGGCCGGGCTCCGGGCCGGCAAAAGTCAGCCGACCGCCACAATACTCGACAACCCGTCTGGCGATGGACAACCCCAGCCCGGCACCAGGCATGCCGTGATCTCCGCGCAGGAACCGCTGGCCCATCTGCTCGCGGACAGGGTCAGGCAGGCCAGCCCCGGCATCCTCGACCACCACTTGCGCCTGACCTTCAGACAGACTGACGCGCACCACCACCTCACTGCCAGGCGGCGAGTAACGGAGGGCATTATCGATCAGATTGCGCACCACCATCATCAACAGATCAGTGCGGATCGGAACCCTGACATGATCATCCGCGTGCGACTCCATGACCAGATCACGACCGGCGGCCTCTGCCGCTGGCAACATATCCGCCATCACCTGACGGATCACTGGCATCAGCAACACCGCCCCCCTGTCAGGAGCTTCACTCGACTCCACGCCGGCTTCAAGACGGGCCAGCGACAACAGGCTGGTGACGGTACTTTCCGCGCGGGCAATGCCTGCCTGAACCTGCTGCAGCGCATGCTCCCGCTCGGCGGGATCAGCCATGCGCACGGCATTGTCAGCATGTAACTTGAGGATACTGAGCAGGGTTCGCAATTCGTGGGCGGCGTCATCACTGAAACGCTGCTCTCGCCGCAGCACTTCATCTATCTGCGCCAGCAAGCGGTTGAGTTCGGTCACCACCAGATTCAGCTCGACAACCTCGCCGCCATATTCCAGCGCGGCGAGATGGTGGGCATGACGCTCCCGCAAGGCACTTTCCAGCTCCGTCAGCGGCCGCAGGCCGCGGCGCAGTGCCAACAGCATCGCCAGCGCCAGCAGCGGCCAGACAGCAAGGAAAGGCACCACAATGGCCAGCGTGGCCTCACTGGATAACTCGTCACGAATATGCTGTTCTTCGCCGACCATCAGCCAGCGGCCATCACCGAGTGGCTGGACATACACATGCCAATCCCGTTCGGACGCAGTCTGCACCGACACACCGGGGCGCAGTGGCGCCAGCACTTGATCCAGCATGATCGGGGCACTGAACAGCAACTCGCCATCCGCCGACACATGCTGCACGGCAACATAGCGTTCATAACTGTGGACCAGTGCCGTTTCGCCAGCGCCCATCAATGCTGCATCAGAGTCGCGTCCATTTTCCAGCCAGCGGGCAAGCAATCGACCATGCTGGATCAGCTGCGCATCAAACAGCTCCTCAACCTCATGGGCGGCCACGCGATACACCATCACCGTTGTCAGTGTGCCCAAACCGAGCACGGTCAGTGACAGCGACAACAGCAGAAATCGACGAATCGAGAACATCAATGCACCACCAGACGATAGCCCACGCCACGCACCGTTTGAATCAGGTCAGCGCCCAGCTTTCGACGCAAATGATGGACATGGACCTCAAGCACATTGCTACCGACCTCATCACTCCAGCCATACATTTCCTGTTCCAGCCGGTCACGGGTCAGGACTCTGCCAGCATGACGTGCCAGCACGGTGAGCAACATAAACTCACGGCGAGATAGCTCCACTGGCTTGTCATCTAGCGTCACGCTGGCATGATCGGTATCGATACGAAGTGGTCCGAGCGCAATCACCGAGACCGGTGCGTCGGCCGGTCGTCGCAATCGGGCACGGACGCGAGCGCGTAACTCATCCAAATCAAACGGCTTGACCAGATAATCATCGGCACCGGCGTCCAGTCCTGCAACTCGATCACCTAGTTTATCCCGCGCGGACAGGATCAGCACCGGCACGGGCTCGGCCGCCGCACGCAGGCGGCGCAGCACCTCCATGCCATCCATGCCTGGCAAACCCAGATCAAGCAACACCAGATCAAAATGCTCCTGCTTCAGCGCCGACTCGACGTGGGCTCCGGACTGAACCCAATCCACGGTGTAGTGATCCGTACGCAGCGCCCGCTGCAGACCATCCCCCAATAACGGGTCATCCTCGACCAGCAGGATCCGCATTCGCTACTCCCACAGACACCAATGACGCACACCTTCGGCACGCAGGAATGGCTCAGCATCCGCGCCCCGCAATAGCGCCAGCGTAGCCAGCATACCCGCCTGGGTGCAATGCGTAGCGAGCACGGTCACCGAATGCGGCCCTCCTTCCACCGGCCAGCCGGTAAACGGATTGAGCACATGACTATATCGGTGCCCATCACGCAACAGGAACCGTCGGCTGTCGCCACTGGTTGCCACAGCGCCGCTGCGCAGCGGGATCCGGGCAGCCACGCCGTTCTGGTGAAGATTCTCAATACCGACTTGCCAGGGCTGCTCCCCGCTGACGGCCAGATCACCACCAAAATTGATCAATACATCCGAGTCGGTCAGCTGTCGCGCCAACTGCAAACACCGATCCACCGCATACTCCTTGCCAACGCCACCCAGATCGAGCTCCATGCCGACAGGCAGACGGACCCGGCCAGACTCCCGAGCGACCTTCTGCCAGCCTATCAGTGGCAACAGCGCCTTCACATCAGCAGCAGCGGGTATGCGGTCAGATCCATCGAAGCGCCATACCCGCCGCAACACCCCGGAGGTGATATCGAAGTGGCCGTCACTTAAACGCCAGCACTGGTCTGCATAGTCAAGCAACCGGTCGAACTCTTCGTCCACTTCCACCCAGTTTCCGCCAGCGCGGTGCAGTGCGGCCAGCGGATTGTCGTCCCGATAACGTGAGTATCGTTGCTCTACGCGCCAGGCCTCGCCCGACACCACCTTCAGTATTTGTTCCGCACGAGACCGACTGACATCGCGCACCTGCAGCTCACAGGGACTGGCCATGGCCTGAAATTGCCCGACCCAGCCTTCCGCCGTCCGTTGCAAGCGTGTCTTGCCCGGCGCGATCATGCCGTTTCCCCCGTCACCAGTAGAATCGATAGCCTACCTGACCAATCAGCGCTGACACATCAGCCGCGTCGGTATCACCAGACTGACGCATGAACTCCAGTCTGGCATCCCACTTGCGGCCCCCGGCAAGCTCTCGTCCGAACTTGATGCCATAGGTGGTATCGGTGAGCTTGCCGAGTCGGTAGTCGCCACTGGCATAGCCTTCATCCGATACCATCAAACTGTAGTCTGACGCCGTCAGCGACTCGCGCCAGAAATCCGCTTCATTCTGCTGGTAGTAGCGCAAATGAGGCTGGACAAACCAGCCATTTGCCAGCTGGCGGCGATACTTCAGGTCGATGGTGTGCGAATTGATTCCCCAGTCGTCGGTCATGAACCGGTAGCCTACGGCGATGACATCATCGTTCGCCCGGTTATACCGGTTCTCCCAGTAGATGGCGTGGCGAGCACGCGAATCCGGTCGCTGCTCGAATATCTGCGCATCTCCCGGGCCGACACTGGCTGCGCCGAAGTCCTCCGCCTCAAGCGGCAAGCCGGTGACCTCATCGACCAGTGTTACCACCTTGTAGGGGTCCGTCATATAGCCGCTGGCCAGTGACAGGTTGTAATTGAGCTGCATGATCCAGCGCCGATTCATTACCTGAGTCCAGCCCAGCAGCACGTCCGTGACCGTGCGACTCTCACTGCTGCCGTCATGTAGCTGGTCCGGTTGCAACGACAGCCCCACCGGCACACCGCCAACCGGCTGAATGTCGTCGCTTTCCAACCCAAGCATCACGGAAAGCGTGGTGTTTCGCTGATTCAAATCCCAGCTCAAGCCAGCATTCGCTGCATATGAAAAAAAATCGAACTCCTTCGACACATTCATCCCGGCGCTTGCGCGCAAGGTACGGTTCAACAGCCAACTGTACTGCCCACCGACCGAGACGCGGGTATCCCGGAACGAATCATCAAGCGGAACCTCTCCGGCAGGCACCTGATAGGTACTGTTACCCGACGGGCTGGTAAAGGTCTGCGGCGCTCCGGTCACTGCAGCGCCGTTATGCGAGGCGCCGGTGAGCGAATCCACCGTCAGCTTCAGATCCAGTTTGCTCTCATTAAGAAAAGTTCGGCTGGCCTTGATGACCGGCTCGATCGCTGACACCCGATCCGTTTCCGAGTAGAGCAGCATAGATCCGTCAACCTGCCATTGGCCTGGTTCCGCACCCTGTGCCGGCGCGCCTAACAACGCGCAGGTTGCCAGCGCCAATGTCGATGCAACCGATGGTGTTGTTCTGGAATTTTTTTTCAATTGCATCCGCAACCTCCGCCACCAAAGCCGCGACCACCACTGGACCCTTCCTTGGAGAAGTAGATATGGTCATCAAACGCATCATCGAGACCGTCAGCCTCACCTGGAATCATCGCTTCGCGGGCCAGCATGTCTCGCTCCCACGGCTGGACACCAAGGCTTTGGCAACCCGCCAGCACCAGCATCAACAACACTATCGATACCTGCCTCATGTCAGCGCCCTCCTGCCAATCGGCGCTGCAACGCAGCCTCGTATTCGGCAACACGGTCGGCGCGAAAACCGATGTGCCTCTCCAGTACAGTCCCGTCTGGAGACAGCAGCAGCGCCGATGGCATGCCCTCCAGGCGATATTGCGCCGCCAGAGCGCCCTGCGGGTCGCTGAACAGGGTAAAGTGGGCAGGGTGTTGTTCGAGGAAGCGATTGGCGGCGTGCTGCTGACGGTCGACATTAATACCGACCACCTTCAGCCCGGCTGCGCCATATTTCTCCTGCATGGCGTTTAGCCACGGGAACGACTGGCGACAGGGCACACACCAGCTGGCCCAGAAATCGACGTAGATAACCTTTGCGTCAGGGTAGTGTGACGGGGAAAATTGCCCCGCTTCCCATACCGCTGCCTGAAGCAGGGTGGGCAGCAGGGCTAACAATATTGTCAGTCGGCGCATGGCGGCTCTCCTGTGAAGACCGGGCCAGTGTCCGCCCGCCGCCTTAACGCAACCTTAAGCCCCGGCAGGCCATCCTTAAGCTGCCGTTAAGCGTTGTCCGGGAAACTTCGCTTGCACCGGCGAGTCCACCGGACGACCTTTGGAGAACCTGATGTCGAGATTGCTTCTGACCCTTGCTGCCCTGTTTCTTGCCGGACAGCTGACCGCAAGCCCTTTCGAGGGCAGTCAGGACGATATCCCCCGCGCCACCGATGCCATGCAGGTCAGCGCCTTTGCCGAGCCGGAGCAGCAGCAGATCCGCGTGATGATCGCGCTCTACCCCGGGGTTTACCTGTATCAGCACAGCCTTGGCCTGCGCCTGCTCGATGAGAATGGCAACCTGCTGAACGATTTTGCCGACTGGCAAGCGCCAGCGGGCAAGCCGAAAGTCGACGAGATCTTTGGCGACGTGGAGGTCTATTACGATCTGCTTGAGTTCACCGTGGCGCTGGACAGCGTGCCACTGGTGGCGACCGTGCTGGAGGTCGATCATCAGGGCTGCCTCGAGGACGTACTCTGCTACACGCCGCAAACCGCTCGCATTGCGCTCACCTTCGTGCCGGAACCGGCTGCATCGCTACCGCCGCCGGCGAGTGACGACGGCTTTTTCTCCACCCTGACATCAGACAACGCTGGCGCCTTCAGCGACTGGATGGATAACCATGGCCTTGGCATGGTGCTGCTGCTGTTTTTTGCCGGCGGCCTGCTACTGGCTTTCACGCCCTGTGTCTTCCCGATGATTCCGATCCTGTCAGGGATCATCGCTGGTGCCGACAACCCCGGTGCCGGCCGTGGTTTCATGCTCAGCAGCGCCTATGTTCTCGGCGTGGCGCTGCCGTACACGCTGGCTGGTCTGCTGGTGGCTCTGTTCGGCGCCGGCATGAACCTGCAGTACATGCTGCAGCAACCGACCGCCATCATCGCCTCGACACTGGTGTTTGTGATCCTGGCGCTAGCCATGTTCGGCCTCTATGAACTGCAGCTACCTGCCGGCCTGCGCAACCGCCTGAATGCTCTCGGCGACGGGCGCCGCGGCGGGTCGCTCTGGGGCGCGGGGCTGATGGGCACCATCTCGGCGCTGGTGGTGTCCCCGTGCGTCACGCCAATACTCGCCGGTGCGCTGGTCTATGTGGCCGCCAGTGGTGATGCCGTCACCGGCGCGCTCAGCCTGTTCACGCTGTCGATGGGGATGGGCTTGCCGTTGATCCTGTTCGGCACCGGTGGCGGCCATCTGCTCCCCAAGGCCGGGGCCTGGATGGAGGACATCAAGCGCTTCTTCGGCGTGATGATGCTGGCCGTGGCGATCTGGCTGCTCGACCGGATTGTGCCGGACAGCCTGACGCTGGCGCTGTATGGCGTTGTACTCGCGGTTTATGGGGTCTGGCTTGGCGCGCTGGAGCCGGTCAGGGAAGGACAGTCCCGTCTCAAGCGCAGCATCGCGCTGGTGCTGGCCCTGTATGGCGGGATCATGGTGGTAGGCGCCGCTGGCGGTGGTAGCGACCCCTTGCAGCCACTGGAACGTACACCAGTGCAGGTAACCACCTCAGGCGGCCCTTCCCAGCACGGCGCATGGCGCACAGTGGTCGGCGCCGATGCACTGAACCAGGCGCTGAGCGAGGCGCGCCGGGCCGGCCAGCCGGTTTTGGTGGATTTCTATGCCGACTGGTGCGTGGCTTGCAAGGTGCTAGAAGAAAAGACCCTCAATCAAGCCGATGTGCTGGCCGCACTGGCTGCGGACAACTATCGACTGATCAAGGCCGATGTCACCGCAGTCACCCGCGAAAACCAGGGGATCATGCAGCAATTCGGCATCATCGGTTTGCCCTGCCTGATCTTCTTCGATGGCGCCGGCAACGAGGTCACCGGCAGTCGCATTCTCGGCGAAATGGGACCAGAGTCCTTCATTTCACACCTGAACACGAAGGTATCTGCAGCGAACAGGCAGTGATTTGTAACCAGCCTTGTAAACCCCTTTAATCTGCCCCGGTTTCCCCCTAGACTCTGCGGTCATCAACATAAGGGTGCCAATTCGGCGCCCTTTTCGCGGAAGATGACCACAAGTTAACGGACTTTCACCGGAGAGCAGCCTCTTGGCCACGATTCTGGTACTTCATGGCCCGAACCTGAACCTGCTCGGCAATCGCGAGCCGGACACCTACGGCCGGCTGACGCTGGAGCAGATCAATCAGGCCCTGCACGATCAGGCCACCGGCCGCGGCCATCATCTGCAAGCCCTGCAGAGCAACGCCGAGTACGAGCTGATTGATCGCATTCAGGCGGCCCGTCAGGAAGGCATCGACTTCATCATTTTCAACCCGGCCGCCTTCACCCATACCAGCGTTGCCCTGCGCGACGCCCTGCTGGCGGTTGCCATCCCGTTCATCGAGGTGCACCTGTCCAACGTGCATCGGCGGGAAGCATTCCGTCACCACTCCTATTTCTCCGATATTGCTGACGGCGTCATCGTCGGTCTCGGTGCCGATGGCTATCGCCTGGCACTGGATGCGGCACTCAGCAAGCTCGAACACCACTGAACTGAATACGGGAACCGGACATGGATATTCGCAAAGTCAAAAAACTGATCGAACTGCTCGAAGAATCAGGCATCGATGAACTGGAGATTCGCGAAGGCGAAGAGTCGGTCCGCATCAGCCGCAATCGTGGCCAGATGATGATGCCGCCACCAACCTACTATGCCCCTGCAGCACCGGCGCCGGCCCCCGCTGCCGCGCACGCCGCGACAGCCTCAGCTGACAGCGGCGATCGCAAACCGGCGGGACATGTGGTCAAGTCTCCAATGGTGGGCACGTTCTATCGTTCGCCATCGCCGGAAGCAGCGTCATTTGTGGAAGTCGGCAAACAGGTGAAAGCCGGCGATGTGCTCTGCATCGTTGAGGCCATGAAAATGATGAACCAGATCGAGGCCGACAAATCCGGCACCATCGAGGCCATTCTGGTCGAAAACGGTGAGCCGGTGGAGTTTGATCAGCCCCTGTTCAGCATCGTCTGACGGGGGATACGACATGCTCGAAAAAGTCCTGATTGCCAACCGCGGAGAGATCGCCCTGCGCATCCTGCGCGCCTGCCGCGAACTAGGCATCCGCACCGTGGCCGTGTACTCAAAGGCAGACCGTGACCTGATGCATGTACGCTTGGCCGATGAAGCGGTGTGCATTGGCCCGGCGCCAAGCAATCTTTCATACCTGAACATCCCTTCGATTATCAGCGCCGCAGAAGTGACCGATGCCGACGCCATTCATCCCGGCTATGGTTTTCTGGCGGAAAATGCGGATTTTGCTGAAATAGTCGAGCGCTCCGGCTTCACTTTTATCGGCCCGCGAGCAGACACCATTCGCCTGATGGGCAACAAGGTGTCCGCCATTGAAGCGATGAAGAAAGCCGGCGTGCCCACCGTGCCAGGCTCCGGCGGTCCGGTTGGCGAGAATGCCGACGAAGCGCTGCGACTGGGCCGTGAAATTGGCTACCCGATCATCATCAAGGCCGCCGCCGGCGGCGGCGGTCGCGGCATGCGCGTGGTGGAGAACGAACACCAGCTGCTCAACGCTATCACCCTGACACGATCGGAGGCCAAAAATGCCTTCGGTGACGACACCGTCTACATGGAGAAATTTCTCCAGCATCCGCGCCATGTGGAAATCCAGGTACTGGCCGATGGTCAGGGCAATGTCATTCACCTCGGTGATCGCGACTGCTCCCTGCAGCGTCGTCACCAGAAAGTGGTGGAAGAAGCCCCGGCACCGAACATCCCCGATGAGATCAAGCGGGAAGTGGCCGACCGCTGCGTCAGTGCGTGTCTGGAAATCAACTATCGCGGCGCCGGCACCTTCGAGTTTCTCTACGAGGATGGCCGATTCTACTTTATCGAGATGAACACCCGTGTGCAGGTGGAGCATCCGGTCAGCGAGATGATTACCGGCATCGATATCGTCAAGCAGCAGCTGCTGGTTGCCGGCGGCCAGCCGTTGTCGATCCGCCAGCAGGATGTTCACTTTCAGGGCCACGCGATCGAAGTTCGCGTCAATGCCGAGGACCCGGACAGCTTTACTCCCAGCCCGGGAAAGATCAGCTATTTCCACGCCCCGGGTGGCAACGGTATTCGGGTCGACTCACATGTCTACTCGGGCTACACGGTACCGCCCTATTACGACTCCCTGATCGGCAAAATCATCACTTGGGGGCCTGACCGTGCCACGGCCTTTGCCCGAATGCGTAACGCCCTGGAAGAAGTGGTGGTAGAAGGCATCAAGACCAACATTCCCCTGCATCGCGACCGGATCTTCCGCGACCCGGCCTTTGCGGCCGGCGGCGTTGATATTCATCACCTCGAAAAGAAGCTCCGCAATAGCTGATTGCGACGGGCTGCATCGCTATGATGCAGCCCCCTGATCATCCCCGGAGTCGCCATGGCCTGGCTGCAGATTCATATTCCGTCTGACCAAGCCGGCACCGAGCCGCTGCAGGACCTGTTGGCCGAGCTGGGCGCCTGCGCCGTCACCTGTACCGATGCCGCCGACCAACCGCTGTTCGAACCGCCTCCGGGCGCCACCCCGCTGTGGCAACAAACGGTAGTGACCGCACTGTTCGAGGCCGACACCGACCCGGACCTGCTCCGCGCGGCAATTGAGTCCGCCGCCGGCCCGCTTCCCGACTACCACCATGAGATGGTCGAAGACCAGCCCTGGGAGCGAGCATGGATGGAAGACTTCCAGCCGATGGCGTTTGGTCAGCGACTATGGATTGTACCGAGCTGGAGCGCGCCACCAGAGCCGGCAGCGGTTAACCTGAAGCTGGATCCGGGTCTCGCCTTTGGCACCGGCACCCACGAAACCACCAGCCTCTGCCTGCAGTGGCTTGACGGCGCCGCACTGGACGGGCGGCGGGTGCTGGATTTCGGCTGTGGCTCCGGCGTGCTGGCAATTGCCTCCCTGCTGCTCGGTGCCGATCGGGCAATCGGCTGCGACCTCGACCCGCAGGCCCTGCTCGCCAGCCACGACAATGCCGCTGCCAACGGCGTCGCCGACAGACTCGACTGCTTCCTGCCGGACCACATGCCGACCGGCGACTACGATCTGGTGCTGGCCAATATCCTCGCCGGCCCGCTTGTGGAGCTGGCTCCGCTTCTTACCCGCTACTGCCGGCCCGGGGCAGATCTGGTGCTATCAGGCATTCTCGCTGACCAGGCTGGCGCCGTTCTTGCCGCTTACCGGGAGCATTTCGACCTCGGCCCCGTCGTGCAAAAAAATGACTGGGTTCGCATTCACGGCATACGGCGCCATAAAGCGTAACCCCCGGAATGATTCCCGGCTTGCCGCGAACGGCAGGCTTGAGTAACACTGCCAACCACAATCAGCGAGGGAGTCTGTCGTCGGCATGGCTGCGCAATACAAGACCCAATGCCCGCATTGCGGTGCCCAGTTTCGCATCAGCGAGCAGCACCTGGCGCAAGCCAAAGGTGCCGTCCGCTGTGGCTCCTGCCTGAAGGTCTTTCAGGCCACCGACCACATTATCCAGGACACCCCTGCTGCCAGCCGGCCAGCGGCGCCTCGTGCAGGCCGCCCACCGGCTGCAGCAGCCAAGCCGGCTGCCACGCCAGAACAGTGGACAATGCCAGAGGAAGCCAAACCCGCATCACGATGGACTCTGGATGACAATCTCAGCGACGAGATGGACGACGCCATGCCGGACAAGCTCGTCGATGAGCCGGCAAAACCTGATTCCGCGCTAAACGATACCAGGGTGTCGATGGGATCACTGGAGCTGAGCGACTCGTTCATGTCGCTGGACAGTGACGACGACAGCACGCTGCGAGACGAGAGTTTCTCGGACATGGCAGGCGCCGGCAAAAAAGTTCAGAGCGAGGACAGCGATGAATCCTGGGCAGAAAAGCTGCTGGAAGAGCTGGAAGAAGGCGACAAACCGGCCCCGGTACCCGTCAGGGCAGACACCCTGACCATTACCGCCAAGGAGGAAGAGAAGGCACGCCGGCAACGCAAGTCCGCACCTGCGGTCACGGCTGCACCGGCAGCGGCAACGGCATCCGCGCGCAAGGCCGATGACTCCCCCGACTGGGCCATGGATTCCGGCGATTTCTTTAGTGACAGCGCACTGGACATCCTCTCCGAAGGCACTGACGAGATTGCCGCCATCGACCTGCCGACCGCCGAAGAGCGGCGCCCCCCCCGGGTTAATATCCCGATGGAACAATTGACTGCCCACGGTAGCGAATTACTCAAATGGGGTGCCCTGTCACTGGCGGCCGTGCTGGTGCTGGCCGCCCAGTATCTGGTATTCAATTTCAACGAACTGTCCCGCAATGCCGGCTGGCGACCCTTCTACGCCAATGTTTGCGGTGCCGTCGGCTGCAAACTGCCGAGCATATCGGACGTCGGTCGCCTGCGTGGCAGTAATCTGGTGGTCCGCGGCCATCCTCAGGTCGCCGACGCATTAGTTGTCGATGTCATCGTCACCAACGACGGGCAACACCCCCAGCCCTTCCCGCTACTGGAACTGGGCTTCACCAGCTTGAATGGCCGCGCCATTGCCAGTCGTCGCTTCCTGCCCGAGGAGTATCTGCGCGGCGATCTGAAGGGGATGGAGCTGATGCCAACCGGCGTGCCGATCCGTCTGTCGCTGGAGATTCTGGACCCGGGCGGTGATGCAGTGAACTACACACTCCGCTTCTTCCCCGCCCCCAGTGCCGGTTAACCCGACGATGGCAGCGGGGTAGCCCGCAATACTGGCGGCAAACGCCGCTTCCCCCACCGCCCCGGCTTGTCTATCATCCCTGCCCCTCTTGATCTCTTCCGGCGGCGGAGCCCGACAATGCGGATCGGTCCCTTGCAGCTCAGCAACAATCTGGCCCTGGCGCCGATGGCCGGGGTCACCGATGTGCCGTTCAGGCAACTGTGTCGCCGTCAGGGGGCCGGCCTGATCGTGTCGGAAATGCTGATCAGCGATACCAGCCTGTGGCACTCACGCAAAAGCATGCGCCGCCTACCCCATGCAGGTGAGCCGGGCCCGGTATCCATCCAGATCGCCGGCGGCGACCCGCAGATGCTGGCGCAGGCAGCCCGGCTGAACGTTGACATGGGCGCTGAGATCATCGACATCAATATGGGTTGCCCGGCAAAGAAGGTTTGCAAAAAGCAGGCGGGCTCGGCGCTGCTGCAGGATGAAGCACTGGTGGGTGCCATTCTTGACGCTGTGGTCCGTGCCGTGACGGTGCCGGTGACACTCAAGTTTCGCACCGGGCCAACACCAGAGACACGCAATGCCGTGCGCATCGCGCGCCTTGCCGAGCAGTGCGGAATTCAGGCGCTGGCCCTGCATGGTCGCACCCGCGCCTGCCGATTCAACGGCGAAGCCGAGTACCACACCATCGCCGAGGTGGTAAAAAGCGTGTCGATTCCGGTACTTGCCAACGGCGACATCGACTGCCCGGAAAAGGCCCGCAAAGTACTGGCATCTACCAATGCCGGTGGTATCATGATCGGCCGCGCAGCCCAGGGGAATCCCTGGATCTTTCGCGACACCGCCGAGTGGCTGGCAACCGGCACATTGCCGCCCGCCCCGACGGTGCAAGAAGTGCAGGATCTGGTGACAGAACATCTGCATTCGCTGCACGAATTTTATGGCATCGCCGCCGGCGTCCGGATCGCTCGCAAGCATCTGGGCTGGTACACGGCCAACCTGCCGGGTGGAGAAGATTTCCGCCAGCAGTTCAACCGTCTCGACGACGCCAGAGCGCAGCAAGGCGCAGTCGCGCAATTTTTTCACAATCTCGATGCCGTCACTGACCGGGTTCGCTTTGGTCGGTACGGTCAAGTATCTCTCGCCGACGGATGCGGCGATGACCAGAACGGAGCAAAGGCCGCATGACCTCAGCAGCACGCAAATTTGACACCCTCGACACCCCGGAACAGCGCAAACCCGAGCTGACTCTGGCCCAGGCCGACAGCCGGGACACCCTGCGCAACTGTGTTCGCCGCTCTCTGAACGATTTCTTCCGCAACCTCGACGGTGAGAACGTCTCCGAGCTGTACGACACCGTGCTGGCAGAGATGGAAATTCCGCTACTGGAAAAGGTGCTGGAATACACCCGTGGCAACCAAACCCGGGCGGCCGAAATGCTCGGTCTGAACCGCGGCACCTTGCGCAAAAAGCTCAAGCAGTACGGCCTGCTGTAACAGGCCACCCGACCACCCGAGGGGCAGAGTTTCTGCCCCTTTTCATTAAAAGCGGGGGATAGTAAGAAGCGAAACGTGAGAGGCCGGACGTTAGAACAGAGAAGCAAGGCGCCTACCGCTTCTAACGTCTGTCTTCTAACCTCTTTCAGCCATCGCCTCAAACCACCGCTGCAATCCGAAAAGGCACCCAAAGATGAGCAAGGCTGTAGAACGCGCACTGATCAGCGTTTCCGACAAGACCGGACTGGTGGATTTTGCCACTGCCCTCGCCGCCCGCGGCATCAAGCTGCTGTCCACCGGCGGTACTTTCCGTGCCCTGAAAGATGCCGGGATTGCCGTGCAGGAAGTGTCGGACTACACCGGTTTTCCGGAAATGATGGATGGCCGGGTCAAGACCCTGCACCCGAAGATCCACGGCGGCATCCTCGGCCGTCGCGGTCAGGACGACGCCGTCATGGCCGAACACGGTATCGGCCGGATTGATCTGGTGGTGGTGAACCTCTACCCATTCAAACAGACCGTGGCCAAACCGGACTGCACCCTGGAACACGCGGTCGAAAACATCGATATTGGCGGCCCGACCATGGTCCGCTCGGCGGCCAAGAACCATGCCCATGTCGGCATCGTCACCAACCCGTCGGATTACGCCCGGATACTGGCCGAGCTGGAAAGCCATAACGGCGAGCTGAGTCTGGAATTCCGTTTTGATCTGGCCATCAAGGCGTTTGAACACACCGCCGCCTACGACAGCGCCATCGCCAATCATTTCGGCAAGCTGGTCGGTAACGGTAACGCCAATTTCCCGCGCACCATCAACCTGAATTTCATCAAGACCCAGGACATGCGCTACGGCGAGAACCCGCACCAGAAGTCGGCGTTCTATACCGAGGAAAACCCGGCCGATGCCTCAATCAGCACCTCTCGCCAGCTGCAAGGCAAGGAGCTCTCCTACAACAATATCGCCGACACTGACGCGGCGCTGGAATGCGTCAAGTCATTCGTTAAACCCGCCTGTGTGATCGTCAAGCATGCCAACCCCTGCGGCGTAGCGGTTAGCCTCGACGGCATCGCGGCAGCCTATGAGCTGGCCTACCAGACCGATCCGGAATCCGCCTTCGGTGGCATCATCGCCTTCAACCGCGAGCTTGATGCGGCTACGGCAAAGCTGATTGTTGACCGCCAGTTTGTTGAAGTGATCATCGCACCGAAAGTCTCGAAAGAAGCCCTTGAAGTCACCGCGACCAAGCAAAACGTGCGTGTTCTGGAGTGCGGCGAATGGGCCGCTGAACGTATCGCCGGCCTCGACTACAAGCGCGTCAATGGCGGCCTGCTGGTACAGGATCGCGATAACGGCATGATCACTGAGAGCGATCTGAAAGTGGTCAGCAAACGCGTGCCGTCCGAAGCGGAAATGCACGATCTGATTTTCGCCTGGAAAGTAGCCAAGTTCGTCAAGTCGAATGCCATTGTTTATGCCAAGGGTCGTCAGACCATCGGCGTTGGCGCTGGCCAGATGAGCCGGATCAACTCGGCGCGCATTGCTGCGATCAAGGCCGAGCACGCCGGTCTGCCGATAAAAGGCGCAGTGATGGCCTCGGATGCCTTCTTCCCGTTCCGCGACGGCATTGATAACGCCGCCGCCAACGGTATCAGCTGTGTGATCCAGCCCGGCGGCTCGATGCGCGACGCCGAAGTCATTGCCGCAGCCGACGAGCATGGCATGGCCATGGTGTTCACCGGCATGCGCCATTTCCGACATTAACAGCCACATCGACACTGCGGCACATTCGCGATTACACAGCCTCTGACAGTCCGGAGCACTGACGCAGCAGCGCGCGGCTGCTATGGGCCTGACAAGCACTCCATGCCGGGGCGCTAGCAACTCTGGCGCCGCTGGTATCGGGGCCCATTATTGACTTTTATCCTCTCTTGGATAAATTATTATTAATTCAATAATCGCCCATAATCCGATGAGACACTTCCCCAGACCTGACTTGGCCAGACAGCTTGCCGATGCCATGCGCGGCGAGGGCCTGTTCAGTGATGCCCATAACGGGCTGTTTCTGGCCGCGCCTCGTCGGACCGGCAAATCCACCTTCCTTCAACAGGACCTGAAGCCGGTTCTGGAAGCACAGGGGGTGGCCGTGGTGTATGTGGATCTCTGGTCAGACATGCATCAGGATCCGGCAGACCTGATTGCCAAGGCCATTGCCGGGGAGATTCACCAGCATCTTGGTGTCATTGCCAGGGCCACCCGGGCCGCCCACATCGACAGTGTGGAGTTGCCGGGCGGCATTCGTATCGATACCAGCCGGATCGGCAAAACAGACGGCCTGACACTAGCGGCGGCTTTGCAGGAACTGCAGCGCATGGCGGGTAAACCTGTCGCCCTGATCATTGATGAGGCGCAGCATGCCCTTGTCTCGGAGCAGGGTGAAGCGGCCATGATGGCGCTGAAATCTGCCCGGGATCAGATGAACTCACCGGATCAGGCGCGCCTGATGCTGGTCATGTCCGGGTCAGACCGGGACAAGCTGCTGCGCCTGGTCAACACCAACGGTGCACCTTTTTACGGCTCACGGATTGAACGCCTTCCGGAACTGGCTGGCGATTTCGTCCACTTTGTTGTCGAGCAGGTGGAATCCCAGCGCCCGGAACTGAAACCGGTTGATGCCAGCATGCTGGCCAGCGCATTCCAGCTGTTCAGCCATCGCCCGCAGTTTTTTATCAGTGCTCTGGGAGATGCTCTCAATCCGCTGGCAGACCCTGACCAGCGCTTCGAACAGAGCGTGCTGACAGCAGCCCATCAAGCACGCATTGATGACGAGACCCAGATGGCCGCCGAGTTTCTCTCCCTGAACCCGGTTGAACGCGCAGTATTCTGGCGTCTGCTGGAAAAGGGGCCGCAGTTTCGCCCGTATGACGCCGAGGCACTGCGCTTCTATAACGAGAAAGCAGGCAGGAAAGTGTCTGCCGCAAGCGCTCAGTCAGCGCTCGATGCCTTACGTTCACGAACACCGGCACTGGTCTGGAAATCTGCACGCGGGGAATATTCCGTAAATGACGCTATGATGCACCGCTGGTATGAAAAGCAACGCGCTAGCGGACACTGGCCTCCTATCATAGCCAGCCTTTCCCGTAAGCCAGATGATGTCGAGGAATAACTCTCCAATGAAAGTACTGATTATCGGTTCAGGTGGGCGTGAGCACGCACTGGCATGGAAAGTCGCGCAAGCCGCGGGTGTTAGCAAAGTCTTTGTGGCCCCGGGCAATGCTGGCACGGCGCGCGAGAGCAAAGTCGAGAATGTCGCCATTGATGCGCTCGACAAAGCGGCACTGGCCGAGCTGGCCATTCGCGAAGGTATCGCTCTGACCATCGTTGGCCCGGAAGCGCCGCTGGTGGACGGTCTGGTGGATTACTTTCTTGCCAAGGGCCTGAAGTGCTTTGGCCCGACCCGGGGCGCCGCCCAGTTGGAAGGCTCGAAAGCCTTTACCAAGGACTTCCTTGCCCGCCACAACATTCCCACCGCCGGCTACGGCAACTTCACCGATCTCGATCAGGCCCTCGCTTTCCTGAAAGAGAAAGGCGCACCAATCGTCATCAAGGCAGACGGTCTGGCCGCGGGCAAAGGCGTGATCGTGGCCTTGACCATGGAAGAAGCAGAAGCGGCAGTACGCGACATGCTGGCCGGCAACCGCTTTGGGGATGCCGGCCACAGGGTGGTGATCGAGGAGTTCCTCGAAGGCGAGGAAGCCAGCTTTATTGTCATGGTCGACGGCAAAAATGTGCTTCCGATGGCCACCAGTCAGGATCACAAGCGGGTAGGCGATGGCGATACCGGCCCGAACACCGGCGGCATGGGTGCCTACTCCCCGGCCCCCGTGGTCACCCCGGACATCCACGACCGCATCATGCAGGAAGTGATTTACCCGACCGTGCGTGGCATGGCTGCCGAGGGCAACCCGTATACCGGATTTCTCTATGCCGGCCTGATGATCGACGCCAGTGGCGCACCGAAGGTGATCGAGTTCAACTGCCGCTTCGGCGACCCGGAAACGCAGCCAATCATGATGCGCCTGCAATCAGATCTCGCCGCCCTGTGCCTTGCTGCGCTGGATGCGAGGCTGGACACGGTTGAGGCGGTCTGGGATCCGCGTCCGGCGCTGGGCGTGGTAATGGCCGCTGGCGGCTACCCTGACGACTACCGCAAGGGTGACCGCATCGACGGGCTCGATGGCGCCGATGCCGATGATCTGAAGGTGTTCCATGCCGGCACCCGCGTACAAGGCGGACAGGTCGTCACTCAGGGTGGCCGGGTACTCTGCGTCACCGCCCTGGGCAGCACGGTTGCCGCCGCCCAGGCGCGCGCCTATCAGGGTCTGGCAGGCATTCACTGGACTGACTGCCTGTATCGTCGTGATATCGGCTACCGCGCTGTTGCCCGGGAGACAGCCACCCGCTAACCACTACATGGCACGATGACCGGGTGAATGGACTTGCCCCGGTCAGTGCTTACATAATCGGGAAAAGGACTGACAGGGGACAGAGAGATCATGACGGATTCGGGTATCAATCTGGAGCGGCTGCACGACTTCATTCCTTTCGACTGCCTCTCCGAATCTCACCTGCGTGATATCGCAGGCCAGATACAACTTCTGAATCTGGCCCCGGCGCGAGTGCTGTTCAAGCGCGGCGAACGCTCGCAACTCGCCTATTTTCTGATTTCCGGCGCGGTTGACCTCATCGACGCATCCTTTCAGGTGCGCAAGTTCCCCTCGGACGATGACGAGAACTACCTGGCGCTCGACAACTTTGCCGAGCACACGGTCAACGCCATCAGCACCGAGCCATCGGTGGTCTACGCCATTGAGCGGGACAAGCTCGACCTGCTGATGACCTGGACTCAGGCTGCGGAGTCGATGCTGGAAGAGGACGACGACAGCTCCGAGCGCGACTGGATGGACGCCCTGCTCACTTCCGGCGTGTTCTCCCAGATTCCACCGCAGAAGATCCAGTCGCTGTTCGTGAAGTTCCAGGAGCGTGAGGTGAAACTGGGAGAGCAGGTCATTCGCGAAGGCGAGTCCGGCGACACTTTCTATGTCATCAAGCAGGGCAAGGCCATGGTCACCCGGCTGCAGGGCAGCAAGCAGGAAACGCTGGCGGCACTGACCACCGGCAGCTTGTTCGGTGAGGACGCGCTGATTTCCGATGCACCACGCAACGCCACCGTCACCATGACCAGCGACGGCGTGCTGATGTGTCTCGGCAAGGAGGATTTCCGCTCCCTGCTTCAGGACTCGGTGGTGCGTCATCTCAAGGAAGAAGACGTCGAAAAAATGGAAGAAGAAGGCGATCGAGCCATTGTGCTGATCGATGTCCGGCTGCCAATGGAATTTCGCCATGACCGCACCTCCGGCGCCCGCAACATCCCGCTCAACGAGCTCCGTCGCCAGATCCGCTCACTGGAGAAGGACTTTGTCTACGTGCTGTGCTGTGATGGCGGTCGTCGCAGTGAACTGGGCGCGTATCTGCTCACCGAGGCCGGACTCGAGGCCTACGTACTGGACCGACCGAAGGCACAGGATGTCGCCGAGCAAGCTGCAGAAAGCACTGATCAGGCCTGATCGCCTGCGAGGTTGGCAATGGCTGGCGGGCCTGTGGCTGTCGCTGATGGTCGCCACCGCCGCTGCCACTTCGCCGCCACCGTATGTGATGGATGCACCGACTGACAGCGCCAGAGTCACGATTTACGCGGAATATCTCGCCGATCATGATGGTGTGTTGACGCTGGATGATATTCGCAGCGGCTTGTTCGACGATGAGTTCATCCCCGCCCGTCGTGGCACGCAACGGCTTGGGTTTCACCGCTATCCATTCTGGCTACGCCTTGCCATCCGCAATGACACCAACCAGTCACTGCAGCGGGTTCTTGAGATGTCGCCCGGACTCGGCGCGTCGGTTGCGTTTTTTGAACCCTCCCCTGAGGGCTATCAGGTTCGCCGTAGCGGCACTGACTATGATCCGCCCTGGGCAGACCTGAAAGGTCGAGATCAGTATTTCCTGATCCAGATCCCTGCTGCGGAAACCCGTCTCTACTACATCAGGATTGTGCCGACACTGTCGTTCGGGTTCAGCATGCATCTGCATGACCTTCCTGCTCATGCCGAACGTCAGCGCGCCCGTGATCTGCCCTACCTGCTGCTCGGTGGCCTGATCGTCGGGCTGACACTGCTCGGCGTCGGACTCTGGTACAACTCGCGAGCGCCCCTGTATCTGTACTTTGTGATGTTCCAGACCGCCGCTCTGGTCGCCATGTCGGCGAGCGCCGGGTTCCTGGGGGTGACCTTGTGGCATTTCCCTGACATGCAACCTCGTGCCGAGACCTTTCTGGAACTGCTGGCGATTGCCTTCGCCGCACTGTTCAGTCGTGAGTTCCTCAACCCCTCGGGACGCTTGCCGTGGCTGGAAAAACTTCTGCAGGTGATGCCGGCTGCCTATATCGGTCTGGCACTGTTCAGCCTTGCCATGCCGACTACCCATGCCGGTGTCGTCGCCTATGGCGGCTCTCTGGCAGGGGCTCTGCTGTTCTCGGTGGCGGGACTCGCCGCCCTTCGCGCTGGCCTGCCGAGAGCCCTGCTGTTCCTTGTTGCCCGCGGCACACTGCTCATTGCTGTCATCATCGCCGCGCTCGCTGCCTTCAGCATTGTGCCACTCGACATACCTCTGCCACTGCTGGTGCTCTGTGCCGTAGCCGTTGAGGCCACCCTGTTCTCTGCCGGGCTGGTGATGTATCGCGAACAGACCCTGCGACAGGAGTTGATTGGCTATCAGCACCAGATACTGGAGGATTCGCTATGGCGCGCCCGCAGCGACACTCTCGCTCGGGTCAGCCATGAAATCCGCACGCCCATGAGTGGCATTCTCGGCATGGCAGAGCTGCTGGAGGACACTCCGCTCACACCCAACCAACGCGAATGCGTACGTTCAATCCAGTCTGCCGGTGAAAATCTGTTGCGGATCATCAACGATGTCCTTGAGTACTCCCGCATTGAACAGGGAGGTAGCGACCTCAACCGTGAGCGATTCGATCCGGGCGAGCTGGTGATGGACGCACTCGAACTGTTCCGTGAACGCGCTGAAGAGAAGCAGATTGAACTGATTCCGCATATTCACAATAACGTCCCGCACATGGTCGAGGGCGACCCGGGCAGACTGCGCCAGATACTCACCAATATGCTTTCTGCCTGCATCCGCCATGCGGGGGCCGGAGAGCTGATTGTGGATGTGGCCCGCGACCCGTCGGGACGAGCAGATCATGTTCGCATCGAGATTGACGGCACCGCGCTGCGCCATGTCGACCAACATCTCAATGCTCTCGACCAGCGCGATAGCGGAGAACCTGGTGACGATGCCACCCAACTCGGTCTGAGTATCGCCCGACAACTGTGCGAAGCCATGGGAGGCCGATGCGGCGTGCGCGAAAGTCGCCGCGAAGGCCAACTGTGCTGGATCAGCCTGCCACTGCCCGCCGTGTCAGTCGACGAAGAGGTTGCCGAACATGAACTCGGCCAGCAACACGCCCTCTCCGGCCGCCACATGCTGGTGGTCGATGACTCGAGCACCGTGACACGGGTGATTCGCCATCAGGCGTTGAGCTGGGGCATGCGCGTTACGGTTTGCCACGATCCACGCGAAGCGCTGGCCAGTATCCGCATGCAGGCCAACCTGAACGACCCCTACGACGTGGTGTTGCTCGACCACCTGATGCCCGGAATGAATGGCATGCAGCTGGCCACACGTATCCACGAAGATCTACTGATCAGCCACCCGCTGGTACTGGTGATGCTCACCGGGGTGCAGGATGCGCCGACCGCCAACCTTGCGCGCAATGTCGGCATCCACAAGGTGCTGGCCAAGCCGGTATCCGGAAAGCGTCTGCGCCGGGCGTTGATCGAAGCGCTCGGCATGATGACAAGCCCTTCGCAGCGGTCAGATGACAACGCCCTGCCTGATCCGGCTCTGCGTATTCTGGTGGCGGAGGATCACCTGCTCAGTCAAAAGGTGATTCGAGGCATGCTCGGCAAGCTGGGCCTCGATGCGGATATCGTCAACAACGGCCTGGAAGCACTGGCTGCACTTCAGGAGAAGCAGTACGACGTGATCCTGATGGACTGTGAGATGCCGGAGATGGACGGCTTCGAGGCAACACGCCAGATTCGCGCCATGGAGCGTCGCACCGGCAACAAACCGGTGCCGATCATCGCCCTCACCGCCCACATTCTCCGCGAGCATCGCGAGCGCAGCCTGAACGCGGGCATGAACGCGCACGTCGCCAAGCCGGTGGAATTGGGTAGTCTGGCCGAAGTGATCGTTCGCTTTACGAGACCCGCAGACGATACTGCGCCGGTGTCTCCGCGAACCAGCGCCGAAACGCCCGAGTAAACGAGCTGTGTTCGGCAAAGCCGAGTAGCAGCGCAATGTCCGTCAGCGACAATCCTGCATCCTGCATGTAGAGCTCGGCCAGCGTGCGGCGCAAGCCATCAAGCACTTCCTGAAACCCCATGCCCTGTTTCCGCAATCGCCCCTGCAGGGTACGTTCGGCGATGTCCAGTCGCGCCGCAACCTGCTCCAGCGTCGGCTCCCCTTCCACCAGCAAACGAAAAATTTCCCGGCGCACTGCGGCAACCAGATTGGTGCGGCTGTCGTACTCTGCCATCAACTGACTGGCCTCACGCTCCATCATTCCGCTCAGTCCGGGATCAGCATCCCGCAAGGTTAGTGACAGCAACGCCACCGGCACTTCAACACCATCAAACGACGCGGAAAACTGCACCGGACAACCAAAATATTCCTGATAGCGGGCGCCATCCTGCGGCGGCCCGTGACGGAAGCACACCCGCGTTGGCGAGGCTGGCACATTGATCAACTGGCGAGCAAAAGTTACCCACCCTGTGATCGCCGCCTCGGTCAGGAAACGGCCCGGCTCACCGGTAATCGGGCAGTGCCAGATGAGCTGCAGGCTGTCGGCACTGCGAACGGCCTCGGTACGACCGAGGTTGCCAGCAAGCTTCTCGAAGCGAACCAGCTTGTCGATTGCTTCGCCAATATTCGCGCTGGCCAGAATCACATAGCCCAGCACCTGATAGGAGCGCGCCCGCACCAGTCGTCCCACTTCAAAGCCCATGCCCGGGTCTCCGCAACGGGCGAGCACCACAACGAACAGGCGCATCACATCCACCAGCGGCAACAAACCATCAACCCGTTCGAGTAGATCCGCCGGCAAGCCAGCTTCGCGGAGCAGCGCCGTCACATCCAGCGCATAGCGTTCTGCCAACGGTGGCAGGATGGAGGCGACGTAGGCCACCGACAGGCTGCGATCGGTACCCGCCAGCTCCGGACGCAAACCACCGTCCCGCTTGCTCATGAAACCTCCCCTGCGAACGGCAAGCCATCCGCCGGCACAGCCCGACCATGGCACCAGTGTCGAAGGGCAGCGATCCGCTCCGCCATGGTGATCGACAGCGGCACGGTGCTGCCGATCTCCTCAAGCAGCAGGGCACTGGACAGTGCCAGCGCGCGCGCCCGGGCGTTGTACAGCGCCGAAACAATTGCCTGTTCGATCTCCGCGCCGGTGAAGCCCTCGCTGGCATCCGCCAGCATCGTCAGGTCAAACCGCTGCGGTTCCTGATCTCGCAACCGCAAATGAATACCGAAAATGTCCTCGCGCACATCCGCTGATGGCAGATCGACAAAGAAAATCTCGTCCATTCGCCCCTTGCGAATCAACTCCGGTGGCAAACGGTCAATCTCGTTGGCCGTGGCCACCAGAAACACCGGTGACTTGCGCTCCGCCATCCATGTCAGCAGCGAACCCAGCACCCGCCGTGAGGTACCGCCATCGTTATCACCGGAGGCGATACCCTTCTCTATCTCGTCAATCCACAACACGCAGGGCGCCATGGTCTCCGCCAGCGCCAGTGCTTCACGCAGATTGCGCTCGGATTCACCGAAGAATTTGTTGTATACCGCGCCCATATCCAGACGCAGCAACGGCAAATGCCAGAGCCCCGCCACCGCTTTCGCCGCCAGACTCTTGCCGCCGCCCTGCACCCCGACCAACAGGATGCCCTTGGGCGCATCACGCTGCGCCGCGCCGCTGACAAAAGCATCACGACGGCGGGACAACCAGGCTTTCAGGCCCTGCAGACCCCCGACATCAGAAAACCGCGCGGTGTCGTACTCAAAACTGAGCACACTCTCCATGTCGAGCAGATCAAAGCGGGCCCGGTTGATTTCCGGCAGGTCCGCTTCGCACAGGGCGTTGTCATCAATGATCGCGCCACGGGCGAGGCGACGCGCATCATCCCGGGTCAAGCCTCGCAGATTGCTGATCAGCCGTGGGATCACATCAGCCTTGGCATGGACCCGCTGGCCACTCTGCTGCTGCCAGCGCCGCGCCTCCTCCTGAACGATGGCGCGCAGCTGGCTGTCATCGGGAAGCGCCAGACTGAAGCTGGCGCAGCAACGACGAATTTCTGCCGGCACGGCGAGTTCATGGCTGATCAGCACCAGAGTGTGCGACACGGCATCGTGATTCAGCGCGATATCTTTGAGCAAGCGGATGACACGGGGATCGTCCCGCAGGAAGGGATGGAAGTCGCACAGGGCGTAGATGCCGGGCTGGCGGGTCTTCAGTATCTGCTGCAACACCTGCTCGGGCTCGCCGCTGTCGCTGAAGGCGGGCGCATCGACAAATTCCGAGCGGGTCAGACCGCTGGTCACGGTCCAGTGGAATACCGGCCGGGAGGTCGTCATGCCGATACGCTGCAGCAGCTCCAGCGCCCGCTTTTCTTCCCAGGTCTCAATGACGATCACCGGATAGCGGGACTCTATCAGCAACTGCAGGTCCTTGACTTCTTTCACGCCCATTCCTCCCAGTTTGGCGGTATCCTAGCACGCGATACCCTGAGTCCGGACAGCGTGAACATCATGACCCGACCCCGTCAGCTCAGCCCGCTTGATCAGCTGCTCAGTCGCGCCGACAACGCACTGCGTACGCTGACCCCGGGCACCACCAAAGCAGAACGCCAGCCGGCCCATGACGCCGCCGCAAAGCCCATGGCGGACACCGACCGGCGTCATATCGCCGGCCTGATGCGAATCAATCACACCGGCGAGGTTTGCGCTCAGGCTCTGTATCAGGGTCAGGCCACCACTGCCCGGCTACCCCATGTGCGCCATGCCATGGAAGTGGCGGCGCGTGAGGAAGAGGATCATCTGGCCTGGTGTGAAGACCGGCTGCAGGAACTGGGCAGCGCGCCAAGCAAGCTCAACCCGCTGTTTTATGCGGCATCATTCGGCATCGGCGCGGTGGCCGGGCTGGCCGGTGATCGCTGGAGCCTGGGCTTTGTCGCCGAGACTGAGCATCAGGTAGTGCGCCACTTGGAGTCTCACTTGCAGCAGCTGCCTGACGATGATCAGCGCAGCAAGGCAATTCTCGAACAGATGCG
Organism: Alcanivoracaceae bacterium; assembly: GCA_046292765.1. GTDB lineage: Bacteria > Pseudomonadota > Gammaproteobacteria > Pseudomonadales > Alcanivoracaceae > PGZG01. The sequence goes on along the minus strand of JBKBQA010000001.1, from coordinate 550,853 downwards.
GGTGGATGAGCTCAAGCACGCCGTGACAGCCGAAAACGCCGGCGGCGCGCCATTGCCGGCGCCCATTCAGGCAGCGATGGTGCTGATGAGCAAGATCATGACCTGGAGCACCTACCGGGTCTAGGAGCGTCAGGATTGGTGCCTATAAACGACAAAGCCCGGCACATGGCCGGGCTTTGTCGTTTATCCAAAGAGCACCTCAGTCGAGGTTGCGGGAGTAAAAGATCTCCAGCATCTCTTTCTTCAACCGGTGCTCGATATCTTCCAGTTCCTCGGCGGAGAATTCCTCGCGACCGGCACCGAACAGATAGTTGTCGATATCAAAGTCCTTCAGCAACAGCTTCGAATGGAAGATGTTTTCCTGATACACGTTGACGTCGATCATCTGATAGGCGTTGCGGGTTTCCTCGGTGAGGAAGTTCTGGATCGAGTTGATATCGTGGTCGATATAGTGCTTGGTGCCATCCACGTCCCGGGTCATGCCGCGGACACGATAATCGATCGTAACGATGTCTGAATCGAAGCTGTGGATCAGGTAGTTCAGCGCCCGCAGCGGCGAAATCACACCACAGGTCGACACATCCACATCGACACGGAAAGTGGAAATACCGTTGTCCGGGTGCGACTCCGGGTAGGTGTGTACCGTCACATGGCTCTTGTCGAGGTGAGCAACAATAGTGTCCGGCAGCGGGCCCGGGCCTTCCTCATCGAAGTCAGGATCGGTCGGCGGGGTTTCGTGCTCGGCGATCAACATCGTCACCGAGGCGCCCTGCGGATCATAATCCTGACGCGCCACATTCAGAATGTTGGCGCCAATGATGCGGGTGACGTTGGTCAGGATCTCCGTCAGACGCTCGGCATTGTAGAGCTCATCGATATACTCGATGTACTCCTTGCGATGCTGCTCCGTCTTCGCATAGCTGATGTCGAAGATGTTGAAGCTCAGCGACTTGGTCAGATTGTTAAAGCCGTGAAGCCGGATCTTGGGGTTGAGATCTTTCACTGTTTTCCTTCTCTACTCGCCAGACCGGGATACCTGCGTACCCCATGGAGTTCAGCCACCTGCCATTCGCCCTCAGGCTTCCCGGACAAAGCGACCCCCGGAGATCGGAGGATGGTAGATGATTTGCACCACTACCCCCTCCGGATCCAGACAATAGAAGCTGCGCGCCCCATCCCTGTGGGTGCGCGGCTCCGACCTCATCCTGATGCCGGCATCTTTCAAAAACGTGAACCACTGATCCACGTCCGCCGGCTGATCCACTATAAAACCGATATGGTCCAGTCGCTGGGGCGGGGCGAACTCGCCCTCCTGCCAGCGATGCAGGGCCAGATTGTCGGCGCCGGAACAGAGGTAGACATTATCCTCGTCCGGACGCCACTCGACCTGCATGTCCATCAGGTCGACGTAAAACCGCTCGCTGGCCTCAAAATCGGCACAGAACAGCGCCACATGGCGCAGACCCGCATGCCTCGGCCGCTCACTCATCAGCCGGCTCCACGCTGTAACTGTGCTCAATGACGACCCCGGCACGAGCCAGCATGATCGAACCGGAGCAGTATTTCTCCGCAGACAACTCTACCGCACGCTTAACCTGGGCCTCCTTGAGTGCCCGGCCACGCACCACAAAATGCATCTGAATGCGGGTAAAGACGGCCGGCACCTCGTTGTCCGCCCGCTCCGCAATCATCTCGCAACGGCAGTCGGTCACATCCTGACGGGACTTGCGCAGAATGTGGACTACATCGAAGGAAGCACAGCCTCCGACCCCCATCAGGATCATTTCCATCGGCCGGGCGCCTCGATTCTGGCCACCATGATCCGGCGGACCATCCATCAGCACCCGATGTCCCGATCCGGACTCGGCCTCGAAGCAGACTTCACCCTGCCAGCGGACTGTTGCCTTCATCAGCGACCTCACAATGCCGAAGGGCGCGCAGATTACCATAACCGGGGCGCTGCACCCAGTCTGTGCAACACCTGTAGGACAGCCTTATATCACTAGGAATAAGGTGTGATACGCTCCCTTGGCAGGGGGGGTGAAAACAGGCAAACTCGGCCCATTGTGGTATTCACGCTGTTCAACCGGACCCCCAATGACAGAGATCGTCAACAAGATCATCCCCAATCTGGACCACTTTCTGGCCCACTGTCATCGCCGCAAGTATCCGGCGAAGAGCACCATCATCTATGCCGGGGACGAATCCGACGCCCTGTACTACATCCTCAAGGGCTCGGTCACCGTCATGATTGAGGACGACGACGGCCGTGAAATGATCATGGCCTACCTGAACGAAGGCGATTTCTTCGGCGAGATGGGGCTGTTCGAATCCGCCTCGCGATCTGCCTGGGTGAAGGCCAAGACAGAGTGTGAAGTGGCCGAGGTCAGCTACGCCAAATTCCGCCAACTGGCCAAGGAAGACGCCGACATCATGTTCGCCGTGTCCGCCCAGATTGCCGGCCGCCTGCGCGCCACCACCCGCAAAGTCGGCGACCTCGCCTTCCTCGACGTCACCGGCCGCGTTGCCGGCACCCTGCTGGAACTGTGCAAACAGCCCGACGCCATGACCCATCCCGATGGCATGCAGATCAAGGTGACCCGACAGGAAATTGGCCGCATCGTTGGCTGCTCCCGAGAGATGGTCGGCCGAGTACTGAAGAACCTGGAAGATCAGGGACTGGTATCGGTGAAGGGCAAAACCATGGTGGTTTACGGGACGCGCTGATTGAAGCTGATCACCTCCCTCACCAGCCCGTTCGGTCGCAAGATTCGCATCCTGTTGCAGGAAAAGCAGATTCCCTGCGAGATCATTGAAGACGTGCCGTGGAACGTCGGCACCATCACCCCCCAATACAACCCGCTCGGCAAGATTCCGGTGCTGGTGCGGGATGACGACTCCACCCTGTTTGATTCACGGGTGATCGCTCAGTATCTGGACGAGCACGTGGATAGCCACCTTGATGGCCTTGCCCTCCCTCGCCTGATCCCCGCCGAGGGCGATGCCCGCCTGCAGGTACTGCGCTGGGAAGCCCTGACCGATGGCATCAGCGATGCAGCTGCGGCCATATTTATCGAACGCCGCCGCGACACAACACAGCAGAGCCCGGAGTGGATCCAGAGACAGCTCCGCAAAGTGCTAGCGGGGCTGGCAGAAGCGGAGCATCTCCTCGACGGAGACACCTGCGTCGGCGGCTTTACCCTGGCGGACATTTCCCTGATCTCTGCGCTCGGTTATGTGGCGCTTCGTCTTGATCACGACCTGACATTGAGCGACTACCCCCGGTTAGCGGCCTTCCGTCAACGCCTTGATGGACGACCTTCGGTGAGCAGCACGCGTCCGCCCGACTGAGGCTCCGAAGTTGGCGATATTGCACTCAGATAGCCCTTTACGCCCTCACTCGGAGGTCGGTTACCGGTCCATAAAAGCTGTATCGGCATTACCGTTTCACCGAACGTTTCCGTACCAAGCAATTGCTCGACACGTCGTGCAATGGCCTCTCCAGAGTCCACCCAGCTGACAGAGGGCCACAACCGCTCCAGTAGCGGTCGGAGCAGCGGAAAATGAGTACAGCCAAGCACCACATGGCTGAGCGGATCAGGCTGCGTCAGCCATTGATCGAGGTGATCAAAAAGCCCGGCGGGCTCGCGTCCCACGGCAACCCAGTCCTCCGCCCACTGCACCAGCTCACCACTGCCCAAGCGACGCACCTGGCAGCCCGAGGCAAAATCACGAATCAGATTATCGGTATAGGAACGGTTCACCGTGGCGGGTGTGGCCAGCAAGCCGATACGGCCGGTGGAGCTGGCCGCCGCTGCCACTTTCAGCGCCGGCACCACACCGACCACCGGAATAGTCAGCGCCGCACGCAATGCCGGCAGCGCCAGGGTGCTGGCCGTATTGCAGGCCACCACCAGCAATTGCGGCTGCTGTTCAGCAACCGCCTCGGTGCAAACTCGCACCACTCGCTCAATCAGTGTGGCATCGTCCTTGGTGCCGTAGGGAAAGCCCTCGCTGTCCATCAGATAATGCAACGGCAATCCCGGCAGGCGACGACGAATCTCCGCAGCGACACTGAGGCCGCCAACACCGGAATCGAACACCAGAACGGGGGAATCGGTCATGCCTGCACACAGAGTAGTCAGTGACTGGCGCAGTGTAGCCTGCACGTCGGCCAAGATCACCGGGGGCGGGTTTTCCCCTTCGCCAACCGTGCGCCCAGCTGCCGCGCGCTTTGCAGCCAGTGCTGTCGCTGCGACTCGCTGGCACCATGCACCGGACCAAAACCGTGCCAAGCCATCAGCTTCACACCGGCAAAACCGAGAATGCTGTGGCGCAATTGATGATAGGCAGGTCGATGCTGGAGCCAGCGGTAATACCAGCCCGGAAAATCCATGGTTGCCAGCACGGTGGCCTGACGCCCCACCAACAGGCGATCCCACAGACTGGAGCCACCTCGGTAACGAAAGGCAAAACCCGGCAGGAACACCCGTTCGATAAAGCCCTTCATCAGTGCGGGCAAGCCACCCCACCAGACCGGAAACACCCAGACCAGATGATCCGCCTTCAGTATTTGGCTCTGCGCTTTTACCAGATCCGCCTCAAGCGGCTGCTCACTGGCATAGCCATGACGTAGCACTGGATCAAAGTTAAGTTCGCCAAGCCTCAATACGTCCACCTGAGCACCAGCCTGCAAGGCACCGGCAGCAACGGCATCGGCCAATGCGCCATTCAGACTGCTGCCATCGGGATGACCCAGGATAATCAGAATATTCATGTTGCCCACTCCAAACGATGCGCAATGGAAACGCGATGAGCCACAGTCTGGCGTCTGCCCCATGGGGCAGAGTCAAGGGTGTCAGGATGCGGTGGTGCAGACTTCTGCATTGAGGGGCTGACCACCCGCCATGTCCGGGCAGGTGATGATCTCGTGGCGAGCCAGATCAAGCTGGTGACGCAGGCTGGTTAGGGCGGCGAGTTGCGCATCAACGCTTTCGATACGACGGTCGATCAGCGCCAGCATACTCTCTCGACTCATGCCGCTATCACCGTGTCTCTGGCTCTGATCCTGAAACAGCGCCACCAGATCAGCGAGGCGAAACCCAAGCGCCAATGCCTGACGAATCAGCAGAATCTGAGCGACGTCCTGGTCGCGGTAAAGACGATAGCGACCACTGCGTGGCACGGACAGCAACCCGCGCTGCTCATACAGGCGTATGGCCTTGGCGGAGGCACCGGTGCGAGTTACGACCTCGCCAATATACATGTAGACCTCAAAAGAACAGCCGGTGTAGCTCGGCGCCGGGATCATCAGCACGCATAAAGGCTTCGCCCACCAGAAACGCATTAACGTCACGTTGGCGCATGGCGGCCACATCGGCGGGGACAAGGATGCCACTCTCGGTCACCAGCAGGCGATCTTCGGGAACACGCTCAAGCAACGAAAACGTGTTCTCCAGCGAAAGCTCGAAGGTGTGCAGGTCGCGATTGTTAATGCCGATCAACGGTGCGCCAAGTGCCAGTGCGCGATCCAGCTCCTCGCCGGTATGGACTTCTACCAGCGTATCGAGCCCGGCATCGTTAGCCGTGGCATACAGCTGCGCCAACGTATCGTCTTCCAGCGCGGCAACAATCAGCAGAATACAGTCGGCGCCGATGGCACGCGCCTCCCATACCTGATACGGATCAATGGTGAAATCTTTGCGCAGCACTGGCAAAGCGCAGGCGGCGCGGGCCTGTTGCAGATAATCTTCATGACCTTGAAAAAAATCCCGGTCCGTCAGCACCGACAGGCAGGCAGCGCCGCCCTTTTCGTAGCTTGCAGCAATTTCCGCCGGCACAAAACGCTCACGAATCACGCCCTTCGACGGCGAGGCCTTCTTGATCTCGGCGATCACAGCGGGCAGGTTCTGATCCAGCTTGTTCTGCAGGGCACGAATAAAGCCGCGCGCAGGCGGTTGCGCGCAGGCTGCATGCTGTATTTCTGCAAGCGGCCTTGCCGTGAGTCGCGCGAACACTTCCTCCTGCTTGCGGACCAGAATGCGGTCCAGCACGGTGCCGGTCTTCTTCACTGAATGTCTTCCTGTTGCTTGAGCAGAGCGGAGAAATCTCGCAGCTGGTTCATGCGCTCGCGGGCTTCGCCGTTGTGGATCAAGTCTTCGGCCATGCGCACACCGTCTTTCAGGGAGCGGGCGACACCGGCCACATAGATGGCGGCACCGGCATTGAACGCCACCACATCGGCGGCCTTGTTCGCCGCCTCGGTGCTGCGCTTGCCAAAGGCATCCCGAATCAGTGCCAGCGACTCGGCGGCATCGGCCACACTCAAGCCGACCAATGAGGCAGATTGCAGGCCGACATCTTCCGGCGCAACGTCGTACTCGCTGAGCTCGCCATCCCGCCACTCCACCACATGGGTGCGAGTCGCAAGGCTGAACTCGTCCAGTCCATCCATACCATGCACCACCATCACATGCTCGGCGCCAAGACGCCCCAACACTTCCGCCATGGGGCGGCACAAATGCGCGGAGAACACGCCCACCACCTGACGTTTCACTCCGGCAGGGTTGGTCATCGGGCCGAGAATATTGAAAATCGTCCGCAGCCCCATATCGCGACGAGGACCAATGGCGTGCTTCATGGCGCTATGGTGATTAGGCGCAAACATAAAGCCGACGCCCACTTCACGAATACAGCGCGCTGTTTGTTCCGGATTCAAATCAAGGCGAATGCCTGCTGCTTCGAGCACATCGGCAGCGCCGCTCCTGGAACTCACCGAGCGATTGCCGTGCTTGGCCACATGACAGCCTGCTGAGGCCGCCACAAACGAGGAAGCGCTGGACACATTAAACAGATTGGCCCCGTCACCGCCGGTACCAACGATATCCACCAGATAGGGAAGCTCACCAACTTTGACCGGCGTCATCAGTTCACGCATCACCTGCACCGCACCGGTGATCTCGTCGATGGTCTCGCTTTTCATGCGCAGCCCCATCAGAAAGGCACCGATCTGCGCATCGGTGGCACCACCGGTCATGATCTGGTGCATCACCTGGCGCATCTCGTCCACATTCAGGTCAAGATTTTCCGCCACCCGGGCGAGCGCTTCGCGAATATCCATCAGCGTGCTCCGTCGAGGAAGTTTTTCAGCAGCGCATGGCCATGCTCGGTGAGAATGGACTCGGGGTGAAACTGCACCCCTTCCACGTCCAGCACTTTGTGCCGCAGGCCCATGATTTCGTCCATGCTGCCATCATCGTATTGCGTCCACGCGGTAATCTCGAAGCAGTCCGGCAGGCTGTCCTTCTCCACCACCAGCGAGTGATAGCGCGTCGCGGTAAAGGGCGACGGCAAATCACTGAACACGCCCTTGCCGTTGTGGTAGATCGGCGACGTTTTGCCATGCATTACCTGGCGGGCACGAATCACCTTGCCGCCAAACACCTGCCCCATACTCTGGTGACCAAGACACACCCCCAGAATAGGCAGCTTGCCAGCAAAGTGTTCAATGGCTGCCATGGAAATGCCCGCCTCGTTGGGAGTACAGGGGCCGGGCGAAATCACCAGCTTGTCCGCCTGAATCGCGGCAATATCGTCCAGCGACAACTCGTCATTGCGCTTGACGATCACTTCCGCCCCCAGCTCCTGCAGGTACTGGACGATATTCCAGGTAAAGCTGTCGTAGTTATCGATCATCAGCACGCGAATCATGAGCGCACCTCCAGACCGGACAGCACCATATTGACGGCGGTAAAAATGGCCCGCGCCTTGTTCATGGTTTCCTTCCACTCCAGTGCCGGGACGGAGTCAGCCACCACACCGGCACCAGCCTGTACATACAGACGACCATCGCGAATCACTGCGGTGCGAATGGCAATGGCGGTGTCCATCTCGCCATTAAAGCCGATATAGCCCACCGCACCGCCGTAGATGCCGCGCTTGACCGGTTCCAGCTCGTCAATGATTTCCATGGCGCGAATTTTCGGCGCGCCACTTAAGGTTCCTGCCGGGAAAGTCGCCTTTAACACTTCCAGAGGCCCGTACCCTTTTTTCAGCTTGCCTTCGACATTGGAGACGATATGCATAACGTGGGAGTAGCGCTCCACTTTCATATTCTCGGTGACTCGCACCGTGCCCGGCTCGGCAATGCGGCCCACATCATTGCGGCCCAGGTCAATCAGCATGAGGTGTTCGGCAATTTCCTTCGGATCCGCCAGCAACTCTGCTTCCAGAGCCTGATCTTCCTCGACACTACGGCCGCGACGGCGGGTGCCTGCAATCGGCCGCACCGTGACCATGCCGTGTTCCACTCGAGTGAGGATTTCCGGCGACGACCCGGCGATATGAAAATCGTCCAGATCCAGATAGAACATGTACGGCGACGGATTCAGGTAACGCAGGGCGCGATACAGATCCAGTGGCGCCGCGCTGAACGGCACTGACATCCGTTGCGACGGCACCACCTGCATAATGTCACCGGCCAACGTGTACTCGCGGATGCGCTCAACCCCGGCTTTGAAATCAGCTTCCGGATACTCAGAGACGAAATCGCTTTCCGGCAACGCGCTACCCCGATGCGGCTCCGGCTCCGCCAGCGGTGCGCGCAACTGGCGCTCAAGCTGATCCAGTCGCGCCTGCGCCTGGCCGAGCACATCGGCTTGATTGGGATCCACCAGCACCAACAGGAACAGGCTGCCGCGCAGATTATCGAATACCACGATCTCTTCTGAACGCATCAGCAAAATGTCCGGCGCACCGATGGTGTCCTTGCCTTTTGCCGGACCCAGACGCGGCTCGAAATAGCGCACGCTGTCATAACCGAAATAGCCAACCAGCCCGCCATTGAAGCGCGGTAGCCCTTCCACTTCTGGTGCGCAGAACTGGCGACGGTAGTCCTCGATAAAAGCAATCGGATCACCGGTCAGGGTTTGCGTGGTCAGACCATTGCTGACTTCAATTCGCTCACCGTATACCCGGATCACTTCCTTCGCTGACAAGCCGATCATTGAGTAGCGGCCCCAGCGCTCACCGCCCTGAACCGATTCGAACAAGTAGGTGTAGGGCGCCGCGGCCAGCTTGCGGTATGCAGACAGGGGTGTATCCAGATCGGCTAGCACTTCGCGCACCACCGGCACGCGGTTGTAGCCCGCTTCGAGGTAAGTCTGGAGCTGTTCCGCGCTCAGCGGAGAGGAGGCATTCGATGACATAACAAATTCCCGGTGTTCTGCTCTGGATGACATGCACAGACATTCGTGCCGGGGTACCCGGCAAGGTTCAGGTCACCATCGCCAACGGGTGGGAATGGCGGTCAAGCAGGTTGCTGCAACCGGAGAATGGGCCACCGACGTATCCTGGTTAATTTCGCGGAAAGTAGTCAGGGCGGATTGTAGCGGCAATACCCCACCCCCGCCAGCCAGCCCATGCCGACCACAGTGAACCTCTCCGGCCTTATCCGTCGTTGCACTTTCCCGGGACACGCACGAGTACATCCCTGTAGCTCCTCTCCGCCATCCATGGCTCCGAGGGTCCCGGGAAAGTGCAACGACGGATAAGGCCTGGCATCTTCTTGTACTTCAGGGTGCGTGGAAATAACAAAAGCGAGGCCAGAGAGGCGGGGGGGGGGGGGGGGGGGGGGGGGGGGGGGGGGGGGGGGGGGGGGGGGGGGGGGGGGGGGGGGGGGGAGGGGGCAAGGGCCTCCCGGGACTGTGTGAGGCATGGATGCCGAACGCAAGCCTACAGGGATGTATTCACGGCGTGTCCCGGGAGGCCCTTGCCGCCTCTCTGGCCGGATCAGTCACTGCCCAACACTGACCCTGAACAGTAACCGCTGGGCATGATAACGGCGAACATAAAAGAGCCGCCTGACGGCGGCCTTCGCTCCAGGGTGTCAAATGTAGTTGGCAAGCGACATCTTGTTGAACGGGGTGAGCTCGTCGGTGCGACCGTCCCGTACCTTGACCAACCACTGCGGGTCCTGCAGCAATGCACGACCAACGGCGACCAGGTCGAACTCATCCGCCGCCATGCGTCGCACCAGCTCATCAATACCCACTGGCGCCGCATCGCCACCCATGGCCATACCGGCCTCGCCGATAAAATCGTCATCGAGGCCAACACTGCCGACACTTATGGTCGGCTTGCCGGTGAGCTTTCTGGTCCAGCCGGCCAGATTGAGATCGGAGCCATCAAACTCGGGCTCCCAAAAACGGCGCGTCGAGCAGTGGAAAATATCGACCCCGGCCTCCACCAGCGGTACCAGAAAGCGGCCCAGCTCCTCCGGCGTCTGCACCAGCCGGGCGCTGTAATCCTGCTGCTTCCACTGCGAATAGCGCAGCACGATGGCGAAGTCCTCGCCCACCGCCTCTCGCACCGCGCGAATAATTTCCACGGCAAAACGGCCACGATTGTCCAGCGAACCGCCATACTCGTCGTCGCGCTGGTTAGTGCCTTCCCAGAAGAACTGGTCGATCAGATAGCCGTGGGCACCGTGGATCTCAACACCGTCAAACCCCAGCGCCTTCGCATCCCGGGCAGCGTCAGCAAAGGCGCGCACCACCTCCTGAATGTCCTCTCGGGTCATGGCATGGCCGACCACCTTGCCCGGCTTGACCATGCCGCAGGGGCTATAGCCGGGCACATCCTTGTCGGGGCCAACGCCGGGACGGCGCACCGAGCCAACATGCCAGAGCTGCGGAATGATCTGACCGCCAGCGGCATGCACCGCGTCAACGACCCGCTTCCAGCCCTCCAGCGCCGCGCCGTGAAACGCCGGCACCTGCTCATAGCCATTGGCAGCCTTGTGGTTGACCGTGGTGCCTTCGGTGATCAGCAGCCCCACCTGCCCCTCGGCGCGGCGGCGGTAATAGGCCACCACCTCGTCATTGGGGAGGTAATTCGGCGAACGCATCCGCGTCATCGGCGCCATGGCGACTCGATTGGCCAGTTTCAGGGACTTGCACTCGAATGGGCGGAACAGCGGGCTGGTATCAGTCACAGAAACCTCGGCATCAGGGGCGACATTCGCCCGGCATTAAGTTGTGATTTGCAACCATATTGATTTGAGTTGCTTTTTGCAACCATATTACCGAGACTGGCCTCCATGAACCGACCTGATCCCGCCAACGATCCCTGCTCCCTTGCCCGCGGCCTCGCCGAGGTCGGTGACTGGTGGTCGCTGATGATCATCCGCGAGGCCATGTACGGCACCCGGCGATTCTCCGATTTCCAGCAGAATCTGGGCATCGCCCGTAACATCCTCACCGACCGTCTCAACAAGCTGGTGGAACGGGACATTCTGCGCAAGGTGGACGCCGGCGAACACGGCACCCGTTTCGAGTACCGTCTGACCGACAAGGGGCGGGATCTGTTCGTGGTGCTCACTGCCCTGCGGCAATGGGCCGACAAGTGGGTGTTCGAGAATGAACCGCCGTTACACCTGATTGACCGGGAAAGCCGTCAGCCGGTGCAACGTGTGCAAGTGCTGGACAGCGATGGCAACCCGCTGAAGCTGCATCAGGTTGCCATCGCCGAGACTCCAGTCACCCCGGCGTAGGCGGTGGTACCGCCAGACCACTGCGCACCGACGGCGCCACCGGATTCGGGTCATTCAGATCAATACCTTCAAAGCGACACAGCTCTTTCAGGGCATGCTCCATCAGCGCCCGCGAGTGCCCTGAGGCCCGCCACAGGAACTCGTGCATTTTCACATCAGCGTCGTTCTTGCTCTCGCACTGCTTGGAGTAATCCTCAAACGCCTTCAGCGAAATGATGATGTCGGAGACGTGGTTGGGGCACTCACAATCCACCACGCTCTTGATTTCCTGAAGCCGGGTCAACTGTTCCGCAGTAAAAAACACCGGCGGCGGCGGGGTTTCCGGCACCACCGCATGCTTTGCAGGCAGCGGTTTTGAGGTCATATCGCGAACGATAAGATTGATCAGCGCAGTGCGCAGATCCTGCATCTTAAGAGGACCGCGCATCACCTGGCGCTTCTCGCCACGCAACTCATTGATCACGTCGCGCTTGGCAAAGCTGTAGATCAATATGGTGGTTTCCGGCATCGCCTTGCGTTCCAGTTCACGCACCTTGGCAACCGGATCGGTGCCGAGCAAACCCACATCAAGCAACAGCACCTGGGGGCTATCCATCTCAATGCTTTTCTCAAACCGCGCCAGCTCTGTGGTTCCCACCAACAACTCGAAGTGCTTTTTCTCATCCTTCACGTAGGCGGCAATGCTTTCGTGCAATACCGATATGGTAACCATACAACACCCTCCAGACAGTCGAGGGCGCAGCTTGCCGGTCTCCCGGTGAAATCCGGGTCAGTGAAATAAACGTCATGAAAGCACCGATATCACCAAACGCTTGCCGTCAAGGCTGGCGTGGGTTCACAGCTCGTTCTGAATCTTCTTGTAGCCCTGCACCAATCGGACATTGGTTTGCGCCACGTCTTCCGAGAACGACGAAGCATCGGCGCGCACCGGCTTGATACTGGCGAGGTCAGATTCCTTGCGGATATTGCTGGTGGAGGGGATATGGAAATTCTCCGGCACAATTACGCCTTCCACCACCGAGTTATGCCGCACCACCGATCCAGCACCCACTTCACAGTTAAACAATACCGAGTTGAAACCGATAAACACACTGCTGCCGACCTTGCAGGGGCCATGAACAATTGATCGATGGGCAATGGAGGTGTTTTCGCCGATTTCCACTTTGGCGCCGGACTTGGAGTGAATCACTACGCCATCCTGGATATTCGAGTTATCCCCGATAATGATCGGATCCATGCTGCCTTCGGCGTTGACCTCATCAGCACGAATCACTGCATAAGGGCCAATAAACACATTCTCACCAACAATAACCTTGCCGCAGATAATCGCAGTGGGATCAACAAACGCGGACTCCGCCACTACCGGCAGATCACCACTCGGATTTTTACGAATCATGAAGCACTCCTGAAAAAATATTAGTAGCTGGCAATATGCCAGCTGCCGCTCAGCGAACGGAAGCCAGCGCCGCCCGCATCGAATCAATCACCACCTGGTAATCCGGCCGACCATAAATCGCCGACCCGGCCACAAAGGTATCCGCCCCTGCCGCTGCCACATCGGCGATATTGTTCTCACTGATGCCGCCATCCACCTCAAGACGAATAGGCAAACTGCTGTCATCAATCAAGCGTCGGACCCTTTCCACTTTTTTCAGCGTCGCCGGAATAAATGATTGGCCACCAAAGCCGGGGTTGACGCTCATCAGCAAAATCATGTCGAGCCGGTCCATCACGTACTCAAGGCAATCTGGCGAAGTGGCGGGATTCAACACTAACCCGGCCTTGCAACCACTTGAGCGAATCAGCTGCAACGAGCGATCAACATGATCACTCGCTTCCGGATGGAAGGTGATGATGCTGGCGCCGGCATCGGCAAACATCGTGATAAGACTGTCCACCGGACTGACCATCAGATGCACATCAATCGGCGCCGTGACACCGTGATTGCGCAGCGCCTTGCATACCATCGGACCAATGGTGAGATTAGGCACATAATGATTGTCCATCACGTCGAAGTGAACCACGTCGGCGCCGGCCTGCAGCACCGCATCCACCTCTGCGCCGAGACGGGCAAAATCTGCACTCAGAATCGACGGTGCAATCCAGTAATCCTGCTTGGCCATATTCTCCTCAGTGCGACCGGTGGTCGCGCAAATAGGCATCCAGTTGCGAAAGACGTTGCGGCGTGCCGATGTCCCACCAGTCACCAGTAAAGTGCTCCCCGCTCACCGCATCCTGCGCCATGGCAGTGCGCAGCAGCGGCGCCAGTTTCGCCTCGCCATCAGGCAATTCTCGAAACAGCTCCGGCCGGTAAACACCGATGCCGGAGAAAGTCAGGGTCGGGGCGCCATTGTCCCGAACCCGCCCGGCAGAATCCAAACCAAAATCACCCTTCGGGTGATGTTCCGGGTTATCCACCAGCACCAGATGGGCCAGTCCGGCCGGCTCGGGCAGACGGCAAAAGTCATAGTCCGTCCAGATATCGCCGTTGATCACCGCAAACGGGGCGTCGCCGAGCAACGGCAGGGCGCGCCGAATGCCACCTGCCGTTTCCAGCGGCGTGCCCTCCCGAGACCAGACGATGGAGACACCATAGCGACTACCATCGCCCAGCGCCGCCTCCATCTGCTCACCAAGCCAGGCGGTGTTGATAACCAGCTCGATGAAACCGGCGGCTTTGAGTCGATCAATATGCCACTCAATCAGGCTTTTACCCGCCGCCTTCAGCAATGGTTTAGGGGTGTGATCGGTCAGCGGCCGCATTCGAGTGCCGAGGCCTGCGGCCAGAATCATCGCCTTCACATCACAGCCCCAGACGATCCAGCACCGCACCCAGCGGAGCCAGCTCGTCACGACGGGCAATCACGGTGCGCAGATAGGCCACAAAGCGCGGCACATCCTCAAGGTATTTTGGCTTGCCATCGCGGTGGCAAATGCGGGCGAAGATGCCAATCACCTTCAGATGTCGCTGGGCGCCCATCAGGTCGCAATCATGCAAAAACGCGTCGAACACTTCGGGCACTGGCAGTGCCGCCGCCCGAGCCCGCCGCCAGTACTGTTCCAGCCAGCCAAGCACCCGCTCCTCGGGCCAGCTGATAAAGGCATCCTTGAACAGCGAGGTAACGTCGTAGCTCACCGGGCCGTAGACCGCATCCTGAAAATCGATAATGCCCGGGTCCGGGTCGCTGTCCATCAGGTTGCGGGGCATGTAGTCGCGGTGCACATACACCTGCCCTTGCCGCAACGCCCGCGCCACCAGCAGGTCGAAAATACCGTCCAGTTCCCGGCGCAGCGCCTGATCCACCGTCAGGCCCAGATGCCGCTCCAGAAACCACTGCGGGAACAGCTCAAGCTCCCGACGCAGCAGGGCTTCGTCATACACCGGCAGCACATTGGCCTGACTGATACGCTGGATACGGATCAGGGCATCAATCGCCCGCTCAAAGCGGGCATCGGCGTTGCCCTCGTTGAGCACCTCGAGCCAGGTCCGAGTGCCCATATCCGGCAGCAGCAGGAAACCGCGCGCCAGATCCTGGGCAATGATATGGGGGACGTGCACCCCGGCATCGGCAAACAGGCCGGCAATACGCACAAACGGACGGCAATCCTCCTGCGGTGGCGGCGCATCCATGGCAATCAGGCTGTGCTCACCATCGCAATCCGGGAATTTGTAACGAAAATAGCGCCTGAACGATGCGTCGGCAGAGGCACTCTGGCCCACCAGCGACTGGCTGATTTGCCGGGAAACCCACTCATCCAGTGCCGATTTGCGCTCATCCTGACCGGGATCTGCGCCGATCCGCCCTGCTTCCGTCTGCGGCTGCATTGCTACCCTCTATCCAGTAAACTGCTGTCCGGCTTTTTACCTGTTCCGGATAACGAATGCCACTGCGCCTCACCCGACTCCTGCTGATGTCCGCACTGCTGGCAGGGCAGGCGCTGGCCGAGGATCTGAACTGGCTCCGCCAAGAGGACATGCAGTCCCTGCCGGAGGAGCTGCGCCGGCCGATCCCGGCCTGGTGCGGAGGGGTCTACTACAACCCGGCCTTTGCCGTTCCCCCGGCGTCTCGCGATACCCATATCAGTGCCGGGAGCTCGACCTTCCAGTTGCAGGGCGAGGCTTCGCTGGAGGGAGGAGTGATCATAGAGCAGCCCGGGCGGAAGCTGAGCGCTGACAGTGCTCGCTATGATCAGGCCACCGGCGAGTTTGAGTTAAAGGGCGATATCCGCGTCGACACCTCGGCGCTGAGTTTTCAAGCCGAATCCCTGAGCGGCAATCTGAACCATCGCGAAGCAACCCTGCTGGGCGCCCGCTATGCGCTGTTCGAGCAGCACGCCCGCGGCCACGCCAGACAGGTCGAGCAAAGCGGCGACCTGATCACCATTCATCGCGGCAGCTACACCACCTGCGCTCCCAACTCGAATGGCTGGGTGCTGGGCGCGCGCAAGATTGATCTGGATCGCGAGAAGGGCTGGGGCGAAGCCCGCCATGTCGTGCTGCGAGTGGAAAATATTCCGGTGATCTACATGCCGTGGATCACCTTCCCCATCGACGACCGTCGCAAAACAGGGCTGCTGTTCCCCAGCTTTGGCACCTCTGACAGCGGCGGTTTTGATATCAGCCAACCGCTCTATCTCAACCTGCACCCACAGGCCGACGCCACACTCGCTCCGCGCTATATTGATGGCCGTGGCAAAGGTATCGATAACGAGTTCCGTTACCTCGTCGGTCTGGGAGAAGGCGTACTTACCTATCGCTGGCTGGCAGATGACACACTGTTCAACGATCACGATCGCGAGCTGGCCAGCTGGCATCACGAGGGTGATGTCGGCCGCTGGCTGTTCAGCACCGATGTAAACTATGTCTCAGACGATTTTTACTTCAAGGATCTGGATACCGGTTTGGAAGTGGCCGCGCTGACCCACCTGCCTCGCGAAGGACAGGCAGAATATTTTGGCAAACGCTGGCGATTTCTCGCCCGTCTTCAGGCCTGGCAAACCATCGACCCGACCCTGGACGACGAGGATCTGCCCTACCGCCGCCTGCCCCAGCTCCAGCTGACCGGCCTGCAACCTCTGACCGGGCCGGTGACACTCGACTGGCTGAGCGATATCACGGTGTTCGACCGCTCGACAGATCTGTTACTCGACAATATCAGCGGCCAGCGACTGCATGCCCAGCCTGCCCTGACCGTGCCGATCCAGCGTCCCTGGGGATACCTGCAGCCGACCGTGCGCGCTTACCAGACGGTGTATCTGCTCAATGACGTCGATACACTGCCTTCTGATTCACCGACCCGCTCCCTGCTCGGCGGCAACATCGACGGCGGCCTGTTTCTGGAGCGCCCCTTCAGCTACCGCAATCGGCCACTACTGCAAACGCTGGAACCACGATTGTTCATAAACTATGTCGAGCAGAAGGATCAGTTTGATCTGCCCGATTTCGACAGTGGCCGCCTGACCTCTTCCTGGGACACCCTGTTCCGGGAAAACCGCTTTACCGGCTACGACCGTATTGGCGACGAGCAGAGTGCCACTATCGGCGTTACTTCCCGCTTTCGAGATCCATCCGTCGGCGACGATCTGCTGATTCTGCGCGCCGCGCAAAAATTCCATCGCCAGGACCGCATCGTGTTCTCCGGCAATACGCCGCTGGCGGCCAATACCCGGCGCCAGTCACCGGTGGTTGCAGATGCCACCTTGCAGCTCGACCGGAGATGGTCCCTGTATGCGGAAACACAATGGAACAGCGAGTCCAACCAGCGTGAACAGAATAGTTTGCGTATCGGCTATACCGACCGCAGCCGCGTGCATGCTCATGCCGGCTACCAGTACCGGCCGGCGGACCAGATCCGACAGACGGAACTGGCTGCCATCGTGCCTGTCCACAACCACTGGAGTCTGATCGGTCGCTGGCTCTACGACCTCGAAGACCGGCGGTCACTTGAGACGGTCTCGGGTGTCGAATACCGTGATTGTTGCTGGCGTATCCGGCTGCTCAACCTGCGTGAGCTGAGTGACCGGGACGGCAATACCCTGCTGGATAGCGAACGCACCACGTTACTGCAAATTCAAATGGTCGGTCTGGGCGGCTTCGGCGGCACCGTCGATACGCTGCTTGAGCGCGGCATCCCCGGTTACAGGAGAAATCAATGATCCGAACCCTCTGGCTGGCCCTGCTATTGCCGACCCTGGCACTGGGAGACTCTCTGGTGCCACTTGATCGCATCGTCGCCGTCGTCGATGACAGCGTGATCATGGCCAGCGAGCTTGATGAGCGCATCAATGATATCCGCCGCAACCTGCGTGCAGAAGGACGCGCCCAGCCACCTGAGCCGATTCTTCGCAGTCAGGTACTGGAGCGAATGGTGGTGGAACGCATCCAGCTTGATCAGGCAAAGCGGCTCGGCATCAAGGTGGATGACACCAGCCTGAACGACGCCCTGTCCGGGATTGCCCGCCAAAGCGGCTTCAATCTGGACGAGTTCGCCGGACATCTACGGGAAGAAGGATATGACTGGGCCCAGTTCCGCGAGCAGGTCCGTCACGACATGATGATCAACCAGCTGCGCCAGCGGCGTGTCAGTCAGCGCATTCGCATCACCGAAGGCGAGCTTGACCGCTTCATGAATTCGGAAATGGCGCGGCAACTGTTCGAAGCGGAATTCCGGCTTGGTCATATTCTGGTGGCCATCCCAGACGGTGGGTCGATGGATCAACTGGCGCTCGCCGAAAGCAAGGCAGACGATCTGGTCCGCCGGCTGCGCACCGGCGAGGATTTTGCCGACATCGCCAGCGAGCATTCTGACAGCCAGTCTGCACTGGAAGGCGGCGACCTTGGCTGGCGCCCGGCAGCCCAATGGCCGTCGCTGTTTACCGATGCGGTGATCAGTCTGCGCGCCGGCGAGCTTGTCGGGCCTTTGCGGGCCGCCAACGGCTACCACATCCTGAAAATGATCGACCGTCGAGGCGATAGCCAGACGCTGGTCGACCAGTTCCATGTTCGTCATATCCTGATCCGCCCCACCACACTGCGTAGCGATGAAGAGGCCCGACGCCTGATCGGCGAGCTGAGCAACCGCATCGCCCAGGGCGAAGACATGGCGCGACTGGCGAGGGAGTTTTCCGATGATCCTGGCAGCGCCCGCAGCGGTGGCAGTCTGGAGTGGGTAACGCCAGGAGAAATGGTAGGCGAGTTTGATCGCCTGATGCAGTCCAGCCCGGTGGGGCAGGTCAGTGAGCCGTTCCGCACAGAATACGGCTGGCATATTCTCCGCGTCGATGCCATCCGCACCGCAGACATGAGCGACGAATTTCGTCGTTTGCGCGCCCGTCAGGCACTTCACCAGCGACGCTTCACTGAAGAGCTGGAAAGCTGGCTAACCGAATTACGTCAGGATGCCTACGTGGATCTCCGCCTCTGATGATCGCCCCCATCGCTGTCACCTGTGGCGACCCCGCCGGCATCGGACCGGATCTGGCACTGCAACTGCGACAGCATGTTACTGATATACCACTGGTGATTCTGGGCGACATCGAGGTGCTGGCGGCGCGGGCGCGGCAACTTGATCTGCAGGTTGCCTTGTCACCCTGGCAGCCCGGCCAGCCACTGCCGGATCAGGGTCTGCCGGTCTGGCATCTGGACAGCGGCATCGCCATCTGCGCGGGTCAACCGCAGCCGGCCAGCGCGCGCAGCGTCCTTGAACTGCTGGATCGCGCCGCCGACGGCTGCATGGCTGGCCTCTTTTCTGCCATGGTGACAGCACCGCTGGCCAAACATGTGATCCGCGACGGCGCCGACCCCCACTTTACCGGCCACACCGAATACCTGTGCCAGCGCGCCGGCATAGAGCGGGTGGTGATGATGCTGGTGGCAGGGGATCTGCGCGTGGCACTGGCCACCACCCATCTGCCGCTGCGTGAGGTGGCCGATGCGATCGACGCCACGCTGCTGGAACAGGTGCTGACCATTCTCGATCACGACCTGCGCCAGCATTTTGGCCTGCTGGCGCCCCGTATTCTGGTGCTGGGATTAAACCCCCATGCCGGCGAAAACGGTCATCTTGGCGATGAAGAGCAACGCATCATTACGCCAACGCTGGAGCGACTGCGGCAGCGAGGGCTGACCCTGACCGGTCCACTCCCGGCCGACACCGCCTTTACCCCACGGCACCTGCAGGGCCATGATGCAGTACTGGCGATGTACCACGATCAAGGGTTGCCGGTACTCAAGTACGCCGGCTTCGGCGAAGCGGTCAATATGACACTGGGACTGCCCTATATCCGCACCTCGGTGGATCACGGCACCGCTTTCGATCTCGCCGGCAGCGGCCGTGCCGAGCCTGGCAGCCTGATCGCCGCCACCCGTCTGGCGGCCCGTGTGGCGGCCGGCAACCTCACTCCGGAACACTGACATGCAGCATCAGGCCCGCAAACGCTTCGGCCAGCACTTTCTCACCGACACCGCACTGGTGGAGCGCATGGTACGCGCCATCGCCCCCAGCGATGATCAGATCATTGTCGAGATTGGCCCGGGTCAGGGCGCGCTCACCTTGCCGTTGCTGGATCGCATCCAGCACCTGCAGGTGGTGGAACTGGATCGTGATCTGATCGCTGAACTGGAGCGTCGCATTGCCCGCCAGCGCATCACCATTCACGGCGCTGACGCGCTGAAGTTCGACTTCGCGTCGCTGATGAAAAATGGTCAACGCATCCGCGTGGTCGGCAACTTGCCTTACAACATTTCCACGCCGCTGATGTTCCACCTGCTAGAACAGGTGGAAGCCATTGAAGACATGCACTTCATGCTGCAGAAGGAGGTGGTAGACAGACTGGTGGCGGTACCCGGCACAGCAGACTGGGGCCGCCTGTCGGTGATGATTCAGTACTACTGTCGCAATGACTATCTGTTCTTTGTGCCACCCGGCGCGTTCTCGCCGCCTCCGAAAGTGGATTCCGCCGTGGTGCGCCTGACACCCTATCGCACGCTGCCGCATCCGGCAGAGGATCTCGGGCTGCTACGCCGCCTGGTGGCCCAGGCCTTTACCCAGCGTCGCAAAGTCATCAGCAATGCCCTGAAGTCCTTTCTCGACAGTGACCATATCCGTGCTGCCGGCGTCGATCCGGGGCTGCGGCCCGACAGCGTTTCAGTCGAAGGGTATGTAGCGCTGGCCAATCAGGTGTCACATCTTTCCCTTTCAACCTCACCGGACTCTGACCATGCAGGATGATCCCCGCTACCACATCCGGGTGTTTGTAGAGAGCGAGTTCCTGCCGGAACAGAGTGATCCGCCATCACGACGCTGGGTGTTTGCCTATCATGTCACCATTCGAAATGAAGGCCAGTTGGCGGCAAAGCTGCTGACCCGTCACTGGGTAATAACCGACGGCGAGGAGCGGGTACAGGAAGTACATGGCGAAGGCGTCATCGGCGAACAACCGAATCTGGCGCCCGGCCAATCCTTCGAGTACACCAGCGGTTGCGTGCTCGAAAGCCGCGTTGGCAGTATGCACGGCAGTTACCAGATGCTGGCGGAAGATGGGCATTGCTTCGATGCCGGCATTCCGGCTTTTACGCTGGCGCCACCGCACAGCTTGCACTGAGGGCCGGCCATGAGCACCTATGCGATTGGCGATCTGCAAGGCTGTCTCGGCGCCTTTGAGCGTCTGCTCAAGCAGGTGGATTTCCAGCCCGGGCGCGATCAACTGCTGCTGGCCGGCGATCTCGTCGCTCGTGGTCCGGATTCGCTTGGCACCCTGCGCAAGGTGTATGCACTGCGCGACCACGTCCGCTGCGTGCTGGGTAACCATGATCTGCACCTGCTGGCCGTCGCCCATGGATGCGCACCGCTCAAGAAGAAAGACGCCGATCTGCAAGCGATCCTGAACGCGCCGGATGGCGACACGCTGCTGTCCTGGTTGCGCCAGCAGCCGCTACTGGTGGACATCCCCGAGTTCAATGCCGTGATGACCCACGCCGGCATCCCGCCTTTGTGGACTCTGGCAGAAGCCCGCAGCCGCGCACGGGAAGTGGAAACAGTGTTGCATGGCGACCAGTGTCGCAGGCTGTTCGAAGCCATATACGGCAACCAGCCAGCCGGCTGGCACGATACCCTCGAAGGCCCGAGCCGCTGGCGAGTGATTACCAATCACTTCACCCGCATGCGCTTCATCAACGATGCCGGCGAACTGGAGCTGGAAACCAAAGGCGAAGCGGATGCGCCGCCTCGTGGGTATATCCCCTGGTTCGATCATCCTCGCCGCCGTCATATCGACAGCCTGATCCTGTTCGGACACTGGGCCGCCCTCGCCGGTGATGTGCCGATTGACGGCATAGAGGCTCTCGACAGTGGCTGCGTCTGGGACGGCTTTCTGACCGCGCTGCGGCTGGACGACATGCAGCGCTTTCAGTGTGACTGCAGGAAGCACAAATGAACCCGCAATGGCTCGGAATGATGGCGGCTTTCTGCACCACCTTTGCTTTTGTACCACAGGTCGTCAAGGTGGTTCGCGACCGGGACACCCGCGGTATTTCCCTCGGCATGTACTCTATATTCTGTGTCGGCGTTGCGCTCTGGCTGAGCTATGGACTGATGATTCGCGACCTGCCCATCATCGTCGCCAATGTCATTACCCTGGCGCTGGCCAGCTGCGTGCTCATTATCAGCTGGCGCCAGCGACGCGCTGCTCAAAATGGCCAGTGAAGCTGCACGTTACCGCCCCCAAAAGCAGGCTCATGCAGATAGAACGATGGTGAAATGGTCAGGTAGGCCCCGTTCGCCACGTTGGTCGTATAGCTGAATGGCAGCGCCAGCTTGCCCTGGCCGCGGCGACGGTTAATGTCGCTGGAAGGATCTTCCGCGTACTCCCGAATGGTACGGGTACGGCCAACATAGATTGTCGGCCGCCATTGCCAGCGATCACTAAGCGAGTGGGTGACAGCAACAAAGGCGTAGGGCTCGTCGTTGCGCACTCTCGCGGTCACCGACTTGTTCATCCCCAGCCAGCCGTCCTCCTGTAGCAGAAGATGATACACACCGAACACCGGCGTCAGCGGCCACTGTGATGCCTGAACAGATACCGTGGTCGAGTGCATTCGTCGTCGGAACTGCTTTTCTTCCGCCAGGCCCTCGGGATCAAACACAAAGGCCCGATCCGATCGCTCGCCATCCAGCCGCAACCGCCAGCGCCAGGCATCGCCTGCCTCCATCGACACCAGTCCACGATGCTGATCACCCTCGGCGAGGACATCAAGCGCCCGGTCGAGCACGGCTATCCGGCCGGAGGCATTCAACACAACCTGCCACTGGACACCCGCATGCTGCTGTCGCCACTCAACGAACCAGGTGCGGGCACGATCCAGATACTCGGCATCAAGCTCTGTCTTCTGGTTGAAGTACGCATCCGGAAGAATCAGGTTGGCGCGCAGCAGCGTGTCCTCATCCGGCTGCCAGCCCAGTTCGAAGTAGACATCCGTTTCTGCCTTGTCGCCCCGCACATCACCTGCCAGACCAAGACGCCAGTCGCCAGAGCGGAGGCCATAGCCAATGACCTGCCGATCCAGATAGCCATCGAAATCCTCGGTGCGACGGTAACGGAGACGAATCAGCTGGCGCTCATCATCGAACCGCAATGTCTTGCGAACATCGCTATCCATATACAGTTCTCGACTGGAAACACTGCCGGCGGAACCGAATATGCCGTCCGCCTCGGCCCGCACCGGAAACAGCGGCTGGTAACTCAGCCGCTGCAGAAACGAGCGAGGATCAAAGTCATAATCACGCCCCAGAAGCAGGGCATCACGACGCCAGGGATGGGGCTCTGAAAAGGTATCCGCCACCGACATTAGCGGCATCAGCACCATCATCACCGTCCATCGCCATCGCCATCGCCATCGCCATCGCCATCGCCATCGCCATCGCCATCGCATCATCATCACCACATCAGATCATCGGGAATGGGGTAATCTGCATAGGGATCATCCGCCGCCTGCTGACCCGCCTCACGATCATGTCGCACCACCACCGCCAGCAGGTCCCGCTCGGCAATCTTCTCGGCAATCACTGTCGGCACCACCTCGAAGCCTTCGCCAAGACGGACCACGGCCAGCATGCCACGCGCCAGCTGATCTGCCATCTGAGGGGCGACATAGATTTTCTGGACTTTCTTGCCATCGACAAACTGAAACGATTGCCCGGCACCGCGACGGTCAAGACGATGCTGCTCGATCATCTGGCGAATCTGCGCAGCGATTTCCCGCTGCCGCTGCTGCTCCAGACGCTCGGCATTGAGGACCCGGTCACGGGCTACCTGGGCTTCCCGGGCAAGCCGGACTGACTCGGCCGGATCCGGCGCCTCACCACGCTCCACCTGCTTGGCTTGCTGGCGCTTCTCGTGCTCCGCCCGTCGCGCCTTTTTCGCGTCGGCGAGGCCCGCCTTCATCAACTGGTCTTTCAGGGAACCGGCCATCTCATCTCCAGATTCTCGGGGTCTGCTTGCCCCGACATTATGCCCCCGGCAGGTAATCGACCCAAATCTGCCCGGTTCCGGGTAAACTGCGCCCCATTAACCGCTTCGAACCAACGGATACCGACCATGACGTTTACCGAATTTTCCCTGCATGAGCGCCTGCTGCGCGTGGTCGACGAACTGGGGTTCCGTGAGCCCACCCCGGTCCAGCAGGCAGCGATTCCGGTCATTCTTGGCGGCCACGACCTGCGCGCCACTGCCCGCACCGGCTCCGGCAAAACGGCCGCCTTCCTGCTGCCGCTGCTGCACCGGCTCTATGGCGACCCGAAACCGCGTACCGCCACCCGCGCCCTGATCCTGCTGCCGACCCGTGAACTGGCCCAGCAGACCCTGAAGCAGGTCACGCTGTTTGCCCGCTACACCTTCATCAAGGCAGAACTGGTCACCGGTGGCGAGGACTTCAAGGTTCAGGCCTCCCGCATCCGCCGCAATCCCGACATCCTGATAGGCACCCCCGGCAGACTGATCGAACATCATGACGCCGGCAATCTGGACTTCAAGGACCTCGAAGTGCTGGTGCTCGACGAGGCCGACCGGATGCTCGATATGGGCTTTGCCGAGGATGTGCTCAAGCTGGCGGGGGCCTGCAACGCCGACCGGCAGACGCTGCTGTTCTCCGCCACCAAAGGCGGCGAAAGCCTGGCCAAGGTGATTGCCAGCGTACTGCGCGAGCCGCAGCATCTTTTTCTTGATGATGTGCGCGAACTCGACATCCATATCGGCCAGCAGATCATCACTGCCGATGATGTGTCTCACAAGGAGCGCCTGCTGCAGTGGCTACTCGCCCATGAGCAGTATCGCAAGGCGATTATCTTCACCAACACCCGCGTTCAGGCAGACCGCCTTGGCGGGGTGATGGTGGCATCGAACATTCGCAGCTATGTACTGCACGGCGAGAAAGACCAGAAAGACCGCAAGCAGGCCATGGACCGGCTGCGCAATGGCGACATCGATGTGCTGGTGGCCACGGATGTGGCGGCCCGCGGCATTGATGTGGGCGGCCTGGATCTGGTGATCAATTTCGACATGCCGCGCAGCGGAGATGACTATATCCATCGCATCGGCCGCACCGGTCGTGCCGGTGCCAGTGGTCTGGCGATTTCTTTCGTGCTGACCAACGAATGGAATCTGATGGCCAGCATCGAGCGGTATCTCAAGCAGAAGTTTGAACTGCGACTGATCAAGGAGCTTAAAGGCAGCTTTCAGGGTCCAAAGAAATTGAGGGCCTCTGGCAAAACCGTCGGCGCAAAGAAGAAGAAAAAAGACAACAAAACCGGCAAGGCCAAACCGGCCGCGAAAAAGCCGGCGCGCAAACCAAAGGCCCCGGCAGTGTCCAATCCCGGCGGCATGGCACCGCCGACACGAAAGCGCAGCTGACCGCTGCCCAGATGCCTGAACTCATTACCCGCCATTTTGATCGCGCCGCCTACCAGCCCTGCTGGCAGGCGATGAAGACGTTCACAGACCAGCGCGCCACCGACACTGCGGATGAACTCTGGCTGCTGGAGCACCCCGACGTCTTTACCCTGGGTCAGGCAGGCAAGCCCGAGCACGTACTGAACCCGGGCCCGATTCCGCTGGTAAAAAGCGACCGTGGTGGTCAGGTCACCTGGCACGGCCCCGGCCAGACTGTCGGCTACCTGTTGTTCGATATCGCCCGTCTGGGCATCGGTGCCCGTGAGCTGGTAAGCCGGATCGAGCGGGCTATAGTCGACTATCTGTCTGGCCTTGGCATCGAGGCCGCGCCACGGGCGGATGCCCCCGGGGTCTATGTCGGTCAGGCAAAAATTGCCTCCCTCGGCCTGCGCATCCGCCATGGCCGCAGCTACCACGGGCTGTCTCTGAATCGGGACGTGGACATGAGTGTGTTCCAGCGCATCAATCCCTGCGGTCACATCGGCCAGCCGATGACCAGCCTTGCCCTGCTCGGCGCGGACCCAGGCCGCGCAGCAGTCGAAGCCGGCCTGCTGGCAGCCATCTGCCGCCAGTTTTCGTTCGATACAGTCACTGCCGCCGGCCATCCCGACTGGTACACTGGCGCCCTGTCTGACGTTCTTCAGGAGCCCCTGTCGCCATGAGCGAATCCCGCCCGGCCCGTCGCAAAGTTGCCCCCGGTGAAAAACTGCGCGGTGCCGACAAGGTTCGCGCCATTTCGGTGGTCAACGAGCCGGTCATCCAGCGCAAGCCGAGCTGGATCAGGGTACGCGTACCCGCCAATGGCGAGATCCAGCGCATCAAGTCGATGTTGCGTCGGCAAAAGCTGCACACCGTCTGCGAGGAAGCCTCCTGCCCGAACCTGCCAGAGTGTTTTGGCAGTGGCACCGCCACCTTCATGATCATGGGCGACATCTGCACCCGTCGCTGCTCTTTCTGCGACGTCGGCTTTGGCCGGCCCAAGCCGCTTGATCCCGATGAGCCGAAACATCTGGGGGAAAGTGTTGCCGATCTGGCGCTCAAGTATGTGGTTGTCACCTCGGTGGACCGGGACGACCTGACCGACGGTGGCGCGCAACACTTCGCCGATTGCATCGCAGAGATTCGCCAACAATCGCCCGGCACTCGCATCGAAGTGCTGGTACCGGATTTCAAGCTTTGCATGGACGAGGCGCTGGCGATTTTTGTCACCCAGCCGCCGGATGTGTTCAACCACAATATCGAGACCGTGCCGGATCTCTATAAAACCATTCGCCCCGGCGCGAAATACGATCACTCGCTGATGCTGCTGAAGACCTTCAAGGCACAGCATCCTGATGTGCCGACCAAGTCCGGCATCATGGTCGGCCTCGGTGAAACTTTTGAACAGGTGGTCGGTGTACTGAAAGATTTGCGCGCCCATGATGTCGACATGCTGACCATCGGCCAGTACCTGCAACCAAGCAAACACCATGCCGCCGTGGAGCGTTTTGTTCACCCGGACGAGTTCAGGGAGTACGCCAGAATCGCCGGGGAGCTCGGATTCATCTCGGTCGCCTCCGGTCCGATGGTGAGAAGCTCCTACCATGCAGACTTGCAACATCAGGGCGTGGACGTTGGCCTGATGACACCCGGCATTCATCCCCCATCGCAGCAGGACGCCACATGAACAACCCCTACCAGACACCGCAAACGAATGTCATTGCTGACCCTGACAGCATACAGCTGGCCTATGCCGGCTTCTGGATCCGCACTGGCGCATCCCTGATCGACACCATCCTGATCCTGATGGTGACGTCGCCACTACTGTATATGTTCTACGGATCGAGCTTTTTGCTTAGTGAGGATTTCATTCAGGGTCCGGCAGACGTTGTCATCAGCTATGTGTTCCCGGCGGTGGCATCAGTGTTGTTCTGGATCTACAAATCCGCCACCCCCGGCAAGATGCTGATGGGCATTCGCATTGTCGATGCCAAAACTGGTGGAAAATGCAGCCCCGGCCAGCTGGTTGGCCGCTATCTGGGCTACTACCCATCAATGCTGGTGCTGATGCTGGGCTTTATCTGGGTGGCCTTCGACAAGCGCAAGCAGGGCTGGCATGACAAACTCGCCGGCACACTGGTGGTGAAGAACTGATTCCCACGCCTGCAGGAGCGCCAATCGTGTCGCTACTACAGGGCTTGCACCAGCTTCCTGTGGATGCCGCCGAAGCCGCCGTTACTCATGATCACCACGTTCAACGGACTGACCTCACGGGAGCAGATATCGGCGATCACCGCCTCAATGGTGGACAGGGTTTTTGCCGGCACTTTTGACGCCTTGACCACGTCGTCAAGCGACCAATTGATGCCTTCCGGCTGATACCAGATCACCTCATCTGCAGCCAGCACGCTGTCAGCGAGCTTGTCACGATGGGCGCCCATGCGCATGGTGTTGGAGCGCGGCTCAATCACCGCAATGATTTTTTCCTTGCCGACTTTTTTGCGCAGCCCTTCAAGCGTGGTGGCAATCGCGGTCGGGTGGTGGGCGAAATCGTCATAAACCCGCACACCCCGCTTCTCACCGACCAGTTCCATGCGCCGTTTCACGCCGAGAAAATCTCCAAGCAGCTCGCAGCCCTGGGACAACGGCACACCAACGTGTCGGGCGGCCAGCAGCGCGGCCACACCGTTGTTAACACTGTGCTTGCCCGTCTGCCCCCAGCGCACTTCGCCTGCCTTTTTCCCGTTCTCCAGCACGGCGAAGTGGCTGCCGTCTTCACTCAGTAATTGCACGTCCACTCCGGCACCAACGCCGAAACGTTCCACCTCACTCCAGCATCCTTTCTTCAGCACCTCCTCCAGCGCCACTTCACCCACCGGCAGAATAATGCGGCCAGTCCCGGGAATGGTGCGCACCAGATGATGGAACTGCTTCTGGATGGCAGCAAGATTCTCGAAAATATCAGCGTGATCAAACTCCAGATTATTGAGAACAGCAGTGCGTGGGCGATAGTGAATAAACTTGGAACGCTTGTCGAAAAAAGCGGTGTCATATTCGTCGGCTTCAACGACAAAAAACGGGGTATCACCAAGTCGGGCGGAAACCGGAAAATTGCCCGGCACCCCGCCAATCAGGAACCCGGGAGCCATGCCGGCGGCTTCGAGCAACCAGGCCACCATCGAAGAGGTGGTGGTCTTGCCATGGGTGCCCGCCACTGCGATCACCCAGCGCTCCGGCAACACCACATCGGCCAGCATCTGCGGTCCTGAGGTATAGCGCAGACCACGGTTGAGCACTTCTTCCACCGCCGGGTTACCCCGGCTCATGGCATTGCCAATCACCACCAGATCCGGCGCCGGGTCGAGCTGGGCCGCATCATAACCTTCGTGGATCTCGATGCCGGCAGCACGCAGCTGGTCAGACATCGGCGGGTAGACGTTGGTGTCTGCACCAGTAACCCGGTGCCCCATGTCCCGCGCCAGTTGCGCCAGCGAGCCCATAAAGGTGCCGCAGATGCCGAGAATGTGGATATGCATTTTTCAGGAGCTCCGGGGACAGTGGGATGCAGTGTAGCCGTGAATGCGACTGGCAGTGAACCCGTCCATGGGGGCTTGCGTTCGGCATCCATGCCTCACACAGTCCCGGCAGATACCTGCAGATGCCCCGACCTCGCACCCTGCTACTTCCCCGAGCTCTACCGCTTGCCTACTTACCCGATTGCAGCAACACCGCCGAACCGTGCGTCCGCCCGCCAATATCTTTAGAATGCGCGCCTATCCGCCCGCACCCTCCCGAGGAGCCCGCCCCATGGCCAGGAAAACTGCTCGCAAGAACGCCTTCTATGCCCAGTCCGGTGGTGTGACCGCCGTGATCAATGCCTCCGCCGCCGGGGTCATCGAGGCCGCCCGCGAGAGCAAGGTGATCGGCAATGTCTACGCCGGCCGCAACGGCATCATCGGCGCCCTGTTGGAGGAGCTGATCGACACCAGCAAAGAGTCCAAGGCCGCCATCGCCGCCCTCAAGCACACCCCCGGCGGCGCCTTCGGTTCCTGCCGCTACAAGCTGAAATCACTGGAAACAAACCGCCGTGAATACGAACGCCTGATCGAGGTATTCCGTGCCCACGATATCGGCTACTTCTTCTACAACGGCGGCGGCGATTCGGCCGACACCTGCCTGAAGGTGTCGCAACTG
This sequence comes from Alcanivoracaceae bacterium, assembly GCA_046292765.1. Classification (GTDB taxonomy): domain Bacteria; phylum Pseudomonadota; class Gammaproteobacteria; order Pseudomonadales; family Alcanivoracaceae; genus PGZG01. The sequence goes on along the minus strand of JBKBQA010000001.1, from coordinate 521,185 downwards.
GCGGAAACCATGGGCTATCCGATTCAGGCCATCCATGTGCCCAAGACCGTCGATAACGATCTGCCCATCACCGACTGCTCGCCCGGCTTTGGTTCTGTGGCCAAATACACTGCGGTGTCGATTCGCGAAGCAGCGCTGGATGTGAAATCCATGTGCGCCACCTCCACCAAGGTGTTCGTGATGGAAGTCATGGGTCGCCATGCTGGCTGGATCGCTGCCGCGGCCGGCCTCGCCCAGGAGCAAGACGGCGACGCTCCGCACATCATCCTGTTCCCGGAAATCGCCTTCGATCCGGACAGGTTCCTGAAAAAGGTCGATCAGGTAGTGAAGAAGAACGGCTACTGCGTCATTGCTGTGTCTGAAGGTGCCCGCTACAAGGACGGCACCTTCCTTGCCGATGCCGGCAGCGTCGATGCCTTCGGCCACAAGCAGCTCGGCGGCGTGGCGCCGGTACTGGCGCAGATGGTGAAGGACACGCTCGGCTACAAGTACCACTGGGCGGTGCCGGACTACCTGCAACGTTCGGCCCGGCACCTGGCCTCGGAAGTGGATCTGGCGCATGCCTACGCCGTTGGCCGGGCCGCCGTGCAGTTTGCTGAAGCGGGCCACAATGCAGTGATGCCAGCCATCGTGCGTGGCAAGGGCAAGAAGTACAGCTGGTCGATCGGTGAGGCGCCGCTGTCACAGGTGGCCAATGTCGAGAAGAAGATGCCGCGCAATTTCATCAGCCGCGATGGCTTCGGTATCACCCCGGAGGCGCGTGAGTATCTGTCGCCGCTGATTCAGGGCGAAGCCTTCCCGCCCTACCAGAACGGCCTGCCAGTGCAAGCGCGGCTGAAGCTGGAGCCGGTGGCGAAGAAGCTGAAGGGCAAGTTCGAGCTCTGACCCCGACCTGAAGGGGCGCGCCAGCGGCGAACCGCACTGAAGGGCCTGTCCGACCAGCGGTGCTAACGGTTGGCCTCAGGGGGCTGTCGGTTGCTATAATCCGCGCCCCCAGCAACCTCCGGTAAAGGACAGATCATGGACTTCAGCAAGGTTCCGGCGGGCAAATCCCTGCCCGACGACATCTACGTAGTTATCGAAATCCCGGCCAACAGCTCGCCGATCAAGTACGAGATCGACAAGGACAGCCACGCTGTGTTCGTTGACCGTTTCATGGCCACGCCGATGTTCTACCCGGCCAACTACGGCTACATCCCCAATACCCTGTCTGAAGATGGCGACCCACTCGACGTGCTGGTGGTCACCCCGTATCCGGTAGTCCCGGGCGCCGTGGTCCGTGCCCGTCCGATCGGCATTCTCAACATGAGCGATGAATCCGGTCAGGATGCCAAGCTGATTGCAGTGCCGCACGATAAACTGTGCGCGCTGTACCACAACATCAAGGAAACCTCTGACCTGCCGGAATTGCTGGTCAAGCAGATCGAGCATTTCTTCGAGAACTACAAGGATCTCGAGCCGGGTAAATGGGTCAAGGTCGATGGCTGGGCGGATGCCGCAGCGGCACGCGCCGAGATCATGAAGTCAGCCGAAGCGTACAACAAAGCCTGATCGACATGGCTGAACGCTCGGAAAAACGCCCCGTTTAACGGGGCGTTTTTTATGCGCTGCCGGCTGACTCCGCCAATCGCACCTGCACTGGCTGACCATTGAGAATCGCGGTGCCAGTCAACGCATCGGCCCGGTCATTGCGCAGCACATCATTGACGCTGACACCGGCGTGACGGCTGGCCACGGACAGACGCACACCACTGCGACCATGACCAAACCCGTGCGGTACACTCACCACGCCCGGCATCACGGCATCGGTGACCTCGGCAGGCAAGACGATACAGCCAGCCTCGGTACTAATTTCAACCTCCGCGCCATCATTGACACCGAGACGATCGGCATCGTCCGGATGCAGCATCACCGTGCAACGGGATTTTCCCTTTACCAGACGATGACTGTTGTGCATCCACGAGTTATTGCTGCGCACATGTCGGCGGCCGATCAAGCGCATCTGCCCGCTCTGATCCGGCAGCACCTGATCAAGTGCTTCGAGTTCCTGAATGTACACATCTGGCACCAGATCGATGCACTGATCACGGGTGAAAAGACGATCCGGCAGCGCGGGCTCCAGCGGCCCAAGATCAATGCCGTGAGGCGCCGCCAGCACTTTCTCCAATGTCAGCCCCTGATCCACCTTGTCGTCGATCGCCTTCAATCCAGCGAGCATCGGCAACTTCGCCAGCAACTCGCGCACGGAATGGATCTTGCCGCGCCAGTCACCGTAAGGCCCGAGTTTCAAGCCAAGATCAATCATGCCGCGATCACCAAGCGCAGACAGCACGCGATGCAGCGCCTTGGCTCGCAGAGTCGACCAGCGATCACGGCTGTTAAGCCGGGTAATCAGCTCCAGTAATATCTGCCAGTCATGCAGGGCATCCGCTGCCGGTTCGAACAGCGCCGGCGAGAACTTGATGGTGTTGCGCACCGCCAGCAGATGAAACACTGGATCAAACTGGGCGTGCTCCAGTTGCCCGGTGGGCGGCAGAATAATATGGGCATGACGGGTGGTTTCATTGATGTAGAAATCGATCGACACCATGAAATCGAGACCTGCAAAGGCCTCGTCCAGGCGCTGGCCATCGGGGCAAGACAGCACTGGATTACCCGCATGGGTCACCATGGCACGAATCTGGCCATCACCTGGCGTGAGCATCTCGTCCGCCAGGGTAACCACCGGGAATTCGCCGCCGAACTCGGGCAGGTCGCGCACCCGACTACGGAATCGATCAAACCCGCCGGTTTCACCGGTGAGCCCGGCAATGCCGACCACATCGAAGGCGGGGCGGGTGAACATCAGCCCACCAGCTCGATCAAAATTGCCGCTGACAATATTCAGTGCATACACCAGCCAGGCACTCAGACCACTGTGCTCCGAGGTGGTGGTACCGACACGGCTGTAGGCAGCAGCGCTGGAAGCAGCAGCAAATTCACGGGCAAGGCGGCTGATCACCTCTGCAGGCACACCGGTATGCGCTGCCACCCGCTGCGGAGACCAGGGCTTCATCAGGCCTTTCAGCAACGGCAAGCCATTGATCATGTCAGCGAGATGGCCGGGATCGGCCAGCTCCTCAGCAAACAGCACGTGCAACATGCCGAGCATCAGAAACACATCGGTGCCCGGACGGATAAAGTGATGCTCGTCAGCAACGTCGGCAGTCTCGGTACGGCGCGGATCAAGCACCACGATCTTGCCACCACGGGCGCGAATCGCTTTCAGCCGGTTGCGCATGTCCGGCGCCGTCATGATGCTGCCGTTCGACGCCATCGGATTCGCGCCGATAATCAGGAAATAATCGGTGCGATCAATATCCGGCACCGGGAACAGCACCTGATGTCCAAACATCTTCAGACAGGCCAGCTGATGAGGCAGCTGATCGACCGAGGTAGCGCTGTAGCGATTGCGGCTGCCGAGGGCCCGGATAAAAGGCAGCAGCATCAGCAAGGCGCCATGATTATGGGCGGTCGGATTACCTGCGTAAAAGCCGATGGCGGCGCCGCCACGCTCCTTACGGATCGCCTTCAGTCGCGCAGCAGTCTCGTCGAGTGCCTCCTGCCAACTGATTTCCTCCCACCCGGTGGCGGTACGCCGCACTGGCCGACGCAACCGATCCGGATCCTGATGCAGATCCTGCAGCGCCACGGCCTTCGGGCAAATATGACCGCGGCTGAATGGATCATCCGCATCGCCCCGAATGGAGAGGATCTGATCGCCCTCGAACTCGATGGCGATGCCGCACATAGCTTCGCAAAGATTGCAGGTGCGGTAGTGTGTCTGGCTGCTCATGTCCGGCTCCGGGGCAGGCGAGAGGGACCAGTCTGCCCCGAGGCAGGACCGGCCTCAAGCAATTCAGCGCGCGGGCAACGCCAGCGCCGGCTGCTGTTGCGTCAACGTCACCACGCTGGCACCTTCAGCTGTGATCAGTTCAGCCCGCAAGGTCAGGGCCGGGAGCCAGTCGAACAGGCTGAAAGACAGCTGTCGCAATGCTTCCGGGCGAGCGCAGCGGAACCGGTACTGGCCATCAAACTCGGCGTGATCGTCAGCCCCCTGACCGTGATGATGGCCATGATGATGGTGGTGATGGCGATGCCCGGCGGGCTTGGCCGGCACTTCCAGCAACGGGCTTTTTACTTCCGCCACTTCCACCGTGCAGCCCGCCGCTTCCGGCAGACGGATGACCTGGCCAAAATCTGCCAGTCGTGAGGCTGCAATATGCACTGCATCCTGTTGACGCTCATTCGCCGGAGCATGTTCAAACCCCACCACATCCATGGCCGGGATCGTCAACAGCACATCAAGTTGTTTTCCATCCAGCGCCAGCTGCACCGTTCCCTGTCCATGCACATGTACACGCTGGGCGGTAGCCACGGCGGCCAGCACGCACAACACCACAAAAAGCCCGGTACGTTTCATCAGTTTATTTCTCCGCTGTTGTTCTGCCATGCCGGAAAGGGATCGGCGAAATCCTGCCAGCCCCGCTCCCCCATCGCCCACTCCTGGTCCGTCAGCAAGCAGGCGTCGAAACGGCCCCGCAACGCGGCTTCGTCCATGCCGATGCCTATCAGCACCAGCTCCTGCCGCCGGTCGCCTACCTCTTCCTGCCAGTGCTGGCGGATGTCGTCGCGCTCTTCCTCCGGCCACTCGGCAGGGTCCATCGCAGCCCACCAGTAGCCGGCCTGCTCATGGCGACAGACCGCACCAGCCTGAGACCACTGCCCGGCCATGTCCGGTCGGGTGGCGAGCCAGAACCAGCCCTTGGAGCGCACCACGCCGGGCCAGGTTTCATGCATCAGCTCCCAGAAACGCTGCGGATGAAAGGGGCGGCGGGCGCGATAGATAAAACTGCCGATGCCGTACTGCTCGGTTTCCGGCACGTGCTCGCCACGCAGTTCCTGCAACCATCCTGGCGCGTCGGCGGCGGCATCGAAATCGAACAGGCCGGTATCAAGAATGACCTCAAGCGGTACCTGCCCCTGCTCGGCCACCACCTGACGCGCGCGGGGATTGAGACCCGACAGAATGCCTTTCAGTTTTTCCAGTTGCTCCGCCGACACCAGATCCGGCTTGCTGATCACCAGCACGTCACAGAACTCCACCTGCTCGATCAGCAAATCGACCACATTGCGATGGTCATCCTCGCCGAGGGACTGACCGCGATCTGTCAGCGCATCCTCACTGTAGTAGTCGTTGAGAAAATTGAATGCATCAACCACGGTAACCATGGTGTCGAGACGCGCAAGGGATGACAGCGAGCGGCCGCTGTCATCCTCAAAGGTAAAGGTCTCTGCAACCGGCAGCGGTTCGGCAATGCCGGTCGACTCGATTAACAGATAGTCAAAGCGACGTTCCGCCGCCAGTCGGGAGACTTCGGCAAGCAGGTCCTCGCGCAGGGTGCAGCAAATACAACCATTACTCAGCTCGACCAGCTTTTCTTCCGTGCGCGACAGGGCAGCTCCGCCCTCTCGCACCAGTGCCGCATCGACATTGAGTTCGGACATGTCATTGACGATCACCGCCACCCGACGGCCGTCACGATTGTTCAGCACGTGATTGAGCAGCGTAGTTTTACCGGCACCAAGAAAGCCGGACAGCACGGTCACAGGCAGGCGGGCATCAGTATCGGGCAACACAGTCATGGACATACCTCAATCTGCCTCAGCGTTCGCCGCTGACAGCAGCGACTCCAGTCGGGCAAGGACCTGCGCGGGAAAGGCCGCATCCTGATGATCAACAATCAACACCATGCGACTGTCGTGATCCTGATCCGGCCAGACCGGCAGTGAGCGTGGCTCATCCATACCCTGCGCCACCGCCTGCACCAGTAACGGGCCGGCCTGACCGCGGACATTAAACAGGCCCTTGAAGCGCAGTAGATAGCGGGCGTTTTCCCCCAGCACCTGCTCCAGCGCACGCATCAGACGCCACTGCTCAAGCGGCTCGCTCAACCGCAGGCTGGCGGCACGAATGGGGCTGTCACCATGCGTCAGTGGTGCCACCAGCGAACTTGCCCTGGTCACCACCGGCGACAGCTGTGCTGGCGTCCGTAATCCGGTAAACCGACAGCGCGCCTCGGCGGCATCGTCAAGCAGAGCGGCCGGCAGGCTCCCGGGCCGATATGCCTCGATTCGCGCGGTGAGATTGAGCGCCGCCAGCCCTGACCGCACACCCTGCAGCGCCTCAACGCTGACCTGATCGGCTCGGGTCATTAACAGGGTGTCGGCCACCAGCACCTGTTCCATCACTTCGGGAAACGCCCGCAACCCCTCGATGCCGCGACTGGCATCCACTGTGGTCAGCACCGCGGCAAAACGATAATGGCGCGCCAGAAAGGCATCGCGGCCGAGCGTTTCCACCAGCCCCCAGGGGTCGGCTGCACCCGTGGTCTCGACAATCAGCCGGGCAAAAGCCGGCACAGTGCCAGCGCGGCGAGACATCCACAGATTGCGCAACGTGGTATTCAGATTGCCGCGCACGGTGCAACAGACACAACCACCGGCCAGCAAGGTCACCGGCACTAACTGGTGCTCCACCAGCTGGTCGTCGATACCGATGTCCCCCAGCTCGTTAATCACCACCGCAGAAGCCGGATAGTGGGGCAAGAGGGCATTCAACAGTGTGGTTTTGCCGCTACCGAGAAACCCCGTCAGCACGAACACCGGGATTTGCATATCGCTCACGACACGCATCCCGGACACAAGCCTCGCAGTGTCAGCTCCACATCCTCAAGCTGGAAGCCGCTCGGCAGGTCCGGAGCGCGGGCCTGAGCATCCATACAGAACACCGTGGCGCAACCACTGCAATGGAAGTGAGCATGCCGATGATCCGCATGTTGCTCGACACTGAAACGCCAGACCCGGTCTTCACCACTGACGCGATGAGCCAGCCCCTGCTCCACCAGCCACGCCAGCACCCGATAGAGGGTGACGCGATCACAGGCCGCCGCAAGCTGCTGCTCCAGCTCGTGGTGTGACAGCGGTCGGGCCGAGGCAAGCAGGCCAGCCAGCACAGCACTACGCGCCCGGGTAACCCGGACGCCCCTGCCTGCCAGGCTCTGTCGGGCCAGGGACTCAAAATCAGTGAGTGTTGTCATGGCCGGCATTGCAACAAAGCGACATCCCAAATGCAACTCGGTGGCAAAGATATCCCCTGCCCCATCAATCAAAAACGTGATTCACTCAACAAAGCGGTGGGGGCCTTGGAACCGCATTTCCACAGGGACGTCCAAGGCCAGATTATCCAGGAGGATCCCATGCATTCCAGGCACACTCTGCTTCGCCCCCTCACCGCCGCCTTCGGCCTGCTATTGGTCGGCGCCGTCGGCCTGATCGCCTGCTCGGAGCCACCGACAGCGCCAGAGGCCGAACCCGTTATCGAGTCCACGCCGCTGGTATCTGCCGACGGCGTCAGCCGCACCGGGCTCTACGTCTATTACGCCGACTCCGCCATGTTCACCGATTGCGGTACCGGCGAGAGCCTGCCAGTGACCGCCAATGCCGGTGGCCATGAACTGGAACGCAGCTATCTGAGTGCCAGACGGGAGCCTTTGCAGCCGCTGCTAGTGGAGGTGATCGGCCGGGTAGAAACCCTGCCGGGCATGGAGGAAGGCACCATGTTGCCCCATCTGGTGGTGGACCAGCTTATTCGGGTGGCCGACGAGAGCCGCTGCCCCGGCACCGATATGTCCTTCACCGATACCCAATGGCAACTGCAGCAACTGGGTGAGCAACCGGTGACTTCCGGCGCCGGACTGCGGACACCTCACCTGATTTTTGATGATCGCGGTGCCGTCTATGGGCACACTGGGTGCAATTCCTTTCGTGGCACTTACCAGCGTGACGACAACCGCCTCACCTTACGCGGCATCGCGATGACGAAAATGGCCTGCCCGCAGGGTGCTGATCACGAAGGGCCGTTTCTGGCGATGCTGTCGCAGATTTCCGGCGCCGGACAGGAGGGGCAGCAGCTGCACCTCACTGGCGCCGATGGCACCACACTTGCTGTATTTGCACCCGTATCCCACGACTGACAGGCAGGCATCGCATGGCCAACATTCATGTGCTTCAACATGTTCCGTTCGAAGACCCGGGCGCCATGACCCTCTGGTTATTCTCCCGCGACCACCGTATCAGCACCACGCACCTCTACCGTGGGGAGCTGCCACCGGCCACCCGGGATATCGACTGGCTGATTATCATGGGCGGCCCTATGGGGGTACACGATGGCGACCAATACCCCTGGCTCGCGGCGGAAAAGACCTTTATCCGCGCCTGTATTGATGAGGGCAAGGCAGTGCTGGGAGTGTGTCTCGGCGCGCAACTGATCGCCGACGTCTGTGGCGCCACGGTGCGGCGCAACGATGAGGTGGAAATTGGCTGGTTTCCGGTCAGCGCAGTGGGCAATCACCCACTGGCCAGCCTGTTCCTTGATCACCCTGTGGTGCTGCACTGGCACGGCGACACCTTTGCGATTCCCGACGGTGCCGAGCATCTGTGCCGGAGTGAGGCCTGCATCAATCAGGCATTCCTGCTCGGTGAGCGGGTACTGGGGCTACAGTTCCACCTGGAAACCACGCCGGAGGGACTGCAAGCATTGCTTGATGACTGTAATCACAATACCGGTGAAGGCCACTGGATTCAGAACGCCAACAGTCTGCTTGCCGAGCCATCGCGCTTCGACACGACTCACCGTCTGTTACAGGGCGTGCTCACTTATATCGAAAGCACGCTGTAGCCACAGCGAACCTGCGCTACAACAACAAGAATGCGGCAGCGCTACCGGGAGTCAGCAATCAGCTTGTCTTTTTCCTGCCAGAGCGCGGCGACCCAATCGTGCATGAACTGGCGGAACACAGGATCATTTTCGTAATCCCCCTGCCACAGTGCCGGCGACAACTCTCGGGTACGGATATCGACACGAATGCGCTGCACCCGTCCGCATAGCAAGTCCCAGAACCCCGGCGCCTTGCCATCGTCATAAATCACTGTTACATCCAGCAAGGCATCAATCTGCTCCCCCAAAGCAGCAAGCACGAAGGCGATACCACCCGACTTCGGCTTGAGCAGATTGCCATAGGGAGATTGCTGCATGGCATGTTTTGCTGGCGTGAACCGGGTGCCCTCCAGATAATTGACGATGGTCACCGGCAGGTCGCGAAATTTCTCACAGGCCGCCCGGGTAATGGCCAGATCCTGGCCCTTGAGCTCGGGACGCCGCGCCAGCAACTCTTTCGAGTATCGCTTCATGAACGGATAATCGAGCCCCCAGAATGCCAATCCCAGAAATGGCACCCAGATCAGCTCCTTCTTCAGGAAAAACTTGAAATAGGGAGTCTTGCGGTTGAAGGCCTGCACCAAGGCCGGGATATCCACCCAGCTCTGATGATTACTGACCACCAGATAGGAAGCATCACGACGCAGCCCCTCGGCGCCACTGATTTGCCAATCGGTGGGGGTCATCAGCGCGAAGATAGCCTTGCACAGCTCCGCCCAGGTTTCTGCCACCCACATAACAGCACGAGACAACAAGGCCCGACTGCGACGAGTGGGCATGAGCAACTTGAGTAATGCCAGTAACATCAGCGGGCCGATCAGTATCAGCGTGTTGAGCAACAGCATCAGGGCGGTAATGATTCCGGTCAACGCAGACAGCACGATGTGACTCCTTCACACAGAGAGGCTGCTGCATGATAACCACTGGCGGCGCGCTTGTGGATGCCAACGCCGCGTGACCCGGCCATCTTTGCGATCCTACAGCGCTGTTGAGACGGCGTTCAGCACCGCCTGCAGCGCTGCGGAAGTGGTGTCATCGGCAAGCGCAGCAGCGCTCACCATCTTGCCATCCACCTGCATCCGCACACAGGCAAGCGCGTTTGATGCCGTGTTGTCGCCAAGCGAGAACTCGTCAAACGATTCCACCCGGACATCCATGCCACTGTGCTCAGTCAACGCGCTCACCAGCGCCGATACCGCACCTGCGCCCCGCCCGGCAATGGTCCACTCCGGCTTGCCAGGACCTCCGACGGACAGCTTCGCTTCCACCACATCACCGCTGCGGCGCAGATCGTAACCCTGCAGCTTCCAGCCATCACGGATGGCGAGATAGTGCTGATTAAACAACTGATGAATACGAGCGCCATTGATCTCGCCACCCTCGACCTCCGCTTCCCGCTGAACGATTTTCGAGAACTCCACCTGCAGCCAGCGCGGCAGGGTGATGCCATAGTCGCGCTCCAGCACATGCACCACCCCACCCTTGCCGGACTGGGAATTGATGCGCACCACTTCCTCATATCGACGCCCCACGTCGGAAGGATCAATCGGCAGGTAGGCCACCTGCCAGACGTCTCCCTCGCTGTAGCGCGCCAGACATTTGCGAATAGCGTCCTGATGACTTCCAGAGAAGGCCGCATAGACGAACTCACCGGCATAGGGGTGACGCGGATGCATGCGGATGTCCGTCACCTCCTGCACCACCTCGACAATCTCCTTCATCCGGGAGAAGTCCAGCTGCGGATCAATGCCCTGCGAGTACAGGTTCATCGCCATGGTGATCAGGTCCATATTGCCCGTGCGCTCGCCATTACCAAGCAGGGTGCCCTCAACACGGTCGGCCCCGGCCATAACACCCAGCTCCGCCGCCGCCACCGCGCAGCCACGATCATTATGGGTATGCAGGCTGATCCGCACATGTTTGCGCTGCTGCATGGTGTCGATCACGGTCTCGACCATGTCCGCAAATACATTCGGCGTGCTTACCTCCACCGTGGCCGGCAAATTGATCACCACCTTCTGGCCCTGCTGCGGCTGCCACACCGCATTGACCGCATTGATCACCTCGACCGCGTAACCCACTTCCGTTCCGGTAAAGGATTCCGGCGAATACTGAAAGGTCCAGTCGGTGTCCGGGTATCGAGCCGCGTACTGCTTCACCCACTGCGCACCACGAATGGCGATCTCTTTGATGCCATCACGATCCAATCCAAACACCTGCTCGCGCTGCACCGTGGAGGTGGAGTTATAGACATGCATCACCGCCCGCTTCGCGCCTTTCAGGCTTTCAAAGCTGCGGGCGATCAGATCCTCCCGCGCCTGAGTCAGCACCTGCACGGTAACGCCGTCAGGAATGCGATTTTCTTCAATCAGGGCACGGACAAAATCGAAGTCGGTCTGGCTGGCGGCCGGAAAGCCCACCTCGATTTCGCGGAAGCCGATATCCACCAGCAACTGGAACAGCTTCTTCTTCTGCGTCACCGTCATGGGTTTGACCAGTGCCTGATTACCGTCACGCAAATCCACCGCGCACCAATCCGGGGCACGACTGAGTGTCTGATTTGGCCAGCGGCGGTCGCGCTTGGCGATCGGGGCAAACGAACGGTACTTGCGATGGTCAAAGGCCATGGATCCTCCTGAATACGGGCGCCGGAGGTGTGCCTTCGGCGTGGAACAACGGGCGTACCAGATCCCTTGTGAGCACCTGGCCGGCCAGACCCGGCAGCGGCTTTTGACCTCCCGGACACAGGAAAGATTATGATTGATAAAGCCGGCAATATGCCGCCAATGTTCAGCATATAACGCTCTTATTTGATATGTTATGCTGCTATATTGATTTTAATTGGAATATTAAACTCATTTGAGATCACCATTACCGACCCCGGCACCCGCTCCGAATGAGCCCGCGCCAGAATGGTGCGAAAACCTGCTGCAAGATGGCGCTGCCACGGGCACAGTAAGTGCATGGTTGCTGACATTCCGCCTTCATCTCTCCGGAGCACCCTCCGGAAACAGGCGAACCCGGCGCCAGCGCCGCGGGACGCGGCGGGAGCCCTTGAACAAGGAGTCACTCTGGCATGACACAGAAAAGTCGACTGATCGACTGGAAACAGTACAACCCCGCGCCGCTCTACGATGAGCTGATGGCCGGCCCGAATCGGCCGCGCCCCGCTGCACGCCGACTGGCGCGCTATCTGGCGGCGCTGGATGATCAGGAAATCCGCAACCGCCAACAGGCGGCGGAACTCGCCATCATCGAGACCGGGATCAGCTTCACGGTGTACAACGAAGGCGAGAACATCGACCGCGCATGGCCGTTCGACATCATCCCGCGCATTATTCCCAAGCGCGAATGGCAGGTGGTGGAGAAAGGCCTGACCCAGCGGCTGACGGCGCTGAATATGTTCATCAACGATATCTACAATGAACAGCGCATCGTTCGTGACAAGGTGATCCCCGCTTACGTTTTCACTCACTCACGTAATTTTCGCAAACAGTGCCAGGGCTTCACGCCGCCACTGGGCGTTTGGGCGCATATCTGCGGCTCCGATCTGGTGCGCGACAAGGACGGCACCCTGTATGTGCTGGAAGACAATCTGCGCGTGCCCTCCGGTGTGTCCTACATGCTGGAAAACCGCCAGCTGACCAAACGGGTGTTCCCCGAGTTGTTCGAGAACTCCAGCATCTTGCCGGTGGACGAATACACCAGTCAGCTATTTGACATGCTTGCCTCCATCTCTCCACGGCCGCAGGACTATCCCAAAATAGCCGTGCTGACCCCCGGCATTTTCAACTCTGCCTACTTTGAGCATTCATTCCTCGCCCAGCGCATGGGCGCGCAACTGGTGGAAGGCGCCGACCTGTTTGTCGGCGATGATGATTGCGTCTACATGCGCACCATCAGTGGTCCGGAGCGGGTCGACGTGATCTATCGCCGTATCGACGATGATTTCATGGACCCGGAGGCGTTCCGCCCGGACTCGATGCTGGGCGTGCCCGGTCTGTTGCGGGCCTGGCGCAAGGGCAAGGTCGGCCTCGCCAACGCTCCCGGCGCCGGCGTTGCCGATGACAAGGTGATCTATACCTTTGTACCGGACATGATTCGCTATTATCTGGCGGAAGAACCGATCATCCCCAACGTGCCGACCTGGCTCTGCGTCAACAAGGAAGACCGCGATTATGTCACCGCCCACCTGGAGGAACTGGTGGTCAAGCCCGCCAACGAATCCGGTGGCTACGGCATGCTGGTGGGGCCGCACTCAACCCGCAAGCAGCGCACTGAATTTGCTCGCCTGATTCGCGATGATCCTCGCAACTATATCGCCCAGCCTACGCTCAGCCTGTCGGTGGCACCGACCCTGTGCCCGGAAGGTCTGGAACCGCGCCATCTGGACCTGCGGCCGTTTGTGCTCCAGGGCGTGCGCACTGATGTCACCGCCGGCGGTCTGACTCGCGTCGCCATGCGCAAAGGATCACTGGTGGTTAATTCTTCCCAGGGTGGCGGCAGCAAGGACACCTGGATTGTTGATGAGGGGGATGCCTGATGCTGTCCCGGGTTGCGGAAAGACTGTACTGGATGGCTCGCTATACCGAGCGGGCAGAAAACACGGCGCGGATGATTATGTCGTTCCAGAATCTGGCCCTCGACATGCCGAAAACCGAGGCGCTGTCGTGGCGGGGACTGGTGTCGGTCACCGGCATGGAGGCCATTTTTGATGAACACTATCAACGCGACGACGAGCGTAATTGCATCAAGTTCCTGATCGCGGATGGCTACAACCCCAGCTCGATCTTCTCCGCGCTGGGGGCGGCGCGAGAAAATGTTCGCACCACCCGCGATCAGATTCCCTCCGAAGCCTGGGAGGTGATGAACGAGTTGTTCCTCTACGCCCGGGGCAATCTGGATGTCGGTATTTCCAAGCGCGGGCGCTACGGCTTCCTGTCGGAAATCGTGCGCCGTTGCCAGATGCTGACAGGTCTGCTGTCCGGCTGCATGAGTCACGACTCAGGCTATGACTTCATTCGCGTTGGCCGCAACCTGGAACGGGCGGATATGACCACCCGGCAGATCGAGATCGGTGCCACGCGGTTGCTGGAACAAACCGATGGCGCGCAACCCTATGACGGACTGTTGTGGACCAGCGTGCTGCGATCACAAAGCGCTTTCCAGATGTATCGTCAGCATGTGCGGCGGCGCGTATCCGGTGTCGAAGTGGTGCGTTACCTGTTGCAAGACCTGCCATTTCCCCGCTCTGTCGCCCATGCACTCTGCGCAGTCAGCGAAGCCATCGGCGCGCTACCCCACAACAAGGAATCCCTGCGCATGGCAACCCAGGCGCAACGACACACCCTGAACGCCAATGTCGACGAGCTGATCCGGGAACATTCCCTGCATGCCTTCATGGACCAACTCCAACAGGAAATTGGCGCCATTCACTTTGCCATCGCTGATGCCTGGTTTCCTCGCGTCGAACCACATAGCAATGCACCGGCGAGCCAAAGCGCCTCGCAGGATAACTGAGCGGAATATGTCATCATGACCATCCAAGTCGCCCTCAACCACGTCACCCGCTATCGCTATGATCGGCGTATTGCGCTCGGGCCCCAGATCATCCGCCTACGCCCCTGTCCGCACAGTCGCACCCGCATACTCAGTTACAGTCTTCGCATCACCCCAGCGGAGCACTTCATCAACTGGCAGCAGGATCCGCAGTCGAACTATCTGGCACGACTGGTGTTCCCGGAGAAAACACAGGAGTTCGCCATCGAAGTGGATCTGGTTGCCGAGATGGCGGTGATCAACCCGTTCGATTTCTTTCTCGAACCCCATGCAGAGAAGATTCCGTTCAAATATGAAGAATGGCAGCAGGATGAACTGGCACCTTATGTTCACACCCTGCCTGCCACGGCGGAGTTTTCTGAGTGGTTATCCGGCATTTCCCGCAAGCCCACCGCCAGCGTCGATGCACTCGTTGCGATTAACCAGCAGGTGTTCGAGCGTGTCCGCTATCTGATTCGCCTTGAGCCCGGCGTGCAGTCACCGCAAGAAACCCTCACCAAGGGATCCGGTTCCTGCCGTGATTCTGCCTGGTTACTGGTGCAGACCCTGCGCCATCTCGGACTGGCTGCCCGGTTCGTCTCCGGCTACCTGGTTCAGCTGACCGCGGACGAAAAATCGCTTGATGGGCCCTCCGGACCGGAAAAGGATTTCACCGACCTGCATGCCTGGTGCGAGGTGTATCTGCCCGGTGCCGGCTGGGTCGGTCTCGATCCAACCTCAGGTCTGTTCGCCGGTGAAGGCCATATTCCGCTGGCCTGCACGCCCGATCCGTTTTCTGCCGCCCCCCTGAGCGGTGCACTGGAAAATTGTGAAGTGGCGTTTGAGCACCATATGACGGTGACCCGCATCCATGAAACCCCACGGGTAACCAAGCCGTACACCGAAGAGCAATGGCAACGCATTCACGGCCTCGGCATGCAAGTCGATAAACGTCTGACGGCGATGGATGTGCGGCTGACCCAGGGAGGCGAACCGACGTTTGTCTCCGTCGATGATCGTGATGGCGCCGAATGGAGTACCGATGCCATCGGCCCAACCAAGCGGCTGCTGGCTGCCGATCTGTTTCATCGCATGCGCGACCGCTACGGCACCGAAGGACTGGTGCACTTTGGTCAGGGCAAGTGGTATCCAGGCGAACAGCTGCCACGCTGGTCACTGAACTGCTTCTGGCGTCGCGATGGCGAGCCGATCTGGCATGACCCGGCGCTGATCGCCAACGAGCGCGAACACTACGGTATCGGCGAGGCTGAAGCGGCCATTTTTCTCACCGCCCTGTGCGGTCAGCTCGGCTTGCCCGCCGACACCACCTTCCCCGCGTTCGAGGATGTCTACTACTACCTGTGGAGGGAACGTCGTCTGCCGGTGAACGTGGATCCCTTCGATGCCCGGCTGGACGATCCGCTCGAACGCACTCGCCTGCGTCAGGTGTTCGAACAGGGCTTCCCCGTACCCACCGGCCATGCCCTGCCACTGACGCGAGAAGCCGGCGACGATCATTGGTCCACCGGGCGCTGGTTTCTGCGCGGTAAACGTTGCTATCTGGTACCGGGCGACTCGCCACTGGGCTACCGCCTGCCACTGGATTCGCAACCTTGGGTAAAAGCATCCGACTATCCCTTCGTGTATGTGCCGGATCCTTTCGCCGAGAGAGCCGACTTGCCACCACGCAATCGACTGGCGCCTCCTCCACGCTCTGCTGATGTGCGCTCCATCAAGGGCACCAAACCGCAGCCCGGCAAGTCTGCCGCCGACGTTGTCCGTACCGCGCTGTGCGCTGAAGTGCGCAAGGGCGTGTTGTATCTGTTCATGCCGCCTCTGGCCGAGCTGACGCACTATCTGGAGCTGGTTGCCGCCATTGAAGCCACTGCCGCATCGTTGAATCTGCCGGTGCTGCTCGAAGGCTACGAGCCGCCAGCGGATCCGCGCCTGAGGCACTTTCGGGTTACCCCGGACCCTGGCGTTATCGAAGTCAATATCCACCCCGCCAGTCACTGGCAGGAGCTGGTGGAGCAGACCGAGCAGCTCTATGCCGATGCACGACTGTCGCGGCTGAGCAGCGAAAAGTTCATGCTCGATGGTCGTCATACCGGCACTGGCGGCGGCAACCATTTTGTGCTCGGTGGCGCCACACCGGCCGACTCGCCATTCCTGCGCCGGCCCGACCTGTTACGGTCGCTGATCAGTTACTGGCATAACCACCCGAGCCTTTCGTATCTGTTCTCCGGCTTGTTCATTGGCCCGAGTTCACAGGCGCCACGCATCGATGAAGCGCGTAATGACGCGGTATTCGAAATCGAGCTCGCGTTCCGGGAGATGACACGCCTGCAAAAGGAGGGCGAGGCCGCCGCCCCGTGGATCGTCGACCGGCTGCTACGTAACCTGCTTACCGACATCACCGGCAACACCCATCGGGCGGAATTCTGCATCGACAAACTGTATTCGCCGGACAGCGCCACGGGTCGGCTCGGACTGCTGGAACTGCGCGCCTTCGAGATGCCACCCCATGCCCGCATGAGCCTGACCCAGCAGCTGTTGCTGCGCAGCCTGGTGGCACGCTTCTGGGAGACACCCTACACTCCGCCGCGTTTGGTGCGCTGGGGCACAGAGCTGCACGACCGCTTCCTGCTGCCGCATTTCATCTGGCAGGATTTCTCCGATGTGATCGACGAGTTGCGTCAGGCCGGATACGCCATGGAGAGCAGCTGGTTTGCGCCGCATTTCGAGTTCCGCTTTCCAAAAATCGGTGATTACCAGATCCGTGGCATGGAGCTTGAACTGCGCACCGCACTGGAGCCCTGGCATGTCACCGGCGAAGAAGGCCGCAGTGGTAGCACCGCTCGCTATGTGGATTCATCACTGGAGCGGCTGCAGGTCACGCTGAACGGTGTTGCCCCGGATCGCTACCAACTGACCTGCAACGGTGTGCCGGTGCCGCTGCAACCTACCGGCACCGTGGGCGAATTCGTCGCCGGCGTGCGTTACCGCGCCTGGCAACCACCCACCTGTCTGCATCCCACCATCGGTGTCGACACTCCGCTGCTGTTCGATCTGCAGGATACCTGGTCCGGGCACAGTATTGGCGGCTGCCAGTACCATGTGGCCCATCCCGGCGGTCGCAGCTTCGACACCCTGCCGGTTAACGCCTTCGAGGCCGAGGCGCGGCGTATGGCGCGCTTCTTCCGCTTCGGGCACAGTCCGGGACAGCAGACCGAAGCCGCACCGCGCGTTCTGGCCGAGTTTCCCTTCACGCTGGATTTGAGACACCATTGACGACATGACAGTGGGAATGATTGAAGGCTACCCGACCGCCGGCGACCGCTTTGACGAGATGCTGGTCGAGGGTGGCGCCGTGCGTGACCACTGGCAAGGGCTGGTACGCCAGCTTGATGGGCTCGATGCCGACACCATGGCGCAACGGGCCCGCAGCATGGCCGATGCCATCGAGGCAGACGGGGTTACCTACACGGTCTATGACGATCCCAGCGGGACCGGGCGCCTATGGGGACTCGATCCAATTCCGCTGCTGATCAGCGCCGACGAGTGGCGTGGACTGTCGGCGGCGGTGGCGCAGCGCGCCCGCCTGCTCGACGCCGTACTGGCGGATCTGTACGGCCCCCAGCAACTGCTTGGCGAAGGCCTGCTGCCACCGGCATTGGTTTATGGCCAAAAAGGCTTCCAATGGCCGTGCCGCGGCGTCATGCCCCCCGGCGGTCGTTACCTGCATCTTTACGCGGTCGATCTGGCTCGCTCACCGAATGGCAACTGGTGGGTTATCGCTGATCGCACTCAGGGGCCGTCCGGTGCCGGCTATGCGCTGCAAAACCGGATCGTGGTATCACAGACCTTCCCGCAGGCGTTCCAGAGCTTGCCCACCCAACGGCTGGCAGATTTCTTTCGCACCCTGCAAGACGGCCTGTCACGGATGGCGCCGTCGGGGCACGAAACACCGCTGTGCGTATTGCTGACGCCAGGCCGCTACAACGAAACCTACTTCGAGCATGTATTCCTCGCCCGCTACCTCGGCTTCCCGCTGGTGGAGGGCCAGGATCTTACCGTGCGCGACGATATCGTTTACCTGAAAACCCTGCGCGGACTGCGGCGTGTGCACGCGATCCTGCGCCGTCTTGATGATGAGTTCTGTGACCCGCTGGAACTGCGCGGAGATTCGGTGCTGGGCATTCCCGGCCTGCTCGGTGCGGTGCGCGCCGGCCATGTGCTGGTCGCCAATGCACTGGGCAGTGGTGTACTGGAAAGTGCAGCCATATTTGGCTTTCTGCCCGCCATCTCGGAAAAGCTGCTCGACGAGCCGCTGGCGATGCCGTCGGTGGCCTCCTGGTGGTGCGGCGAAGCACCGGCACGCAAATATGTGCTTGAGCATCTCGACGATCTGGTGATCAAGCCTGCATTCGCCTCAATGCGCATGGAGGCAGTGTTCGGCCATCAATTGCAAGGAGCCGAACGAGAGCGAATGATTCGCGCTATTGAGGCGCAACCCCACGCCTATGTTGCGCAGGAGTGGGTGCATCTGTCACAGGCGCCGGTGTGGCATAACGACAGCCGTCAACTGGTGCCCCGCTCGGTCGGCCTGCGCCTGTTTGCCGCTGCCACGCCGGAGGGCTACGTGGTCATGCCCGGCGCCCTGACCCGGGTCGCGGCCCATGGCGGCGTAGAGGTCATCTCGATGCAGCGCGGTGGTCTGTCAAAGGATACCTGGGTGCAGGCCGAAGGCAGCTTCCGCAGACTCTCCCTGCTCAAACCCCGCCTCGGCGTCAGCGACCTGCTGCCCGGCGAAGTGGATACCCCATCGCGAGTCGGCGAAAACCTGTTCTGGATGGGACGGCACACCGAGCGTAGCGAGATGTCCGCGCGGGTATTGCGCACGGCCCTGCTGCGCCTCGCCGGCAGTGACGAAAACAGCGATGACACTCTCGCCGGACTGGTACAGGTGGCGCGCCGTATCGGCGCCCTGCCACCGGAACTCGCTGAGGCCGTCGATGAACCGCCTCTATCGCTGGAAGCCCGATTGCTGCAAGCGGTAACCCAGTTCGAGCAACCCGGCTCGGTGGCCTCAAACCTGCGTTCACTGACGTTCAATGCCGATCACCTGCGCGATCGCCTGTCGACAGACAACTGGCACCTGCTAAATCGCATGGAAGGGCCGTTGCGACCGCCGCCGCGCACGCTGGACCAAACCGTGGCGCGACTGAACCAGATTATTCTCAACTGCATCTCGCTGTCCGGCTTTGCCCTTGATGACATGACCCGCGATGCCGGCTGGGGCTTTCTGATTCTGGGACGACGCATCGAACGTCTTGGCGCACTTGCCGCCATGATGTCCGTGGTGGTGCAGGCGCCAGCAGAGCAGCGCGAAAATATGCTGGAATGGTTACTGGAATGCGCCAACTCCATCGTCACCTACCGGGCCCGCTACCGCCGCGCACCGGAGCTGCTGCCGGTGGTACATATGCTGGTATGTGACGAAACCAACCCGCACTCGATTATGTTTCAGGTCCGTGCGGTGGAAAAATATCTTCTCGATGTTACCCGTGCTGCAGGCCACCTGATTCCCCCGGAACTGGGCGATCTTGGCCGCCAGCTTTCGCTGCTGGACCTGCGACAATTTGATCAGGAGGAGCCTGAGTCTGCCTGTCAGAATCTGCTGTCGCTGCTGTATCAGACCGAAAGCACCGCCTACACCCTGTCCGACGAAATTCACCGCAACTTCTTCATTCACACCGTGCAGCGGGCCCAGCGCTGGAGTGCCGCATGAGTACCGCCCGGTACCATATCCGCCATGAAACCCGCTACGACTACGACCAGCCGGTGGTGGAATCCCATCACCTGCTGCGCCTCAAACCTCGTAACCTGCCCTGGCAGCGCTGCCTCAGCCACCATCTCGACGTGCAGCCCGCGCCGTCGCTGTCGCGGGAGTTCAGCGACAACTTCGGCAATCGCATCACCGCGCTGCACTTCGAAGGCGAGCACAGCTCCCTGAGTGTGCTAAGCGAAAGCTGGGTCGATGTCAGCGAGCGCCCGATGGTGGCCCCGGAGCCCGCCGCGCAAAGCTGGGAAAGCGTGCGCGACAGCCTGCGCTATCAGGCTCAACAACGGATGGATCCGGACACGCTGGCTGCCACTGCCTTCCTGTTTGAATCCACCGAAGTGCGAGTAAAGCGCAGTTTCGGCATCTGGGCCGAAGACTGCTTCACACCGGGGCGGTCGCTGATCGATGCCACGGACGCGCTGATGAAGCGCATCTACACCGAGTTCACCTTCGACCCGGAGGCCACCGACATTTCCACGCCGGTAACCGAGGTGTTTAGCCAGCGCCGCGGAGTCTGTCAGGATTTCGCTCACGTGATGATTTCCTGCCTGCGCTCACTGGGACTTGCCGCCCGCTATGTCAGTGGCTATCTGCTCACCCTGGCACCGCCGGGCGGCAAACGCCTGGTGGGTGCCGATGCCACCCATGCCTGGGTGTCGGTCTATTTGCCAGGCTGTGGTTGGCTCGACTTCGATCCCACCAACGGCCTGCAGCCGGCTCTGGAACACATCGTTATCGGCTGGGGTCGGGATTTTGCCGACGTCACGCCGCTGCGCGGCGTACTGCTGGGCGGCGGCGGCCATACCCCGGAGATTGCCGTCACCGTCACCCCGGAGGAGGACTTCAGCAACCTGTATGCCGACGACCCTCTGCTACCGGCCCTCTCCGTACCGGAAGCACCGGCTTTACCTCCGCGCCAGTGACTGCAAACAGGGCTGCCGCTTGAGTCCTTCGCCGGATACTATGGCAGGGTACCCACGATTACCGACAGAAGATTGCGTTCATGGCCCGTACACCGCACAAACTGGATCGCATTGACCGGCGCATTCTGGAAGCCCTGCAGTCCGATGGCGGCCTGACCAACCAGGAGTTGGCCGAGCGTGTTGGCCTGTCGCCGTCACCCTGCCTGCGCCGGGTGCGGGCGCTGGAAGACGCCGGCATCATCCGCAGTCGCACCACCTTGCTGGACCAGAAGGCGCTGGGACTGGATCTCACCGTGATGCTGCAGATCAGCATGGACCGGCACACCCCGGAGCGCTTCGAGAACTTCGAAGACACCGTGCGCCGCTTTCCCGAGGTCCAGCTGTGTTATCTGGTTACCGGCCAGGAGGCGGACTATCTGCTCAAAGTGGTGGTGCCGGACATGGACGCCTACCAGCAGTTTCTGCTCGGCAAGATCACCCGCATTGAAGGTGTCAGTGGCGTCCATTCCAGCTTTGTCATGCGCAAGGTGATAGAGTCCACAGCGGTGCCGCTCGATTATCTGACGCACCCGTGATTGCCTGTAAGAATTGAACAGGGAGGCCCATGAAAACGCCGAAACGCCTGCTACCACTGCAGGAAGAAGGCCTGATCGACGAAGTGCTGGTGCAGCTGAAAAGCGGCAAGGAAGCGACCGTCTATCTGGTGCGCTGTGGTGACGAAATCCGTGCCGCAAAAATATACAAAGATGCCGCCCAGCGCAGCTTCAAGCAGGCTGCGGTGTACCTGGAAGGCCGCAAGACTCGCAACACCCGCGATGCCCGCGCCATGGCCCGTGGATCAAAATTTGGCAAGCGGGTAACGGAAGAAGGCTGGCAGAACGCCGAGGTTGATGCCCTGTATCGCCTCGACGCCGCTGGCGTGCGGGTGCCTAAGCCTTATGGCTGCTTTGACGACGTGCTGCTAATGGAGCTGGTCACCGATGATGCCGGTGATGTAGCGCCGCGCCTGTGCGAACTGATGTTCTCCCCGGAAGAAGCCATCGAGCTGCACCACGAACTGATTCAGGAATCGGTGCGAATGCTATGCGCTGGAATCATTCATGGCGATCTCTCCGAATACAACATTCTGATGGACCCGTACGGTCCGGTGATCATTGATCTGCCACAGGCGATCAATGCGGCCAGCAATCCTCACGCGAAAATGATGCTGCTGCGCGATGTACAGAATCTGGCCGATTTTTTCGGCCAGTTTGTCCCGGCGCTGAAGAAAACGCGCTACGGCCCGGAAATCTGGAATCTATATGAAGCCGGTGAACTGACCCCCGATACCGTACTGACCGGTGACGCCGAAGAAGACCTGCACGAAGCCGACCTGATCAGCGTGCTACGCGAGATTGAAGATGCGCGGCTTGAGGAGCAGGCGCGACTGGCCCGGATGAATCCGCAAGACGAGGACTAACGGGGTAAAGATCATCAACCGTCAAACCGCTCCAGCCTGCGCCGCAACGTCGCATTCTCTGCGCGCAACTGCTCCACCTCGGCAAGTAACTGCAGTGCTAGCGCCACACCCGGCCAGTCCATCTCCAGGTCGTGGCGCAATCGTGCGGCGCGGGCAACCTCCACCACCACCACTTCTGCAAAACGCCACTCATCTGCATGCATGTCCTGCGGTCGGACAATGCCGTGATTAACGATCTCCGCCAGATCCTGTTCGGAAATCGACGTCCGCTCGCAAATCTCACCGCTACAGACTGTCACTTCCACTTGATAGACCATGGTTAGCGCCTCCATTCCGAGCGCGGATCAAAACCGGTATTTTCAGCAAGCTGCTGCCACAACTGGTCAACCTCTTTACCCGCTGCAGGCGGCATCATCACTTTAAGCACGGCGAACAAATCGCCTTGCCCCGCCTTTCCTGGCAGCCCCTTACCGGCAATACGCAACTTCTGGCCGTTCTGGCTATGCGCGGGAATGCGCATCTGGATCGAACCGGTGAGTGTCGGCACTTCCACTTTGGCACCAAGTGCCGCCTCCCAGGGCGCCACCGGGACCGTGACCAACAGGTTGTGGTCTTCCACATCAAACAGCGGGTGCGGTACCAGACGAATAAGCAGGTACACATCCCCCGCCGGCCCATCGCCGAGCCCGGCCAAACCCTGCCCTTTCAGGCGAATACGTTCGCCGCCGGTGACCCCGGCCGGAATTTTCACATTCAGATTTTTAGTGGTCTCACCCACTACCCGGCCGTACTGGTCATACTCCGGCATACGAAAAGAAACCGATTTCGACTCCGTACTGACCGTATCTTCCAGAAAAATAGGCAGATCTATCTCCACATCCTTACCGCGGCGTGCCGGCGCCGAGCCACCGCGCCCATCGCGCCGTGCACCGGCAAACAGGGATTCAAAGAAATCAGAGAATCCGGCATCAGACGGATCAAAACCACCACCACCACCGGAGGGTTGCCAGCCCGGCGGCGGCTGAAACGGACCACGCCCACCCTGCTGGTTGCGCATGGCACGCAACTGATCGTAATCGGCGCGCTTGGTCGCATCCTTGAGCACCTGCCACGCCTCGGCCACTTCCTTGAAACGGGCCTCGGCATCCGGCTCCTGACTAAGATCGGGATGATACTTGCGGGCAAGCCGGCGATAGGCTCCCTTGATGGCGGCTGGATCAGCATCCGGCTCGACGCCCAGTAATGCGTAGTAATCCTTGAATTCCATCTCGACCTCAATCCAGACGACTGGCAACAGCCTGTGACCCACTCAATGTAGCCGTTTAGTCGGCCACTGCCACGGAAAACATTGCGCCAGATCACTGCTGATGGCGACAGACCTCAGTCCGTCCACCTGTCAACGCAGGGCTAAAATCTGATACCGTTCTTCCGGGGCCATGTGCGCATAGACCATGCGCGCTCCCGGACAAAGGACACCCTCATGAAACAGAACGTTGGCAACCTCGATCGTGCGTTGCGGCTAACCGCCGGCATCGTGATTATTGCTCTTGGCGTTTACCTCCAGAGCTGGTGGGGCCTGGTCGGCCTGGTGCCGCTATTCACCGGCACTACTCGCTGGTGCCCAGCCTACCTGCCTTTTGGTATGTCCACCTGCAAAGTGGATAAGCCCAAGGCATGAAAGGCACTTTTTTTGTCACCGGCACTGATACCGGTGTCGGCAAAACCTGGGCATCCTGCCGCTTGCTGGAGAAAGCCATTCAGGAAGGCCTGAGCTGCTATGGCCTGAAACCCGTGGCCGCTGGCTGTGATGAAACCGCCGATGGTTTGCAGAACGAAGATGCGCTGGCCCTGATGGCCGCATCATCCGTAAAGCTCCGCTACGATCAGGTCAACCCGGTGGCACTGCGGGCAGCGATTGCCCCGCATCTCGCCGCCATGGATGAACAACGCAGCATCAGCGCCGAGCGGCTGGCGGGATACCTGCGCGGCACCCTGATGAGCCACAAGGCCGACCTGATTGTGGTAGAAGGCGCCGGCGGCTGGCGTGTACCGCTGAGTGATCGCGAACCCCTGTCGAAGCTGCCGCTCATCATGAAGTGGCCGGTCATCATGGTGGTGGGCATGCGGCTTGGTTGCCTCAATCACGCCCTGCTGACCATGGAAGCGATCCGCCGCGACGGGCTGACATTGGCCGGCTGGGTGGCGAATGACCTTGGCGCACCAATGGAGCGACTGGAAGACAACATCGCCACCCTTGAAGAGATCATCACCGCACCCAGAATCGTACTCTGAGCCTGCTATTACCGGCCTGCCTGATGGGGACTGACTGATGAGCACCGATATCGTCGCGCCACAGCAATTCAGCAATGTTGCCGAGCAGCTGAACCGCCAGTGCTTTTGCATCACCGCCGACCGCGCGGCCTTGCACCAGCAGCTCTGCGCCGACGAGCACGATGCTGACCTGTACCGGGAATTGCTTGCCAGCCGACCGCACCTGTTTGCCGACACTTCGGTGTTTGTCAGCCGCGAGCACATTGCGCAGATGCAAACTCTGATCCACACCATCGAGCAGGTTGTCGCCATGCCCGCTTATCAGCAGCATGTGCTCGACTGGGCGTCGGCGACCGCACAACATGGGTTTGGCCCTCGCGGCGTCTGCATGGGTTATGACTTCCACCTTGGCCCAACCGGACCACAGCTGATCGAAATCAACACCAACGCCGGTGGCGCCTGGCTGAATGCCGCGCTGGTGCGCGCCCAGAAAAGTTGCTGCAAGGAAATGGATCAGGCGCTGGCGGCGCAGCAGCCTGCTATACCGGTTGAAGAACAACTACTGGCTATGTTCCAGCAGGAATGGGCATTGCAACGTGGCGATGCAACGCTGCAAACCGTCGCCATTATTGATGACGCGCCCACGCAGCAGTATCTGTACCCCGAATTCCGCTTGGCGGCGCGCATGTTTCGCAGCCATGGTATCAACGCACTGATACTGGACCCCACCTCGCTGACCTTTGCTGACAGCGCACTGTGGCACGACGGCACACGCATCGATCTGGTTTACAACCGGCTGACGGATTTTGTGCTGGCTCAGCCCGAACACGACGCCCTGCGACAGGCTTATGAAAGCAGTGCCGTGGTGGCCACACCCGATCCACATGCTTATGCGCTGTATGCCGACAAGCGCAACCTGACCGTGCTTACCGATGAAGCGCTGTTAACCCAGTGGGGCGTAGATAAAAGCCTGATCACGACGTTACTCTCCGGCATTCCCCGCACCATCAATGTCAGCGCAGACAACGCCGACGCGCTCTGGCAACGACGACGCGAACTGTTCTTCAAACCGGCCAGCGGTTATGGCGGCAAGGCCACCTATCGCGGTGACAAGCTCACCACTCGCGTCTGGGCAGAGATTCTGCAAGGGATTTATGTGGCACAAGAGAGGGTTGCGCCCAGTGAGCGCGGTGTACTGGTAGATGGCAAGCCCAGCGCATTGAAACTGGACCTGCGTAACTACGTCTATGCCGGTCACATTCAGCTGGTGGCTGCCCGTTTGTATCAGGGGCAGACCACCAACTTCCGCACGCCCGGCGGCGGTTTCGCGCCGGTGTTTATCTGAGCCGTTACGGGGCCGGATCCGAGACCAGCCAAATCGACTGTGGCGAGCCAGGAAATAGCTTCGGCTGCGTTTGTGTTTGCCCTAACACCAGCTCTACCGTCCAGAACTCCTCGGCATTGTCTGCGTTGGTCTCCGAGGTCAGATACTGACTCTGCACGAAGTTCGGGAAATAATTGTCATCAATGGTGTAACTGAGCGGATCATCCTCACCCCACAGCGTCAGCAACTCGGCGCGTGTCGGCAGACGCCACTGTGTCGACCCACAGACTCCGCCATTTGTGTTGACAAAGCTGGTGAAGTTCTGCGTGTTGCAGAGTTCATACGTCCACCAATAGACCTCATTACAGCTATCGGTATCGCCGCTATAGCCTTCTTCGCCGCCGTTGGGAATATCTCCGGTTCCATCATTAAACCAGAAGTACCGGTCGTCCGAGGTTGCTTGATTAAAGAAATGATTGTTGAAGTTATTCACCGCCCACATCAAAGCGGTGGCCCCATCGCGGGTACAACCCCAGTCTCCGTCAGAGCTACCCACCATGGGGTCGGTGGGACAACTGCCTTGCCCTTCGGCGTCACCATTGACACAGATGCGTGTCAGCCCATCATTAACGGTCGCCTCCGTCGTGGCCGAAACCAGCCCACTGGGCAAGCCTTCACCATTGGCTGTCACCGCTGTCACACGGAAATAATAAGTGGTGTCATTCAACATCCCTGAACGCTCATAGGGGCTGGTTACGCTGAGATCCAGGCTCGCACCGTCCGCAGACAGGTAGCTTTCAACATCAAAACTTTCGCGCGCGTAATAAAGCTTGTAGCTGGTAGCACCCAGCACAGCATCCCAGCTAAGCGTCACCAATGCATCACCAGCCACCGCCTGCAGATTGGTCGGTGCCGCAGCGTTCAGTGTAAACAGCGCCGTCACGTTCAGGTCTTCCCCCACGTTCGTATCGGTGCGCGCAGCGGTAGCCACATCATCGCTCCACTTGTCAAAGCTGTAACCGAACGACGCAACGGCTGTGACCTCGGTACCATCGCCGAACGCAACAATGTTTGGCTGGACGTTTTCCGAGACGCCGGCGTTCAGCGTTCCGCCCGCGCCGGCCGTATAAGTCAAGGTAAAGGTAGCCAGCTCAAACTCGGCATTCGCGGTTAGGGGCCCAGTGACACCACTGTCGACACGCTGACTTTCTGTACTGTCGTTGTCAGACCACTTGACGAAACGATAGCCGTGGTTGGGCACTGCGGTTACGGCAGTCGCACTTCCACCGTGGACAACGGATTGCTCGGCGGCACCCTGAATGGTCCCACCGGCACTTGCCGTGTAGGTCAAGGTGTAATTCAAAACAACGAATTGCGCAGTCAATGAAGTGCTACTCGTGATGTTGGTATCTGTGCGATTTGCGGTGGTCACGCCATCGGACCACTGCGTGAATACATACCCCACGTCAGGCACAGCGGTTACCTGGGTCGCGCTGGCGCCATGATTGACCGTTTGGTTGGTGACACCAGTAATACCGCCTCCTGACGCCGCACCGTAGGTCACCGTGTACTGAATCGGATTGAACTGCGCTGTGATCGCATGGTCACGCTCCACGGGATTCAGCGTGTAACTGACAGAGCTCACGCCGTCATCCCAACCGGCAAAGGTATAGCCGATGTTCGGTTGCGCAGTGACCGTGCTGGCAGGTTCGCCGTGAAGGACGGTTTGATTCAACTCGCCGCTGATAGTGCCGCCCGCTCCGGCGGTGTAGCTGACGCTGTAAGAACTACGCTCAAACCTTGCTTGAGCGCTCAAGTCATCTTCCAGGCGACGATCGGTGCGCTCGGCAGTGTCGACGCCATCATCCCAACCGACAAATTGGTAGCCATTGTGGGGCACCGCAGTAACTGTCGCGGCATTGGTCCAGGGACGCAGAGTTTGCGTCATGACACCGCTGATACTGCCACCTGCCGTATGCGTGTAAGTAACGGTCAAATCGCCAAACGACTGTCCCGCGCGCACCAACCGGACCCAGTAGAGGTGGCCCGGGTGCGCGGGGCTGACGTAGCCAGCGCCGAAGTCTACAGTCCACGCGTAGCCGGTGTAGTAGGGATGGGGCGAAGCCGACCAGAAAAAATCACTGGGCGTCGCAGGGAACACCTGCTGATTAATTGCAGGAGAAGCAGAACCCGATCCACACTCGTCATCATTGCCATTGGAATCATACTGTTGCGTAGCAGAGCAATATACCAGCGTCCGTAACTGTTCTATGGTAGGCAACACAAAGCCGCCGGCAGCAGCCAGGGCATTTGCCAGATCTCCGCCGTGCTGTGAAGCAACACCCTGACAGGTTGACGTTTGTGCATTCCAGGTCTGGCCCACGCTGCAACGCTGCCACTCAAGCCCAGTTACGACATCACGGACGATCGAGCCATTTTCGATGATCAGATAACGACCATCGATCGGAAGCGGAACCGTCCACTTCGCAACCAGGGTCTGGTTCAGAGCAGGCATGGTCGCCGGTACAGGCGGATTCCAACCGGCAAACGTGTAACCCGCACGAATCGGATCGGCAGGCGCGTTGACCGCTCCAGCAAAGTCCTGAGTAATCGGGGCAACGGCGCTGCCGCCGGCGCTGTCAAAAGTCAGACTGAATTGATTAAGAAACTCTCCCGCGCGCACCAACCGGTTATGGGCGTAAGCTGTGCCCCTGCTGCTGGGACTGACATAACCAGTATTGAAATCAACGCGCCACGCGGTGATGTTGAACCAGGGCACAGGGGGTTCGGAGTTGTTACCATAATGCGAAATTGTCCAGTGGGGCTGCGAGGGCGTGGCGGGAAACGCCTGCTGATTGATTGCAGGACGCGCACCGCCCGAACACTGCTGAAAATAATCCATTCCATAGCTATTCGTAGCGGAGCAATACACCAGCGATCGCAACTGATCTACGGTTGGAATCGCAAAGCCGTCAGGGCCTATCTGCCCGTTTTGCGCATCCCATGGCTCGCTCCAAGCTTCACCAGAGGTAAAACCATCGCATGTGGAACTTCCGGCATTCCACGTCTGGCGCCTAACGCACCGTTGCCACTCAAGTCCTGTAATAACATCAAGGATAACCGAGCCATTCTCGCGAGGCAGGTAACGACCGTCGATCAGTCCGATCCGGGTTTCGACGTCCTGCAGTTTTCCCGCGACGTCGCCTGCCGGAATGGTATTGCTTAGCACAAGCTGAGGGACTAACAACGCCAGATTAGTGCCTCCCTCCGCATAATTAATTGCGTTGGCCATGCTCCCAAGCCGACTCTGATTTCCCTCTGGCGTAGTAAAAAGATCACTCACCGACAACGCCAACGCTGCAACCGGGCTGGCTCCGGGAACTTCACTGAGAATAGCCGCCCGACTGGCAGCAAAAACATCCGCGATTGCCGCCGAAATGGCCATCACTTTGACGTTGTTCTGCGCCACATAATCAAAGTTGTTCAGGTCTGTACTGGTAGGAAGGCCAAGCATGGTAAGCACTTCAACCTGCGCAATAGCAAGATCTTCAGCCGTACCACCCATCAATCTGGCGCGAACGGCGACCAGAGTGGTCAGCGGAGAAACAGTTTTCGATGACTGGTTTGCCGTCAGGAAAAAGCGAACAGGATCCACTGTGGTGCTTTTTGTCGCACGGCTGGCGAAAGCAACTTCCGCTTCCTCTTCAGCAAAGCCGTCAACGACAAAATCCCGGTCGCTATAACGACGGGGATAGCGGAGCTCAAACGCACCGTTCTCGTCTGTAATGGCGGATGGTTCGCCGTCGTCGCAACTCAGGTTCCGGTCAAGATCAATACATATCAGCGCACGTACCACCGGCACTTCATCCAGTATCACCACCCCGGATTTCTTGATTGATGAATCGCTGCTGCCACCACAGGCAGACAGCAAGGCGAGGCTACAGACAAGCAGGCAAGAAGTGATCGCTTTCATGATCGGACACCATAACAATCCATGAGCCACCGGGCACCGAAGCACAGCAGATCAAGGATATTTTTGAATAATATCAATCAGATAGACGATCAGAGATGGAACTGGGCGCAATGCTCGGGCGAATGCCCGCGAAGCCCTCCCCCCAACTGCTTACCTGCGACTCCCCTCAAGGTCTGCCTGAGAAAGACGTAGCCGAGCGCATACGAAGATAGGCTCAGCGGCTAAACCTTAGCCGCACTATCCGAAAGCCTTGGGGGAAAGTCAACTGGCAGGCCCTCCTGGCAGGGGGTGGGCCAACAGCGAGCCTGCAGCGAGATTGATGGGAAGGACTTACAGCACGCCCAAGCTACGCAGGTAATCATCATAGCTACCGTGGTAATCGGTCACGCCAGTGGCGCCGAGCTCGATAATCCGGGTGGCCAGTGACGACACGAACTGGCGATCATGGGAGACAAAGATCAGGGTGCCAGGGTAATGCTCCAGCGCCAGGTTCAACGCTTCGATAGATTCCATATCCAGGTGGTTGGTCGGCTCATCCAGCAACAGCACGTTGGCGTTGATCAGGGTGAGCTTGCCGAACAGCATCCGTGCCTGCTCACCACCGGACAGCACCTTGACGGTTTTGCCGATGTCGTCGCCGCCGAACAGCATCCGGCCCAGCGCCGCGCGCACCACCTGTTCGCCGCCCTTGGTCCAGCGTGCCATCCAGTCAAACAGATTCTCGTTGCCGACAAAATCGGCGCTGTGATCCTGGGCAAAATAACCCAGCTCGGCAGCGTCGGCCCACTTGATCTCGCCACTGTTCGGTTTCAGCTCGCCAGCCAGCAGCCGCAGCAAGGTGGTTTTACCAATACCGTTCGGGCCGATAATCGCCACCTTCTCGCCCGCTTCAATCTGCATCGACACATCGCTGAACAGGATTTCGTTGTCGTAGCCGTGGCTGATGCGCTCCAGCGTCACTGCCTGACGATGCAGCTTCTTGTATTGATCGAACTTGATATAGGGGCTAACTCGGCTCGACGGCTTCACTTCCGCCAGCTCGATCTTGTCGATCTGACGAGCACGCGAAGTAGCCTGCTTGGCTTTTGATGCGTTAGCCGAGAAGCGGCTGACGAACGTCTGTAGCTCGGCGATCTGTGCTTTCTTCTTGGCGTTATCCGACAGCAGACGCTCGCGGGCCTGGGTCGCCGCCGTCATGTACTCATCATAGTTACCCGGGAACAGCCGCAGCTCGCCGTAATCCAGATCCGCCATGTGGGTGCAGACACTGTTCAGGAAGTGACGGTCGTGGGAAATGATAATCATGGTGCTGGTACGCGCCTTGAGAATATCTTCCAGCCAGCGGATGGTGTTGATATCCAGGTGGTTGGTTGGTTCGTCCAGCAGCAGCACATCCGGATCAGAAAACAGCGCCTGGGCCAGCAACACACGCAACTTCCAGCCCGGCGCGATGGCGCTCATCGGTCCCAGATGCTGCTCCACCGGAATGCCCAGGCCCAGCAACAGATCGCCGGCGCGGGATTCGGCAGTGTAGCCGTCCATCTCGGCAAATTCCATTTCCAGATC
This sequence comes from Alcanivoracaceae bacterium, assembly GCA_046292765.1. Classification (GTDB taxonomy): domain Bacteria; phylum Pseudomonadota; class Gammaproteobacteria; order Pseudomonadales; family Alcanivoracaceae; genus PGZG01. Next base: position 489,468 of record JBKBQA010000001.1, on the reverse strand, counting down.
GGCCACCGCCATGCCATCTTCTTCGCTCATTTCCGGCAGCGAGTAGATGCGATCACGCTCTGCTTTCACCCGCGCCAACTCAGCATGACCCATGATCACGGTGTCGATCACGCTGTCCTGCTCGTAGGCAAACTGATCCTGACGCAACTTGCCCAGACGGGTATTCGGCTCCAGCATCACCTGGCCGTTGGACGGCTCCAGATCACCGCCAAGAATCTTCATAAAGGTGGACTTGCCGCAGCCATTGGCACCGATCAGACCATAGCGGTTGCCCTTGCCGAATTTGACAGAAACGTTCTCGAACAGCGGCTTGGGGCCAAACTGCATGGTGATATTGGCGGTGGAAATCATGACTCAGGCACATCCGGCAGATCAGTTACGCGCCGGGGTCCGGCACAGAAGGGGCCGCATTGTAACGGGTTGGGGGCGGGATGTATCGGCTGGCCGACGGACTGTCAGACCAGCCACTCAGGCTTCAGCAGCATCACCAGCCCGAGCAGCAGCATCACCAGCCCACTGACCAGCTTCAGGCCGCGCCCGGCCCGCTCAGTGAGCTTGCCGCTGCTAAGGGCAACCACCGCCAGCGTCACCATCAGGGCGTCATCTGCCATGTAGCCGACAATGTAGAGGCCGAGATAGGCGTAATACCCGGTTGGCGACAATTCCTGCTGGGTCAGGATGGCGGTATACATGGCCGGCAACCCGGCCGTGCAGAGCAGCTCAATGATATTGACCAACACCGCCAGCACGGTAACACCGGCCAGCGCCAGCGGCAGGGAGCGGGCCTGAATGATGCGGCGAACGCGGGCGTGCAACCCCGGCTTCGCCGCCTCCGGAATCGAGAACGAGAAGCCGCGCAGGCCAATCACGTAGTCCTTGACGTTAAACAGACCGATCACCAGCGCCATCAGCGCCAGCGCGACACGAATCGGCGTCGACAATCCCACCGCCAGAAAGATATTCAGCCAGGCGGCCATAAAGGCGTAGTACACCGCCCCGCTGACCAACACAAAGGTGCCGGCAATCAGCGCCATGCGGAGCCGATCTTTCAGGTGCACCAGCATCGACAGCAAAAACAGCAGCACATACATGGCGCAAGGGTTGAAACCATCGATCAACCCGATTGCCAGAGTAAACAACGGCAGGCCCAGCTCGGATACCCGCAGCGCACCAAACACACCGGTATCAATCAGATCGCGCTCGACAGCGGCTGGCCCGGCCTCGCCGATCAGGGCCGCCAATGCCGGCCCGCTGCGCCCGGCGCTGTCGAAGCCCAGCAGCACCTTGCCGTTATAGACAAACATCGGCACACCCGGCGGCCAGATGCCGGCCTGCTCCGCATACCGCACCATATCCATCTGCGCCAACGGATCACGATCCACCGCACGATAGTGGATCTGCAATTCCGGCCGCTCGGCAGCAAAGGACTTCAGGTAATGCTTGGCCGCCTCGCAGTGGGGGCAGCCTTCGCGCTCGAAAACTTGCAGGACAGGGGGCTGTGCAAACGCCTCCGCGCGCACCAGTACGGACATCAGCACCAACAGCCACAGCAACACCCTCGGCATACCGCGCTCCCTGATCATCGTTCCGCCACTATAGCCACCGGCAGACAAATCCAGCATGACCTTGGTCAACTCCGGGCCAGCTTTGCTATGCTGCAACAAAACGCACGGACAGCACGATGCCGGATTGCCCCTTCTGCACCCCCGCCCCCGCGCTATACGAGGGGCACGCCCTGCACAGCCCGCTGGCCCATGTGCGGCAAGACAAGTACCCCGTTTCTCCGGGGCATCTACTGATCATCCCCAATCGTCACGTCTCAGACTGGTTCGCGCTGACTGCGGAAGAACAGGCTGCCGTTATGCAACTGGTCAACCAGGCAAAGCAGTGGCTGGAGCAATACCACAAGCCGGTTGGCTACAATATCGGTATGAATTGCGGCGACGCCGCGGGACAGACGGTGATGCATATGCATTGTCATTTGATTCCGCGATACCGCGGAGACTGTAAAGATCCCAGAGGGGGGATCCGATGGGTGCTTCCTGAACAGGCTCCGTATTGGGAGAACCACTGATGCCGGATATTGATGGGTATATCAAAGCACTTTCAAACCTGCGGCCTGACCGGTCGGGGGGCTATCCCAAGCCCTACAAGCCATGCCTGCTGCTGGCGGTCATCGCGTTGATCGATTCGGGGCACATCCAGGACGAGCGGATATACCTTGATGACAACTTAAAGCATGCATTCAGGGAAAAGCTGAGAGAGCTTGGCTCCACTCAGGATCAAGCATCCATTGCGCTACCATTTTTCCACCTTCGATCATCGGGAGTTTGGGCGCTCAAACCAATATCTGGCATGGAAGATGAGTATCAAAAATCGGCCACCCCAAGAAGCGAGCGCTGGCTGAAGCAAACTATTGAGTACGCAGCAATCGACAAAGCGCTCTTTCATCTTTTCAGAAATGACATTGCCCGAGCACGACTGATTCATGCCATTCGGAGCAACCTTGCATCAGAGAAGGAAAACTTTAAGAGCTGGCTTTCCGGTCGCTCAACGGAAAATGAAATCGAGAGCTTCTGTCTGTCACTTTCTCAAGAATATCGCTCATCAGAAGTCACTGGGACCTTGTCCATTTTTCTGGCCAGATCCATTGAGCAGTACAAAAAGATAAGCCGCTATATAGAAGGCTCGGGAAGCAGCATTGGCGATTCCGATCCGGTTTTCATGGCCGCCCTGAAGCACTACCGAGATTATCTTCGTGATGCTCTTTCCATTGATGCAGAAGAAGACATAGAGAAAATCGAGACGGACAAGTCCCTGGATCAGACAGAGAAATCCATTCTCGTTCTGGCCAGACGAGGTCAGGGAATATTCCGCTCAGGACTTGTTGACTACTGGAGCGGATGTGCTGTGACTGGCTATCCGGATATCAGGCTATTGGTCGCTTCTCATATCAAACCATGGTCGCAATCGGATAATCGGGAGAGACTGGATTCTTTCAACGGGCTGCTGCTTTCTCCCAATCTGGACAAGGTATTCGACAGAAAGCTGATTTCCTTTAATGAGAATGGGGCGATTATTATTTCCGAAAAACTACAGTTTCCCGAAAAGCTCGGGATCGACCCGAACATGCGCATAGAACGTCTAACCGACACACATCACGCATACCTCGCCTCTCATCGGCAGGCGGTATTGAATTCCTGACGGGCGCCCCTATATAGAGTGCATGCCTCCGGAGACATCCATGACTACCCCGATCGTCGTCACCTGCCCCCACTGTCACAGCAAGAACCGTCTGCCCGCAGACCGGCTGGCTGCCGGCGGCAAATGCGGTCGCTGCAAGGCTGCCCTGTTTGATCGTCATCCAGTGGCGCTAACGGCGCAAATCTTTGACAGCCATCTGCAGGCCGATCTGCCGCTGGTGGTGGATTTCTGGGCGCCCTGGTGCGGGCCGTGCAAGCAGTTTGCGCCGGTGTTCGAGCAGGCCGCCGGGGTGCTGGAGCCGCAGGTGCGGCTGGCCAAGGTCAATACCGAGGCCGAGCCGGCGCTGGCCCAGCGCTTTGCCATCCGCAGTATTCCGACGCTGATTGTGTTCCGCAATGGCAAGGAAGTTAACCGGATGTCCGGCGCGCTGCCGGGCAACGCGCTGGTGCAGTGGGTACGAGAGCAAACGGGATAATCAATCCGGGGTTGTTATCCCTCAACTGCAGATTCCTGTTCCTGCACACACTGAATGTGAACCACTGGAACTGCTTCGCTGCCCCGTTCTTTCAGGACCACTTCAGCCTGCATCTTCTGATTATTCATCGCGCAGTATTTCTCGCCCTGCGCCAGAGCCTTGGCCAGAATCAGGCTACCGGATTCAGTTAGCGGCAGGCCCAGCTTGTCTGCCTGCGCCCGCATCTCCTCGGTAACATCAGCGGTATCGGAATACACCGGCCGAACTGAAGAGGAACAGCCGGAAAGTGCAAAAGTAGCAATCAGCAAAAGAATAATATTTCTCATTGTGCCGCTCCGATTTGCTGATTTTGTTTTGCCAGTTGCGCGACAGTGACCATGCCATCCATCCAGACAACGATGTCGGCCCAGACAGCTTCCTTGTCGCTATCGTGCAATGCGCAGTGCGAACGTCCTTCATAGAGGTGCCACTGCACCCGCTCACGGGATGCGGCGCGATCAGCGATGCGTTTCGCTGCTTTCGGCGATACCAGATAGTCGTGACTGCCCTGCAACACGATGACGGGCGTATCAATCTTGTCGAGGTTGTCACGAATCTCGGCAGAGATTTTTTGCAAGTTTGTCAGATAACTGGCCGCCACGGCGCTGCGGGTCATGTTGATTTCTTCAGCGATCCAGTCCTTCGCCCAGGGATCGAAGATCGCCTTGTTCCACATCCAGCGCCCTCTTATTCCCGCCATGGAGTAAACCGACGCATTCGGTGCCATGCGGCCGATCAGCCCGGCATTCCAGACCATGGTGTTAGAAAGCCAGTCCGGTTGCCTGAGCGGCCCCACCTTCATATTGACCACCACCGGCGGCGCATTGAGGATCAAGCCATCGACCTGTTCGTTGTCGCGAATGTCCCACTGCAACGCCACACCGGCGCCAAGCGATTCGCCCTGCAGGTACACCGGCACATCCGGATAGCGCTTCCGCACTTCCGCCAAGGCGAGGGACACATCCTGCACATAGGCATCGGCGCTGCGAGTAAACCCGGCACGACCAAAGCCCTGCGACTGGCCCCAGCCACGCATGTCGTAAGCAAACAGGGCATAGCCGTGCTCGACCAGATGGCTTGCCCAGGGCGCATAGACGCCGGCATGCGCCGCCGTGCCATGAAGCAGCAAAACCACGGCAGCGGGGTTCCGGTCTTCGGGCTCCCACCATTGCCCGTAGAGGTAGAGGCCATCTGCAGTTTCCAGAATGCGGGTGTCCTGAACTCCCGGATACGCCACATAGAACTCAGGCGCCGGGCTGGCCGGCGGCAGCGACGTGCAACCTGTGAGTGCCAGCACGGGAGCCAGTAGCAAGAGAGCGATATTTTTCATCGAGCGACCTTTGTTCTTGTTCTGCCGTTTCAGCCTCGCAGGCGAAGTGACTGCGCAGACGAGCCAAAGCAGAGTAATCCAGCGGCCTGCTGGCCCCGAAGGCCTTTTTGACGGGTGGCGGAATTTGCCATCACAGTGGCGCTCAAGACCATTTCTGGCCACGACAGGCGGCTACAGACCAGCAACCGTTGACCCTGGGGCTACCCCAGTGTGCTAGTCTTTACCCATGACCGTGAGACTGCTGCTTGCCCTGTTGCTGATTGTCTCTGCTCCGCTGTCGGCGGGGCAGCATTCGGGCTGCGTGTCTCCTGTTGCGGCAGCGAGCGCCACGGAGGCGCACGATCATCATGCTGGCCACCACCATCACGGCGCGGCCGCAGAGCAGGCGGCGCAGGCCATTGATACCGGTGCGGACTGCTCCAGCTGTGACGCCGCCTGCCAGGCGGCCTGTGCCACGGTGGCCACGGCGGCGCCGCTGTTTATGTTGTCGCTGGCGCCCGGGCATGATGAGCCAAGTCTGCTGGCTGGCGCCGTGCCGCTGACGTCTCACCCACTACCGCTGTTACGACCTCCCTCCTCCTCCGCGATCTGACGGCCGTTATCGGCCCGCTGTCCTGTGCCTGTATTACCGAAGTCTGGTGCGGGGTTCTGTGTTTACGCGGAGATCATTGCAGATGACCACCCAACAGATTATCGGCGTGTCAGCGTTGCTGACATTGCTGCTTGTTGTCGGCTGCGCCGGCAAACCCCCGGCAGACGGGCCAGAACGCGCCCGCGCCAGCCTGCAACAACAGGGGCTTGAGATCCCGGATGCCGCACCGCATCTCGGCGGCCAATTGTCGCGCCAGCAGGCCGTGCAGGCGGCGCTCTACTACCACCCGGCGCTGCGTGCCGAATATGCCCGGCTCGATATTGCCGCCGCCGATGTGGCGCGCGCTGGCGAGCGGCTGAATCCATCGCTGTCACTGTCGTGGCTGGATGTCAGTGGTGGCGGCAGCGAATTCAGTATCGGTCTCAGCCAGAGTCTGGCCGGCCTGATGCTGCGCCCGGCGCGTCAGCGCCGTGCCGCCGCCGAGCATGATCTGGCGGTGCAAACGCTGGCCGAGGCGCTGCGTCACCAGGCGCTGAAAACGGAGGCGGCCTGGTATGCATTGGTCACCGCTAATCAGGTGTTGCAGGTGCAGGACGCCATCACCCGCAGCGCTGTGCTGGCCGATCAATTAGCCGAACGGTTTGATCAGGCTGGCAACATGACGCCACTGGAAAGGGCCCGCCATGCCCGGGTGGCGGCACAGGCACAGCTGGATCTGCTATCCGCCCGCCAGCGTCGCGATCAGGCGTGGGCTGATCTGGCATTGCAGATGGCGTTACCGCATGAGCGCTGGCGAGTTGGCGCGCCGTTGCAGTCGCCACCGCAGACTACCGATCACGCTGCGCTGCTGGCGTTGTTGCCAGAGCATCCGGTGCTGCAGCAACAACTCACCCGGCAACGACAGCTTGCCGAGATTGCCGGCGAACGTCGTCGTGGTCGCTGGCTGGACGACAGTCAGGTGGGCATCAAGCATGAGCGCAGCGGCGATGAGCGTGCCACTGGCCCGACACTCGCGTTCCGCATACCACTGTGGCATCGCAGTCGCGGTGAACAGCAAGCGCTGGCTGCCAGGCAGCAGTTGATCGAGGCAGAGACCGCTTTGCTGGAACAGCGACTGTCGGTGCAGCTGCAGCGTCAACTTGAATTGCTGACGCAACAACAGCAACGCATCGATCTGCATCAACAATCGCTGCTGCCGGCACTGGCCGCGGAAGTCGATGCCCGCCAGCAGCGGGTGAATTTCATGCTCGACGGCGTATTCGCCCTGCTCGACAGCAAGCGAGCTGAATTATCCGGCTGGCTGTCGCTGGTGGAAGCACTCGGTGACTACTGGCAACAGGAAGTGAAACTGGCCGAACTGATTGGCAGCAGCGCCAGCCGCACTGGCGGTGAACCGCTGCAGGTTCCACTGCGTAGCGGCGGCGATGCAGCACAGGACGATCCACATAGAGGACATCACTGATGAAACGCAGAGACTTTTTGTTAGCCGCTGGCGCGATGCTTCCCGCCGCAGCGATCACCAAAGCGTTGGCAGAATCCGGCCATGTTCATCACAATCAGGGCGAACCAACACCGGCAAAGCGCACGGCACAAGGCTACCGCCCTGTACACACGCCGAACGGCTGGACGCTGCCTCACAAGATGGTTGATGGTGTGAAGGAGTTTCATCTGGTGGCGGAAGAAATCGAACACGAGTTCGCGCCGGGTTCGAAAGCAAAGTGCTGGGGCTACAACGGCACCACCCCGGGACCAACACTGGAAGCGGTGGAAGGCGACCGAGTGCGGATTTATGTCACCAATCGCTTGCCGGAACACACCAGCATCCACTGGCACGGCCTGATTTTGCCCTGCGGTATGGATGGTGTTTCCGGTGTTACCCAACCGGCCATTAAGCCGGGCGAAACATTTATTTATGAATTTACTCTGCAACAGCATGGCACCCACATGTATCACCCGCATGCGGATGAAATGGTGCAGATGGCCATGGGCATGATGGGCATGTTCATCATTCACCCGAAAGATGGCGAAGCTGAACCCGTTGATCGTGACTACGCCATCCTGCTGCACAACTGGGCTCTGCACCCGGGCACTTCGCGGCCGGATCCTGCGGTCATGCAGGACTTTGATTTATGGACGTTCAATTCAAAGGTGTTTCCGGCGATTGACTCACTGGTGGCAAAAAGCGGTGAGCGGGTACGCATTCGGGTTGGCAATCTGTCGATGTGGAACCATCCGATCCATCTGCATGGCGTTCTGTTTAAGGTCACCGGCGGTGACGGTGGCCGTTGGCCGAAAAACCTGTGGCGCAGCGAAGTCACCGAGATTGTTGGCGTGGGCCAGGCACGCGATATTGAATTTATCGGCGTGCCGGGAGACTGGGCCTTTCACTGCCATATGGCGCACCACACCATGAATGCCATGGGTCATGACATTCCCAACACCCTTGGCGTCGACCAGTCCGGCATTGAAGCGGAAATCCGCAAGCTGTTGCCGGAATATATGGCCATGGGTCAGTTCGGCATGGGTGAGCATCAGGAACATACTGACAGCGGCCACATGCGTGGCCCGGACAACACGCTGCCAATGATGATGGGCGTGGGCCCATTCGGAAATATCGAAATGGGCGGCATGTTCACGTTGGTAAAAGTGCGTGATGATCTGGCGCCGGGTGATTTTCGTGATCCGGGCTGGTATCAGCACCCGAAGGGCACCGTAGCGCGCAAGGTGAGCAGCAATCCCGATTATGGCGCACCCGTACGACGCGGCCGAACGGCGACACCGGCAAGCAACAATCTCGCCACACCAACGCGCAGCAATGGCCATAGCGGTCACCAACACTAAGGAGCACGATCATGATCGAGATTATCCCCAACTGGCACCCCGCGTGGGTGCATTTCCCGATTGCACTGTTGACGATTGCGACTCTGCTGATGGTGCTGGCCAGCCTGCGGCCAACCGCATCCTGGGCCGGCACCGTCACGCAGGTGGCACGCTGGAATCTGTTTATTGGCGGCGCTGCCTTGCTACCCACGCTGATCAGCGGCTATCTGGCCTATGGCAGTGTCGCCCATGACAGCGCTGGCCATGACGCCATGCATCGTCATCTGTCTGCGGCGTGGACCACGGCATTGTTGTTTTTGCCGGCGCTGATTCTGGCGTGGCGAGAGCGCGGCCGCGCGGTCGGCGCCGGTGCGGCGGTGCTGGCGCTGATGCTGCTGGGAACCACGGCACTGTCGGCCACGGCCTGGTTGGGCGCCGAAAATGTCTATCGCCATGGTATCGGCGTCGAGCGCTTGCCCGAAGCATCCATGCATGGCCACCATGGTCACCATGGCAAGCGGTCAGATGCGCCCAAACATCACGATCACCATGCCGAGAAAGTCACTGCACCGGCGAAGCATCAGCATCAGCATCCGCCAGTCACCAGTCGTGCCGATGATGCCAGCGATGCACTGCCGGAAATCACCGTCTGGCACAGCCCCACCTGCGGTTGCTGTGGTGACTGGGTCAATCATCTGGAACAGTACGGTTTTCCGGTGCGCAAACATATTCAGCACGATGTCGCCCTGATCAAGCACCGGTTAGCGCTTCCGGGCGAACTGGCGTCATGCCATACAGCGATGGTGGACGGTTACGTCATTGAGGGGCATGTCCCGGCAGAGGACATTGCGCGCCTGCTGCAGGAGCGGCCCTTTGTTCGGGGAATCGCGGTACCGGGCATGCCGATTGGCTCCCCTGGTATGGAAATGGGTGGCCGGGTGGACCCCTATGAAGTGTTGAGCTTCGATGAAGACGGCAAGACGGAAGTGTTTGCGCGGCATCCGCGCTAGAAAATGCCGGCATCCAGTCCCGCAGCGAGGAACAGACCCAGTTCCTCGCATTGCGTGACAAACTGCTCCTGCCAGTCGCCACGGCAGATCAACGCTGGCTGCACCTGCTTCCAGCGCAGTCCGGTAAGAATGGAATCGATGGCCCGGTGGGTACCGGTGCCATCGTGACCGGCACGGATGTAGATGGCACAGGGCAAGCCCTGCTTGTGCTCCAGCACCGGGTAGTAACAGCGGTCAAAGAAGTCTTTCAGGGCGCCACTCATGTAACCGAGGTTTTCGGTGGTGCCCAACAGAATGACATCCGCTGCCAGCACATCATCCGGCACTGTATGAAAGGGCGTTTTCCACTCCGCCACCACATCGCCGGCGTCGGGATGACAAGCACCGCGCAGCGCCGCCTCGGCAAGACGGCGGGTGTTCTCCGACGGAGCATGGGCGACAATCAGCAGGCGTTTTGCAGTCATGACAACAGTGTACCCGGCCAGCATGCAGCCAGCCATGGCGCTTGATAGTCAGAGGCCTGAGCGTTCGGCGAGCCAGTCGGCCACGTCGGGCCAGATGGCTTTTGGCGCACCACTGCCGCCGAGAATCGCCATATGACCACCGGGGACACGAAGGTGGGTTGCGTCCGGACTGCTCACCAGAGAGAGGATCGGCAAGGAACACTGTTCGGTGACGATGGGATCATTGCGTCCAGTCACCAGTAACAGATTCGCCTTCACGGCATCGAAACCTGCTTCGCTGTTGTGCAGTGGCAGCCGATTGTCGGCAAGAATGTTGTCGACCCACAGATACTGGATGATGTCCTGCACCACGCCACCAGGGTAGGCCACCATGTCATCCAGAAACGCACCCTGAGTGGCATGCGCTTTAACGTAATCGCGATCATGCAGGTTCTTGAGCAGGTCGACATAGCCTTGCACACTGCCGACCGGGTTGGTGAGCTTGAACATCAGGCTGTTCATCCAGCCCGGTGAGCGCCAGATACGTTTGTTGGTGCGATGCACTCGCATACCGGTCGTCTTTTCCAGCAACTGTGCCTGCCGACTGATGACTCGATACTGACGACCGAGGGCGCCATTGCGATGATAGTCCAAGGGCGCACCGATCAACGCCAGATTAACAATATCCGGGTCCCCAAGCGCGGTGTAGCAAAGCGAAAACAGGCCGCCGAAGCTCCAGCCATGCAGCGACAGCCTGCGCTGCCCTGAGTGCTCACGCACTTTCTCCAGCAGCCCCGGCATCATGCCCGCGAAGTAATCGGACAGGTGCAGCTCATCGTGCCGGCGCTCCGGGCGCCCCCAGTCGATCAGGTACAGCTCGAAACCGCGGGCGCGCAGATAGCGCACCAGGCTGCGATCAGGAAACAGGTCGTAGATCAGCATGTTGACGGCCAGTGGTGCCACCAGCACCAGCGGCACCGCTAACGACTCATGGCGCACGCTCACCTGCTCGCCGCTGATCTCGATGCTGTCTTCCTGCAACGGCGGGTAGTAACGCAGCCGGACAATATCCTGCTGGTGAATCACCTCGAACGGGGTGAGCTCCGCTTGCACCAATGAGTTTGCATCGAGCAGGCGATCGCGGGCGTTATCGGCCAGATGCCGCACACGGCGCGTCAGCGATGGTTTGTTATGCGGAGCAGGATTGGGCATGACAGGCACCGTTGACCAGCGGGCGCCCAGTGTAGCCAGCCCGCCGAGGCGGTCACTGGCCGAAAACGACAAATCTGCTGTCCCCCCTGCCAAAGCCACCCGGGCCTGGGAAAGCCCGGGGACAAGGGGGGTCAAGCCTTGGCCGTCTCGTGGTAACGGTTGGCCCGACGAAAGGTGCCAAGATCGTTGAAGCGCACACCATGCCGGCTCAACACCTCATGGGCACGTGTTGCCGTCATCTGCCGGACATAGAAGGGGTCACGGACGACAAAATGATGGATTGCATGGGTGCTGCCAAAGTTGAAGCAGAACAGCTGCAGCGGCATCAGCCACCAGACATTCAGAACCTGACACTGCTGGACAACATTACCCGGCTCATTGTCGCCGTAGTAATGCATGTTCGAGGAAATGAAGTGCAAGCAGAAGGTGCGCAGCACATTCGGCGCCAGCAGTGTCACCACCAGTGCATGCACCCATGGCATCTGGGCTTCCAGCCACAGCGGCCAGGGAATGGCGCCGCCGGCAAGCCAGGCCACACCATTGGCAAGGTGATAGACCACATAGCCATGCCAGATCAGATAGCTGATATTCCCCAGCGGGGTATAGCTGGCCAGGCTAATCAGGTGCAGGCTCTTCAGGTCCTGTCGGTCAATCACACCTTTGCTCAGCAGACGACGGGGCTCAAACAGATACAGACGGGCGCGCAGGATCACCGCCAGCATGTGATCGCCGACCATCAACAGTCTCTTCAGTCCCCATTTCTCACCATTGGTGATGCCCCGCTCCTCCAGATCGGTCACGGTACCGGACACCTTGTGATGATGAAAATGCAGATGCCTGCGCACCCAGGGATTGATGGTCAAGGGCCGGGCCAGATATACCCCCAGCATCATCAGGTGGTGCATGAACTTGTTCTTTCTGAAGTACATCCAATGGATCAGGTCGTGTTCCAGCTCGTGCAGCAGCGATGTCCAGAAGGCGGTCAACAGAATCACCGCCCAGGCTGGCATGATGCCAATCAGATACAGCCATGCGTTGATTCCGATACCAGCAACACTGACCGTGAAAATCCCCAATCCGATTGCATCCTGATGGCGCAACCAGCCATGGCGGCGACGCACATCATCGCTGATGGCGAGGATTTCCCTCTGGATGATCTTGTCGGTATTGGCCGCAGCGCGTGTCGGTGTGTCGGTCATAACCATTCTCCCGCAACATGAATGCCACCAGACTACGGCCAACCATCGTGCCGCACTTGCCGCCGGATGCCAGTCGCTTGACCAGGGATGCCAGATGACACCGGAACGCCGTACCGCCGCCATGTTTCTTAGTCCGCTCGCACCGATGCTGCGGCGCACCGGTCATGATCCCGCCACCGTGTTTGCAGGCCATGGCATAGCACTGCAGGACACCATGAACCCGGAGGCGAAGGTAACGGTGCAGGATACCGCCGCCTTGCTGGCAGAATGCGAGTCCCTGCTGGGCGACCCCTCCCTGGGCATCAACATGGCGCGCCATGCCGAGTACTCCACCTTTGGCGCCCTTGGACTGGCGCTGGCCGCCGGCGGTGATCTGCGCAGCGTTTTGCATCGGATCGTGCGCTTCCACCGCCTGATCAGCGATGCAGTCTCCACCAATCTCAGCGAAGATGACGATCGGCTTGGCCTGCATCTGGTTGCGGCAGACGACACGGCCCCACATCCGCAGGCGCTGTTATTTGTGCTGGCGATCATCCAGCGCATGGTGCGGATTCGATTGCCCTGCCAGGGCGATCCGGTTGAGGTCGTCACCCCGGACATTCCGCCGGCCATGAGAGCTGCGATACAAAGGTACTTTCGCTGCCAGGTCAGCCAGGGAGATCACTTCGCCCTGTTGTTCCACCGTCATGCCAGCCAGTTGCAGCTTGCGGCAAGCGATCCGCAACTGGCCGCCATGCTTGATGCGACACTGACACAGCGGCTGGCCGATGCAGAGCGAGGGGCGCTGTCCACCCGCCTGTCACTCTGGATTGAGGAGCGCCTGCCGGAGGGGGAACCGAGCCTGTCCGATGCGGCCTCGCTGCTGAATATGAGCGTGCGCAGCCTGCAACGGCGACTGAAAGACGAGGACCTGACCTGGCAGCAACTGATCGAAAATACCCGTCGTGTGCTGGTGGAACGGCATTTGCGCCAACCGGGCATGAGTATTACCCAGCTGGCCTTCCTACTGGGGTTTGCCGATGTCAGCTCATTTTCGCGGGCATTCCGCAAATGGTATGGCGCATCGCCAAGTCAGTTACGCTAGGGTCATTGGTCAACAGCAGATCGCATCTCGCCACCGGCAGATGGATCAGGGGTGTTTTCGGGCAACAACAAATAATACCTGCCAGGTCAGCGGAAGCCCTTTTTCATTGCGTTTCATTTCGTAGGCTTGCTCCAGTGCCCGACGCCGGCGCGGCGACAACAGGCCGGCAGTCTGACGACCACTGACATGATGCGCTCCGGTCAACTTCAGCATCCGGCCGATGGCAGCCAGTGAGGGATAATGCTCCGTCACGGCGATGGTCTGCGCATCCACGACATGCAGTTCATGCTGCGCCAGTGCCTGCAGCCATTCCGGCGCCGGTGCCAGACGATTGACATGGCGAGCCTCATCCACCGCTGCCCAGCTGTCCTGCAATTCTTTCAGCGTGCCAGCCACCGGCACTGCCATGACCAGCCACCCTTGCGGCGACAGTACCCGCGCCATTTCGGCGCTGGCGGAAGCCGTCTCCAGCCACTGCAGAGCGAAGGAGCTGAAGATCAGTTGCTGGGAACCCGCCGCCAACGGCAGGGCGCCAGCGTCCGCACATAGCGGCCGATAGCGATCATGCAGGCGCCCACGGCTTGCCGCTTCAATCAACATCGGCTCGGAAAGGTCGACACCCTGCCAGTGACAGTGCGGCAAATGCGCACACAACGGACGGGCCATCGCCGCCGTGCCGCACCCCAGATCAAGCGCATGTCGCGGATCTGCCTCGGCAGGAATCATGGCGAGCAAACTGCGCGCCACCGAAAGCTGTACCCCGGCGTGTTCATCGTAACTGCGGGCCGCACGACCGAATGCCCGGGCCACCGGCAGGTGCTCGTTCATACCGTGTCCCCCCGCATCACACCGGACTGCCGCCAGCGATCAAACAATCGCGCCACAAAGCGTGCCGGCTGCGACACAAAGGGAACATGGGAATCCCCCGGCAGCACCTCCACCGGGCACAACGCCGTCATCTGTTCAGCAACGGCACGGGGCACCATATTGTCATGCTCACCAAACAGCATCAGTCGCGGTTGGGACACGGCCGCCAACAGCTCGCGCAGGTCGGTGTCGCGCAGCACCTGCAAGCCTCCACGCAATGCTTTGGGTGCCGGCAATCCACAGAAATAAAGTATGTCTTTCAGCTTTCGCACATCGTCGCGCACGGTGACGGCATCCTTGCAGTTGAGTGCCAGAAAGCGAATCAGGGTACCCTCGGCATCTTCGTCAAATACTTCCATAAAACGATCAAACAAGCGCCGCTCCACCCCCGGCCACTGGTCGCTGGCAACAAAACAAGGCGACGACGCCACCAGCGTCAGGGAGCGCACCTGCTGCGGCCGCTCTGCCGCAAGCCGGATCGCCACCAGCCCGCCGAGCGACCAGCCTAGCAGATGGCAACGCTCTGGCAGCACCTGCGCCACATGAGCGACCATCAAGTCCAGCGTGTAATCACCAGAGGGCAACGGGCTCTGCCCCATGCCGGGCAAATCAATCACGGTGACGCGAAAGTGTTGCAGCAAATCGGGCATGACATCGTCCCAGACGATGGAGTGCAGCCCCCAGCCATGCAGCAGCACCAGATCGTCGGCATCGTCACCGGCCTGGCCCGTGCAGCGGTAGGTATTATGAAAAAGCACCAGCGAACTCACTCACAACCTCGTCTACAACCCGGAGCAGCAATGCTGCCGCACCTACAGGGCCTCAATTAATCGGTCTATGTCGCCTTCCTCATGTGCAGCGCTCAAGGTCACACGCAACCGTGCCGTGCCCTCCGGCACCGTCGGGGGCCGGATCGCACTGATCAGAAAACCCCGCTGGCGCAACCGCTCGCCAAGTCGCAACGCCTCGTCATCGGCGCCGATCAGCAGCGGCTGAATCGGGGTGGCCGACGGCATCAGGGTAAAGCCCTTTTCTGCTGCGCCGGCGCGAAAGCGGGCAATCAGGCTGGCCAATTTTTCCCGCCGCCAGTTGTCTTTACGCACTATGGTGAGGCTCGCCAGTGTCGCGGCTGCCACCGCCGGTGGTAGCGCCGTGGTGTAGATATAGGGCCGGGCAAACTGGATCAGCGTTTCGATCAGCTCATCACTGCCCGTCACAAAGGCACCAAAGGTGCCGAATGCCTTGCCGAGGGTGCCAACCAGCACCGGAACACGATGCTGCACACCCTGTGCGTCGACACAGCCCCGCCCCTGCTCTCCCAGCACACCGAAACCGTGGGCATCGTCTACCATCAGCCAGGCCTGGTGCTGTTCGCACACTGCAGCCAGATCTGCCAGTGGCGCCACATCTCCGTCCATGCTGAAAACACCATCGGTGACGACCAGCTTGCGGCGGGCATCGGACTCGGTCAGCTGCGTGGCCAGACTGTCTGCATCTGCATGACGATAGCGACGGAATCGGGCGCCACTGGCAAGCCCACCGTCAATCAATGAGGCATGATTGAGGCGATCCTCGAACACCGCATCGCCCTTGCCAGTGAGCGTCTGGATCACTGCCAGATTGGCCATGTAACCGGTGGAAAACAGCAACGCCCTCGGCTGGCCACAGAAATCCGCCAGCGCCTGCTCAAGCGCGTGATGATAATGGCCATGACCACAGACCAGATGCGAGGCGCCACTGCCGACACCGCACTCCTGCGCTGCCTTGCAGAAAGCAGCAACCACCTCGGGATGATTGGCAAGACCGAGATAGTCATTGCCACAAAAGTTCAACAGCCGCTGCCCCTGAACAATCGCCTCGCGACCCACCGGCGCCTGCTGTTCCATGCGCTGACGATAGCGATGCAACTGCCGCCGCTCCTGCAGCGCCGCCGACAGATCGAACGGGTGTTCCATGGCCGTCAGGCGTCTGCGCCCTGACGTTTGGGCAGCACTGGCTTGGCATCACGACGGGACATGGCGTCGTAATAAAGTGGTGCTTCGTTCTGCGACTGCACCTGCGCCAGCAGTGCATCTTCACTGGCTTCATCGGAACACTCGTCACGCGGATCCAGCGCATGGATACCAAGGCGCTGGAACAGCCGCTGGTCGTGCCCGGTTTCCGGGTTGTCTGTGGTCAACAGGCGCTCGCCGTAAAAAATGGAATTGGCGCCGGCGAGAAAACACAGCGCCTGCATTTCGTCATTCATTTCCTGACGGCCGGCAGACAGCCGCACGAAGGATTGCGGCATCAGGATACGCGCCACCGCGATGGTGCGGACAAACTCGAAATGATCAAGATCCGCTACCTCTGCCAACGGTGTGCCCTTGATCTTCACCAGCATATTGATCGGCACGGACTCCGGGTGCGCCGGCAGATTGGCGAGCTGCTGCAGCAAGCCGATGCGATCACGACGGTCCTCGCCCATGCCGATGATGCCGCCGGCACAGATCTTCATGCCGGCATCGCGCACATGGGCCAGGGTTTCGAGACGGTCGTTATAGCTGCGGGTGGAAATTATCTGGCCGTAGTATTCCGGCGAGGTATCGAGGTTGTGGTTGTAGTAGTCGAGACCGGCATCGGCCAGCTGATCGGCCTGATCCCTCGACAACATGCCGAGGGTCATGCAGGTTTCCAGACCCATGGCCTTGACCTGCTTGACCATGTCCAGCACGTAGGGCATGTCTTTTTCGCGTGGGCTGCGCCAGGCCGCGCCCATGCAGAACCGGGATGCGCCCTTCTCTTTGGCTGCCAGCGCTTCTTCCAGCACCTTCTGCACCTCCAGCAGCTTTTCTTTCTCCAGCTCGGTGTTGTAGTGGCCAGACTGGGAGCAGTACTTGCAGTCCTCCGGGCAGGCACCGGTCTTGATCGACAACAAGGTGGAAACCTGCACGGCGTTGGCATCGAAATGCTGCCGATGCACCGTTGCAGCCTTAAACATCAGATCACTGAACGGCAGCGCAAACAGCGCCTCGATCTCATCGCGGCGCCAGTCATGGCGTACGGAAACTGCCTCCTGGGACGACTTCAGGGTGGGCTGGGCAGCGGTCATGCTGGTTCTCCGGGACGGGTCAGGAATGCTCGCAGACTAGGAGGCGTCGGGATGGCTGTCAATCTGGAAGTCTTTGCAAGGGTTTACAGATGGCTAATTATTGATCGGAATATGGCCTTTTGCTGTGCCTGTGGTGCCGAGGCGCCGGCCGCCAGCGCCCTCTGCGCCGACTGCCGTAATGACATGGCCCGCCCCGCGGCCACCACCCTGTGCCGCTGCGCCCTGCCCCTGCCGGGCGAGCCGCCGCCAGTGGATGACGAACTGG
Source organism: Alcanivoracaceae bacterium (assembly GCA_046292765.1). Classification (GTDB taxonomy): domain Bacteria; phylum Pseudomonadota; class Gammaproteobacteria; order Pseudomonadales; family Alcanivoracaceae; genus PGZG01. The sequence goes on along the minus strand of JBKBQA010000001.1, from coordinate 471,837 downwards.
CGCCACTGTGTGGCCGCTGTCTGGACGACCCGCCGCCCTATCTGGGGATGCAGGCAGCGCTGCTCTATCAGCCCCCGGTCAGCCGGATGATCAACCGCTGGAAACATCATGGCCGGTTGTATCTGCAGCGGCCATTAACGCATCTGCTGCTATCGGAAATACCGCATCTGCCCGATGTGGATTGCGTGGTGCCGGTACCGTTGCACTGGCGAGGCCAGTGGCAGCGCGGGTTCAATCAGGCGGCGGTGCTGGCGAATGCGCTGGCCAAGCAGCACGGTTTGCCGTTTGCCGATCTGCTGCGCCGACCGCGCGGCGGGGACCACCAGCAGGGTCACACGGCACAACAGCGACGCCAGGCCCGCAAGAGCACCTTTCGCTGCGATACCAACCTCGCCGGCCGGCGAATTCTGCTGGTCGATGACGTTATCACCACCGGCAGCACTGCCCGCGCCGCCAGCCACGCCCTGCTCGATGCCGGGGCCCACTCCGTCAGCGTGATCGCGCTTTGCCGGGTGCCCGCACCGGGCAAATGATCTTTCCCTGACCGGGATCATTGTCCGATACTGACCGCGCTGGCAGCATCACTGAGCCAGATGACCGATCAAACGTGCCGATGATTCGGGCATAATGCACCGGTCCAGAGACCCCGACACAAGGAGAACAATAATGAAGCGCATACTTGCCGCACTGCTGGGGATCAGCCTGACCATCCCGGCGCTCGCCGAGAGCCCCTATGCCGGCACCAATATCCTGCGCGGCACCGTGGTGTCATTCGGTCGTGTCGACCCGACCGAAAACATCGGCACGGGTCTGTACTTTGACGTCAACTACACCAGCGTTGCTCTCAATGGTGGCGTCGCCACCAAGAAGTTCAGCAACGCACCGACCGGTGGCGGCTGCGTGGTGTTCACCAACGCCTGTGATGCCAGTTTCACCAACGCCTACTTCGGCGTCGGCTTCAGTCGCATCATCCAGTTCCAGTATGGTTATGGTACCGAAGGCGATCTGGTGCGACTGCGCTCTGATTTCAACTTCCGCGCCGTGGTCGATTTTTTCAATAACACCAAAACCCGCAAGGATCGCATGCTGCTGGCCGATCGCCTGACCTTCACCATTACCGGCGAGCGCTACAACGACCGCGACAGCGAAGCCTTCAACAACACCACCTGGGGCATCGGCCTGCTGTTCTGATGACTGAAATCCTCATCAGTCAGGGACATCGGCCGCCGCCCAATCCGGGTGGCGCCACTGTGGTGATTGATGTCATCCGCGCCTTTACCACCGCCCATTTCGCCTTCAAGGGCGGCGTCAGAGAAATCCGCCTTGTCGCCACCGCGCCGGAAGCACTGGCAATGAAACAGCAGCAGCCCGATCTGCTGCTGGCCGGTGAAGTTTCAGCGCTTCCCATCGATGGCTTCGATTTCGGCAATTCGCCACTGGAAATGATTCAGGCGGACCTGCGTGGCAGAACACTGGTACAACGCACCACCAATGGCGTGATTGCAACGCTCGCCGCCCGGGACAGTGCGGTGGTGCTGGTGGCAGGCCTCATCAACGCTGCCGCGACGGCCGACTGGCTTAACGAGCAGGCGTTCCCGCGTATTGTTCTGGTGGCCTCTCATCCCGACGGCGATGAAGACCTGGCCTGCGCAGAGTACATGCGTGGGCTGCTCGGCGGCGAGGGCATCCCACTGGAAGAGGCGAGCCGACGCACCCGCACGGCCCACGCCGCAAAAAAGTTTCTCGATGGTCGCCACCCGCGGCTGCACGCCGAGGATATCACCATGGCCGCCACCGAAGAGCGCGATGCGCGACCACTGCGAGTCAGCTTTGATCCGCAGCCGGCTATCCTGCCGCTGTAAATCCACCGTCAACATCACCTGCCAATCACGGGACTGTCCGGGAGCGTCAATCTGACTGCTTTCATCGGTCATTGACCCCCGCTTTGCCGGCATGCTTCCATCGATTCATATCAAACGCCCGTTTGAACAACCGGAGGCAACATGATCGAGTGGTCCGAATCCCAGCAGATGATCCAGAAGATGGTGCGCGACTTTGTCGAGAAAGAGGTGGTGCCGCATCTGGATGACATCGAGTACAACGGCACCCCGCCCTACGACATCCTGCGCAAGATGATCAAGACCTTCGGCATGGATGTGATGGCCAAAGCCAGCTTTGACAAGCAGCTCGCCCGCGAGAAGGCCATCGCTGCCGGTGACGTGGTAGAGGAGAAAAAGAAGAAGGAAGGCTACAACGCCATGGCCGGCGAGGAAGCGGCCATGCGCATGATCCCGATCATCGAGATCTGCAAGCATGCCCAGGGCCTGGTGACCGCCATGGGTGTGTCCATGGGTCTCGGTGGCGGCGCCATCATGAGCAAGGGCACCATCGAACAGAAAGAGCGCTGGGCACTGCCGCTGCTGACGCTGGAAAAAGTTGGCGCATGGGCCATCTCCGAACCGAACTCCGGCTCCGACGCCTTCGGCCAGATGAAGACTCTGGCCAAGCGTGATGGCAAGGGTGGCTACATCATTAACGGTGCGAAAACCTGGATCACCAATGGCCCCTACGCCGACACCATCATCCTGATCTGCAAACTCGACGACGAAGGTGTTGAGCCCAAGGACCGCAAGATTGTCTCGTTTATTCTTGATTCCGGCATGGAAGGCCTGACCCAGTCGAAACCGTTCAAGAAAATGGGCATCGGCTCGTCACCGACTGGCGAGTTATTCCTGTCGAATGTGCACTGTGGCCCTGAACGCCTGCTCGGCGGCAGCGAAGACAGCTACGGCCGCTCTGGCGCCAAAGGCACTTTCATGCAGGAACGCGCGGGTGTTGCCGCCATGGCGTTGGGCATGGTTGAACGCGCCATGGAATTGTCGGTGCAGTACGCCAAAGATCGCGTCCAGTTCGGCCGGCCGATTGGTGACAACCAGCTGATCCAGCTCAAGCTTGCCAATATGGAAGTAGTCCGGATGAACCTGCAGAACATGGTGTTCCGCTATATCGAGTCGGTCGCCCACGGCAAGCAGATGACGTTGGCCGAGGCCTCGGCAATGAAGCTGTACGCCGCGCAAAGTGCCATGCAGGTAGCCACCGAAGCGGTGCAGATTCATGGCGGCTACGGTTATATGCGCGAATCCCGGGTCGAGCAGCTGATGCGTGACGCGAAGATTTTGCAGATCTACGCCGGCACCGATGAGATGCAGATCATCGCCATCGCCAGAGACCTGACGTCACGTTGACCTTTTACCGCTACCGGAACGGTCGAACCTGCTCAGGTAGCGGTAAAACCCTGTCAAATCAGACGGATTGGCCCGAATGACCACCTGATCGGCTCTATCAGTCCTTGTGCTGACACAGGCGCCCTCTAGAATACCGACTTCCTACTCGCAGTATGGGTCGTTGGTATGTCTCTCATGCGCTATCGGGCCGATGCGCCCGCCGTGGTACTTGTGCTGACCGTGATGGTCGCCCAGTTGGCGATCTTCTTTCTGGTAGCCAGCCATTGGATGGCGCTGGGTCTGGTGGCCTTGCTGCTTGGCATACAGGTATCGAGCGGGGCAATCTGCCACAACCACCATCACGTCAACACCTTCCGGGTGCGCTGGCTGAACCGGCTGTATGAGGTTGTGCTGTATCTGCAGACCGGCACCAGCCCCTACAGCTGGACCCTGCACCACAACATTGGTCATCACCGCCACTATCTGGATCAGGACAAGGATCCGGCGTCCTGGCGTGAGGCCGATGGCTCGGTGATGAACCGGGTCAAGTTCGATCTGCTCAACTCGGCCCGTATCTATCCCGAAATCATGAAGATTGGCCAGCACCACCCCAAGCTGTATAAGCGCTTCAAACGTATGTTTGTGCTCGCTAACATTCCCCTGCTGGCGCTGTTGCTGATCGATCCGCTGCGCACCCTGATCGTCTTTATCGTGCCCATGGCGCTGCTGCTGATCGCCCTGCTCGACAACACCTATGGCCAACATGCGGGCACCGACACCGACAATCACTATGTCGCGTCACGCAACGTCGAGCTGAAGCTCTACAATCTGACCTCCTGGAATCTGGGCTACCACACCGCCCATCACCTGCTGCCCGGCTTGCACTGGAGCAAGTTGCCGGAACTGCACCAGCAGATCCGTGATCGGATACCGGAAGAACTGATCGTCAACACCATGCTGCTGCAGTGGGAACCGGGCCGCCAGCAGCGCCAGCAGGAAGCCTCCTGACACCATGAAAAGACTTGCCGCCCTGATGCTGTTGCTAAGTGGTACCGCCGGCGCGGCCGAGTGCCACTACTTCTGGACCAGCGACTGCTTCGAGATCCGGGACCCGCGCACCCGGGATATCACCCACCATGTTCTGCTGTCTGACCAGCGTTTCCGCTTTCAGGCCAGCGGCGAGGGCCAGTGCGCGGCGGAACTGGAAAGCAGCCTGACCATTGATCAGCGTGGCCATGCTTTGCGGACATTCAATCGCCAGCTACGCAAGCTGCCCGGCTGCCGGCAGCTGGAAACCCTGTCTCCCCGGGTGTTCGAAGATGAGGCCGAGGCGGTGTCCGAGTGGCAGCGGCTGGCGGCAGAGCGCAATTTCAAGCGGTTGCACCTGATTCGCCGCCTGTCCAGATAGGTGGTCTCAACGGCCAGCTGACAGCGTCCGGTCGTATGCTATGATCTGCCGATTGCTGTTTGCAGGATCACAATAATGACAATAACAGTTCGCACCCTGTCCGCAGCCCTGATCGCTACCGGCAGCCTGTTGCTGGCCGGATGTCAGGGGATGCAGGGCGCCCGCGAGGGCGACATCTACCATGCGCCGGCTGCGGCGTACTCCGTTGACCTCAGTATCAATACCTTCCGGGGGCGGGTTGCTCTGGATGAACGCTGTGACCAGTACGGTGGCTCCACCACCCTCTGGGACGGTAGCGGCCGGATGTTCCGGATCGACTACCTGCGCGCCGAGGGCAACCCGAACCTGCGTATCCCGCGCTTTGCTGCGGACCAGACCCTGCTCAATCTGGTGCTGAACGGCTACCTGCGCAGCGTGGTGGCCGACTCACCAATGGTCCGATCCGCTGAAGTAGTACACCGCGAACAGATTCAGGACAGCAACCCGCGGGCGATGATGTCGATCGTCAGCCTTGATGTGGACAGCACCCAGGTGCCCGGCACCCCGGAAGTGTCAGGGCTGTATTACTATGGCTTTCTGCTATTCAAGAAGGGCGAGCTGATCTACGTGATCCAGCATCGCCAGCCGGCGCTAATGCCGGAGACCATGAAGTCGGTGCTATTGCGGATCGCCGATTCGCTGGAAATGCCCGGCAAGGCCCGCGATGAATCCGAGCTTGAGCGCACCCGACGGATGCTCGCCCGTCTGGCGCCATTTGGCAGCAAGGAACCGGCCCGCCTGTGTCTGCCACCCGAGATGGCAGGACGATGAGTCTCGCCACGGAAGTCTGCGAAGCCTGCCGCTCGGACGCTCCGCGCGCCAGCGACAAGCAGATCACCGTCTGGCGTCAGGAAGTGCCGGCGTGGAAGCTGGTGGAAGAAGATGGCGTGGTCAAACTCCAGCGTCAGTTTGCGTTTGCCGATTTCGTTTCTGCCATGACCTTTACCAGCCGTGTCGCGGAGCTGGCCGAATCCATGGGCCATCACCCATCCCTCATGACAGAGTGGGGCCGAGTAACAGTGACCTGGTGGAGCCACAAGATCGGTGGCCTTCACCGTAACGATTTCATCAGCGCAGCACGCACTGACTTGCTGGCTCAGGACTAAGCCCGTCTGGACCGGAGCCGGCAGTACCGGACAGCCCATGACCGAATCTCATCGACATAACCAGCGCTGGCATCGCTCAGGCTTTTTCACGGCGCTGGTGCTGCTGCTCACGCTGCCGGTACTGACCTGCTGGCACCGCGACGCGCAACCTCCCTCCGACGCCGGGGGTGCCGGCAGCGGCTCCCCTCCCATCTGGCCGCTGCCCGAAGATGAAACCGAGGCGCGCAAGGCATTGCTGGTGAACCTGCTTCTGCCCTATGTGCAACAGCACAACCGCGCCCTGCTGGACAAGCGCCTCCGACTGGAGGCACTGCATCGGGATATCAGCGACGGCAAGCCGGTTAGTCGGCGAGATCAGGCCTGGCTGGAGGAATTGTCGGAACGGTATCGTCTTGATGTGCCGGACCCGCTCACCCCGGAGTGGAGTCGCATCCTGCTGCGCCGGATCGATATCGTTCCGGCCGATCTGGCGCTGGCCCAGGGCGCACTGGAGTCTGCCTGGGGCGCCTCGCGCTTCGCCACCGAGGGCAACAACTATTTCGGCCAGTGGTGTTTTGTTCGCGGCTGCGGGCTGGTGCCGCAAAGCCGGCCCGAGGGCGCCCGCCATGAAGTGGCCCGGTTTTCATCGCCGTCGGAGAGCGTGCGGCGCTACATGCACAACCTCAACAGCCACCCCCGCTACACCGAGCTGCGACTGATTCGCGAGCAGGCCCGTCAGAACGGCGGCACTTTTTCTGGCAACGATTTGGCCGCCGGCCTGGAAGGCTATTCCGAGCTCGGCGAGGAGTACATTGTCATGGTGCGTGGTCTGATTCGGCACAACCGATTCGACCGCTTCGACGATTACTGATCTACTCCGGATACCAGCCGTCACCGTCACGCCGCATCCACACCCAGGAGTGCCAGTAAAAACGCCCCTCACCTGCGGCTGCGGTGCAGTTGTAACGACTGCGACCGACCGGAATATCCTCGCTGCTGCGCACCATCACCTGACTGACGCCATCGGCAAAACGGATAACCGGACGCACCACCTGCCGACCGATAAAGCACTGAATGCCCCGCTGCCGCCAGTCGCCGTCCATCACCAGCGTCAGCTCCGGCCGCGCGGCGCGGATGACGCCATCCGCAGGTTGTGACGCTCGCAAGGGAAACGGCAGGGCCAGCACCTTGTCACGTAGCGAACGCCATTCGGCCTGATGTCGATTCACCGGAATGCGGGGAATGTTTTGCCAGTCGACGCCCTTGTCGACGGCGCCGCTCTGCTGACCGAAGGCGATGTAGCCCATATCCCGCAACAACGCTCTGAGCGCCGCGTTTTGCTCGCCGTAGGGCCAGGCCAACCAAGGCAGCGGCGTCTCTCCTGTCAGCGTCTCGAGGCGCTCAGCGGCGCCCTCTACCTCATCACGCATACGTTGCAACCATTGCGCCTCACTTTCCTCCAGCCCCTGTCGTACCATGTGCGGATGGGAGCGGGTGTGATTCAGCACCAGATGGCCGCGACGATGCATGTCGGTCACCATCTCCGAGGTCATGGCGCGACCGCCCCGGTCGAGCCCGTCGGTATTGATGAACACGGCGGCCTGCCAGCCACGCGCCTCCAGCAGCGGCAACCCGGTCTCGTAGATACTGCGATAGGCATCATCGAAGCTGATGGCGGCCAGTCGTGCGGTGGGGCTGACGCCGGCGCGAACCCGCTTGATCAGCTCGTCCAGCCGCACCACCTCGAAGTCTTCCGCGGCGAGGCGGTTCAGATTGTCCTCGAACTGCGCCGGCGTCACCGAAGTGGCCGCTGGTGTCGCCTCGTCGACATGGTGATACATCAGGATCACCGCAGCTGACGCGGGCTGCCACAGCAGCGCCATCAGCATGACGGTTTTCACCAAGGCTCTGACCATTTCGGATACCTCCACCCGATTTTGCCGATGGTAGCATCCCTGTCACGACCGACCAGGCATGCCACCGGAGAACACCATGTCCCTCACCGCCGAGCAACTGCAAACCCTGCGCCACGCCTCCGAGAACACCTTTCCCTTTGTCAGCCGCTGTGGCGTCAAGGTGCTGGAGCTGGAGCGCGGCTACTGCAAGATGCTGATGCCCTACGACCTCAACATCAACCACGTTGGCACCATGTACGCAGGCGCCCTGTTTACGCTGGCGGAATTACCCGGCGGTGTGGTGTACATGACCAGCTTTGACACCCGGAAGTTCTATCCGATCGTCAAGGACATGAGCATCCGCTTCCGCCGTCCGGCAAAAACCGATATCACGGTGGAGGTACGGATCAGTGAAGAGGAGATCGCCCGTATCGAGGCGGAAGCCGAGGCCAACGGCAAATGTGATTTTGCCTGGGATGTGGAGCTGAAGGACGCCAGCGGCGAGGTAGTCGCGCTGACACACAACGTGTACCAACTGCGCAAGATCGGCATGTAGGGATGTGTCCTGCCGCGAACAGGGGCGGCAGTGACGTCCCGGCCGGGGTGACGGGGATGCCCTGCCGGGACGCGCCGTGAACCCATCCCTGGGGGCTCGCGTGCAGCATCCCTGCTGCACACGGTCCCGTCAGGGCATCCCCGTCACCCCAGCCTCGCATCGTGCCATGTGCTGACATGCGCAGAAGAAGTGCCACTCCACAGGTCAGCGCTGGCTGAACTCGTGAACTGCCTCGATGAAAACCCCGGCGTGCTCCGGGTCCACCTCGGGGGTAATACCGTGGCCAAGGTTGAACACGTGGCCCGGATGATCACCGAAATCCGCCAGAATACGTTTCACCTCGGCACGAATGGTCGCCGGTGACGAATACAGTACCGCTGGATCCATGTTGCCCTGCAGCGCCACCCGATCGCCTACCCGGCGACGGGCATCACCGATATTGATGGTCCAGTCGAGTCCGAGCGCGTCGCAACCCGTGTTGGCCATGGACTCCAGCCACAAACCGCCATTCTTGGTGAACAGGATCACCGGCACCGGCCGGCCATCGTGCTCGCGGATCAGGCCATCGACAATCTGCCTCATGTAGCGCAGCGAGAACTGCTGATAGGCCTCGGCAGACAGCGCGCCGCCCCAGGTATCAAAGATCTGCACCGCCTGAGCGCCATGGCGGATCTGCGCATTCAGATAGGCGGTGACGGTCTGGGCCAACTTGTCGAGCAGCGCATGGGCCTGCTCCGGCTGATCGTAGATCATCGCCTTGAGGTGGCGGAAATCCTTCGACGAACCGCCTTCGACCATATAGGTGGCCAATGTCCAGGGGCTGCCAGAAAAACCAATCAGCGGCACACTGCCATTCAGCTCGCGACGAATGGTACTAACCGCTTTCATGACATAGCCCAGGTCGCGCTCCACGTCCGGCAGCGGCAGCGCCGCAATGTCTGCCTCAGTGCGGACGATCTTCTTGAAACGCGGACCCTCTCCGGTTTCAAAATAGAGCCCGAGCCCCATGGCATCCGGAATGGTGAGGATGTCAGAGAACAGAATGGCGGCGTCCAGCGGGTAGCGCGCCAGCGGCTGCAGCGTGACTTCGCAGGCCAGATCCGGGTTGGTGCACAGATCCATGAAGCTGCCGGCCTTCTGCCGTGACGCCCGGTACTCCGGCAAATAGCGACCGGCCTGGCGCATCATCCAGACCGGTGTCATGTCGACAGGTTCGCGCTTCAGCGCACGCAGGAAACGGTCATTCTTGAGCGGGGCAAAAGTCATTACACGTCCAGATAGTCAAGAATCCCTTTGGCGGCTTCACGGCCTTCCCAAATGGCAGTCACCACCAGATCGGAACCGCGCACCATATCGCCACCGGCGAAGATCTTGGCGTTGGCGGTCTGGAACGGGAATTTCTGCTTTTCTGCAGCCACTACCCGGCCGGATTCGTCGGTAGCAATACCCTTGCTATCGAACCAGTCAGCCGGGCTCGGACGGAAACCGAATGCAATCAGCACCGCATCCGCCGGCAGCACCTGCTCACTACCCGGGATCGGTTCCGGACGGCGACGGCCGTTGGCATCGGCATCGCCAAGACGGGTTTCCACCACCTTCACACCGGAGACCTTGCCACCCTCGCCGACAATTTCAATCGGCTGGCGATTAAACAGGAACTGAACGCCCTCTTCGCGGGCATTGGCCACTTCGCGGCGGGACCCCGGCATGTTTTCTTCATCACGACGGTAGGCGCAGGTGACGCTGGCGGCACTCTGACGGATTGAGGTGCGATTACAATCCATGGCGGTATCACCACCGCCAAGCACCACCACGCGCTTGCCCTTCATATCGATGAATTCGGCGCCATCTTTCTCGAAACCCAGGTTGCGGTTGACGTTCGAGATCAGGAACGGCAGCGCATCATGCACACCGGCCAGATCCTCACCCGGGAAACCGCCTTTCATGTAGGTATAGGTACCCATGCCCATGAAAACGGCATCGTACTCTTCGAGCAGATCATCGATGGAGACATCGCGACCAATCTCGGTGTTGAGGCGGAACTCGATGCCCATGCCCTCGAAGATTTCGCGACGCTTGGCCATCACCGGCTTCTCAAGTTTGAACTCGGGAATGCCGAAGGTCAGCAGACCGCCGATCTCCGGATAGCGATCAAATACCACCGGCTTGACGCCACTGCGCACCAGCACGTCGGCGCAGCCGATGCCTGCGGGGCCGGCACCGATCACAGCGACCTTCTTGCCGGTCGGCACCACCTTTGACATATCCGGGCGCCACCCCATGGCGATGGCCGTGTCGGTAATGTATTTCTCAGCGGAACCGATGGTAACGGCACCAAAGCCGTCATTCAGGGTACAGGCGCCTTCACACAGGCGATCCTGCGGGCAGACCCGACCACACACTTCCGGCAGCGAGTTGGTCTGGTGACACAGCTCCACCGCTTCCATCAGGTTGCCTTCCGAAATCAGCTTCAGCCAGTTCGGAATATAGTTGTGAACCGGGCACTTCCATTCGCAATAGGGATTACCGCAGGCAAGGCAACGATGCGCCTGATGCTCGACTTCCCTGGTTTCGAACGGGTAGTAGATTTCCTCGTATCGGCTCCGGCGCAGCTCGGTATCCTTCTTTTTCGGATCCTTGCGCGGCACATCGAGAAACTGGAAATCGTTACTCAGTCGTTCAGCCATGGTTCTCTACCTCATCAGGCCGGATTGGCGCGGGTGCTTTTCAGCAGGTGCGCAAGGTTGGCGGCTTTCGGCTTCACCAGCCAGAACTTGCGGCTCATCGCATCGAAGTTATCGAGGATGTGCTGACCCCAGGCACTTCCCGTTTCTTCAACGTACTCACGAATCACCCGCAACAGATGACTGCGGTAGGCCTCGGTGGCCTCGGTGCTGATACGGTGCAACTCGATCAGCTCCGGGTTGATACGATCGAAGAAATCATTGTGTTCATCGAGCACGTAGGCAAAGCCACCGGTCATGCCGGCACCGAAGTTTGCACCGGTGCGCCCGAGCACAGTAATGCAACCACCGGTCATGTATTCACAGCAGTGATCGCCTGCACCTTCGACCACCGCATGGGCGCCGGAGTTGCGTACACCGAACCGCTCGCCGGCGGTGCCGGCTGCGAACAGCTTGCCCCCGGTGGCGCCATACAGGCAGGTATTGCCGATGATGGCGGTGTCCTGGCTGGCGAAGCTGCTGCCCTTGGGCGGTGCAATGACGACACGTCCGCCGGCCATACCCTTGCCGACATAGTCGTTGGCATCGCCTTCCAGGTACAGGTGCAAGCCACCGGCATTAAACACCCCGAAGCTCTGCCCTGCTGTACCGGTGAGACGCACCCGCAGCGGGCTCTTCTCCATGTCGGTATTGCCGTAGCGCTTGGCAATTTCGCCGGACAGACGCGCACCAATCGAACGATTGCAGTTAGTCACCCGATAATGGAACGAACCGCCCGTGCGATTCTCAATGGCCGGCAGCATGTCCGCCACCATCTGCTCTGCCAGCTCACCTTTATCAAACGGAGCATTGCGCTTGCTGTCGCAGAACTGGGGCTTGTCCGTCGACACATTGTCGTTGCGCAGAATCGGCAGCAAGTCGAGCTTGCCCTGACGCTTGGTCAGCCCCTCGCTCACCGTCAACAGATCGACACGACCAATCAACTCGGCAACCGAGCGCACGCCCAGCGCGGCCAGCAGATGGCGCACCTCTTCCGCGACAAAGCGGAAGTAGTTCATCAACATCTCCGGCGCACCGATAAAGTGATCCTTGCGCAGATCATCGCGCTGGGTGGCGACACCGGTGGCGCAGTTATTCAGATGGCAGATACGCAGGTACTTGCAACCCAGCACCACCATTGGCACGGTGCCGAAACCAAACGACTCGGCGCCGAGAATGGCCGCCTTGATAACATCCAGACCGGTTTTCAGACCGCCATCAGTCTGCAGTCGCACCTTGCCACGCAGATCATTCATGCGAAGCGCCTGATGCGCTTCTGACAGGCCGAGCTCCCACGGCGACCCTGCATAGCGGATCGATGTCAGCGGGCTGGCCGCCGTGCCACCGTCATAACCGGAAATGGTGATCAGATCGGCATAAGCCTTGGCAACGCCAGCAGCGATGGTGCCGACGCCCGGCTCCGATACCAGCTTCACCGATACCAGCGCATCCGGATTGACCTGCTTGAGGTCAAAGATCAGCTGGGCCAGATCTTCAATAGAGTAGATATCGTGGTGCGGGGGCGGCGAAATCAGGGTGACACCCGGCACCGAGTAACGCAGCCGTGCAATCAGATCGTTGACCTTACCACCGGGCAACTGCCCACCTTCGCCGGGCTTGGCGCCCTGGGCAACCTTGATCTGCAACACTTCCGCGTTAACCAGATAGTGCGGCGTAACGCCGAAACGACCGGACGCCACCTGCTTGATCTTGGAAACACGCTCGGTGCCATAGCGGGCCGGATCTTCACCTCCTTCACCAGAGTTAGAGCGGCCGCCGAGACGGTTCATGGCAGTGGCAATCGCCTCATGTGCCTCGGGCGACAGCGCGCCAAGAGACATGCCTGCGGAATCAAAGCGCGGCAGAATCGACTCAATCGGCTCGACTTCATCGAGCGGGATCGGCTTGACGTCCGCACGCAGCTTGAACAGATCACGCAAGGTGGCGACACCGCGGTCGTTCACCAGATTGGCGAAGTCGAGGTAGTCGCGGTAATCACCCGTATTAACAGCCTTGTGAATAGCATGGACCACATCCGGATTAAAGGCGTGGTATTCCTTGCCATAGATAAACTTGAGCACGCCGCCGGCATCAATCGGCTTTCGCTGCTTCCAGGCATCCTGGGCAAGGATCGTCTGGTCTTCCTGGAAATCCTCGAAGTCGGCACCGGCAATGCGGCTGGCCGCACCGTGGAAGCAGATATCTACCACGTCGTTGGCAATACCGATGATCTCGAACAGCTGGGCACCGCGATACGATGCGATGGTGGAGATACCCATCTTCGAGATGATCTTCAGCAGGCCCTTGTTGATGCCTTTGCGGAAGTTTTTCTGCAGCTCGATGGCGTCGCCGATCAGCTCGCCAGAGCGCACCATGTCTGCAATGACGTCATAGGCCAGATACGGGTATACCGCAGTGGCACCAAAGCCGAACAGGGCGGCAAAATGATGCGGATCACGGGTGGTGGCCGTTTCAACAATGATGTTGGCACTGCAACGCAATCCGGTTTGGGTCAGGCGGTGGTGCACTGCACCGGTGGCCATCAGCGCATGGACAGTGAGCTGCCCCTGGGTAATGCCGTAATCAGACAGCACCATCAGTACCTTGCCAGACCGCACGGCCGCTTCTGCCTGATCACAGATGTTCAGCACCGCCTGCTTGAGACCGATTGCAGGATCATAATGCAGCGTAATCCGCTCATGGGCATATCCCGGACGGGCGATACGGAGCAGGTTGGCAAACTTAGAATGCGACAGGATCGGCGTCGACAGAATCGCCCGATCCGCATGGTCGGCGGTTTCCTCGAAAATGTTGCGCTCGGCGCCAACACAGGTTTCCAGCGACATCACAATCGCTTCACGCAGCGGATCGATCGGCGGATTGGTTACCTGAGCAAACTGCTGACGGAAAAAGTCATACAACGGGCGCTGGCGTTGCGACAGCACCGCCATCGGCGTGTCATCGCCCATTGACCCCACCGCTTCCTGACCGGATTCGGCCAGTGGGCGCAGCACCTGATCGCGCTCTTCGAATGTCACCTGGAACAGCTTTTGATAGGCAAGCAGCTGATCCGAACCGATCTCGTCAACACGCTCGACTTCGGTGTCGTAATCCGCCTCGATGCGCAGGGCATTTTCCTTCAGCCACTTGCGATAGGGATGACGAACCTTCAGACGGTTGTCGATATCGGTATGCTTCAGCAGCTCACCGGTCTGGGTATCAATGGCGAGAATCTGGCCCGGTCCGACGCGGCCTTTGGCCACCACGTCCTCCGGCAAATAGCCATGCACACCCACTTCTGACGACAGCGTGATAAAGCCGTTCTTGGTAATCACCCAGCGTGCCGGACGCAGCCCATTGCGATCAAGCAGACAGACCGCATAGCGACCATCAGTCAGCACGATGCCAGCCGGGCCATCCCACGGTTCCATGTGCATGGAGTTGTATTCATAAAACGCACGCAGATCGGCGTCCATGGATTCGACGTTCTGCCAGGCCGGCGGCACCATCATGCGCACAGCGCGGAACATGTCCATGCCACCATGCATAAGCACTTCGAGCATATTGTCCATGCTCGACGAATCGGAGCCGGTCCGATTGACCAGCGGGGTCAGGCTGTCGAGCCCCGGCAGCAGATCGCTGACAAATTTTGGCGTGCGCGCCACCGACCAGTTGCGATTGCCTTCGATGGTATTGATTTCACCATTATGGGCCAGATAGCGGAACGGTTGCGCCAGCGGCCAGCGCGGCATGGTGTTGGTGGAGAAGCGCTGATGGAACACCACGATTGCCGTCTGCATGGCTTCATCGCCAAGGTCCGGGTAGAAGCGCGGCAGATCCACCGGCATCATCAGACCCTTGTAGGAAATGACGGTGGCCGACAGCGAGCAAACATAGAAGCAGCCGTCGTTCTCGATGCGATTTTCAGCGCGGCGACGGGCGAAATACAGCTTGCGATTGAGATCGGTCACGGCCATCTCGGCGCCACCCACCAAAACCTGAGCGAATGCCGGCAAGCTCTGCAATGCAATCGGACCGAGGCAAGACGGATCCGTCGGCACCTCGCGCCAGCCCAGCACCTCCAGACCCTCGGCGCGCAACTCTTCGTCCAGCACCGCTTTCTGAGCGGCAGCCTTGTCGGCATCCGGGTTGACGAACACCATACCGGCCGCATAGCTGGCCGGCAGCGTCACGCCAAGGTCTGCGGCCACCTTGCGGAAGAAAGAGTCGGGCTTCTGCAGCAGCAGACCGCAACCGTCACCGGTTTTGCCGTCCGCATTGATGCCGCCTCGGTGCGTCATACAGGTCAGGGCTTCAATGGCGGTCTGCAGCAATTGATGGCTGGCCCTGCCTTCCATATGGGCAATCAGACCAAAGCCGCAGTTATCGCGGAATTCCTGAGGCCCACAGAGGCCTTGCACCAGCGTTTGATTCTGCTGCATTAATATCATTCCTCTTTGAAATTCAGAGACTTACAGAAGGCGGCGATGGCCACGCCAAAACTGACGGCGAAAAAGGAAGCACATTCTACACACTGGGCCCTAGACGGACAAATGCAGCCGGCGGGGGGCCGTCCGCTGACAATCAGCGAACGGCAATGATTTCACTGTGAATGGCCCGCATTTCCCTTGGGAAGGGGCCGCGCTGGCGAAACTCCTCGGCCAGCCGGTCGCGGCCCGCCAGTGCCTGATCGCGGCTGCCCCAAGTCCCCGCCAGCACCACAAACACCACCCGACCATCGCGACGCGCCCGATAATAGGCGGAACGGTCACGGCCCAGTCGATCCAGCATGGCACGGGCGCCGTCCTCGGAATTGGCCACGGCAATCTGCAGCACCCAGCGCTCTGCGGGTTGCGCCAACAGCCAGTCTTCATGGCGGTAGCCCAGTTCGGCGGCGAGCCCGGTCAGGGCCGGCGTTGTAGTTGCTGGCGCCGGTGCGGGTGCGGGTGCGGGTGCGGGTGCGGCAGGTACAGGCCTTGGTGCTGGTGCTGGCGTCGGTGCAGGCGGTGGCGTCGCCACTGGCGGGGTAATCACCTCCGCTGCGGCGCCGACCTCCAGTTCAGGTGGACGCTGCTGTGGCTCCGGTAAAGGTTCAGGCTCGGTCGCCGGCAGCACCGGCGCCACCTCTTCGATGGTGACCAGCGCCGGCGGCTCCGGCAAATCAAGCACCCGGACATCGTCCGTCACTGTCTTGTCGCCGGGCCAGAACAACCACACCAGCGCCAGTAGCCCCAGCACCGCAGCGAGATGGCGCCATGGAATCGCCAATCCCTCGAGAATAGCCGGCGACTTGCGTCGCGGACGCTGCTCCGCCGCGGCGTTCAGCAACGGTTCGGGCTCTTCCGCCACCTCGGCACTTTCCAGCACCAGCGCCAACGGGATACCCGCATCCAGCAACGCCGCTTCCGCATCGGGCTCCCCACCAAAGATTACACCAATCCCAGACTCGGTCTCCCGGGCCAGCTGCTTCAGGACAGCCCGCGCATCTGCTGCCAGACACTCGGCGTTGTCCACCACCATCAACAATGGATTGCCGGTCTGCCCTCGCACCTTGAGGCCCACCACGACATGCTCATTATCGATACCCAGCACATCGGACAGATCCGCCATCAGGGTGGCGGCGCTATGGAACTGCAGTGCATCAAAGCGCAACAGCTCAACACCAAAATCGATCAGCCGCTCGACAGCCATGCCAAGCCGCTCGGACACCGCGTCCGGTTCTGCGCCCACCAGCAATACCATCTTGCCAGCCATGGCTTCAGAGGTGAGCTGATCTATCAGCTCTTCCGTGCTCAGCAGGTCATCCAAGATCACTCTCCAGCGACACAGTCGCGTTCCAGCATGCGCATCAGCACCGCTTCGTCATATCCGGCGGTGACCACCGCCTCACCGATGGCTCGCAGTAAAACCAGACGCAGCGAACCATCATGTACCTTCTTGTCGAGGCCCAT
The DNA here is from genome assembly GCA_046292765.1 of Alcanivoracaceae bacterium. Classification (GTDB taxonomy): domain Bacteria; phylum Pseudomonadota; class Gammaproteobacteria; order Pseudomonadales; family Alcanivoracaceae; genus PGZG01. The sequence continues at coordinate 454,956 of JBKBQA010000001.1, read as the reverse complement.
CAGATCACGACACTGCCGCGCACTCATGCCTGTCGGCGGGGTCACCGGCAGGCCCGCTCTTTCCAGCAGCCGCACCAGATCATCAACCTCGGCCACACCGATCCAGCCGAGTTCCGCCGACAATCTGGCTGCCATCACCATGCCCGTCGCCACCGCCTCGCCATGCAACCAACTGCTATAGCCGGTTGCGGTTTCGATCGCATGACCGAAGGTGTGCCCCAGATTGAGTAGTGCCCGATTGCCCTGCTCGGTCTCATCCTCGGCCACCACGTCGGCCTTGTTGCGGCAACTGCGCAAGATGGCCTCCGACAACACTGCCGGATCTCTGGCCATCAGGGCATCGATGTTGACCGTCAACCAGCGATAGAATTCCGCGTCGCGAATCAGTCCGTACTTGATCACCTCGGCGACACCGGCGGCAAACTCTCTCGGCGGCAGCGTATCCAGCACATCGGTGTCGATGATCACCGCACGCGGCTGGTGGAATGCGCCGATCATGTTCTTGCCACGGGGGTGATTTACTGCGGTCTTGCCGCCCACGGACGAATCCACCTGCGCCAGCAATGTGGTGGGCACCTGAATAAAATCAACGCCACGCTGATAGCAGGCGGCAGCAAAGCCGACCATGTCGCCCACCACCCCGCCACCCAGGGCCACCAGGGTAGTGGTTCGGGCATGACGTTTTTCGAGCAGACGATCAAAGACCTGCTCCAGTACCGACAACGACTTGAACTTCTCACCATCGGGCAGCTGCAGGGTATCCACCTGCAGCCCCTCAAGCGCGGCCAGAACGCGAGCCAGATAAAGCGGGGCGATGGTTTCATTGGTGACCACCAGCACCTGACGGGCGCGCACATGGCGGCGCAGCAGGTCGGCGTCTAGCAGGCCTTTACCGATGTATATGGGGTAGCTGCGCTCGGCCAGCGCAACATCAAGGGTATGCATGCACATCTCCGGTATCGAAGCGGCCATTATCCGGCCGCTTCGATACCGAGACAACCGAGGACCTGATCTGTGACCTTGCGCATATTGCCTGACGAGGTCGCAACAAGGTGGTGGCAGGTAGTGCGATACAGCGGATCACGGATGGCGAACAACTCCCGTAATACCCGCTCCGGGTCGGGCTGTTGGAGCAAAGGACGATTGCGATCCTGACGGGTGCGGGCAAGCTGCACTTCGACCGGAGTCCAGAGATAGATGACCGTGCCACGGTCATGGAGATGTTGACGGTTGAGCTCGCGCATCACCACTCCACCGCCGGTGGCCAGAACTATGCCGGGCTGGCGGGTCAACTCGTCGATCACCTCTTCTTCGCGCCGACGAAAGCCTTCTTCGCCTTCCTTCTCGAAAATCCAGGGAATGTCGGCCCCGGTACGCTCCTCGATAACCTTGTCGGAGTCGTAAAAGGGCCGCTTCAGAATATGGGCAAGGTGACGGCCCAGGGTGCTTTTGCCTGCACCCATGGGCCCGATCAGAAAAATACCCGGAGTAGCATCACTCATGCGTTCCGCATCACCGACCGCCCACGGAGTCCTTGATCAGCCTCGGGGTGATGAAGATCAGCAGCTCCTGCTTGGCATTGTTATTAATGTCCTTGCGGAACAGACGACCAATCCACGGCAGGTCGCCAAGGAACGGCGTCTTGAGAGTCGCTTTGGCGGTGGTTTCCTGGAAGATACCGCCCAGCACCACCGTCTCTCCATCATTGACCAGCACCGATGTTTCAACACGATTGGTATCGATCAACGGGATCGCTCCACCGCCACGGGTCGGCTGGAAGCCGGAGATGCGGTCATTATTGACCTTGATCTCCATGATGACCTTGCCTTCCGGGGTGATCGCCGGGGTCACTTCAAGACGCAGCTCCGCCTTGACGAATTCCACCGCCGTCGCGCCACTGGATGTAGCCGCTTCGTAACCCACCTGCTGACCAGACGCAATCACGGCCGGCTGCTGGTCTGCAGTGAGCACCTTCGGGGTGGCAACCAGTTCGGCGCGCCCTTCGGAATCCAGTGCGGAAAGCTCAAGATCAATAATACCGGCCTCGCGATCCACCATGCCGATGGCAAAGCGGCTGGCACCGGAACCGGATACCCCGAAATCGACCACCGCATCATCCGGACGCAGAATTTCGTAAGTGAACGAGCCATCATCATCGGGATCGGTGGCGCCTTCGGCGAAGCCATAGATGTTCTCTGCCCGGCCCGAGAAGGCCAGAGTACGACCAGTGCGATTCAGACGGCTGGCATTAAACGACACCCCCCCCCAGCGCACACCCATCTCCTTGGCGACATCGGTGCTGGCAATCACAACACGGGCTTCAATCAGCACCTGCTGGACCTGCACGTCGAGGTAAGACACGACTTCGCGGATTTCCTCCAGCTTGCGATCAGTGTCCTGCACAATCAGCGTGTTGGTGCGCTCGTCGATTGCAATCGAGCCGCGGCTGGTCAACAGCGAGCCTTCAGCCTTGATCAGTGTCTCCAGATCCTTGGCCTTGGCATAGTTAACCCGTATGTATTCGGTTCTCAGCGGCGCCAGCGCTTCAATCTTTTTCTGGCTTTCCAGCTCAAGCTGTTCACGGGCGGCGATTTCGTCCGCCGGTGCGATCAGCAAAACATTGCCGATCTGACGCTTGTCCAGACCTTTGGTTTTCAGAATCAGGTCAAGGGCCTGATCCCACGGTACGTTCTGCAGGCGCAGGGTAATACGACCGGATACGGTGTCGGATGCCACCAGATTCAGACTGGTAAAATCTGCCACCAACTGCAGCACCGAGCGAACTTCAATATCCTGGAAGCTGAGCGACAGTTTTTCGCCGGTGTACTGGAACGCATCCTTACGGCGACGGGCAGCTTCCACCTGAGTGACCGGCTTGACGTTAATGGTGAAGGTGCTATCAGCCTGATAGGCGAGATATTCCCACACCCCTTCAGACTCCACCGTCATTACCGTGCTCTGACCGTCGTAACGGGCATCTACAAACTTGACCGGAGTCGCGAAATCAGTGACATCAAGGCGGCGTTGCAGATCGCGCGGCAGCTCGGCACCGACAAAACGCACCATGACACGACCGCCCTCTTCGCGAACATCAACAGGAATAGCCGGCGAGGACAGGCTGATATTGATCTGGCCGTCGCCCTGACTGCCGCGACGGAAATCCACCGACCGGATGCCCGGAGACGACGACGCGCTTGCAGACGACGTGGTGCCAGAAGTGCTGGCCGCCGTTTCCTGGCCACCCTCTACCCCGAGCAGCAACACCAGATCATTGCCCTGGACTTCGGTCTGATACCCCTGCAGCTGCACCATGTTAACGATTAGGCGAGTACGGTCCTTCGCTTCGACTACGGTAATGCTGCGCGCATTGCCAGTGCCAAGATTATGGTACTTGCTCGACAGACTGCTCCGGGCGTCGATCAGATCGAGCGCAATCCGGGCAGGCTTCTCGATGCTGTAGCCCTTCACCTCAGGCGGTGTGCCATCAAATGAAAGACGGACTTCAAGCCGGTTGTTGGGCAGCGACGCATAGCTGATGTCCTTGAGCGTGGCAGCAGACGCTACCGCGCTGACAAGCGTCATCAGCGCGGAACCGACCACCAGAGCGATTCGGCGGGCAGCTGAGCGATTTGTTGTTCTTGCCATAGTGATTGTCATGGTGTTATCCCCAGCTTTGTTTATTCAACCAGCCTGATCGACCGGGAGCGCTCCACCCAGCCATCCTGCCCGTCAGGTACGATTTCCAGCACGCCTAGCGACGCTTCCGTCACTTCGATCACACGACCAAAGTTCTTGCCCATGTGATTGCCAACCCGAACACGATTCACGGTACCGGTGGGATCCTTGATCAGCACTTCCAGCGGCGCTCCGGGCCGGGAAATGGACCCCACCAGCTGCAGGGAATCGAGGGTAAACCGCTCCAGATACTCCCGTGGACGGGTAAAGTCCGGCTCAACCTTGCGGCCCTGCGGAATATCCATGGAGCCATCATCCACCGGCGGCATAAACGGACTGCGCATCTGGTGTACGGAATAGGAAACACTGGCGATCGGCGCAAACTCCGGCGGCGGCTCGATGCGGCCGCGGGGGCGCGCCTTGATTTCCGCCATCTTGGCCTGCAGATCGGAGAAGTCACCACCGGCATCACACGCCGACAGGCTGACCAACGCCACCATCGCCAGCGAACCGCGCAAAACCATGCTGAAGGTCTTCATCATGATCATTTCCGCCCCCTTCTGGCCGGAGCCGGCGCAGTCTCAGCTTTCGCCGGCGTGGAAGCGTAGCGATAGGTCTTGGCACTGATCTGCATTTCCAGCAGTCGGTGGGTATTCTGCCCAACCGGTTTAACGGTGAAATCCCCCAGCGTCACGATACGCGGCAACGCAGCAACGCCACTGACAAAGGAACCGAAACCGTGGAAGTCACCGCGTACTGTCATCTGGATAGGCAACTCGGCATAAAACTCTCGTTCTACCACCCGACCCAGTTCGATTTTCTCGATTTCCAGACCACTTCCAAGGCCGGTATGGGTAATATCTTCCAGCAGCCCGGGCACTTCGGTGTCTCTCGGCAGCTGACTAAGCAGCGAGCCGAACATTTCTTCCATGTCGACCATCTGCTTCTTGTACTGCTCGAGATTCTGGGCAGTGAACGCCTTGCGTTCATACTGCTGCATCAGATCGGCCTCAGTACGGAGGTAGCGATCATGGGTCGCTTGTTTCTCGACGATGGAAAAGAAGTAGCCCGCCACCAGAACGCCCACGAAAACCAGCACCGCAGAACCGATCTTGATCGGCAGCGGCCAGCCACCCACATTTTCGTAGTCCAGGTTCTGCAGGGTCTCCATCAACTCCTGAGGATCAAACCCCTTGCGCTCTGCCTTGCTCATTGAGCGCCCTCCTTCTTGTCAGTATTGGCACTGGGCACTTCCTGACTTACCGCCAGCACGAAACGGTTGGCCTGACTGCCATCTGCCACGGCGGTCACGGTGCGCAGGTCCGGGTCCTTGAACCAGGACGAGTCATTGAGGTTACGCATCAGCGCGGAGATCCGGTTATTGGAATCGGCGACCCCGGAGATGGTAAAAGTGGTGCCCTTGCGCTCGATGCTGGTGTAGTACACGCCATCCGGCATGGTTCTCACCAGCTGATCAAACATGTAGACAATGAAGGGGCGGCTGTTCTGCAGATCCTGAATCACGTTCATGCGTGAAATCAGCTCCGCGCGACGCTTCTCCAGCTCACTGATTTCCTTAATCTGCTGATCGAGCTGAGTCAGCTCACGCTCGATATAGCGGTTCCTGTTCTGCTGATTTTCAACTTGGCTGCTGATCACCGAGGTCCAGCCGAAAAACACCAGAATGCCGAGTGCCGCAGCAACCGCCAGCATGATGACGAAGTCCTGCTGCTGCTGCTTGCGCCGCGCTTCACGCCACGGGAGGAGGTTAATATTCGTCATTATTCGAAGCTCCTCAGCGCAAGGCCACAGGCGATCATCATCGCCGGAGCATCATTGGCAATGGCGCCGGCACTGACCTTGTTGGCCAGCGTCATATCCGTGAACGGATTGGCCACCGAGCAAGCTGCGCCCACCTTGTCCTGAATCAGCTCGGGCAGGCCAGCGATCGACGCCGAACCACCAGCCAGCAGGATGTAGTCCACTTCGTTGAACTGGGTGGAACCATAAAAGAATTGCAGCGAGCGGTTGACCTGCTGAACGATGGCATCCTTGAACGGCTGCAGCACCTCGCTCTCGTAATCATCGGGCAGCTCGCCAGTTTTCTTGGCCAGTCCAGCCTCTTCCATGGAGATACCGTAACGCCGCTGGATCTCCTCGGTCAGCTGCTTGCCACCAAACAACTGCTCACGGGTATACACGGTACGGCCCTGATGGAACACGTTCAGCGTTGTCATGGTGGCGCCGACATCAAACAGGGCGACTGTTTCCAGCTCGGCCGAGTTCGGAAGTTGCGGCAACACCAGCTGGAAGGCCCGCTCCATCGCGTAGGCCTCCACATCGACAACTTTGGCCTGAAGACCGCCGATTTCAAGCGCATCTTCGCGCATCTCGACGTTTTCCGTCCGCGAGGCGGCGAGCAGCACATCGACCTTGTCAGGACTGCTGTCGGAAGGGCCCATCACCTCGAAATCCATACGGACTTCATCGAGCGGGAAGGGGATGTACTGATCAGCCTCGATCTTCAGCTGATTCTCGATTTCGTCTTCGCTGTAATTGGCGTCCATCTCGATCGTCTTGGTGATGACCGCAGACCCCGCCACTGCGACTGCGGCGGTTTTCACCCCCGGACGCGTGCGACTGATGAGCCGGGCGATGGCATCACCCACCCCCTCAACGTCGACAATGTTTTTTTCCTGCACGGCGTTGGCCGGCAACGGCTCGACGCCGTAGCTCTCGACCCGATAGCGCCCCCCGGACTTTGACAGCTCCAGCAGCTTGACCGCAGTGGAGCTGATGTCGATTCCCAGATAGATCTGGGACTTTTTTCTGAACAAGGCCAGCACGTTGTTGTCCTATCTGGTTGTTATCGGACTATTTTTATCGAAGAAATATACACTTACAGGATATTCATGTCTAATCACTTTAGGAATTACTAATAACAGAAAGGATGTTAGATCACAACTTGCTTTGCCCCGTATAATGACGGGGTTCACGGGTGGCGCCACCGCCGCCCTCCCATAGGATAGGATTCGGGTTTGAAAATCATGCAGTTACGAAGACCCTGGTGGCGGTGGCTCCTGCTGGCCCTGACGCTTGCCGTCTGCGGCATCATTATGGTGCTTAATGCAGCCTACCTTTATCTGGCCCCACAGCTCCCGCCCGCCGGGCAACTCAGCGACATTTCTTTCCAGATCCCGCTGCGGGTCTACTCCTCTGACGGCCTGCTGATCGGGGAGTTTGGTGACAAACGCCGCACCCCGCTGAGCTTCGACCAGCTGCCGCCGAAGTTTGTCGAGGCGGTTCTAGCGGCCGAGGATGAGCGCTTTTTCCGTCACGGCGGTGTCGATCTGCGCGGGCTGGCCCGGGCCACCGCAGAGCTGGTCCGCTATCGCGAGATCCGCTCCGGCGGCTCAACTATCACGATGCAGGTGGCGCGTAACTTCTTTCTCGATCGAGACCAGACTTTCCTAAGAAAATTCAATGAGATAGTTCTCGCCCTGGAGATCGAAAATGTGCTCAGCAAGGAGCAGATCTTCGAGCTATATATGAACAAGATTTTCCTCGGCCACCGCTCTTACGGGGCGGAGGCCGCCGCCCAGGTGTACTACGGCAAGTCCATCCGCGATCTGGACCTGCCCCAGTGGGCAATGATTGCAGGCCTGCCCAAGGCCCCGTCAGCCTACAACCCGATCACCAATCCGGAGCGGGCGCTGGCGCGACGTAACTGGATCCTTCGACGAATGCACCGCATCGGCGCCATCACTCGCGACGAGTTCGAGGCGGCCCGGGACACCCCGGTGGAGGTGCGCTATCACGGCCCGGCGCCCGAACTGGAAGCGGCCTATGTGGCCGAAATGGTGCGTCGCGACATGGTCGACCGCTACGGTGCGGAAGCCGCCTACACATCGGGGCTGCGGGTTTACACCACCCTCAACAGCCAGCGTCAGCTAGCTGCGGTGCGCGCCCTGCGTCAGGGCCTGCATGACTACGACGAGCGGCATGGCTGGCGCGGCGCCGAGGCGAGGATCGAGCTCGATGATCTCGATCCCCTGCCCGCCATGGATGCAGAAGTAAGTGAGGAATCACTAACACCGCTGGCCCGCTGGACTGCCCTGCTGCGCCCCTACGGTCGCATTGGCGAGCTGGAGGCGGCACTGGTGGTGACGGTGGGCCAGCAAGACGCCAACCTGCTGCTGGCAAACGGCACCCGGGTGACACTGGATTGGCCGGCCATGAGTTGGGCCAGACGCTATATTGATGCCGACACCGTCGGCGCCGAGCCAACCCGGGCCGGGGAGCTTCTCAAGCCCGGCGATGTGGTCCGACTGCGCCGGGTGACGACCGAGGAGCAGGTCAGCTGGCGACTGGCCCAGATTCCAGCTGCCCAGTCGGCACTGGTATCGCTGAACCCGGAGACCGGCGCCGTTGAGGCGCTGACCGGGGGCTACAGCTTCGCCCAGTCGAACTTCAATCGGGTGATCCAGGGGCAGCGGCAGGCCGGTTCGGCCTTTAAGCCCTTCATTTATACCGCCAGCCTCGCCCGGGGCGTCACGCCCGCCACCCTGATCAATGACGCTCCGATTGTGTTCGAGGATTCCGCCCTCGAGACAGCCTGGCGCCCCACCGGCGCCGGCACGCGCTTCTTCGGCCCCACTCGCCTGCGCGAAGCCCTTTATCGCTCGCTCAACCTGGTCTCCATCCGCCTGCTGCAACAAGTGGGCATCGGTCACACCATGACGACACTGCGGGAATTCGGCCTGCCCGTGCAGCGCTTCCAGCGCGATCTGTCGATCGCACTTGGCAGCGCCAACATGACGCCGATGGAAATGGCTGCAGGCTATGCCGTATTTGCCAATGGCGGCTACAGGGTGCAGCCATGGTTTATCGAGCGTATCGACAGCAATGAAGGCGAAACTCGCTGGCGCGCACCGTCGGTATTGCTGTGCGAGAAGGAATGCGAAATTGAGGAAGCCGAAGCCGAAGCCGAAAGCGCAGACTCCGCCGACAAGCGCGTTACCCAGGTGCCGCGCGCCATCGATGCGCGCTACATCTGGCTGATGGATTCGATGATGAAAGACGTTGTCCGGCGTGGCACCGCCCATCAGGCGAGCCGGCTCGGCCGCCGCGACCTCGCCGGCAAAACCGGCACGACCAACGAGCAGTTTGACGCCTGGTTTGCCGGCTATTCCCCGGCGCTGGTAACGACAGTATGGGTCGGCTTTGACGAACCCGCATCACTGGGCCGGGGTGAGTATGGTGGCCGCGCTGCGCTGCCGATCTGGATGAATTACATGGGCGCTGCGCTCGCCGGCGAACCGGACCAGCAACTGCCACAGCCCCCGGGGATCGTTACGGCGCGCATCAATAGCCAAACGGGCAAGCTGGCCCGTCCCGGTGATGCCGATGCCATGTTCGAGTATTTCCTTGAAGGCACGGTGCCGGATGCGGATAGCGATGGCCACAACGAGCAGCATCGAAGCATCGACGAACCAGAGCACCTGTTCTGACCACTCGACAAGCAATAAAAAGGCCGGTTACCGGCCTTTTTATTGCGCAGGCACTTCACCAGAATCAGGGCAATTCCGGGAACACATCCTTCACCGTCTTGAGCGGATAGTGCGCCGGGTATCCCTTGCGCGCCACACCGCTGTCAACCGCCGCTCGTGCCACCGCCGCTGAAACAATGCCCAGCAGGCGCGGATCGTTCGGCTTCGGAATGATGTAATCGGCACCGAAGGACAGGGCCTGACCACCATAAGCATCCAGCACCAACTGCGGCACCGGCTCGTGTACCAGAGCCGCGATTGCGCGCACCGCTGCAATCTTCATTTCCTCGTTAATTGCCTTGGCGCGCACATCCAGCGCGCCGCGGAAGATATACGGGAAGCCGAGGACATTGTTGACCTGATTGGGATAATCGGAACGACCGGTGGCAATAATCGCATCCGGGCGCACCTCACGCGCCAGCTCCGGGCGGATTTCCGGATCCGGGTTGGCGAGTGCGAAGATAATCGGCTTCGGCGCCATCTTGCGCACCATGTCCTGCGTCAGCATGTCCGGGCCGGACACACCAATAAAGACATCGGCATTGTCGATAGCATCATCGAGCGTCCGCTTGTGGGTGTCATTGGCAAACGCGGCCTTGAACTGGCTCAGGTCGTTGCGGCGGGAATGAATCACGCCCTTGCGATCCAGCACCAGGATATTTTCCTTGCGCGCGCCCATCTCGATCAGCAGCTTGATCGAGGCGACACCGGCGGCGCCGGCACCCACACAGACCACATGAATGTCTTCGATCTTTTTCTGCTGGATTTTAAGGGCGTTGACGAGACCTGCAGCCACCACGATGGCGGTGCCGTGCTGGTCGTCATGGAATACTGGAATATCGCACAGCTCTTTCAGCGTGCGCTCGATCTCGAAGCACTCCGGTGCCTTGATATCTTCAAGATTGATGCCGCCAAAGGTCTTGTGAATGCGCACCACGGTATCGATAAATGCCTGGGGCGACTCTGCCTCCAGCTCGATGTCGAACACGTCGATACCGGCGAACAGTTTGAACAGGATACCCTTGCCTTCCATCACCGGCTTCGACGCCAGCGCGCCAAGATCACCCAGGCCAAGAATGGCAGTGCCGTCACTGATCACCGCCACCAGATTGCCCTTCGAGGTATAGCGATAGGCCAGCTCCGGCTCGCGGGCGATTTCGCGCACCGGCTCGGCGACACCCGGGCTGTACGCCAGGGTCAGGTCGCGCATGGTGGCGGCCGGCTTGGTCACTTCCACGCTGATTTTCCCGGGACGGGGACGGGCGTGGTATTCCAGTGCTGCCTGTTTGAAATCGTCAGACATGACTCGACTCTCTCTGCTGCCCGACCGGAGCCCGATGGCGCCGGCCGCCCGGCGCCGTGCCGGGGATGATGTCGCTATACAAACCGTTTATCGCTGTCGATGAAACGCAAAAAGCACCCTGCGGGTGCTTTTCGCAAAAAACTCACCAGACCGGAACGGATCAGGCTTTCTTGCGGGACCCGATAGCGCCGAAACGCTGCTTGAACTTGTCGATCTGACCACCGGTGTCGGTCTGTTTCTGGCTGCCGGTATAGAACGGGTGGCAGGCAGAGCAAACGTCGATGAGAAAGTCCTCGGTACGGGTAGAACGGGTCTTGATCACGTTACCGCATGAGCAGGTGACGGTGATGTCTTTGTAAACCGGATGGATATCAGCTTTCATCTCACTACTCCTGACGTGTCGCTACCCGAACCATGGTCGGGCACCACACTGGTGGCTTGCGCCGGGCAAAATTGAGCGCGAATCATACCAGCTTGTCTTGGCGACGCAAGCGGGGCAGGCCACAATCCCCCCTTTGCCCATGCCTGAGAGTCCGCATGCCCCCTGCCCGTTCTGGTCTGGTTCTGAAGGTTGCCGTCCCGGCACCACTGCGCCAGCTGTTCGACTACCTGCCGCCGAAGGGCAGCGCCCTGCCGGCACCGGGCTGCCGCTGCGAGGTGCCGTTTGGCAATCGCACGCTGGTCGGGGTGGTCTGGGGGCACGAACAGAGCGCGGTCGAATCCGGCAAGCTGAAGGCCGTCAGGCGGGTCATCGACGACACGCCGCTGCTCGACGAGGACCTGCTGGCGCTGTGTGACCATGCCGCCGCCTACTATCACCATCCCATCGGCGATGTGGTCGCCACCGTGATGCCGGTGCTGCTTCGTCAGGGCAGTGAGGCCTTGCTGCCGGGAAGACTGGAGTGGCAGATGACCGCCCAGGGGCGGTTTGCCGAACTCGCCGCGCTGGCGCGGGCACCGCGCCAGCAACAGGCGCTGGAATTGCTGCAGCAACACCCCGCCGGTTTGCCGGCCGACATGCTGGCCGGGCTCGATATCCAGCGCAGCGCATTAATGGCATTGGAAAAGAAGGGCTGGGTGGTGTTGCGGGAGGTGGCGGCGGCCACCCCGGCGCCGCGCAGCCTGATGGCCGAGGTTCCGCCCACGCCGGGCACCGAACAGCAGGCCGCCATCAAGGCCATTCAGGCCAGCAGCGGCTTCACCCCGTTTCTGCTCGACGGCATCACCGGTAGCGGCAAGACCGAGGTCTACCTGCAAGCCATGGAACCGGTACTCAAGGCCGGCAAGCAGGTGCTGGTGCTGGTGCCAGAGATCGGCCTCACCCCGCAAACAGTGCGGCGCTTCGAAAGGCGCTTCAACGTGCCGGTGATCAGCCTGCACTCCGGCCTGACCGACCGCGAGCGTCTGCACGGCTGGTTGCGCGCCCGGCGCGGCGAAGCCGGCATTATTCTCGGCACTCGCTCCGCCATCTTTACGCCACTGGCCAGGCCGGGACTGATCATCGTAGACGAAGCCCACGATGGCTCCCTGAAACAGCAAGACGGCTTGCGTTACTCCGCCCGCGATCTGGCCGTGTGGCGGGCCCGTCTGCTGGATGTGCCAGTGGTGCTTGGCAGTGCCACACCGGCGCTGGAAACCCTGCAGCTGGCCCGCGCCGGGCGCTACCGCCACCTGAAACTGCAGCACCGGGCCGGCAATGCGGCCCCGCCGACGCTGCTACTGGAAGATTGCCGCAACCTGACGGGCCGCGAACCGCTCAGCCCGGCCAGCCTGCGGGCCATTGAAGACACCCTGAAGCTCAAGCAGCAGGCGCTGATCTTTATCAACCGGCGCGGTTACTCGCCGCTGATCCATTGCCATGACTGCGGCTGGGAAGCGGAATGCCGCCACTGCAGCGTCCACATGACCTGGCACAAACGTGACGGCCGCCTGATCTGCCATCACTGTGGCGCCCAGCAGCGCATCCCCCGCCACTGCCCCGGCTGCGGCTCCAGCAACCTCGGCGATGCCGGCACCGGCACCGAGAAACTGGAAGAATTGCTGGAGGCCCGCTTCCCCGGCCAGACCATCATCCGGGTCGATCGCGACAGCACCCGCCGCAAGGGCAGCCTCGACGCGGCACTGAAAAAAGCCCACAGCGGCGCACCGGCCATTCTGGTGGGCACCCAGATGCTGGCCAAGGGACACCACTTTCCCAACCTCACCCTGGCAGTGATCCTCGACGCCGACGGCGGCTTTCTCAGCTCCGACTTTCGCGGTCCGGAGCATGCCGGCCAGCTGATCCTGCAAGTGGCCGGACGCACCGGCCGGGAGCAGCACGCCGGTCGGGTACTGATCCAGAGCCGGCACCCGGACCATCCGCTGCTGCACATCCTGCTGGCCGGGGACTACAACCGGCTGGCCGACGCGCTATTGAAAGATCGCCGTGACACTGGCCTGCCGCCGTTTGGCCATCTGGCCCTGATCCGGGCTGAAGCAGCCAAGGCGGAAGACGGCATGACCCTGCTCGGCGACATCGGCCAACTCGACGGCCTGCCTGCGGGAGTGCAGTTGCTCGGACCGATCCCGGCGCCGATCGAGCGGCGACAGGGCCGGTTCCGCAGCCAGCTGCTGCTGCTCGGCCCGGATCGTCCGCCACTGCACCGCGCCATCGATACCCTGCTGCACCGTCTCGACAGCCACCCCCTCAGCCGCCGCTGCCGCTGGCACCTGGACGTCGACCCCATCGACCTGCTCTGACTTGTGGGTGCGGTTTGCCTTACAATCGCCGCCCATTAGTCGCTCTTGCCCGGACCCGTGATGAAAGACCGCATTATCCAGCTACTCGAACAGGCCATCGTCACCCTGAAGGCGAACGGCACCCTGCCCGCCGACCTCGCCGTCAGCCCGCAAGTTGATCGCACCAAAGACCGTAGCCACGGCGACTTCGCCACCAATGTGGCCATGATGCTGGCCAAGCCGGCGCAGAAAAAACCACGCGAACTGGCCGAACTGCTGATTGCCGCCCTGCCCCAGGATGACAGCATCAGCAGAACCGACATCGCCGGCCCGGGCTTTATCAACTTTTTTCAGGCTGATGACCTGCTCGGCAAGCAACTGACGCAGGCCCTCGCCGATCCGCGTCTTGGCGTTGGTGCGGCCAACCCGGCACAAAATGTGGTGGTGGATTACTCCGGCCCCAACCTTGCCAAGGAAATGCATGTAGGCCATTTGCGCTCGACGATTATCGGCGACGCTGTGGCGCGGGCACTGGAATTTCTGGGCCATCAAGTCGTGCGTCAAAACCATGTTGGCGACTGGGGCACCCAGTTCGGCATGCTGCTGGCACTGTTCGAGGAGCTGCCCGGCGACGCCGGTCATCAGCTAGCGGATCTCGAATCCTTTTACCGCGACGCGAAGAAACGCTTTGATGCTTCAGAAGATTTCGCCCAACGCGCCCGGGCGCTGGTGGTCAAGCTGCAATCCGGCGATCCGGATTGCCTCGCACTATGGCAGCGCTTCAATGACATTTCCCTGAGCCATTGCCTCGATGTCTACCAACGACTTGGTGTCAGCCTGGGCCGCCAGCATGTGCGCGGCGAAAGCGCCTACAACCCGATGCTGTCGGAAGTGGTGGAGGCGCTGGACGCCAGCGGCCTGCTCAGCGAAAGCGACGGTGCCCGCTGCGTGTTCCTCGAACAATTCCGTAACAAGGATGGCGACCCGCTGCCGGTTATCGTGCAAAAGCAGGATGGCGGCTACCTGTATGCCACCAGCGATCTGGCCGCCCTGCGCTACCGTCAGGCCGAGTTCGCTGCCCATCGCATGCTCTACTTTGTCGATCAGCGTCAGGCGCTGCATTTCCAGCAGGTGTTCGAGGTGGCGCGTCGGGCCGGCTTTGTTCATTCCGACACCGACCTTGCCCATATGGGCTTTGGCACCATGAACGGTCCGGATGGCAAACCCTTCAAAACCCGCGATGGCGGCACAGTAAAACTGATCGACCTGCTCGATGAGGCCGAGCAGCGTGCACTGGCACTGGTAAAAGAAAAAAATCCCGATCTGGATCATGCCACCCTCAGCCATATTGCCCGCCATGTTGGCATTGGCGCCGTCAAATACGCCGATCTATCGAAGAGTCGCCAGAGCGACTACATATTCAACTTCGACCAGATGCTGAGCTTCGATGGCAACACCGCACCCTACCTGATGTATGCCTGGACCCGGATCGCCAGCATCTTCCGCAAAGCCGAGCTGTCGCTCGACGACATGCGCGGCACCATCACGCCGCAGGCGGATCAGGAAATCGCACTGGGCAATCACCTGATGCAGTTTGCCGATGTGCTTGCACAGGTCACCGACAAGGGCTTGCCGCATTTGCTGTGCAGCTATCTGTATGAACTGGCCGGATTATTTTCGGCATTTTATGAACATTGTCCGGTGCTGGCGGTCGAGGAAGCGAGCGTGCGAGAGAGTCGCCTCAGTCTCGCGGCCCTCACTGCCCGCACCCTGAAGCAGGGCCTGAACCTGCTTGGCCTGGAAACACTGGAGCGTATGTAATGGCAAAAAAGCCTGCCTCTCGCGGCGCCAGCCGCAGCAGCCGCAAACCGGAACGTCAGGTGCCCGCCTGGGTATGGATTTTTACCGGTGTGGTCAGCGGCGCCTTTGTCATGTTTCTTTACCATCTGGCCACACTGCGCATAAACGCATCGCCAACCGCAGCGACGGACAAGCCAGCCGCCGCCAAGGCCGACGATGCCCAAAGCGGGCCGCGTTTCGATTTCTACGCGGTGCTGCCCAAAATGGAAGTGATCGTGCCGAAGGGCGAAGACGAACCACAACCACTACGCCGTGCGCCACCATCGGCAACCACTGACAGCAGCAGTGGCAGCCCGACCGAATCCGCGCCGGCCGCCGCAGCACAAGGTCGGCAGGAACAGTATCTGCTGCAGGCCGGCAGCTTCCGCCGCAACGATGATGCCGATCGTCGGCGCGGCGAGCTGATCCTGCATGGCCTCACCGCACGAGTGCAGCCGGTTTCCATGGGCAATGGCGACACCTGGTATCGGGTAATGGTCGGCCCCTTCGACAACGCCAATGCCGCCCACCGGGCCCAGGACCGCCTCGCCAGTGCCGGCATCGAAACCCTCGCCATCCGCGCTCGCACCGACTGACGCTCTGCCCCACAGGGGGCAGGGCTTGAAACTCCCGCCGCTGCCCCCATGTCCCACCGGGAGCGCTCATTTACCCATTCACAGCAAGGAGTCCGCCTGTGACTACCATCGTCTCCGTCCGCCGCGGCAACAGCGTTGTTATCGGTGGTGACGGTCAGGTTTCCCTCGGCAACACCGTCATGAAGGGCAATGCCCGCAAGGTGCGCCGACTGTTTCATAACAAGGTGATTGCCGGCTTTGCCGGTGGCACCGCAGATGCCTTCACCCTGTTCGAGCGCTTCGAATCCCAGCTTGAAAAACATCAGGGACAACTGGTGCGCGCTGCCGTGGAAATGGCCAAAGACTGGCGCACCGACCGTGCCCTGCGCCGACTGGAAGCCCTGCTCGCCGTTGCCGACAAGGACAACTCCCTGATCATCACCGGCAATGGTGATGTGGTAGAGCCGGAGATGGGCCTGATTGCCATCGGCTCCGGCGGCCCCTATGCCCAGTCAGCCGCCCGTGCGCTGATGGAAAACACTGACCTGTCTGCCCGCGAAATCGTCGAGAAAAGTCTGACCATCGCCGGTGATATCTGTGTCTACACCAACCAGAATCACACCATCGACGAACTGTCCTGGTAACCCAACCGCATTCCGAGGCCCTGAATGGCTGAACTGACTCCCCGCGACACGGTCCGCGAACTGAACCGTCATATTGTTGGCCAGCTGGCGGCAAAAAAAGCTGTTGCCATTGCCCTGCGCAATCGCTGGCGCCGCATGCAACTGCCCGAAGCGCTGCGCGCTGAAGTCATGCCGAAAAATATTCTTATGATCGGCCCCACCGGGGTCGGCAAAACCGAGATCGCCCGGCGTCTGGCCAAGCTCGCCAACGCGCCCTTTATCAAGGTTGAAGCCACCAAATTTACCGAAGTGGGCTACGTCGGCCGCGACGTCGAATCCATCATTCGCGACCTGATAGAAATGGCCATCAAGATGCTCCGCGAAGACGCCATGCAGCGCCAGCAACGGGCAGCCGAAGATGCCGCCGAAGAGCGCATTCTCGACGCCCTGCTGCCTCCCGCCCGTGGTGGCGAGCCGGCAGATTCCTCCACCCGACAGCTGTTCCGCAAAAAACTGCGCGAGGGCGAGCTGGATGATCGTGAAATCGAGATTGATCTGGCCGAACAAAAAGTCGGCGTTGAGATCATGGCCCCGCCGGGCATGGAAGAAATGACCAACCAGCTGCAGCAGATGTTTTCGCGCATGGGCGGTGGCCAGCGCAAAACCCGTAAGCTGAAAGTGAAAGAGGCCTTCCGCCTTGCCCGCGATGAAGAAGCTGCCCGCCGCGTCAACGAAGATGACGTCAAGGCGCGCGCCATTCATCTGGTGGAACAGAATGGCATCGTGTTCATCGACGAGATCGACAAGGTTGCCCGCCGTGGCGAAACCATGGGCGCCGATGTCAGCCGCGAAGGTGTGCAGCGCGACCTGCTGCCACTGATTGAAGGCTGCACCGTTACCACCAAGTACGGCATGGTAAAAACCGATCACATCCTGTTTATCGCCTCGGGTGCGTTCCATCTGTCGAAACCCTCCGACCTGATCCCGGAACTGCAAGGGCGCCTGCCAATTCGGGTGGAACTGGAAGCACTGACCCCGGACGACTTTGAGCGCATCCTGACTGAACCCGATGCATCACTGACAGAACAGTATCGCGCCCTGCTCGCCACCGAAGGCCTGAAAATCGAATTCACCCCGGACTGCATCCGCCGTCTGGCAGAAATCGCCTGGCAGGTGAATGAAAAAGTGGAAAACATCGGCGCCCGGCGCCTGCACACCGTGCTGGAAAAACTGCTGGAAGAAATCAGCTATGACGCTGATGATCTGGCAGTGCAGTACCACGACAAGGCCCTGGTGCTGGATGCGGCAGCGGTGGATCGTCATCTGAGCGAGCTGGCGGAGGATGAGGATTTGAGTAAGTACATTCTGTAGTCTCTCTGCACGAACAGCCAGTTCGTGCAGGATCATTAAACAGCGCCGCCCATCGATAGCGGCTTCGCCTTGGCTGCCCTACCCCTAATAGGGCCATATTCCGTTTTCCGGGGTATAAAAAGAACCCGCCGAAGCGGGTCAGTCTCTCTCTTTTTTCAG
Organism: Alcanivoracaceae bacterium; assembly: GCA_046292765.1. Classification (GTDB taxonomy): domain Bacteria; phylum Pseudomonadota; class Gammaproteobacteria; order Pseudomonadales; family Alcanivoracaceae; genus PGZG01. The sequence continues at coordinate 437,144 of JBKBQA010000001.1, read as the reverse complement.
GTCTCGGTAGAAGTTCTCATGACTTCCCAGCTTCAATAGATACAGAGTCACCAGCCCCTCATCTACCTCATAGGCCAGGAGGGTCAACTGCCTGTTCATCTTGAACTTGTAGACCCTGACCCCGGCCAGATCAGCAACCTTGGGCTCCCCTATTTCCGGGCTTTCCGCGATGGCCCTGATAGCCTCATCCACCACCGCCTTTTGCTGCCGGGGCAGCTTTTTCACAGCCGTGGCGAACTCATTGGCCTGTAGCACCTTCACCCGAATTGATACTCCGTCACGTCACCGGCCTTGACCTGGGCGCGAGCCAGCAACAGCCCGACGATGAAGTCATAGGGCAGATCAGGATTCTGCTCCGCAATGCGGCCCAGCGTGGCCCAATGCTCGATTTGTTTCGGCGCGGACCGGTGCGACGCCTCCCCGTATATCCGGGCCGACTCCACCAGACCATCATCCAGCTTGACTGCCGTGCTCATGACTCTATCCTCATTGATTGGTTGCAAAAGGTTTCATATTGTACCACTTTGCAACCCAATGCCCTATAGGGGGTAGACCACCCCCCTATAGGGCATCACCCCCAGATCACCGGCTGGCCGGGGCGCCATTCACGGCAGACACAGGCCAGCCCGGACAGCCACTTGCGTGGGCAAAACCGGTCACATCCTGTTTATCGCCTCCTGCGCTTTCCACCTGTCAAAGCCGGCCGATCTGGTTCCGGAATTGCAGGGTCGCCTGCCGATCCGGGCCGAACTGGAAGCGCTGACCCCGGAAGATTTCGAGCGCATCTGCAGCAGCGAACGCAGAAGCGGGCTTCTCTTGGCCGATCGCTCTTTTCTAAACTGCCTATGCGGCAGCGAACGTGCTGGATGCTGCGCCCCGGTCGCCGGTGCTTTTCTAAGCTGCCTATGCGGCAGCGAACACGGAGAACGCCAGCCGCCTTGCCGTACCAGTTTTCTAAGCTGCCTATGCGGCAGCGAACGCCCCACTCTTCCCCGTTCGGGATATTCTGCATTTCTAAGCTGCCTATGCGGCAGCGAACCTGAAGCTGGCTAGCGTAGCTACGGAATTGCTTTTCTAAGCTGCCTATGCGGCAGCGAACCATATTCAGGCATTGCTCGAAAGATTGCAGGTTTTCTAAGCTGCCTATGCGGCAGCGAACCTCGGGCCAGATAAAGCGCTCGATGGCCTCCATTTCTAAGCTGCCTATGCGGCAGCGAACCTTGCGCAGCTCCCGATCGCGCGCCTGGTCGCTTTCTAAGCTGCCTATGCGGCAGCGAACGTTATGAGTAAGCCAAAAGACAAGAAAGCCACTTTCTAAGCTGCCTATGCGGCAGCGAACAATACTCGCTCACTTTCGACCGATCGGTGAATTTTCTAAGCTGCCTATGCGGCAGCGAACGCCCCGGTCGCCGGTGCTGGATGCTGCGCCCTTTTCTAAGCTGCCTATGCGGCAGCGAACGCTGAGGCTGAGGCTAGGGTTAAATCCGTTTGTTTCTAAGCTGCCTATGCGGCAGCGAACCCGCGGCGCACCCCCACACTGCCATCCTCTACTTTCTAAGCTGCCTATGCGGCAGCGAACCAATCTGCGCTTGATCAGGTGGAGGAGGCTGATTTCTAAGCTGCCTATGCGGCAGCGAACGTTTTCTGGGGCGGGCAGGCTGACATCATCGATTTCTAAGCTGCCTATGCGGCAGCGAACACCCCATTCCGCATCGTGCCCGAGCGCGGCAATTTCTAAGCTGCCTATGCGGCAGCGAACGGAGCGCTACGGGGTTATAGTATGCCGTCCGTTTTCTAAGCTGCCTATGCGGCAGCGAACTGTGCGCCGGGCCAAAATGAGCAGGCGCGTGTTTTCTAAGCTGCCTATGCGGCAGCGAACAAACCCGCCCAGCATGTTGTCTAGCGCAATCATTTCTAAGCTGCCTATGCGGCAGCGAACCGGAGGCTGGCGATGGTGCGCTTGCCCTTCATTTTCTAAGCTGCCTATGCGGCAGCGAACTTTCGGATTCCGTCCACGCCATCAGGTCGTCATTTCTAAGCTGCCTATGCGGCAGCGAACGCATATAGTCGGCCTGATTCTCTATGCTCTTGTTTCTAAGCTGCCTATGCGGCAGCGAACTATGAGGCGCGCAACAGCCTTTTCGTTGCTGATTTCTAAGCTGCCTATGCGGCAGCGAACTAGCCGACTCGACGCCGCCCAAACGCCTGCATTTTCTAAGCTGCCTATGCGGCAGCGAACTACGGAGTTTCGTTGAAATCCTCCTCGGTCATTTTCTAAGCTGCCTATGCGGCAGCGAACATGGGCCATGCTGTCGTGGTTGATACCAAGCATTTCTAAGCTGCCTATGCGGCAGCGAACATAGTGGGCCGGGCTGCGTTCCATCAGTTTTATTTCTAAGCTGCCTATGCGGCAGCGAACCTCATATCCGTTCCCCTTTCTTCGTTGTTGGCTTTCTAAGCTGCCTATGCGGCAGCGAACGCTGCAGGCTCATTCCGTTTCCCCCGATTCCATTTCTAAGCTGCCTATGCGGCAGCGAACATGGTTTTGCTCCGGTAGATTGCCCCGCGCTGTTTCTAAGCTGCCTATGCGGCAGCGAACCGAAGCACCAGAGGGTAGCGAGGGGGCTGGATTTTCTAAGCTGCCTATGCGGCAGCGAACTGGCTTAGGAATCAGGGTTGTTATCTGGGCATTTTCTAAGCTGCCTATGCGGCAGCGAACGTCGGATCTGAGGCGCGCGGGCCGGCCGAGGTTTTCTAAGCTGCCTATGCGGCAGCGAACGAGGTGGATGGCGAATCCGTCTATGGCGTGCATTTCTAAGCTGCCTATGCGGCAGCGAACGCCAGATTCCGTTGCTATCGCCGGTCTCCTTTTTTCTAAGCTGCCTATGCGGCAGCGAACGGGCCTGCTGCTGCTGGGCGCAATGGTGCGGGTTTCTAAGCTGCCTATGCGGCAGCGAACCCGTTGCCACCACCGGCGCCGCGTCAGGGTTTTTTCTAAGCTGCCTATGCGGCAGCGAACATTTTAAGTCAACGGGGTTTGTTGTCGGGCCTTTTCTAAGCTGCCTATGCGGCAGCGAACACTTCCCGATCACGTGCAACTACCGTTCGTCGTTTCTAAGCTGCCTATGCGGCAGCGAACCGTCGCCAATTGTCTGTTCTCCATTCGGCGGCTTTCTAAGCTGCCTATGCGGCAGCGAACATAGGCACCCGCTCGCCAACACGCTCGATCCGTTTCTAAGCTGCCTATGCGGCAGCGAACGCCTCCCGCCGATGCTGTCGGCTATCGTCACATTTCTAAGCTGCCTATGCGGCAGCGAACTTACAGGGTGCCTATCGTGTTCAACGGATCCGTTTCTAAGCTGCCTATGCGGCAGCGAACGTTACCGACAAGGCCCCTATGCACGACAGCATTTTCTAAGCTGCCTATGCGGCAGCGAACCCACGCCTCCTCGTCCTTTAGCCTGTCCTGTATTTCTAAGCTGCCTATGCGGCAGCGAACGAGCGAGCATCACGAGCAGTGCGCCGTTGTCATTTCTAAGCTGCCTATGCGGCAGCGAACGCAGGTGGTTCAGGTCGCGCCTGAGCCGGTTGTTTCTAAGCTGCCTATGCGGCAGCGAACGCGTCGCTGCTGGGCGGTGTGCCGCTGTATGTTTTCTAAGCTGCCTATGCGGCAGCGAACGGGGCAAGCTCAGGGCTGACCCGAATCACGATTTTCTAAGCTGCCTATGCGGCAGCGAACTGGCTTTTACCATCCCTGGCGCAACCTTCTCATTTCTAAGCTGCCTATGCGGCAGCGAACCGACCGGGCTGCATGTAATCGGCCGATCGGATTTTCTAAGCTGCCTATGCGGCAGCGAACAGGGTTAGACAGAATGTTGTCGCGCTGGCGCTTTTCTAAGCTGCCTATGCGGCAGCGAACCACCCGCTCCCGCAGCTCATCAATAACTTGCTTTTCTAAGCTGCCTATGCGGCAGCGAACGCCACAGTTACGGTCGTCGCGGTCGTGGAGGTTTTCTAAGCTGCCTATGCGGCAGCGAACCTATCCGGGTCGGCAGCGAATACATGCGGACTTTTCTAAGCTGCCTATGCGGCAGCGAACGAGATGTATCACTGGCGCCCGTTGACTATAAATTTCTAAGCTGCCTATGCGGCAGCGAACGCTGGGGCGAAAGGGTTGTGCTGCTCCGGTATTTTCTAAGCTGCCTATGCGGCAGCGAACTTGTCCATCTCGTCAGCGCCTCCTAGCGACTTTTTTCTAAGCTGCCTATGCGGCAGCGAACCGATACTGCCGGGAGTGGATACTATCAAGTTATTTTCTAAGCTGCCTATGCGGCAGCGAACCATGCAGCTCACGCAAGGCCATCGGCTTCTTTTTTCTAAGCTGCCTATGCGGCAGCGAACCCGGCCACTACAGGATCGTGGGCAGGATCAAATTTCTAAGCTGCCTATGCGGCAGCGAACCACATTGATCCCTGTGAAACCGGGTTCGTGATTTTCTAAGCTGCCTATGCGGCAGCGAACTATTTGTCGGGCGCAATAAAGCGTATCAACCATTTCTAAGCTGCCTATGCGGCAGCGAACGTCACAAAATCAATATGCTGTTTGCTCGGGCATTTCTAAGCTGCCTATGCGGCAGCGAACGATGCTCGGGCGCCGGGCCTATTCCACGCAGATTTCTAAGCTGCCTATGCGGCAGCGAACTCGACCCGCATATCCACCACCAGCCGCACCATTTTCTAAGCTGCCTATGCGGCAGCGAACAGCACCAACCCAAATGTTCAGGTGTTTGGTCTTTTCTAAGCTGCCTATGCGGCAGCGAACGGCGGGCCGAACATGCCGAGGGATGCGCGGCCTTTCTAAGCTGCCTATGCGGCAGCGAACGCAGACGCGGCGGGCCGGTTCGTGTTCGTTGATTTCTAAGCTGCCTATGCGGCAGCGAACCCGAAGGCCGCTACACAGATTGCCTCAGATCATTTCTAAGCTGCCTATGCGGCAGCGAACGTATTGTTGGCTGGTGCTGGCGTTGGGTGCGTTTTTCTAAGCTGCCTATGCGGCAGCGAACATTGGGCGGGCCTTATCCGCATGGGGTTTGCTTTTCTAAGCTGCCTATGCGGCAGCGAACGTCTTGCGCTGTAGAGTTAGCTGACTGGACACCTTTCTAAGCTGCCTATGCGGCAGCGAACTATATCATCGCTCCAGTCATTGTCATCTGACCTTTCTAAGCTGCCTATGCGGCAGCGAACAACTACGCACCATCCGACCCGACGCGCGGGTTTTTCTAAGCTGCCTATGCGGCAGCGAACCACGGGTCAGTATATTGGCCGGTCGATTATCCTTTCTAAGCTGCCTATGCGGCAGCGAACCAACAACAACACGGCAAACGGGGACACGGTATTTTCTAAGCTGCCTATGCGGCAGCGAACGAATTGATGGCGGCGATAGGCGGCGCTGGTCTTTTCTAAGCTGCCTATGCGGCAGCGAACGCATCAGCCACGCCGGATACATGCCCGGCATTTTTCTAAGCTGCCTATGCGGCAGCGAACGCCACAGTTACGGTCGTCGCGGTCGTGGAGGTTTTCTAAGCTGCCTATGCGGCAGCGAACTACATAAATATGCCTGTAAATATCTGATTTTTAAAGAACATTGTCGCAAAGCAAGGCCGCACCCTAATTTCAGGGGCGCGGCCTAAGTCATTGATTTTAAAGAATAGAAAAGTGAAGCCCCAAAAAGGGGTTAAAACCAAGGCACGGTCGCCTGACTACTCAACCCATACTGATTGAAGGGACCATCGACAGGGCCTCTCTGTGGCTCTCCATGCTCGATAAAGAGGCTAAAGCTTTGCCCTGTGCTGCGGCTACGGAGCGTAACAAACGGCAAGTCGACCTTCTTTTCAACGCTATCAGGGATTCGTTGCCTTACCAGTTCAGGCGTTTCGCCATGACGCCGCATGCGGCGGCGACGCAGGCGCTCCACATTGGTTTTGAACTGACGACGCCGAACCAAGCAATGCTTTGCTTCTGTCGGCGCCCTGGATGCACTGGACACAACGATATGATCGTGCATGCCGACAAGCCACGGCTGTGCCATCAAGCTCGCCAGTGCACCCGCTGAGCCATGCAGGCGGAGCTGATCACCCAGCATCCTCGGCCGCAGTTTGTGCCCAGGAAAGCTCACTCCGATATCGTCGGCCTGCAAGTCCACCAAAGCGCGATGCAACTTCCCATACAACGCGCCCATTAGCATGGCGGCAGGAAACTCAGGGTCTGGCCGTAAGCGAATATCAATATAATGATCCATACTCACCCCGCTTCACCAAAGACACCACCACGCACCAGTGTGGCCATCACAAAATGCTGCTGCTCAATTTCCGGGGTTTGGTCTTTGAGCACCCAACTATCCAGCAGCGAATAGAAATCCATTTTTTGTTTTGGCTGGCGATAGGCTTTTCCTTGGGTCGTTACGGAGCCATAGGGCTCTACCGCAATGGGGCCAAGATCTTCGTCTTCTTCTTTCGGGTACCAGGTATCAATAGTGCGAATGGCATTCCCCAGTTTCTGTGAGTGCATTCCAGCGATACTACTCACTTGGTAAAGCGTCTTACTCTTGCCACTATTACCTTTATCTAAAATCAACTCTTGGGACGGAAACACATCCTGACCATCGCCGAGCCGGGAAAATGCGACCACTTCAAGCAGCAAGTGTCGGTCACCTTTTAATCCCTGACGAATATGATCGGTGAGTTCTTTTAGCCCGGCCTGTGCATCGGTGCTGGTATCGAAACCGCGCAGCGTCTGGGCAAGGGCATCAAAAACCCAAGTCTTTACGGCGTTGCCCTGCTCCATCAACCTAACCTGCACTTCCACCTGTTCTGCCCCCACCCGGTTGCGCCACAGGAAACGGCCGTTAGCCAGGTTGTGCGCATAACGGCGAGCCAGTTCATTAAAACCATGCTCTTGCACGTAGCCTTGCACTACGGTATCCAGCTTGGCCTGATAATCCGCATTATTGCAGGCGGATGGCTGACCAGCACCACCTAACACACGCAGAGTAAAGCGCACCATCAGGGTATCTGCATTGCTGGGCAACGTTGCCACGTCCACGGTTTGCAGATTGGGCTTATCGATTTGCGCATCCAGTTTGGCCGGATCTTGCTGATTGCCTTTCAAGCGGTTGGAAATGGTGCCCCGCACAGATTTTTCACGGATGGCGATGGGTGTCCAATCCGTTGTATTTCCGCGCTGGTCCCAGCTACCGGAAAAGAACAGGGCATCAGATGGGTCCAGTTTTCGCTCGAAGGCAAGGACTGATGCGGTTTTCAATGTGTCATTCTTGGCCATGATAGATTTCCCTCTCGTTAAGCGGTGGTAGTGGTTTTTTCGAAGTCGTTTTTTAGCCGGTATAAGCCATTATCCAAGTCGTTATCGACGTACCAAAGCAGCTGCTCCGGCCCATGCAGGCGGTGTGGGCTGACCCACTGACCGACGGAATAAAGGCTTTCCACAAATCGGAACGGCGTTGTGTTATCCCGGGTTCGGGCAACCTCGCCTGGCTCATGGAGCCGCGTTAAGGCCCCGAAGCCCACCGGGATGGGGACGAGCCAGCCCGGTCGCTGACGAATCTGCCAGTGGATGGTTTCCTGGCTTTCGCCTTTTTCATCAACGCGGGTTTCCCGGTGGCACTCATGGTTGATACGTGACAGATCCAACCAAGCATCCAGACGAGTCGCTTGCGGATCCTGGTCACGCATTTCATGAAAACGCGCTTGCAACAGACCATCACGCCCCACCAGAGCAAAACCCGGCAAGCAGCGATAGCGAAGCGACTTGAACTGTGCTGCCTGATCTTCGCTACTCTCACCCAGCGACACCATGAAGGGGGCTGGACGGCGACGAGCGACCGGCAGTGGCGGCATTACACTGCCACCAGCAATACGCATACCCTGAACCAGATCCGCAATTTCCATTGCTGCGGCTGCTTTTTCTTGCTCATCACCTTCACAAACGGCACCGTCCACGGCGAATATCAGTGTCAGTTCCAGATGAATGCGCCCTTCTTCAACGATGGCAGCTGTGTTGCCGCCCTTGTCCACCGGATTGCGGGTGAGATGAAAAGCCCGTGTATAGCCTTCGTTAGTAACCAGGGCCTGGTAGTCGTGGCAAACCACACCGACCTGCTCAAGCTGCAACGCCAAGTGCTCCGGCAACTTGCGCTCCAAAGCGTGCATGAGACCGATAAAGGCACTCATCGCCGGGAATCCCCACGTCATAGAGCTGGAAATAGCATTCGCATTCTGCACACGCAGCCGCGGCAGCACTAAAAGATGACGAATCTCAGACATAGGGCAGCACCTCCTGCAAGGCATCCAGGTGTTGTTTAAGGTGTTTTGCCCAAAAGGAATGTTCGGCATCCCCCACGGGCAGGTCTTTGGACAATTGCTGATTCAGCCAGTTAGCGAAACGGTGACGAACGTCATCGGCCCATTCCCCAGCCTCCCGACGCCGGGTGAAGTCATCATCATCACGCCACGGATCCAGCCACAGGGCTTCCACGTCAGCGAGCCGACAATCGCTCGAAGCACTCCAGCCCGGTTCCAGCACAGAGTAGCTACTGGCAAACAACACTAGTTCATCAATCAAGGCCCCCAGAAACGCATCGCGACGGTCGCGCGTTTGCTGATTGGCCGCTGGGTCTGAGCGCAGCAGCGTTCGCAATCCTCTGACTGTTTCACGCACTTTCTGACGCCGACCAAAGATTCCGAAGACGGAGTCGACAAACAGGGGTGGCTTGATATCGCGAGACACCCATGCAGGGGGCAAAGAGGCCAGCAAATAATTGTTACCTCGGCGCTCGCTGTTGAGCTGAGAGATGTTCTGCGGTTTAGTTCCACCCAGCTTCTGCACTGCAAGACCAGGGTAATCCTGATATCCCCTTGGTAAATAACGCTCCTCCCTCCGTGCCTGCCGTGCTTCCTTGGCCTGCTCCGCGAATCGATCCTCATCGATAGTTTTGTAAACTTTATGTGTTAGCGAGGTGGCGTAGAGCGGGGCCAACAGGTGGAAGTGATCGTTACTGGTCGGGTCGTCGCCCGCCAGCCAGTACAACTGTTTGGCATGGGTATGCGTGGCGTACTCTTCACCCGATTGGGTAATGGAGGCAAAAGCATGCATCCACGCTTTAGCCTGCTCGGCATTATTGCTTAGCGCCGCAGACAAGACCGGGTCATCATCCAGTGCACGCTCCAATAACGATCGCCCTCCGTACTCCAACTTGAGGAACTTGTAGACATCCAAGGCCGCTGCATTGCCCACTACGTCGGCGTCGAAGCCCTTATGCAATTCATGACTACCCACCAGTTCATGTGCTGCCAGCGTTTCCGGTGGAGCATAAAGACTGGAACCCTTGGCATCAGGATGCAGCGGTTTCAGCGAGTGGGTCACCACCTGCAATTGACTCACCCGACGAGCTGCATCAGCGAGCCAAACCTCGGGGACAAACTGGGCTGTTAGTTGGTCTTGTTTTTCTTGTGTGGCGTCATCTTCGGCCAGCTTGTCAAGCTTAGCCTTCAGCCGTTCTCGCAAAAAATCTTCGATTAGAGAGCGGATCTCCTGCCCCCCCCCAGCCATGGGAATTTGCATAACTACTCCGTTTCCGTTACGGCTCTCACTTTTGAACCAAGCAGAAACGTGCAACAATCTGCTTGGCAATGTTTTTAGGAGGGGCAGGCAAAACCTGCCCCTAACCTATTGTGACGAAGTGATGGTTAGCCACTTTAGTACCCTCCTTCTTCTCGATTGACCCTGAGACTAGGGCTCCACCAAACAGAGCATTGCCTGGACATGGCGGTGGACAGCACCGCCATGTCCTTACATTATGGGGGAACCCGACTTATGTCAATCCAATTAATTCGGAACTATATAATATATATTGTACCCAAAAGCTTCGTCATGCGTTTCCAACTAATCACTATCCGCATACTGCAAATTCCCAGTACCATCACACTCCTGCCGCGCAGGCAGCTTAGAAAAATTACTTCGGAACTATTTATTCGCTGCCGAATAGGCAGATAACCCTCCTTTCAACCTCATAGCCTCTTCGAAAACCCCAAGACTGGATGAAACCGCCAGCCTTGGGAGCTTTCTGGAACGGTCACAACCCCAAAGGTCTCAGCCGCTCGCTCAAGCGCCATTCCTTTGTTGTCGGCCAGCTCTGCCAGAGCCGCTAGATAATCCGGCACAGCCCAAGACTGGATGCGCTCTTGGCAATCCAGCTCCACACGCTGCATCTGGCTTGTTTCCACCCGGATATAAAGGGCCTGCTGCCTGGGCCGCTCCTTCCAGACCTTGTGGAGCACCCAGTTGTCACCACTTTCGTCTGGCAAAAGCACCAGATCCTCCTGTTTCATCGTTTGTCGACGGAAGGGATACTTCTGCGGCATAACTCCCAAGAGCGTGAGCCGTGGCAGGCGATACCAGCTATAGGCACCGAGGGGTGGCAGTCGGGGAGCCTGTTTGAGTTTTTTTTGCTGGCGAGGAGACAAGGCTGCCCGATCGGCAGGCATAACCGCCGGCTCACTGTCTTGCTCCCGCTCCTGCATTTGCGACCGCAACCGCGCGTGCTCAAGGTCGGCAAGGTAGGCTCTTGGTTCCAGGGTAGACGCCTCAAGCACCCGTGGGCGGGCATCCACCACATGCCATTCGTCCTCTCGCAGCAAATCTTTAAGTGAGTGGCTAACAAGCCGCCATTCGCCATCACCCTCGAACCCCGGCCGAGAGAATGCCGGAACATCACCACGCTCCAAATGCTTCAGATTGGTATCCAGCACCACCAGGTTTGGCTCTTTACATTCAGCATGCCGGTGACGCCAGACGCGTCCGGCAAGCTGAATGAGCGAGCGCATAGAGGAGGGCTCCACCACAGCCCAGTCGTAGTCGTGATCACGCCCCACTTCCGTGACCGGAGAGCCAAGAACAATAAATATCTGGTCGTCTTCAGCATGAGTATTCAGCCGATGATGAATGTCCGGCAGCGAAAAGACAGCATCGACATCGCGGCGATCCAAGGCACGGTCCAGACACTGTTCAATTTCCGAGCGCACCAACAAAGGATGCTGGGAGTGATACACACAAAGGTGAATACGCTTGCCATCAGAGGCACCAAGCCGAAACAAGGCTTCGGCCACCTCCACCAGCGGGTCGATATTGGCCATGCGAATCAGCCCAAAGCTGACACGCTTGCCGGTGTGCGGATCTTTACTGTGGTGCCTATCATGCAGGATTTCGGCATGGTCACGGAGTTTTTCCGCCAAGGCTGCCCGAATGGTCTGGCGGTCGCGACCCAGACCTCCCATATCGGCCAGTTCGGCGCGCCGCTTTACGATGTCGCTGGCCAGCCGCTGATGGCGGCGGGTAGCGAAGCGATGGTGAGCATCCGCAAACGTCTCTCCCGATGGGCAGCCCTCATGCTGGCGGTCGTGTTCATCGAACCAGGCACAACAGATATCCACCGGGTTGCCCGGCTCTCCCCGGTTGCGCTGATAGATGGCACGGCCATCGCGATAGGCTTCGAACAGCCCAAGCACCAGCGCAGGCGGCAGAGTCGCGGATGACAACAGCACGCGAGAGCCAAGCAACCCGGCCCAATGCACCAAACGAGTAAGCGCTGGCAGATCTTCCAGATCAAAGTCGTCGATTTCATCCAACACCAGATCACTGCTCATCAGGCGCAGCATGGGGGCAATTTGTCGCCCGCCCCGAGTGCTTTCTGTGGCGGGCACAAGATGATCTATGGTGCAAACCAAAATCGGGGCGGCAATGAGATTGCGAGCGCTCGGATCGTGGCCAAGCCGCCGTAACACTGCATGGGAATCGAAATTGCCCTCGAAGGTAACGTGCCCATCTTCTTCGATCAGACTCTGAATAGACGCAGAGCCGGTTTTTTCTGCCTGCTGCTCGTAGTAATCGAATAGAGAACGGCTGGCGGTGCCGCCCACACGCACGGCTAATTCATCCTCGCCTAAGTTCAATCGCTCCCGATAGGCCTGTCCGGTTTGCAGAGTCAACGTACGCAGACCCAAGGCCACACAAAATCGGGCTCCCTGTTGCGGATCAGCTAAAGCATAAAGAATACGACCATTGGCAAGAGTCTTGCCGCAGCCAGTGGAGGCCATATTAATACCGAAAAAGCCCTGTTTTTCACTGCGCTCGCGCAACGAGCAAGCCAGATCAAAGGCGCGATCCTGCCAGCGAAAGCGGGGATGATCACTGCGTTTACGAAACCCCTTGTGACGCACCAGCCTTGGTAAATATTGCACCATGCTGGGCAAGGCGCGACTCACGGCGGCACTGTGTTTTTCTACGCCCAGTAAATGCTCATCCAGTGTTTGTTTCAGGGCTCCACTTTTATCGGTATTCGCATAAAGCAGGTAACCCGGCTCACCGCTAACACGGTGGCGCAGTTCATCCAGGCTGGAATAATGGTGATCCGCTAGCATCAAGCTCAACCGAGCCAAGTGCATCACATAGGGGTTATCCAACCAAGGCTGGCTGTAATGTGGCAACCGTTGCTGCAAACGTTTGGCCAGATGGGCAGCGCGCTCTCGCCACTTTTTCGTCACCACCGGCAAGGGAGCCCGGAACGACCAATAGGGCGCAATTTGTTTAGGGTCCGTGCTGTTGCTGATTTCATTCCAATCGGCACCAATAATGCCTGGAATGTCGCGTAGCTGGCCTGCTTGCACATGGCAGGCCGCCCCCCAGAATGGCTTTTGCCCTTGCGAGTCCGGTTCGCCAGGCTTTAAGGGTAACCTGTGGTGCGTCAGCACTAGCCAGCCGATGGCCGCCGCCAAAGGCGACAAATCCCGGAACGGCGGCGTGGTCTCGGCATCGAGCCCGTCCCTTTGTAAGGCAGCGGTCCAGACCGCATCATCATCGGCAAGATTCTCGAGGCGACTCAACCAGGTGGCGTCATCATCCTTGCCAACAAAAGATGCGAACAAGCGCAAGGAAATCCACTCATGCCTGTAAAGATTACGACCCTCAAGCTTGCCTAATAGTCTTTGCTGGAACGCCTCACACGCCTTTCCCAAATCGTGCAAAAGCGCGGCCAAACCGGCCAGCAGCATAATATCTTCACCGCTATGCCAATCGTTCTCATCGCCTTGCCGCAAGATGTCCCGGCTGGTGGTGTTGGTTGGCACCGCCCCTTGGGTATTGAAACGGCTGGCATCACCGACGATCCACATCAATTCACTATGGTCACGGCCACGAATCCAGTGACAGGCGACAGCAGTATTCTTGCGCGCTGTCTTTCGCAGCATACGGCGCAGCGTATCCAACCCCGCACGAGTAATAGGCGTTTGCCAAGTACGATCGCCTCTGCGCTCAGCAAACTGATCCAGAATCCGCCGGGTTTCCGTCAGGGCATTCTTGTTACACTGGGACACCAGCAACACATTCATGTGCCTGGTCCCCCAAGGTCCTGAGCAATGACTTTCAGGGTATCGATCATGAAATCAAGCGACTCGGTACGGGTCAGTCTTTCAATGCAGGCCTGACGAAACTCCTGCTCTTCGTCCCCTTGCATAGCGGATAGAAACGCTTGGGGCAAAATCACCGCATCCTTGATCAAATCCGCCACATCGAATACCAAACCACCACGGCGGGTTTTGCCATGGAGCACAGCCAAGCCATGAGGGATACCCAGCACCCAAGTCGCCGTTGCCGCCAAGCCATAAGCCAAATAGTTACCATGATCCAGGAAACGATTGGCAGGATCGGTACCCGTGCCACGTTTGGCGCGGCTGAACTCGCCATATTCCACGGCCTGTACCGCAAGCTTGAACAAGGTTTTCGTCAAACGTGCTTCCAGAGTAAGTAAATCCGTCGTGGATTCGGCTTTAGCAATAGCATCGCGCTGTTTTTCCAAAGGCGCTTTCAGCGTTTGCATGGACACGTTAAAACCGGCATCTGCCATCATCCGACTTGGCCACAACGCTTCGATACGGGACAACCGTGAAAGCTGAAAAGCCTTGGCCGCCTCCAACCGCCGCCCCTCATCAAACCAGAACTTCACCCAGTATTGTAGGTATTCAGTAGGCCGGTATTCACTTTGTGGCGTTAACCATGCCACATCAACGTCTACCTCGTTGGCAGAAAACAGCGGTGTCCCTCCTCCGCCACAAAAACCGACGAGGACACCGGCCTTGGCCAGCTCCCGCATGGCGGCTTGAGTAATGGAGGTCCCCGTTCCAAGCAACAGTGTCGTGGTATTGGCTATTGGAATATTCCAGTACAACGATTGCCTTCCTTCATCCGTGACGTACTCAACACGACCACCATTCACCAGTACGCGGCAATGTTGAAGGTAATAGATATTGGCGCGTTTGGAGTGGAGAATTGTTTTCAAATCAGAAGGCGAAATATCATCCATGCGCTTTCACTCAATAATTCTGCGAAAAGGAATAAGGCTCGCCGGCTGAAATAATGCACAGTAAAAAATTCCAGAATAAGAGAGACAATCTTCGGCAGCTAAATTGCTGGCTCTTCTACTATCTGATATCTGCATATATCGCCCCCGAAAATGAAGCGTATCACCCATACTGCCCCACACCCTGCACCACTGAACAAAATGTCAGTATAACGACCTGGCCTGAGCAATCCGGCGCAGCACCTCGTGCCGCAAATCCCCCGGCCCAAGCACCTCAACATCCGGCCCATGCCGCAATATCTCCATAATCAGCTCAGTGGGGTCGGAGTACGGCACCAGCAGGTGATAGCCGTCCTCGCGCCATTCGCCTTGCTGGTCCTGGTGCCAGGTTTCTTCCGCAACCCAGCGGGCGGCTTGTTCAGAAAAACGAAGATGGGCGCTGCCGGTGGGCTGCCCGGAGAAGATACCGAAGCTGGCGCTGGCGAAGCTGTCCAGCTCCTCCTTTTTAAGACGGCGACCTTTCGCCTCCAGCACTTGTATCTGATCGACGCGATCAAGTGAGAACTGACGCAGGGCCTGCGCTGTATAGCACCAGGCAATCAGGTACCAGTTATTGCGGTAGTGAAGCAAGCGCTGAGGGTCAACATGGCGCTCGCTCTGGTCGTTCTTTTTGCGGCCCCGGTACTGAAAAACAAGCTGATGACCTGACAGAGTGGCATCAGCGACAGGCAAGAAGAGGCGCTCATCGACGGAGCGCATCTGAAAACGCTGCACCTGAACCCGCTCGGTCAAGGTGTCACTGCTGCTACTGGCATCACCTAGTAATTTGCGGATGCGCTGCTTGAGAGGCCCCAGCTTTTCGCCGAACAAACCGGGCTGAGTAGACTCCAGCAGCTGCTCGCAGACCAGCAAGGCATGCAGCTCACTGGCATTCATCCACAACCCCGGCAACTCAAATACGGGGGCGGCCGGGTCATACTGGTGCCCGTTCAGCTCCCGGTTGTAGATGATGGGCGCGCCAAAGTAGTCACGCAGATAGGCGATATCTCTGGTAATGGTGTTGCGGCTGGATTCAAGCGCCTCCTCCAGACGACTCATCGGCACCGGCCGTCGGGCCCGGCGTAGCAGATCATGGATTTTGTAGAAGCGCTCTAAACGGTTCATGACAGTCCTGTCCGGAATCCCTGTTGTCTGCAGTGCATTTTATTTATTTTTTCCTGCGAACATACTTCACCCCCGTCAGCCCGTCGAAGTCGGCATCCTGAGTCCATACTGTGGCGCCATACTTTTTTGCTGTGGCATAGATGATGCTGTCAGCCAGTGGCAGCTTGTGTTGCACCCCGTAATGACCAGCCTCAATTGCCAGCTCCGTATCCAATGCGACCACCCTGCCGGCGCTCATATGTGCAACAGCCAATAACGCAGATTCCTCGTCACGCTGGCGAAGAATGCATTTGAACACTTCAGTTAGCGTGATGCTTGGCACCAGCAAATTGACAACATCCTCAATGGGTGCGGCAAACACCGCAGCATTCTGGTCACCGGCAAAAAAAGATAGCCAGGCGGAGGAGTCCACAACATTCATACCCTGTCCTCATCCCTGTCGACTTGTGTGTCGATTCCTTTCAAGAACCCCTTCAGCCCAGCCATAGGCTTCAACGGTATCAGTTCAATTCGGCCCTGATAGGTGAGCACCTGCACTTTCTGGCCAGACTCAATTCCCATAGCCTCGCGAACATCCCGCGGAATAACAATCTGGAACTTGGGAGAAACGGTGACTGTGGTCATTACCAACACCATCGATGGTTGAATGGTATTACGGTATTCCTATCGATAAGCAGGATCAAGGCCAGCCGTCTGGACTAACATACCAATCGTTCGGCAAGGACCTCTGCAAGCGCGTCGGTGCTATCATCCAGCCCGCCAGCTTTCAGGATTCCCCATGCGCGCCGACGAAAAGCTCCAGCAGGACCTCGAACGCTTCTTTTCCCTGCGTCAGCACAGTGACGATCAGCGTTTCCGCGCCCGGCTGCAGCGGCTGCAGGACTACCAGGGTCAGCGCCTGACCCGCAGCCATACCGGCTTGCTGGCGGTGCCCGCCAATCAGGCCGCCATCGGCTTCTTGCTCGAAGAGGTCTATGGCGGCAAGGACCTGCTGCCGGTGGCCCGGGATATCCGCCGGGCGGTGAACAAGGCCGCCAGCCTGTTGCCGGATCGGGTGATGGCCACCTCGGCCTCTGTGCTGGAGGCCGCTATCCTGACCCAGGAGCTGGACGAAGCGCTGACCGATACCCTGCACGACAGCCTCGATGGCGCGCTAGACGACGCCCTTTATAGTGAGGGCTTTCGCGCGCTGGGGCGGGAGAGCGATCGCCGCCGCCAGCTCGACCTGATTGGCGAGGTGGGCCATCATGTCGACCGTTACGTCCGCGGCCGCATGATTCAGGCCACCTTCCGCATGGTACGCCGCCCGGTCCATGCGGCCGGCTTTGGCAACCTGTATGATTTCCTCGACCGCGGCTTTGGCGCCATGCGTGAGCTCGATAGCGCCGGTCGCCTGCTCGCCGAACTGACCCGGGCCGAGGCGACCGTCATGGCGAAGCTGTATGCCGGCCACCCGGCACCCTTTGCGGAACCTTTCTCCGGAGCATCACTATGAGCCAGGACAAGACCACCCACTTCGGCTACCAGCAGGTGCCGCTGCAGGAAAAGGCCAAACGGGTGGCCGGCGTGTTCCGCTCGGTGGCGCCCCGATACGACCTGATGAACGACCTGATGTCGATGGGCATTCACCGGGTGTGGAAGCGCTTCACCATTGAACTGGCCGGCGTGCGGCGCGGCCAGCGGGTGCTGGATCTGGCGGGTGGCACCGGTGATCTGGCGATGAAATTCTCGCGCCTGGTGGGCGACACCGGCGAGGTGATTCTGGCCGATATTAACGACGCCATGCTCGGAGTTGGCCGTGACCGGCTACTGGACAGTGGCTGCGGTCACAACACCCAGGTGGTACAGGTAAATGCCGAAGCCCTGCCGTTTGCCGATAACAGCTTTAACTGCATCACCATCGCCTTTGGTCTGCGCAATGTCACCGATAAAGACAAGGCGCTGCGCTCCATGCTGCGGGTGCTCAAGCCCGGTGGACGGTTACTGGTGCTGGAGTTCTCCAAACCGAATAACGAACCGCTGTCGAAACTCTACGATATCTATTCCTTCAGCGTGCTGCCAAAGCTCGGCCAGGCGGTGGCCGGAGACGCGGAATCCTATCGCTATCTGGCCGAGTCAATTCGTATGCATCCGGATCAGGAAACCCTCAAGGGCATGATGGAAGAGGCCGGCTTTGTTCGCTGCGAGTACTACAACATGACCGGCGGCATTGTTGCCCTGCACCGAGGATTCAAAGCCTGATGGACAGCCGCGATACCCGACCGCCAAACCTGCTCGAAGCCACTGCGCTGGCAACGCTGGAGCGCGCCATCAATACCGCCCTGCAGGCGGACTCGCTGACGCTGGAACAGCTGCGCGCCCACAGTGGGCGATTGCTGGCAATCCATCTGACCTTTCCGCCGTTGTCGATCTTTGCCCTGCTTGTCGAAGACGGCATTGAGCTCTATCACGGCAGCGAGGCCGAGGCTGATGTCACTGTCCGGGGTGGTCCGATTGATCTGGCTGCCCAGCTGTTTGAATGGAAAAGCGCTGAAAGCGTGGTGGCCGGCCCGGTGCAGATCAGCGGTGACCGGGAGTTGCTGCAAAGCGTGACAGCCATCATGAAGCAGCTTGACCTGAACTGGGCGTCATTGATTGAACCACTGATCGGCAGTGAGTTCGCCCAGCAGATCGAGTACGGCGCCCGACGGGTGTTTTCCATGGCCCGCCAGGCGTTTGATGCCTTTCTTGATCGAGCCGGTAATTTTCTTCGCGAGGAATCCTCGCTGATGGCGTTACGCCGCGATGTCGCCGAATTCAATCAGGATGTGGACGAGCTGCGCTTTGATACCGACCGGCTTGCCGCCCGCATCGCCCGCCTGAAGCAGCCAAGCGGAGACGCGTGATCATGCTGCCTGTGTTTCGCATCCTGTTTGTTCTGCACATTGTTTTCCGCTACCGATTACTGTCGTTACTGCCGAGCCATCCGCTACTGAAGCCGCTGATCCTGATTGAGTATCTGGCGCCCTCAAGCTGGTTTGGCCCGCGCCATCTGTCCGAGGGCGAACGCCTGCGCCAGGCGCTGCAGGATCTGGGGCCGATCTTTATCAAGTTTGGCCAGCTGCTGGCAACCCGGCGCGACCTGTTGCCGGGCGAATGGACCGACGCGTTGGCAAAACTGCAGGATCAGGTGCCGCCATTTGATGCCGATGCCTCGCAACGGATTATCGAGCTTGAGCTCGGCAAGCCCGTTGGCGAATTGTTCGCCCGCTTCGACAAGACACCGATGGCCTCTGCCTCGGTGGCCCAGGTGCATGCGGCCATGCTGGCGGATGGCAAGGAAGTGGTGATCAAGGTGATCCGCCCGGGCATCGACCGCACCGTGGCCCGTGATCTCAAGGTAATGAAATTTGGTGCGGCCTGGCTGGAGCGGTTATGGAAGGACGCCCGCTATTTCCGTCCGTCCCGCGTGGTGGCGGATTATGAAGATGTGATCATTGGCGAGCTGGACCTGACGCGCGAAGCACATAACGCCGAAGCCATGCGCCGGCACTTCATGTTCAGTCCGTTGCTGCATATTCCCGCCACTCATCCGGCGCTGTGCACCCGCAAGGTGATGGTGTCGGATCGCATTTACGGCATTCCGGTAAACGATATCGAGCGCATTCGCGCCGCCGGCATCGAGCCGCGACTGCTGGCGGAGCGCGGTTTCGAGATCTTTTTTGCCCAGGTATTCCGCCACAACCTGTTCCATGCCGATATGCACCCCGGCAATATTTTCGTCAATCCGGCCCATCCGGAATCACCGCAGTATATGGCGGTGGATTGCGCTATTGCCGGACGATTGTCGAAGCAGGATCTGGATGTACTCGGCCGTCTGGCGCTGCTGGTGATGCGTCGTGATTACGGTGGCATGGTGGATCTGGTGATTCGCGCCGGCTGGACCACGGTGCCGGTGGATCGCTCACGTTTCCAGCGCGCGGTGGAAGAGATCGTCGAGCCGATCATGTCGATGCCGCTCGACCAGTTGGAGTTCGCGCCGCTGGTGATGAAGCTGTTCGATACCGCCCGTGGTTTCCATATCGAAGCACCGGTGCAATACATCCTGCTGCTGAAAACCCTGGTCCACATCGAGGGTCTCGGTCGCAGCATCTACCCGCAACTGGATATCTGGACCCTCGGCCGGCCGATGCTGGAAAGCTGGATGCTGGAGCAGTACGGCCCCACCGCCACGCTGAAAAAGCTGCAGGACCGGATGCCAGAATGGGCGGCCCAGCTGCCTGAGATACCGGAGCTGTTCCGGGATGCACTGGAAACCCTGCGTCACCTGCCGCACCAACAGCGCCAGCTCGAAGATCACATGCGCCGCGACCTGACTCGTCATCGCCGCAAGCTGATCGGCGGGCTGGCAGGACTGGGACTGGTGGCCGCAGCGGCGCTGGCGCCCGCTTTCTGGGCCGGCGCGGCACTGGTGGCCGGTATTGGCCTGACCCTCTGGGCGCTGCGCCAGTAACAGCGGCCATCCCGCCATGCCCGAGATCGCTCTGCGCCTGTCGAAGCAGGATTGCGCTCCTACAGAGAGGGCGGATTCTGGTATGCTCGGTGGCAGTCATACTGGAGTAATCAATGAGTGACATTCTCGCCCGACTCCACACCGTGCTGGAGGCGCGCAAACAGGCGGAGCCGTCCAGCTCCTATGTAGCGGGTCTCTATCACAAGGGCCTGAACAAGATTCTCGAGAAGGTCGGCGAGGAGGCAGTGGAAACCATTCTGGCGGCCCGCGACGCCGAGGTCAGCGGCAACAATGACAAGCTGATCGGCGAAACCGCAGACCTCTGGTTTCACTCCATGGTGATGCTGAGCCAGCTCGGCGCCAATCCGGATCAGGTTCTGGCAGAACTGGATCGGCGCTTCGGGTTGTCTGGCATCGACGAAAAAAATTCACGTTCCCAGCAGGGAGAATAACCATGTTGTCCGGCATTAGTATCTGGCAGCTTCTGATCATCCTCGTCATCATCATGCTGATCTTCGGCACCAAGAAGCTGCGCAATATCGGCGGCGATCTCGGTGGCGCAGTGAAAGGCTTCAAGGAAGCGGTCAAGGAAGGCGAGAAAGCTGCCGACAAGCAGATTGACGACCAGGCATCGGCACAAGCGCAGGAAAAGAAAGTCACCGACAAGGATCAGGCCTGATCCCGGAGACCTGCGTCGATGTTTGATATCGGCTTTTTCGAGCTGGTGATTGTCTTTGTGATTGGCCTGCTCGTGCTTGGCCCTGAGCGCCTGCCCAAGGTAGTCCGCGCCATCGGTCACTGGAGCGGCCGCGCCCGCGCGACGCTCAACAATCTCAAGTACGAAATCGAGCGGGAAGCCCACAACGAGGAAATGAAGGAGCGCTTTCGCAAGCAACTTCAGGAACTCGGTATTGATGAAGACGCACTGTCGGGCCAGAAGCCTGCCGATAACATCGACAGCCTGCCGGCGCCCAGCGACAAGAAAGATTCGCCATGAGTGACCACCTGCCACCACTGGATGAGCCGCAGCCGCTGATCAAGCACCTGATCGAGCTGCGCGACCGCCTGCTACGCGCCATGCTGGCCATCGCTATCGTATTTTTGCCGCTGTTCTATTTTTCTCAGGAACTCTACACCCTGGTGGCAAAGCCGCTGATGGACTCGCTGCCAGCCGGCACCTCAATGATTGCCACCGATGTCACCTCGCCCTTTCTGGTGCCTTTCAAACTGACGCTGTATGTCAGCATTCTGCTGTCCATGCCGCTGATCCTGCATCAGGCCTGGGGTTTTATTTCGCCTGGCCTGTATCGACACGAAAAGCGTTTTGGCCTGCCGCTGCTGGCCAGCAGCATTGTGCTGTTTTATGCCGGCGTCGCGTTTGCCTATTTTGTGGTGTTCCCGGTGCTGTTCGGATTCTTTACCGCGATCGCGCCGGAAGGTGTGGCGGTGATGACGGATATCAGCCGCTATCTGGATTTTGTCATTACTTTGTTTATTGCTTTTGGCGTCGCATTCGAATTGCCGATTGCCATTTTGCTGATGGTCTGGAGCGGGGTTACCACGGTGGAATCCCTGAAGGAAAAGCGGGCCTATGTGGTGGTGGGATGCTTCGTGGTGGGGATGCTGCTGACGCCGCCGGATATTATCTCGCAGACCTTGCTGGCGGTGCCGATGTGGCTGTTGTTCGAGGCCGGTTTGATGATTGCCAGTCTGACCTCCCGGCGTAGCGCCCCCGAGACAAGCCGCTGATGACT
This sequence comes from Alcanivoracaceae bacterium, assembly GCA_046292765.1. Classification (GTDB taxonomy): domain Bacteria; phylum Pseudomonadota; class Gammaproteobacteria; order Pseudomonadales; family Alcanivoracaceae; genus PGZG01. The sequence goes on along the minus strand of JBKBQA010000001.1, from coordinate 415,310 downwards.
GCACCGCATCCCTGCGGTGCCAGATCGCCGGACCAAAGGCCGAATCAGAGCAGCAGGCTGCCCATCACAGTGCGCTCGCCATCCTGCACTCGCACCACTTCCGAGCCCTCACGAACCAGCGAGAAGCGCTCAACGCCATTGGCTCCCTGGATCTCCACCAGCACCGAACCATCGGCCTGATAGGTCATGTCCGCAACGGTGCCAAGGCCATCACTGACACGGTCAGTGGAACCTGCAACCTTGGCGCGCTTGTTGCTGATCGGATTGGTGCCAGTCCAGAACTCGATCGAGTTCAGAATGACGATATCGGCGAACAGGGTCAGGCCATAAACCGGCACAAACCAGAACGCGAACGAAATCCCCTGATTGACGAACTTCTCCTCGGTCGCCGTGGCGTTCCAGTCCTGCACCGTATTGAATAGCGCATTCTGGCCGAGGCACCCGGACAGCAGCACCGAACCCGAGATCATTGTAGCCAGCATCAACTTCTTCATGGATACCTCCTTGGAGGTGTAGGTGGAAGTGCGGATCAGAACGTAAACCCGTTACCACCCGGGCGCAATGGCTCTCGGGGTGGCGTCGATGGCGGTGTGACGGGAGTCTTGTCATCTTTCGATTCTGGCCGGGTCGGCGCCGGCGCCGGTCCGGCTCTGGCACCACATTGCTGCGTCATGAACTGCAGCAGGCGATCGCGCACTTGCGGGTCCCGGACGCTGGCAATATGGGCGCCGCGCAACCGCTGGAATGTTCTGGGCTCGGTTGCCTGATCATACAAGCGCTCGCCGTGGGCGAACGGAATCACTTCATCCTCGTCGCTGTGCAGCACCAGCAAAGGCGCCCGAATGGCGGCGATATGATTGAGAGGATCATGGGCGCGGGGCTGGAACGGCACCACCAGAGGACGCATGGGCCACAACAGCCAGCTTCTCGCCATGACGTCGGAGGCAATATCACGATAGCCGGTGAACGCCGCTTCACTGATCAGGCAGTCATAACGCCCATGGTTTTCTTCGCGAGCCAGTACCGGGATGGTCATGCTGGCACCCAGGCTCTGCCCGAACACAATCAGCGGCCGATCAGCCAGCCGACCGGAAACACGCAGCCAGTCCAATCCCAGTTGAATATCGCTCATGGCGCGGTCGAGCCGGGGCTTGCCCTCACTCAGTCCGTAACCACGGTAATCCAACAGAAAGACATTGAAGCCCTGGGCAGGCAACCAGGACACATTCATCAAATGTGTGCTGACGTTCTGGGCATTGCCATGAAGAAAATACACCGTGCCCCGAGGGCGCCCGGCGGCCGGCAACCACCAGCCATGCAGCCGCTCGCCGCGAGGATGAATGAGTACGATATCCTCGTAGAGCAATCCCTGATTGGCGGGATTCTGCAACCACGGCTTCATCGGCAGAAAGTAAACGCTGCTGCAGCCTGCCAGCAGTGGCAGAAACAGCAACATCAGTCGAAATAGTAACGCCATGTCATCATCCAGGTCGTTTCCTGTCCTTCTCGCCAGTCGTCATGCCAGGCAGACAGACGCACACCCTGCTGGCGAGTGAGCGGAAGTTGTATACCGGCCAGCGCCCGATGGCGGTACTGGTCATCGGCGAAATACAGTGACTCGGCGGCGACATGCAGGCTGTAGTGGTCGCCATGCCTTAACAGCCCCAGCTCGGCGCCCGCGCCACTGTTGATAAAGGGTTTTTGCTGGTCGTTGTTTTCGATCCTCGCCTGCAGGTAGCCGTAGGGTATCCAGCCTCCTGCCTGCCATGCCATCCCCGGCCCGCCGCGCACAAACCGACTGGCACCCCGCTCGCCAGCCACTTCCGGGCGATCAATGCCTGCATGCACAAACCAGGATACCGGCCTGACAAAGGCCGTCCTCGGCGCCAGCGAACGGATATTAACCAGATCCAGCTGCCACAGCCGCCAGCGATCCGACTCTTCCCGGCGCACACGAACATTCAGCGCTTCAATCCAGGCGCCGGCAAGAAAGCCATGATTGTTATCCAGCCAATCGTGATAGGTAAGACGGTACTGCAATTCGGCGAAGCCCTGATCCTGCCGCTGGCCGCCACTGAGCGCGATCATCTGGGTGGCATGCCCCTGTTCCGGTGGCGCCGGTGCCGTGACCGCAGGCAATGCCGGCGCCGGGTTGGCATGTATCAGCCGCAACAGGGCAAAGGTATTGCGAGCCCGCCCCTCGTCGCTTTCCCGGGTGCGATCACGGAACCGCACCGTCTGCCAGGCGGCACGCGCCACCAGATGGCGCCGCTCCGGTGCCAGTGACTGATAGGCCTCTTCGTCACTGAGCGAGGGCGTGCGCATCAGTCGTGTTGCCAGCCTGCGCTCGTCACGAGTCAACTCCAGGCGCACCTGCTCCAGCTCCATGGCTTTCGAGGGCCGGTAGACTCGCTCGGCAATCAGACCCGCCGCATCAATGGCTCGCACAGTATTGACCGGCACCTCGGCAAAGCGCAGATCATTGAGCAGATCTGCTTCTGGCCGCGCCACCTCGATGAGCTCAAGCAGGCGGAACGAGCAGTTCTCGTCGAGGAAGTAGTAATCGAAGTTAATGTCTTTCAATTCCCACAGATGGTCGATGACCCAGGCAATCTCGTCGGCATCGAGATTGAGGCGATACTCCCACATATCCCGATTTTCCAGATGCGCATACTCCTGAATCTTGCTGACATAGGAGACGGTGGAAAAGCGCCCGGGATAGCCCCCGGCGAGGCCACGGTAAATATAGAAAACCGAGTTGTCCTCGGGGGTGACCAGTGCGCCGAAATTGACCGCCCAGGCATGCCAGTCGGACTCCTGCTGCGCCGCATCGAATCGCAGCAAGGTGTGCCCGAACATGGACGACGGGCTGTTCAGATAGGCGGCTGGGAATACCAGCACCAGTGACGCATCCGGGATGCTGGCACGCCACTGCTGATACTCGTCGCAGTGACTGAAGGGATCATCCTGCTGCCAGGCGAGGGCTGCCGCCAGAAAGCGGTAGCGAGCCGGGAAGCGGCAGCGCGCCATCTCACCATCGCGGGACAGCACGGCAATGCTCTGGAGCAATTCCTGATGGGGATCGCGCCTGCCGGTTTCAGCTAGAAAAAACTGTTCGTCATCGACGTAGCTACGACCGCGATTACGAAGTGTTGCACCACGATTCATGTGCAGCAGCGCCTGCCAGCGGGCATCGGCTGACAATGCCTCCAACGGTTGCGCGCTGGCGTCGCCAGGCATGATGACAATCAGAACAAGAAAAACTGCGAAAAGACTGCGCCGTGGCATCAACACGAAGCCTCAACAGGCGAGAAGAAGAAGGCGTCCCCCGGCGCAAATGCGCCAGGGGACAGACAGCAGGATCAGATGTACTTGGCGAGAATCTGGTCAGACTTCATCACCGCGGAGATCTGGTCTGCCACTTCACCGGCAGTCACATCGTCACGGGAAAAAATCACCGAGAAATTCTCATGCATCACCTTGTTAAAGTGAGCACGATCACTCGAATCCACGCCCAGAGACACAGACAGCGCGGTCAGTGCTTCGCCCTGACCAGTGGCCATGTCCATAGCAACTTCTTCGAGCACACCGGTCATGGACAGCAGGCTCTTGCCGCTGTAGCTCAGCGAGCCGCTGGTGTCACAGCCGTTGGTGCCAGTGGTCATGCCGAAAGTAGCATTGCCGGAGGTGCCATTAACCAGCGTCGCCAGCAGGTGCATCGGCAGGCCGCTCTGGCCTTCAAACAGCATGTTGCCCCAACCACAACCCGGGCCGCCCGCAGCAGTCGCATTTGCACCAGCAGCAGAACCCAACAGTAAAGCGGCAATGATGGTCTTCTTCATTGTGTGTCTCCAGATTTGATGGTTATAGCTTCCTGTGTGGCCAGCGCTCCCGCGCCGCCATCCAACCCCATCATAGACCACGGGGCATGGCCGGATGCAAGTCGCTTTTTACCCTTCGAGCAAAAACGTGACCGGACCATCATTGATCAGTGCGACCTGCATGTCGGCACCAAACTGGCCACAGGCCAGCTGTATGTTCGTTTCCTGACCAATCTGTGCCAGCATCGCGTCATAAAGATCGCGCGCATCGGTAGGCGACGCCGCCACGCTGAAGCCGGGGCGTAAACCACTGCGCGTATCCGCCGCCAACGTAAATTGGGATACCAGCAATACACCGCCGCAGACATCGCGAACACTGAGATTGGTCTTGCCCTGATCATCGGCAAAAACCCGGTAGCTCAGCATCCGTTCGGTCAGCTTCTTCACCCGCGCCAGATCGTCGTTGCGCTCCATGCCAGCGAACACCAGCAGCCCGCGCCCGATCCGGCCCACCTGCTGCCCGGCCACCTCGACACTGGCTTCTCGCACCCGCTGCAACAGCAACTTCACGACCTGTCTCCCCGTTCAGCCATTGCCGCCACGGCGGCAAGCAGCGCCGCCTCGATACCCGGCTCCAGCACCGAATGCCCTGCCCCTTCGACGATTTCCAGCTCGCTGCCGGGCCAGGCCTGATGCAGGTCAAGCGCCTGATCCGCAGGACAGACCATATCGAGCCTGCCATGGACAATCACACCGGGAATCGCCCCCAGTACGGCTGCCGGCGGGGGCATCGGCCAGCCGCCGAGAAAGCCGTCATGGATAAAATAGTGGGTCTCGATCAGCGCCATCGCCAACGCCTGACGACTGAAGCCCTGTGCCACCGCTTCCGACGGAAGCACCGTCGAACAGCACGCCTCCCAATTAGCCCAGATCGCCGCCAGGGCCTGCTGCCGCAGGCCCTGACTTTCGCCGAGCAATTTGTGCCAGCCGATCAGGGGATCGCTACGATCCGACGGCGGCAATGGCTCGATAAACCGCTGCCAGCCTTCCGGCTGCAGGCGCGATGCGCCGCCCGGGCGATACAACCAGTTCATATCCTGCGGCCGGCACAGAAACACGCCGCGCAGCACCATGGCTGACACCTTCGCCGGGTACTGGCTGGCATAACGCAGCGCCAGCGTCGCCCCCCATGAGCCACCGAACAGCATCCAGCGATCAATGCCCAGGTGTTGGCGCAGCCGCTCCATGTCGGCGACAAGATGCTCGGTGGTGTTGTCTGCCAGCGCCGCTGCAGGAGTTGATCGCCCGGCCCCGCGCTGATCAAACAGGATGATGCGCCAGTGGGAGGGATCAAAAAAACGACGCAGGTGCGGCGAACAGCCGCCACCGGGACCGCCATGCAGGACCACTACCGGGCGCCCTGCGGGATTGCCGCAGTCTTCCACATACAGGGAGTGCAGGTCGTCAACCGCGAGGTGAAATTGTTGACGGGGTGTCAGAGGTGGATACAGTGGCATATATGAAAACGTCCGCATTCTGGCGCCCCACAGCATATACCCTGATTCTGCTTCAGGCACTCTGGCTTGGCGGCTGCAGCAAGCCACCCACTGAAGAGGCGATCAGGCTTGCGATTGCCGAGATGGCCTCGGCACTGAAACAACGCAAGGTCGGCCCAATCGCGGATCGGCTGCACGATGAACTGGAGATTCGGGAAAGCGCCCACGGCACCCTCGGCAGCGAGCAGGCGCGGCGGATGCTGGCAGCGGTGTTTATGCGACACCGGAATATCAATGTGGTGGTCACCAATATTCAGGTGACACCGGATTCGCTGCGAGAAGATCGTGCCACTGCGCGCTTTAATGCACTGGTTACCGGTGGCAGTGGCGGCATCCTGCCTGATCGCGCCGAGCTCTATCGTATTGACAGCGAATGGCACTACGACGGCGACTGGAAACTGCTGCGCATCGACGCCCGCCGGGCGCTGGAATAATTCAGAGGTGCATTAGCCCTCGTCGTCCGCAGCCAGTGCTTCCTCCATGCCCAGCTCCTTGATCTTGCGGGTCAGGGTGTTACGGCCCCAGCCGAGCAGACCCGCAGCATCACGACGGCGACCCCCGGTGTGCTTCAGGGCCACCTCAATCATGGCACGCTCGAACGCCGGCACGGCGTCGTCCAGAATATTCTTGCCGCCCGCCGCCAGAGCCCGGTCGGCCCATAGATAGAGGGATTTCTCCCAGTCGCCCACCACCTCGCCACGGGTTTCCTGCTGCTTCAGCTCCGGCGGCAGATCGTCCACCAGCACCTCGCGCCCGGACGCCATCACTGTCAGCCAGCGGCAAACGTTTTCCAGCTGGCGAACGTTGCCGGGCCAGCTCAGCGACATGAAATAGCGCTCGGTGTCCTTGTGCAGGTTTTTTGCTTCCACCCCCAGCTCGCGGGCAGCGCGCTGGAGAAAGTGACGGGCCAGCCTCGGGATATCTTCGCGACGTTCCGCCAGCTTGGGAATGTGGATGCGGATTACGTTGATGCGGTGGAACAGATCCTCACGGAAATCGCCGTCGGCCACCAGCTTTTCCAGGTTCTGGTGCGTGGCAGCAATGATGCGCACATCGACCTTGATGGGCGTGGTACCACCAACGCGGTAGAACTCAGCTTCCTGCAACACACGCAGCAGTCGGGTTTGGGCCTCGATCGGCATGTCACCGATTTCATCGAGAAACAGGGTGCCGCCGTTGGCTTGCTCAAAGCGACCAATGCGCTGGGCATTGGCTCCCGTGAAGCTGCCTTTCTCGTGACCGAACAGCTCGGACTCGATCAGATCCTTCGGAATGGCGGCCATATTGAGCGCCACGAATGGCTTTTCCTTGCGCATCGAATGGCGATGCAGTGCCCTCGCCACCAGCTCCTTGCCGGTGCCGGACTGGCCATTGATCAATACCGTGACATGGGAATGCGACAGCCGGCCGATGGCTCTGAAGACCTCCTGCATGGCCGGCGCCTCACCGATGATTTCGGTAGGCAGCTCGATAACCTGCTCGACTGGCTCGCCATGCAGCTCGGCCCGGTGACGGATAGCCCGCTTGACCAGCGCCACCGCTTCGTCAACATCAAACGGCTTGGGCAGATATTCGAATGCACCGCCCTGGTAAGACGCCACCGCGGAATCCAGATCCGAATGGGCGGTCATGATGATCACTGGCAGCTCGGGGTATTTGCGCTGCAAAATCCGCAGCATGCGCAAGCCATCCGTGCCGGGCATACGCACATCGGAGACCAGTACATCCGGTTGCCCGTCGCCCTCCTCCAGCGCATTCAGCGCCTCGTCACCGTCTTCGAAAGAGCGGGCCACAAAGCCATCCTGACTCAGGGCCTTGTCCAGCACCCAGCGAATCGAGCGGTCATCATCAATGATCCAGACGGTGGCGTTCATGGCAATTCTCTCTCTTCGTCAACCGGCACGATTTCCATGGGCAGCAATACGCTGAACACGGTCCGTCCCGGACTGCTTTCACATTCGATCAAGCCGCGGTGCTGACCAATGATGGACTGGGAAATGGACAGCCCCAGTCCGGTGCCCGCCGCACGCCCACTAACCATGGGATAGAACAGCATCTCCTTGAGCGCATCCGGCACGCCGGGACCGTTGTCCTCGATATCGATACGGGCCACCAGCCGGTGGCGCTGGGAGCCGATGGTGAACTGCCGCAGCGCCCGGGTCCGCAAACGAATCACCCCGGCCGCCACGCCAGACTCGGTAATGGCCTGAACCCCGTTGCGGACCAGATTGAGCAGCACCTGAATCAGCTGATCGCGATCCGCCGGCACCTCCGGCAGCGAGGGGTCGTAATCACGCTCTATTCGCAGCCCCACCGGATGCTCCGCCAGCACCAACTGGCGCACGTGCTCAAGACACTCGTGAAGGTTCACCTGACTGAAATGCGGGACACGGCGGGGCCCCAGCATCCGGTCGGCCACGTTCCGAAGCCTGTCGGCCTCATCGATGATCACCCGGGTGTACTCGGCCAACTCCGGGTTCGGCAAGGCCCGCTCAAGCAATTGGGCAGCACCGCGAATACCTCCGAGCGGGTTCTTCAGCTCATGGGCCACCCCCCGCACCAGTGCCCGGGTAGCCTGATGGGAGTTCAACAGGGCATCCTCCCGGGTAATCCGCAGCAACCGGTCAAGGGACTGCATTTCAATCAGCAGCGTCGGCGTGTGCCCGGGCTCGTTGATCTGGCTGACACTGTAATCCACCGTCACCTCACTGCCCGGCCCGGTATGAAGACGGGCCTCGCGACGGGTAAACGGATGGCCGTCAGCAATACATTTCTGCAGCGCCGCGCGCGCATCATCATCGGCGACAAAGTAGTCCGGCAGTCGCGCGCCAATAATCCGCGAGGAACTGACCGACAGCAGCATCTCCGCCGCCGGGTTCAGGTAGCGCACCGTCATCTCGCTATCCAGCAGCAACACCGCTGTGCGCAGATGGTCCAGCAATCGTTTATGGAACAGGGAATCAGTCATCAAGGCTTCGGTAGCAATTTTCAGGCCATCAAGAAAGGCACCGGCGCACCGGTCCGGGGCAGGGTTTCCGGGAACGTCAGGAAAACTCACAAGAGGAAGAATGCACTATTCTGGTGCATTGCGCATCAGAAAGGATCACTGCACGGAAACGCTCCGTTTAGCGCGGCGAATTTACCGTTGTGCGATGGACATAGACCACCACCGGAGCAGACTCTCCGAGCACTTCAGACTTGCTGTTAACGACCTGCACTTGAAGGGTGTGGGTTCCGCGGTCTGGCCAGTTGATCAGCATCCCCTCCACCGGCTGGCCGTTTTGCATCAACCGCATGCGATGTCCGCGCACCATGGCGGGGCTGACACTGGCACGCACCAGGATCGACTCGGGGTTGCGCAAGGTGACCTGATCCTCCGGGGACGTGATGTTGAGCTGGTAGCTTGGACCTGCCGGTTTCTCCGCCGCCATGGGCAGGGGCCGGGCCGGCACCATGGGGATGGTGTTCTGCTCGCGCACCTCGACTTCCACCGCGCCGCGCTGTTCGGGCATATCGGTAAAGATTACCCGACCGTCCTCTCCGACGATGCGGTAGATGCGTGGCCGTGTGTCATCCGCCTCGGTCGTCTCGGTGGCGCCGGCATTGAGGGTCTCTGCCCAGGCCAGCGGCATCCATAACAGCAAAACCGCCATCAATCGGACCATGGGACCACTCCACTCAATGCCTGCAAGCGTTGATCCCAAGCATAGAGCAATGTTCCCGGCACGGCACCCCGGCGCCGATGAAGCAAAAAAAAGCCCCGCTGAGCGGGGCTTCCTTTCTGGTCCGGATATCAGACCGAGTAGTACATGTCGAACTCGACCGGGTGCGGGGTCATGTTCAGGCGCTCCACGTCGGCACGCTTCAGGCCGATGTAGGCGTCGAGCATTTCCTTGGAGAACACGCCGCCTTTCAGCAGGAACTCGTGATCGGCTTCCAGCGCATCCAGTGCCATGGTCAGGGTGTGCGCCACGGTCGGGACAGCTTTCGCTTCCTCGGCCGGCAGGTCGTACAGGTCCTTGTCCATCGCATCGCCCGGGTGGATCTTGTTCTGGATGCCGTCCAGACCCGCCATCAGCAGGGCAGCGAAGCACAGGTACGGGTTGGCACCCGGATCCGGGAAGCGGGTCTCGATACGACGCCCTTTCGGGTTCTTGACGAACGGGATACGGATCGAGGCAGAGCGGTTGCGGGCCGAGTAGGCCAGCATAACCGGTGCTTCAAAGCCCGGGACCAGACGCTTGTAGGAGTTGGTCAGCGGGTTGGTGATCGCGTTGATGGCGCGAGCGTGCTTGATGATACCGCCGATGTAGAACAGGGCAGTTTCAGACAGACCACCGTAGACGTCACCGGAGAACAGGTTCTTGCCATCTTTGCTCAGCGACTGGTGGACGTGCATGCCCGAACCGTTGTCACCGATCAGCGGCTTCGGCATAAAGGTGGCAGTTTTGCCATAAGCGTGAGCCACGTTGTGTACGCAGTACTTCAGAATCTGTACTTCGTCAGCCTTCTTCACCAGCGTGTTGGCACCAACGCCAATTTCACACTGGCCAGCGGTGGCCACTTCGTGGTGATGCACTTCCACGTGCAGGCCCATCTGGGTCATGGCAGCGCACATGGCGGCACGCAGGTCGTGGAGGCTGTCTACCGGCGGAACCGGGAAGTAACCGCCTTTTACACGCGGACGGTGGCCAGTGTTGGCGCGCTCGAAGTCGTCGCCGGATACCCAGGCAGCTTCTTCGGAGAAGATTTCATACATCTGGCCGTTCATGCCCGAGTTCCACTTCACGGAATCGAACACGAAGAACTCCGGCTCCGGACCAAACAGGGCGGAATCGGCGATGCCGGTGGACTTCAGGTACTCCTCTGCGCGCTGGCCGATGGAGCGCGGGTCACGGTCGTAGCCCTGCATGGTGGCCGGCTCGACGATGTTGCAACGCACGATGACGGTGCTGACGTCGGAGAACGGGTCCATAACTGAAGTGGAGTCGTCCGGCATCAGGATCATGTCGGACTCGTTGATGTGTTTCCAGCCGGAGATGGAGGAACCGTCGAACATCTTGCCATCTTCGAAGAAATCTTCGTTCACGTCGGCGGCCGGGTAGGTAACGTGCTGTTCCTTGCCGCGGCTGTCGGTGAAACGCAGGTCTACCCACTTGACGTCATGTTCTTTGATGAGAGCGATAGTCTTGCCAGTCATGATTGTGCGTCCTCCCGGAACAGCGTGAGTTTACCCAGCCCGGCAACTGGCCGGGTTGGGAGTTGGCTAGGAAAGAGCAAAATGCGTGCCAGCCAGAAAGCCGCATTTGCCGGGCAGCACACGCCCCAATGGGGCTGATTTGCACCAAAATATTGCACATTACGCATCAATGCACCATTTTGGTGCGATTGTGCTCGCCGTGCATGCGCATGATAACGCCAGCCGCCGCTCCGGTCTGCAACTTTCAGTGCCGGGGGTGTAGGGAGAAGCGCTCCTGACAGAAGCGGATGCGCTGCTCCGGGGCGGCCACGGTCCCGGACGCCTGTACCCGAGCGATTTCCTCTTCCACTTCGCGACAGCGAGCCATCAGGCCGGCGTCGTTGGCAATCTGGATGTTGAGGCCGGGGCGGGCATTCAGCTCGAGGATCATCGGCCCGCCATCGCGATCCAGCACCAGATCGACGCCGAGATAGCCAAGCCCGGTGAGCTCATAGCTCTGGCTGGCCAACTGCAGGAACTCCTCCCAGAACGGCAAAGCCACCCCGGAAACCGGATTGGCCGTGTCCGGGTGACGCTCAATGCGGAGGTTCTGCCAAGTGCCTCCCAGAGTGACACCGGAGGCCAGATCGACACCGACGCCGATCGCGCCCTGATGCAGGTTGGCCTTGCCCTGACTCTGCCGAGTGGGCAACCGCAACATCGACATCACCGGATAGCCGCACAATACGATGATGCGCAGGTCTGGCACGCCCTCATAGCTGATCGCAGAGAACACCGGGTCCGGCTGCACCCGATACTCAATCAGGGCGCTGTCGCGGTGGCCGCCAAGAGAGTAAATGCCAGACAAAATCCCGGACACATGAAACTCAAGGTCATCCAGCGTCATCAGCTTGCCGGAGGCCGTGCGCCAGTAGTCACCGAACCGGTCAACAATCACCACGATGCCGTCGCCGCCGGCGCCCTGTGCCGGCTTGATAACGAAATCACGGTGCCCGGACAACATCGAACCAAGGCCGGCGATATCACGCTCGGTGTCGATGACACCATACAGGGCTGGCACCCGCATGCCGGCCGCCAGCGCCCGCTGCTTGGTCAACAACTTGTTGTCCACCAGCGGATATAAATGGCGGCGGTTGTAACGCAGTACCAGCTCGCCATTGCGCTGGTTAATACCCAGTACGCCACGCTGCCTCAATGCTCGCCAGGTCTTGAGCCAGAACATTCAGCGGCTCTCCGGATCGCGGGCCAACACCCGGAAGCGTCGCAGTTCCGTCAGCCGGTAGCCGCGATAATGCCCCATCAACAACATGGCACTGATCAATACCAGCAGGGCGCCCGGAAAGGTGAAGAAAAAATATATCAACTCCGGACGAATCATCAGCAAATGCGCCAGCGTCGCTGCTACCAGAGTGCCGAACGCCACCTTCATGGAGTGCATGCCGCCACGCTCCTCCCAGACAATCGACAACCGTTCAATCACCATCGTCAGGATCACCATCGGAAAGAGCGCCACCGAGAGTCCGCGCTCAAAGCCGATACGGTGACCAAACACGCTGATCAGGGTGATGGATACGACCACAAAGGTCAGCACCACCGACAGGCGCGGAAGCAACTGCAGACGGAGGTGATCCAGATAGGAGCGCAGCGACAGCCCCAGCGCAGTCACCACGGTAAACAGGAAAATACCCCACATCAGATCGGTCTCCCGGAACGCCAGCGCAACCAGCACCGGGGTAAAGGTGCCCAGGGTTTCAATGCCGACAAAATTCCGCAGCAGCAGAATCAGCAACACACCGAGGGGAATCATCATGATGACCCGGAAGGTCTGCTGCGATTCCAGCGGCAAATCGTATAGCGACAGCCCCCAGAAGGTACGCTGCTGTAGCGGTTGCACCGCCCTCGCCAGCTGAATGGTACTCATCTCGCTGCGACTGACGTGCAGGGACGCCCTCGCCTGCCCACCGCCTTCCAGTGAAAGCAGCGGCTCGCCACCCACCCACCAGATGACGCGGTCCTCAGGCAGTCCCTGCTCGCCGGTACGCGGGTTAAAGTACAGCCAGATTTCGCCATTGAAGCTGCGCAACCAGAGCTCGGCTTGCTGGGCAAGACCATGGACAAGACGAACCGTATGAACCCGCTCGGCAGGGATATGGGCGGCGCCGAGCAGCATATCAATCACCGCCGCGCGACGTTCCGGGGAGGAATCGCCCGCCAGCAAAAGACGGACGCCGTCGTTATTGTCATCGTTGACGGTGCGAATGGCCTCGGCGATAAACGACTCAATATCCGCAGAACGATCGCGGATGGGACCAAGCAAACTCTCCGCCGCTACCCGCTCGGCGCCCGCAAGCGGTTCACTGGGGCGGAAATGGGGGCCGGTATCGGTGCTGCGCTCGACCACAAACCGACGCGCCAGCACCAGCCGGTAGTAGAGCACTTGCTGACCCACTGCCCGGCGAGTCGACCAGGTCGCCACCCGGTTGCCGTCCGCCTTGGACAGGCTGACACCATAATTATTGCCGACAAAGCTCTCGCTGAGGGTCACGAACTCGCCGATGCCCGGCGGCACAAACATCTGCATCTTGACCGGCTGCTGGTCGCGCGCATCGAACTCGATACGGGCATCGACAATCCAGACCGGATCCACCTCCGCCTCGGACAGCGGGATTTCCTGCACCCACACCTGCCAGACAACACTGGCCGAACCCAGCAACAACAAAGCCAGAGCCAACAGCCTGGCATGCAGGCGCACGGTGCGCATCAACGATCCTCATCATCAGTCAGGGGGGGATAGCGGAGAGCGTCTTCGACCCCCTCACACAACGGAACGCCAGCCGAAAACTCCATGTCGGAATCGACCAGCGCCCGAAGCTCGCGCAGGGTGCCGGCTCCCAGCAGCAAAGGCTGCCGGAACCGGCGCCGGTCCGCCAGATTCACATTGACTCTGGCCGCCCGGTTGCCGATACACAGGGTCAGCTGCAGCACCGGCCGACGGGCATAATCAGCATCCTGCTCTTCGTCAAAATCTGAGGCGCGGCGGCGGATACGAACATTATGGGACAGCGGCAACTCGACGTCCTTCAGCTCCAGACCCTCCACCGGCAGATCAAAGCGCACCCAGCGCTCGCCCTTGCGACTGAAGGGGCGGACGTTGATGGCGCTGAGCGAGGAGCTGTCTGCACCGGTGTCTACCTTGGCCGGCAGCACCACCCCCAATTCGGTTATGTAGACCTGCTCATGCAGGCCGTAGATCACCCGGGCATTGGGTTGTGCCGGCGCCGCGGGTGGCGGTGGTGCGGCCTGCGCCACCCCCACCGAAAGCAGGGCAACGACCAGAATCAGACAACGGTAGCCCATCTCAGGCCTCCTGATTAACGTACCGGGAAGGTCCGACTGCCCGAAACCGGTGCAGTTCCGGGATAGCCGCCCATCGGCGTCATCATGACAGTTTTACGAATCCCGTCACAGCGAGCCTCCGCACTGCTATACTGCGCCCCCTCAAATTCCGCCTGCGGTAGAAAACCTGTGATCGAGCGCCTCCGAAACATTGCCATTATCGCCCACGTTGACCATGGCAAGACCACCCTTGTAGACCGTCTTCTCCAGCAATCCGGCACCCTTGGTGAGCGCGCCGGCAACATCGAGCGGGTCATGGACTCGAACGATCAGGAAAAAGAACGGGGTATTACCATTCTGGCCAAAAACACCGCGCTGAAGTGGAACGGCTACAACATCAACATCGTCGACACCCCCGGGCACGCCGATTTCGGTGGTGAGGTAGAGCGCGTTCTGTCCATGGTGGATTCGGTGTTGCTGCTGGTCGATGCGCAGGACGGACCGATGCCGCAGACCCGTTTCGTCACCCAGAAAGCCTTCGAGCAGGGCCTGAACCCGATTGTGGTGATCAACAAGGTCGACCGCCCGGGCGCTCGCCCGCACTGGGTGATGGATCAGATTTTCGATCTGTTCGATCGCCTTGGCGCAACCGATGAGCAGCTCGACTTCCCGGTGGTCTATGCCTCCGCCCTGAATGGCATCGCCGGTCTGGACGCGGACAACATGGCCGATGATATGACTCCGCTGTTTCAGGCCATTGTTGACAAGGTTCCGGTGCCGCAGGTTGATCAGGAAGGCCCGTTCCAGATGCAGATCTCCTCGCTAGATTACAACTCCTATGTCGGCATGATCGGCATCGGCCGGATCAAGCGTGGCAAGCTGAGAAGCAACATGCCGGTGAAAGTAATCGACCGACACGGCAAGGTCCGCAGCGGTCGTGTGCTGACGGTGATGGGTCATCATGGCCTCGAGCGTGTCGAAGTGCCGGAAGCCTCCGCCGGCGATATCGTCTGCATCACCGGTCTCGACCCGCTGGATATTTCCGACACCCTGTGCGATCCGGCCAATGTCGAAGCATTGACCCCGCTGAAAGTGGACGAGCCAACCGTGAGCATGTTCTTCCATGTGAACACCTCGCCGTTTGCCGGCCAGGATGGCAAGTACGTCACCAGCCGCAATATCCGTGATCGCCTGCATGACGAACTGAAGCACAACGTCGCCCTGCGCGTCGAAGACACCGACAGCCCGGATCGCTTCCGCGTCTCCGGTCGTGGCGAACTGCACTTGTCGGTACTGATCGAGACCATGCGTCGCGAAGGCTATGAACTGGCCGTCGGCCGCCCGGAAGTTATCCTGAAAGAAATTGATGGTGTGAAGCAGGAGCCGTACGAGCAGCTGGTGCTGGACATTGAAGAGCAGCATCAGGGTCCGATCATGGAGCAGATGGGCATGCGTCGTGGCGTAATGAGCAACATGACGCCGGATGGCAAAGGCCGGGTACGCCTTGAGTATGTGGCTCCGTCGCGTGGCCTGATCGGTTTTCGTTCGCTGTTCATGACGCTGACTTCAGGTAGCGGCATTTTCAACGCCACCTTCTCCCACTACGGCGAATTCCGCCCGGGCACCGTGGGCGAGCGCAACAACGGCGTGTTGATTTCCAATGTTGCTGGCAAGGTTCTGGCCTATGCCCTGTTCAACCTGCAGGAGCGCGGCCGGATGTTTATCGATCCGAACGTGGAAGTGTATGAAGGTCAGCTTATCGGCATTCACTCGCGCGACAACGATCTGGTGGTCAATCCAACCAAGGCCAAGCAGCTGACCAACATCCGCGCCGCCGGCAGCGATGAAAACATCATCCTGACGCCGCCGATTCGCATGTCACTGGAACAGGCTCTGGACTTTATTGACGACGACGAGCTGGTCGAGGTGACTCCGCACTCGATTCGTCTGCGCAAGAAGCTGCTGGGCGAGTCGGATCGCAAGCGGGCGGGTCGTAGCGCCTGATGTATCACTGATTCTTGCGCCGCTAATCTCACCAGCGGCAAGCCAGTGTGCGGCAGGGACGCCGCATGCGAGCTAGCAGGCATGGCTTCGCAGTAAACGATCTACCTCCTTTCTGGGGATGATATGTTCCACATCGCCCTCTATGAACCGGAAATCCCCCCGAACACCGGCAATATCATCCGCCTGTGCGCCAACACCGGCAGCACCCTGCATCTGATTGAACCACTAGGTTTCTCGCTGGAAGAAAAGAAACTGCGCCGGGCCGGGCTCGATTATCGCGAGTTCGCCGAAATCCGTGTGCATGCCAATCTTGAGGCCATGCTGGCCACCCTGCCGGGACAACGACTGGTGGCGTTATCAAGCAAGGCCAGCTGCCGCCACGCGGATTTTGTCTTTCGGGTGGGGGACATTTTGATGTTCGGACCGGAAAGTCGGGGCTTGCCAAAAGCCGTGCTGGATACGATGCAAGAAGATCACAAGCTGCGCATCCCGATGGCCGCCGGCAGTCGCAGCCTCAATCTGAGCAATGCGGTGGCAGTGGTGGTTTACGAAGCGTTGCGCCAGAACAACTTTCCCGACTTGCTGTAGGAGCGCCAGGATCGGCGCTCCTGCAACAGTCCGATTTAGTGAGCCTGCGCCTTGAGCTCTTCGGCACGCTTGGCTTTCGCCTGCTGGAACAGACCATCAAAATTGATCGGCTGCAGCTGGAATGCAGGGAACGAGCCGTGAGTCACTAGCGACGCCACCACCTCTCGCAGGTAGGGGAACAATACATTGGGACAATATGCTCCTAGCAACTGCTCCAGCTCTTCACCCTGAATGCCTGTGATAGTGAAGATACCCGCTTGCTTCACCTCGACCAGATACACTGTTTTACCATCCTGCTCGGCCGTCAGGGTAACTGCTACTTCTACTTCATACTCATCGGCCTCGCCGAGTCGACGGGCGTGATTGTTCAGCTGGAGGTTGGCAGTCGGATTCCACTTATCAAGGAATACAGTGGGTGTACCAGGGGACTCGAACGACAAATCCTTGACATAAATACGCTGTATCTGAAACACACGCTGTTGGTCACTCATTTCAATCTCCAGACAGTACTTGTTGTAATGGTAATTTCAGTTCGTCAGCAGGTCATCCAGCTGACGTTGACGTTCAAGGGCGTAAAGGTCATCACAGCCACCGACATGTCGTTGACCAATCCAGATCTGCGGCACAGTCTGACGACCGCTACGCGCGATCATTTCTCTGCGCAGCGCCGGATCGGCACTGACATCAATATCGGTGAACGCCGCCCCCTTGTCCGCCAGCAACCGTTTGGCACGGATGCAGTAGGGACACCAGGGAGTGCTGTAGATGACGACCTCAGCCATGCTCAGGCCTTGACTACCGGCAGGTTGTCCGCGCGCCAGCCCTGAATGCCGCCCTGGATGCGCGCCACCCGGTCGAAGCCGCGGGCGCGCAGTTGCCGTCCGGCGACACCGGCATTGGTGCCCATCTTGCAAAGCAGAATCACCGGCTTGCCCTTGTGCTTGTCCAGTTCCGCAATGCGCTCGGCGAATTGACTCATGGGTATGTTGAGACTGCCGGCAATATGGCCCTGGCGAAACTCGTCGGCATCACGCAGGTCGACAATCTGGGCCTCTTCACGGTTGACCATGTTGGTGGCCTTTTGCGGGCTGACGCTCTGGCCGCCGCGACGGGACTCCAGCGAGAAGAACACCGCCCAGAGAATGAAGAATGACGACACCAGCACATAGTGGTTGATCACGAATTCGAATAAACGGTCCATCGGTACTTCCGAGACAGGGAAAACGGGTCGCGAGTATAGCAGATGGCGGCGGAGCTTCCCTCCCCGATGAACATCAGGTAAAACGCCGACATGAGACTGATTCTTTCCCTGCTCCTGTTACTGCCACTGGCCTCCTCTGCCAACGCCCCCTCGGCGGCGGAGCTGAACCAGCTGCGCCAACGTATCGGCGAACTGGAAAAGGCCCTGCGCGCCGACCTTGGCCAGCGCGACAGCGAGCAGGCGGCGCTGCGCGAGGTCGAGCTGAGAACGGCCCGCTTGAACCGGCAGCTGCGCACCCTTGAGCAGCGCCGGCGCGATGCAGCCGCCGAGCTGCAGCGGCTGGAAGCCCGGCAGCAACGGCTGGCCCGGGAGCGCGGAGTCCAGCTCGACTGGGTCGCCCGCACCGCAAGGGCCGGCTATATGAACGGACGCCAGGAGCTGGCCCGGATGCTGCTGAATCAGGAGCAGCCGGATTCGGTCGCTCGCATGCTCCGCTATCAGGAGTATTTCCAGCGAGCCAGACAGGAGCGGGTCAGTCTGATCAACCGGGATCTTAACGAGCTGCTGGCTGCAGTAGCCGCCACCGAGACAGCCCGTCAGGAACTGGATGAACGGCAGGCCGAGCTGGAACAGCAGCGTATCGAGCTGGCCAATGCCCGCAAAGAGCGCAGCACCACCCTGGCCAGCATCAACCAGCGCATCGGTTCCAGTCAGCAGCGGCTGGAACGCATGCGTCAGGATGAGCGCCGCCTGGACACCCTGCTCAAGGATGTCGGCCGCAGCGTCGGCTCTCTACCACCGGTCACTGACGGGGTGCCTTTCGGCCAGCTCGCCAACAAGTTGCCATGGCCGGTAACGAGACGTATCAGCGCCCGTTTCGGCAGCCCCCGCGAAGGCTCAGTGCGCTGGAATGGCGTGTTGCTCGATGCGCCCGCGGGCACTCCGGTGCGAGCCATTCACGGCGGCCGGGTGGTGTTTGCCGACTGGCTGCGGGGCTATGGCCTGCTAATCATTCTTGATCATGGCGGCAGCTATTTGTCCCTCTATGGTCAAAATCAGGCCCTCACCCGGGAGATCGGCGAGTGGGTCGCCACCGGCGACGTGATTGCCCAGGTGGGCGACTCCGGTGGCAACAGCCAGGCCGGTTTGTACTTCGAAATCCGCCGCGCCGGGGTGCCAGTGAATCCGGATCAATGGTGCAATAGCCGTGTTACACTGCCCCCCATCGCCAGCCGCCAATAGAACGGGATATCCCGCTGATGATTCGAATTTTCTACGCCATCGCGATCAGCTTCGCCCTGCTTCACGGCACCGCTTACGCTTCTGATCCGGCGCTGGATGCCCAGGCCCGTTCGCAGGGCGTACCGATTACCGAGCTACGGGTATTC
The DNA here is from genome assembly GCA_046292765.1 of Alcanivoracaceae bacterium. GTDB lineage: Bacteria > Pseudomonadota > Gammaproteobacteria > Pseudomonadales > Alcanivoracaceae > PGZG01. Next base: position 396,216 of record JBKBQA010000001.1, on the reverse strand, counting down.
GCCGAGGTAATGGAGCGCATTCGCGGCGCCTACATCGAAGAAATCGATGACCGCACCCTGCTCGAATCCGCCATTCGCGGCATGCTCTACGAGCTGGATCCGCATTCCAGCTACCTCACTCCGAGCGAGTTCGATGATCTTCAGGTCACCACCTCCGGCGAGTTCGGCGGTCTCGGCATTGAAGTCACGCTTGAGAATGGCTTCGTCAAAGTCGTCACCCCACTGGACGACACTCCCGCCAGCCGAGCCGGCCTGCGTGCCGGCGACCTGATCCTGAAAATTGATGACACCTTCGTCAAAGGACTTGCTCTCGACGAAGCCATCAAACTGCTGCGTGGCGATGTGGGATCGAAGGTCGAGTTGTCGATTATGTCCGAAGGTAGCGAGAAACCGCGCACGGTATCCCTCACTCGCGATCGCATTCGCATCCAGAGCGTTCGGGCACGAATGCTGGAGCCCGGCTTTGCCTATGTACGTGTCACCCAGTTCCAGAGTCAGTCAGGCCGTGATACGGAGCGTGCCCTGCGCAAGCTCACGCAGGAAAACGAACTGAAGGGTGTGATACTGGACCTGCGCAATAATCCAGGTGGTGTACTCAGTGCTGCCGTGCAGATTTCCGATCTGTTTCTCGACAAGGGTCTGATCGTCTATACCCAGGGCCGGGATGAAACCAGCCGCATCAATTATGCAGCAACCGCCGGCGATGTTCTCGATGGCCTGCCGCTGATAGTGCTAGTCAATGGCGGCTCGGCATCCGCGTCAGAAATTGTCGCAGGCGCCCTGCAGGATCATGGGCGCGCCATCGTCATCGGCCAACGTAGTTTCGGCAAAGGTTCAGTGCAGACCATTCTGCCCCTGCACGGCGACCGGGCACTCAAGCTCACCACTGCGCTCTACTACACTCCGAAGGGACGCTCCATACAGGCGGAAGGCATTGCGCCTGACATCAGCACGGATGTGGCCAAGGTCGAACTGATTGAGGGTCGTCAGGGAGTGCGCGAGGCAGATCTGCGCGGCCACTTGAATAATCAGCAAGGTAACGGTGATCAGAAGAGCACTGAAACACAACCGCTGGCCAGCACCGACTTCACCCTCTATCAGGCGCTGTCGGTACTCAAAGGCATCGCGCTGACCGCTCCCCGGGGCCAATGATCGCTCGGCTGTTGCTCGTCGGCCTGCTACTGCTGCCGATACTGGCGCAGGCGCAGGTTCGGCTGGCAGTGATCATCGATGATCTTGGCTACCACAAGAGCCGCGGCGAAGCCGTTATCGATCTGCCCGGTCCGATCACCTGTGCCGTCATTCCGCAAACGCCCCATGCTCCCGCACTGGCCCGGCTCGCCAAAGCAGCCGGCAAGGAAGTCATCTTGCACATGCCGATGGAAACCGATGGCTTCGGTCGTCTGGATGCAGGTGGACTGAGTGAGGACATGTCCGAAGATGAATTCGCCAGCACCATTCAAGCCGCCATAGAACGCATTCCCGAGGCGCGTGGTCTGAACAACCACATGGGCGGCGTGCTCACGGCCGATCAGACCGCGATGGAATGGCTGATGGATCAGCTCGCCGGCCACGACCTTTTCTTTGTCGACAGTCGTACCACACCGCAGACCGTCGCCAGCCGCGTCGCCCGGCATCGTGGTCTGCCCCATGCAGGCCGCGACATATTCCTCGACAACGAACGTGATCTGGTCGCGATCAACGAGCAATTCAACCGCGCGATTTCCATCGCCCGCCGACGAGGCCAGGCAATCGTGATCGGACACCCCTACCCGGAAACCATCGAGTACCTGCAGCAGGTGCTGCCTTTACTGGAACCTGCCGGCATCACGCTGGTGCCGGTTTCGCAGCTTCTCAACCGCCCCCAGATGGCGCGTCGCGACATTACAGCACCGGATGATCCGGCGCTCTGACCCACACAATTCACCTGACCTTCGCGCTTTCTTGATCATTGTCCCACAGGCAGATACCTTGACTGCAGGAGCTTAACTATCAACCTCTTTCCGTGGAGAGCTGTATGAAAGCGCTGCTCAAACAGATCGGCTTCGGCACCCTCGCCATTTCCATTTCTGCCACGGCGCTGGCACAGATGTCAGTGCAAGATCAGATCAAGAACCGGCAGTCCGCCTACCAGTTCGCGGCCTGGAATATGGGCAAGATCAAGGCTCAGGTCGTTGACGGTAGCGTGCCCTACAGCCAGGCCCAGATTGAAGCGGCCGCCAATGCTATCGCCGCCGTGGCTAACTCCGGCATGGGTGCCCTGTATGGCCCGGGCACCGACAAGGGCACTGGCTGGAAAGCCACTCGACTGAAGCCGGAGTTTTTCCGCGAGCAAGACAAGGTGGGCGAGGTTGCGCGACGCTTTATCAACGAGGCGAATGCACTGCAAACGGTGGCGGCCAGCGGTGACCGAGCGGCCATCGCCAGCCAGTTTGGCGCCGTGGGACAGGCCTGCAAGGCTTGCCACGACAGCTATCGCGCGCCGGAGTAACCAGCTTGCCTTAGCCTCACCAGCCCAGATCAACGGGTGGTGGGGCCGGCGGTGGCAACAACCCGCCGTTCGCCACCCACAGCACAGCACCAACAACCACAAAGGCCAACAGCAACGCCCACCAGCGCACGGCTCCGGCAGCATCACCTTCGGCGCCCCGTTTGCGTCCCGATATCATTGGCGTGATCAGGTTGTCCCGGCGCACCAGCAGATAGAAAAACACGGCAGCAAGATGCAGCGCGATCAGGCCAAGAATCAGCCACTCGCCACCGCTGTGCCAGCCGGTAATGCGGCTACTCCATTCTGAGGACACAGCGCGCCGCAGCGGCCCGCCAAAGGCAATATCGTCGAAAGCAAACAGACCGCTGACCGACTGGAAGCCCAACACCGCCAGCATCGCCATCACTGACCAGGCACCGAGTGGATTATGGCCGACCCCGCGCCAACGACCCTGCAAATAATCAATGATGCCCCGAGGGCCTGTCAGGAACTGCGAAAAGCGGACATACCGGGTTCCTGCCAGCCCCCACACCAGACGAAAGCTGACCAGCCCGAGCACCATCATGCCGAAGCGCTCGTGCCACACCATCCAGGTACCGCCCAGCTTGACGGTGATCACCGCACCGGACACGGCAATCACCAAAAGCCAGTGGAACAACCGCGTCGGCAGATCCCAGAGACGAATGGCATCGTCACTCATACCCAGCCCCCACTATCCAAGAGGCCTTCAATACACCATATCGTCAGCGCCCAGACCAGCCTCATGCGAGCATGGTTTTCACGCCCTGTCTGAGACAGACACCGCACCAGCTGCCGGAGGCAAGGCGTAACGGAATACCTTGCGCCAGACAGTAAAGAGCTGCCAAAGCAGGCCGTGACTATTGTATTTGATCCCATATTCTTCACACAGAAGTCGCACTTCCCGGGCCACCTCCGCATATCGATTGCTCGGCAATCGCGGGTAGAGGTGATGCTCAATCTGGTGGCTCAGGTTACCGCTCATGAAATGCATCACGGCGCCGCCGCGAATATTCGCCGACCCCAGAATCTGGCGAACACACCACCGAGCCCTATCCTCATTTTCAACGTCGTCCGGGGTGAACTCTTCGACCCCATCCGGAAAATGGCCGCAGAATATGACCGCATACGCCCACACATTGCGAATCAGGTTGGCCGCCAGATTGGCCAACAGCACTGAAAGGAAATACGGGCCGGCAAGAAGTGGAAAAAGAATGTAATCCTTGCCCACCTGACGGGCAATTTTTCTCAGCAACCGCTTGACCTTCGGCATCACCTCTTTCAGGCTTTTCTTGCCATCGCGCATGGCCCCCATTTCATCATCATGAATGGCCACACCCCACTCAAACAGCAGGGCCATCATCAGATTGGATACGGGTTGGAAGAGATACACCGGCTTCCAGGGCTGCCTCTCGCTCATGCGCAGCACGTGGTAGCCGAAATCCCGATCCATGCCGATAACGTTGGTCCACTTGTGATGAATAAAGTTATGCGATCGCTGCCACTGCTTTGAGGGGCAGACGCCATCCCATTCCCAGCGAGACGAGTGAATTTTCGGGTCCTTGAGCCAGTCCCACTGGCCATGAAGGACGTTGTGCCCGATTTCCATATTCTCGATGATTTTTGCCAGGCCAAGGATCACAGCCCCCAACACGAACAGCGGCGCGTAGAGAATGCCGAGGTAGATCACCGCACGACCACCAATCTCCAGGCCGCGCTGATAACGAATGACCCTGCGAATATAGCGCTCATCCGCCTTGCCACGACTTGCCATGGCGCGCTTGCCGATTTCATCAAGTCTGGCGCCGAATTCCTGCAGCTGCGCCTCGGTCAGGTGGCTCGCTGCCGGCACCTTCGGCATGGCAGGGCTTTCCGGGGCATTGGCCCTGACGGGCTTAATCACGGCATCCATTGGCGGTTCCAATATTATTGTTATTGACCGGAACACGGGCATGGCCGGACCGGACTCGGAAGATCGAGCCTAGAGAGATGGGCACTGAAATAAATAAGATGAATTACCGATGGATGGGCAAAGCAGCCCCAATCAAGCAGTTAGCAAAGGAGCTGGCACGGATTGACCAACCCCTTTCCTGAAATAACCAAACCCGCGCGCGCATCCGCTAAAGCCAGACGCCCTCTTCAGAGCCGCATTTCAATACCCGCAGCCACCATGTATTCCTTGGCTTCGCGAATGCTGTACTCACCAAAGTGGAAGATGGAAGCAGCAAGCACAGCGTCGGCGCCACCCTGCAGCACACCATTGACGAGGTGCTGCAGTGTGCCCACTCCACCAGAAGCGATCACCGGCACGGGGACCGCATCTGAGATGGCGCGGGTGACAGCAATATCGAAGCCGTTTTTGGTGCCATCCTTGTCCATACTGGTGAGCAGAATCTCACCGGCACCATAGTCGGTCATCCGCTTTGCCCACTGGATGGCATCAAGCCCGGTGGCCTTGCGGCCGCCATGGGTAAAGATCTCCCAGCGATTGGGCTCGCTCTCTGCGCTGACCTTTTTGGCATCAATGGCCACAACAATACACTGGGAGCCGAACCGGTCCGCTGCCTCGCGGACAAACTCCGGATTGTGTACTGCAGCAGAATTGATGCTGACCTTGTCTGCGCCGGCATTGAGCAAATTCCGAATATCCTGCAGCGTACGTACACCGCCACCCACCGTCAGCGGGATAAACACCTGAGCCGCCATTTTCTCGACCGTATGCAAGGTGGTGTCACGACCTTCATGACTGGCGGTGATATCCAGAAAGGTGATTTCGTCTGCGCCTTCGTCGTTATAGCGCTTGGCAATCTCAACCGGATCACCGGCATCACGGATGCTTTCGAACTTCACGCCCTTGACGACACGACCCTTGTCGACATCAAGGCATGGAATGATGCGTTTGGCCAGACCCATATCAGACTCCCCGGATTCCGGAACAGTGTTGCGGCTTACGCCGTCAGTTCATCCGCCAGCTGCTGGCCCGCTTCAAAGTTCAGCGTGCCCTCATAAATAGCCCGGCCAGTAATGGCCGCCTCGATACCGCTGCCAGCCACCGCACAGAGATTGCGCACATCATCCAGATCAGTAATACCACCGGAAGCAATCACCGGAATGGTCATGGACTCAGCCAGCCGTACCGTGGCGTCGACATTCACACCCTGCAACATGCCATCGCGACTGATATCGGTGTAAACAATCGAAGACACACCGTCATTCTCGAATCGCTTTGCCAGATCAATGACATTGACGTCAGTGACATTGGCCCAGCCATCGGTCGCGACCATGCCATCTTTGGCATCGAGCCCGACGATGATATGACCCGGAAAGCGCTTGCACATCTCACCGACAAACTCCGGCTCACGCACAGCCTTGGTGCCAATGATCAACCAGGTAACCCCGGCGGCCAGATAGGCCTCGATGATCTCGGGCGACCGAATGCCACCGCCAATCTGGATTGGCAGATCCGGGAACTCGCGGGCAATCGCCTTGACGATACCGCCGTTGACCGGTTCGCCAGCAAAGGCGCCATTAAGATCCACCAGATGCAGCCGGCGGGCTCCACGCTCCACCCAATGGCGCGCCATGGCCACCGGGTCATCGGAAAATACCGTATCGTCTTCCATGCGGCCCTGACGCAGACGCACACACTTGCCGTCTTTCAGATCGATGGCGGGAATCAGCAGCATGAAAAACCTCAATAAACAAAAGCTGAAAAGTCAGGGCGCCCAACGGAGGAAATTTTCCAGCAACGTCAGACCATGGGGAGCGCTTTTTTCGGGATGAAACTGGACAGCAAAGACATTACCCCGACAGACCGCCGCCGGGAACTCCAGCCCATACTCGCAGACCCCCGGCACCTGAGATTCCGGAAGCGCCGACACGTGATAGCTATGCACGAAGTAGAAGCGGGAAAAATCCGGGATGCCCGCCCACATTGGATGCGCCTCCACCTGACGAACCTGATTCCAGCCCATGTGTGGCACCTTGAGTCGATCGCCGAACTCGGAGTAGCGTTCACCGAAATGAACAACACGACCGGGAAACACGCCGAGGCCATCAATGCCGCCGTTCTCGTCACTGTGATTCATCAGTGCCTGCATCCCGACACAAATGCCAAGCAGCGGCGTACCGCGAGTGGCCGCCTCACGCACCGCCTGATCAAGGCCTCGCTCAGCCAACTCCCGCATGCAGTCACGAATGGCGCCAACGCCGGGAAACACCACCCGATCCGCAGTGGCAACAGCCTGCGGATCGGAGGTGACCAGAATGCGCTGACCGGAGGAGACTTTCTCCAGAGCCTTGGCGGCCGAGTGCAGATTACCCATACCGTAATCAAGAACGGCAACGGTCTCAGTCATGGTTCAACCTTTTTCGGTGAGCGTGCCCTTGGTGGACGGCGTAATGTTTTCCATGCGCGGATCAAACTCCACCGCCATGCGCAGGGCACGGCCGAAGGCCTTGAAGATCGTTTCCGCCTGATGGTGTGCATTGCGACCACGCAGGTTGTCGATGTGCACGGTCATCATGCCGTGATTGACCAGTCCCTGAAAAAACTCATAGAACAGGTCGACATCAAAATCACCGATGCGCGCGCGCGCGAAATCGACATGCATTTCGAGGCCGGGACGCCCGGACAAATCGATGACCACGCGCGATAGCGCCTCATCAAGCGGCACATAGGCATTGCCGTAACGACGTACGCCTTTCTTGTCGCCCCAAGCCTTGGCCAGTGCCTGACCCAGCGTGATGCCGATGTCCTCCACCGTGTGGTGGGCATCAATGTGCAGATCGCCGCTGGCGGCAATGGTGATGTCGATGAGACCATGACGGGCCACCTGATCCACCATGTGATCGAGGAACGGCAGGCCGGTCTCGAGCTGGCTCTTGCCAGTACCATCGAGATTGACCGATACAGTGATCTGGGTTTCCAGCGTATTACGGGACACGCTGGCGGTGCGCTGCGTCATGAATGACCTCCATCGGGCAGGGCGGCTATTATAGGCCCCGCCCGCGCTGCGGACCAACGAGGAATGATGAATGCCACTGATAGTCAGTGAAATTGCCGTTACCGAGGCCGGCTCGGCCGACTTCGCCAACGTGGTCAAGGCCGATCCGGCTCTGGCTGACCGCCTGCAGACCGCCGCCAGCAGCGCAGAAGGGCGACTGTTTCAGGGCATCTTCAACACCCGACCGGTGGCACTGCTGCGGGTGCTGCCAGCAGCTGGTGGCTGGCAATTGGCCGAGATCGTGGTCCACCCTGCCACCCGCGGGCGCGGTGTGGGCAAGGAAATGCTGCGTCAGGTCGAGCGTCTGCTGGCGCCAGACTCGTTCGACAGCGGTCCGCGCTGGTCCTGACATCCCTGCCGAGGCCCCTACACGTCCTCCACCGGCAGGCGGATACAGATAGTAGAACCCTTGTCGACGCCGGCGCTCTCGGCCCATATTTCGCCCCCCATCTGGGTAATCATGACGCGGGACATGGGCAACGACAGCCCAAAGCCGTCGACATGATGCCCGGAGCCGACCATGAAAAACGGCTTGAAGACGCCTTCGAGGTTGTCGCGGAGGATGCCGCGCCCCTGATCCTGCACCTTCAGTACCGCCCACCCACGCTCCACGCTGGCCGACAGCATCAGCACCCCGCCTTCCGGACTGACGCGAATGGCATTATCAATCAGCATCACCAGTACCTCGCGAAGCTCTCGCTCGCAGGCCAGCACAGCCAGATCTGCAGGCACCCGGTTCTGTACCTGCAACTTGCGCAACTTGATGGTCTCGGCAAAGTCGGTGAGCAGATGATCCAGCATCCACATGGGCTGACAAAAACCCTGCGCCGGCAGGTTTTCCCGGCCAGCCAGATCGAAATAGCGCAACGACGTGGATACCAGCTTCTGCAGGCGATCCTGACCACGATGCACCATCTGGACGGCATCACGGAGTTCCTTCGGCACCGATGAGGTTTCCAGCAGGCGGGCACTGCCGAGCCAGTTCAGCGGTGTATTGAGCTCATGGCTCAGGTACTCCAGAAACACCAGTTTGTCCCTGTCGAGACGGCGTATCTCTTCCATGTGATGCCGCATGGCATCTTCCGATTCCCGCGACAGGGTATCGCGCTGGCTCTCCAGCAGATTGATTCGATCGCCCAGCGCCAGAGATAAAAGCACTGCCACCCAGCCGCCGCCAATGTGAGGGGTATAGTTGCCCAGCGTGGTGTGGGGGATGACACCCAGATTATCGAGGGCGAACACCACACAACCGATCAGAAACATGGACCAGGCCGCAACATACAGTCGGGCTGCGGTATAGCCGCGCAGCCAGGTGGCAGTGCCAATACCGAACAGGGACAGCACCACCAGCAGCACCAGCAGGGTATTGAGGTGGTAAGACCACGGTGGAGGCACAACCAACGTCAGCGGCACCATCACCAGCGACGCTCGGAACAGCCAGTTGAGCCAGCGCCTTGCCAGCGGTAGCTGCTGACCAAGATCGAGAAAATCGATCGAATAACGGATTAGCGCGGCCATGCCAATGTAGACGAAAAACGGGTAGTGCTCATTGACGCGGGGCCAGTGCGGCCAGAGGTACTGAAGGCCAAAGCCATTCAGATTCAGCAGGCTGATCTCGAGCATGCCGAGAAATACCACGTAGTAGAGGTAGGCCTTGTCTCGTACCGAGAAGTACAGCAACAGGTTGTACACCAGCATGACCAGCAGGCCGCCAAAGAACAGCCCGAACACCAACTGCTCGCGATAGGTCCGCTCGATCAGCCCCTGAGCACTGGAAAGTTTTACCTCCAGATTCAGCGCGCCCTTGCCGGCAATCTCCAGATAATAGGTCTGCGGCCCGACAAAGCCGGTATCCAGGGGAAAGATGAACTCGCGATGGGCCATCACCCGCTCGCCAAACGGCAGCACATCGCCCATCTCCTGACGACGGAAGCCCCCACCTGGCTGGGGCGAATAGAGCACCAGCCGGTCGACTATCGGGTGGCGCTGAACCAGATACCAGGGCTGATTGCCCACCCGGGAAAAATCCACGGTGAAGCGCAGCCAGATGGTGGAGCGGGTAAAGCCGAAACCGGGATAGGCCCGGTCTGACGGCCGGAATCGCTCGCCGAAGCGCTCGCTGACATCCGCCACCGACCAGCGCCCCTCCGGGTCTTCCAGCACTTGCAGCTGACGCCCGATAATCAACTCAAGATGCTCTGGTCCGGGCTCGATCAATGCCAACACGGGGCCAGCCGCCATCATCAGGCCAGCCAATAGCCAACGGAACTTTTTCAACGGGATCCCCCCTCAAACCACGGCATTACCGTGATATCACTGGACACCTGCGGGTTTTCATTGTTATCCATGGCTAAGCAGCTACCCGCCTCCCTATAATCGACGGCACGCCCCCGGCACGCAAGGAGACCGCCATGCTTCGCGTCATCAAGATTATCTTTGTTTCCCTGACTGCCATCGTCGTGCTGCTTGTCGGCGCCGTATTCGCCATCACCCGGTTTATCGACCCGAACGACTTCAAGCCCCGGATCAGTGCCGCCGCCCGGGAGCAGGCCAATCTTGATCTGATCATCCCCGGCAATCTGGCCTGGACCTTCTGGCCCTGGCTTGGCATCGAGATCGGACGCACGGAAGTTCGTATCGCCGATGAACAGGACCTGTTCGCCGCATTCGATGAAGTGCGCACCAGCATTGCGGTGATGCCATTGCTGCGCGGCGCGGTGGAGTTGTCCGGCCTTCATCTGGCTGGCCTTGAGCTGAATCTGGTGGAAACCGCCGACGGCGCCAACTGGGATCGCATCACCACCGGTGAGGCAGCGGCTGCCGAGGAAGCCGCTGGCACCGACACCGGCCCGATCGATCTTCCGGTCGCCATTCCCCTGATCACCCTCACGAATGGTCAGGTGCGCTACCAGAACACGATCGACAGCACCGATATTCGCATCGAGCAACTGAACTTCAGCGCCCGCGACTTCAGCCTGACCAAACCCTTCCCGATGGAAGTGTCGCTGCGCTATCAGGATCAGGATGATATCCGCATCGACCTTGCCGCCAGCACCGTGCTGGGCATGGATCTGGAGAAAAATGTCTTCCGCCTGAACCAGCTCAATGTCGACACCACGCTGGCCGGCATGACCACTCTGCCGGTACGGGTAAGAGCTCAACAGAATGTGGAAGCGGCGCTGGACGAGGATCGCATCAGCATTCGCGACATGCTGGTGGAGTCCGTTGGCACCCGCACCACCGGCCAACTGGAGCTGACCCAGCTGTCCACCAAACCGCTGTTCCGGGGCCAACTGAGCGTGGCACCGTTTGATGCCAATGCGGCCCTGAAAGCGATTGGCGAAGCACCGATTGAAACCAGCGATGCCACGGCACTGAAAAAAGTGTCAATGGAGATGACCTTCAGTGGCCCCGAGAACAGCATCATGCTCGATCCGCTGAAAATCCGGCTCGACGACAGCACTATCATGGGCAAGGCCGGCATCACCGATCTTGATACTGCACACATTCTGTTTGATCTCACCCTCGACAAGCTGGTAGCCGACCGCTATCTGCCCCCGGATGAAGCTGAGCCCGTGACAGAACTGGCGGCCAGCACCGCCATCCTGCCGCCGCTGTCCTCGGAGCCGCTGCTGCCGCTGGAAGACCTGCGCGCCCTCAAGGTAAACGGTGAGTTCAAGGCGGGCAGTATCATCCTCAGCGGCATCCGTTTTGAAAACCTGAAAACGGTAGTGCGCGCTGATCAAGGCCTGATGGAGCTTGTCGAAGCCGGCGGCAAAATGATGGATGGCACCTTCGGTGCCAAGGCGACGCTCGATGCCCGCACCGACAAACCCGTTGTTACCTTCAGCGCGGAAACCCGCGGGGTACAAATCCAGCCCGTGGTGCAGATGGCGCTGGATGAGGATATCTTCACCGGCCTGCTCGATTTCAACATGACATTCCGCGCCGAAGGCAACAGCGAACAGGCGCTGGCAGACAGCGGCAAGGGCAACATTAACATGACGCTTTCGCGCGGCACCCTGCGTGGTATGAACCTGAACAACACCCTGACCGCCGGCGTCAACGACATGCTCGGTGACTATCAGGTGATCACTCACTTCCTGCCCGGCGTCGATCAGGGCCGCCTGCCGCGCGAGCTGAAAGAGGACACCGAAGTCGTCCAGCTGATAGCCGTTGCCCGCATCGAAGATCTGGTTGCCCATGTGGACGACCTGCGCGCTGAACTGGATCGTGGAACCCTGTCTGGCAAGGGTTTCCTCAACCTGCGCAGTGAAGCATTTGATTTGCGCCTCGGCATGAAGGCACCCAGCCTGAGCACCAACAAGTACATTGCTGATCGCACCTGGCCGCTGCGCTGCCGCGGCAATCTGGCCGGTTCACCGGCAGACTGGTGCGGGGCCGATAGCAGCGCTTTCCGAGCGATTGGCAAAGACATCACCACCCAGCTCGCCAAGGACAAATTGCTGGACCGCTTCGGCATTCAGGGTCGCGGAGACTCTGCCGGAGAAGTGCTGCGCAATGTCGCCACTGACAAGGCCAAGGAAGAAGCGCAGGAAGTGAAGGAGGAAGCGAAGCAGGAGCTGCAACGCAAGGCCGAAGACGGCCTGCGCCGCCTGCTGCGATGACACCTGCTGCGTTCCGCAAGGCCGTGCTCGGCTGGTATGAGCAGCACGGCCGCAAGGATCTGCCCTGGCAGCAGAACACCACACCCTATCGGGTGTGGGTGTCCGAAATCATGTTGCAGCAGACGCAGGTCAGCACCGTCATTCCCTATTTCGAGCGCTTCATGAAGCGCTTTCCGTCGGTGCAGAAACTGGCCAAGGCACCACAGGACGAAGTGCTACACCTGTGGACAGGCCTTGGTTATTACGCCCGCGCCCGCAACCTGCATCGCGCTGCCCAGATTGTCAGCAGCGACTATGCTGGCCAGTTCCCTGCCGATGTCGACGCCCTGGCAGCCCTGCCCGGTATCGGTCGTTCCACTGCCGGCGCCATTGCCAGTATCAGCATGAATCTGCGCGCCCCGATTCTGGATGGCAATGTGAAACGGGTGCTGACCCGCTTCCACGCCGTGGCCGGCTGGCCCGGCGAGAAAGCGGTGGAAGCCCGGCTCTGGGCCATCGCCGAACAGTACACACCAGCGCAACGGGTGCGCGATTACACCCAGGTGATGATGGACCTCGGCGCCACCCTTTGCACCCGCAGTAAACCCCGTTGCAGTGACTGCCCACTGGCAAAGCAATGCCAGGCATTCGCTGCCGGTGAGGTCCATCTTTACCCCGGCAAAAAGCCGTCGAAAGCCACTCCGGTACGGCAAACACTGATGCTGCTGCTGGAAAACCCTGACGGGGAAATTCTGCTGGAACAACGGCCACCATCTGGCCTTTGGGGCGGCCTCTGGTGCCCGCCACAAATCAGTGACGACAGTGAGCTTGAACAGGCACTGGCAGCGCGCAACCTGAGATCGGCCCGGCTGCAGACCTTGCCGTCATTCAGGCACACGTTCAGCCATTTCCATCTCGATATCACACCGCTGCGGATTCGGGTCAAATCTGTGGCCCGCGGCGTAAAAGAGACATCCCGACAACGCTGGGTTCAACACCATCAGCCCGGCGAGCTGGGCCTGGCGGCGCCGATCAAGAAGCTGCTGGCATCCTTGTAAAAAGCTGAGGCTACCAAAGACTTGAGCAAACCGGGCCAATCCGATGGCGGCCCGCTTGCCGATGCAGTGAGCGCTGGCCCAGTCACGGTGAACGGGCGGTGCAAAGGGAGTTTCCGAAACTGGTCAAACAGCAGAAAGCCGACACCCGCTTTACGCCGGTGGCAGGACTGGCGCGGTGATGGTGGCTTTCCCCTTAGACCCAGGACCGTCACGACGACAGAAAGCAAAAGGCCCCGCAAGCGGGGCCTTTTGCTGAAGATGATCTGGTGCCCGGAGGCGGAATCGAACCACCGACACGGGGATTTTCAATCCCCTGCTCTACCAACTGAGCTATCCGGGCTTTGGAGAGGGCGCTATTAAAGCGATTCGGCCCTGCCGGGTCAACCGAGCGGGCGGCTATTTTTCCGGGGGCACGTAGCCTTCGGCCTGGTCGAATGGCTCGTTGGCCAAAAAACGTTCACGCTGGCCGTCCAGATAGACCTTGGTGGCCGGGTCCATAACGCTGAGGCGCTTTTCGTTGATCAGCATGGTCTGCTGGCCAAGCCACTCCTGCCAGGCCTTCTTCGAGACATTGTCGAAGATCTCCTGCCCTTTCGGACCCGGGAACGGCGGGCGCTCAAGCCCTTCGAGCTCCTGTTGGAGTTTGCGGCAGAACACCATTCGGGTCATGGGGTGGGCCTTGTGGCTATCGGGGGTGGGAAGTGTCGCATTGCTGGTGTTGTCAGGCAAAGTTTGGCCTGAGCCTGTGTGTCTGCAAAAGCCCCACGTAGCAGTGATCTTGTCCGGCCCTTGTGGGAGGCAGGGGGTGCCGGGACACGCCGTGAATACGTCCCTGTAGGCTTGCGTTCGCCATCCATGGCTCACACAGTCCCGGCACCCCCCCTCCCACAAGGGCCTGGCATCTCGCGGCTCTCGACAGTGGCGGAAAGTATATGAGAAGCGAGGTTATCTGCCCGGAAGGTCGCTTCCGGGCAGATAACCGGAGAAGTTCACCACGAGCTCAATCAACGGGGTTGAAAAGAACCCATCAGCCCCCATCTGCCTGAATCACACCGAACAACAAGGAGCCCCCACCCCATGTCCGCGACTGTCCAGACTGAAAAGCGCGAGTTCCAGACCGAGGTCAAGCAGCTGCTGCACCTGATGGTGCACTCGCTGTACTCGAACAAGGAAATCTTCCTGCGCGAACTGATCTCCAACGCCTCCGACGCCGCCGACAAGCTGAAATTTCTGGCCCTGCAGGACGACACCCTGTATCAGGGCGACAGCGACCTGAAGATCCACATTGAAACCGACAAGGACGCCAATACCCTGACCATCCGCGACAACGGTATCGGCATGAACCGGGACGATGTGGTCGCGCACCTCGGCACCATCGCCAAATCCGGCACCGCCGAATTCCTGAAGAATCTATCCGGCGACCAGAAAAAGGATTCACGCCTGATCGGTCAGTTTGGCGTCGGCTTCTACAGCGCCTTTATTGTTGCCGAGAAAGTGGAAGTCTTTACCCGCAAGGCCGGCAGCGAAGCCAAACAGGGCGTCTACTGGAGCAGCGAGGGCAATGGTGAATTTGATCTGGGTGAAGTCGAGCTGGCCGAGCGCGGCACCCGCATCGTGCTACACCTGCGCGATGACGAAAAAGAGTTTCTGGAACCCTGGCGCCTGAAGAGTCTGGTGCGCAAGTACAGCGACCATATCGCCATTCCGGTACTGGTACAGGATCAGAAGCCGGCCGACGAAGAAGGCAAGCAACCGGAAACCGGCTGGGATCAGGCCAACACCGCCACCGCCCTCTGGACCCGCAACAAGAGCGAAATCAAGGACGAGGAGTATCAGGAGTTCTACCGCCATGTCTCCCACGACTTTGCCCCGGCGCTGAGCTGGAGCCATAACCGGGTGGAAGGCAAACTGGATTATACCTCCCTGCTGTTCATTCCCGAGAAGGCGCCCTTCGACATGTGGAATCGGGACAAACCACATGGGCTGAAGCTGTATGTGCAGCGGGTGTTTATCATGGACGACGCCGAGCAGTTCCTGCCGCTTTACCTGCGCTTTATCAAGGGGATTGTCGACAGTAATGACCTGTCGCTGAATATCTCGCGGGAGATTTTGCAGAAAGACAAGACGGTCAGCTCGCTGAAGAGCGCACTGACAAAACGCGCCCTCGACATGCTGGAAAAACTCGCCAAAGATTCGCCGGAAAAATATCAGTCATTCTGGAATGCATTCGGCAACGTGCTTAAAGAAGGCCCGGCAGAAGATTTCAGTAATCGCGAGGCGATAGCCAAGCTACTGCGCTTTGCCAGCACACATAACAGCGAAGCCACCCAGAACAACAGCCTGACCGACTATGTCGCCCGGATGAAGCCGGATCAGAAAGAGATCTACTACATCGCCGCCGACAGCCACCAGAACGCCCTCGGCAGCCCGCATCTGGAGATTTTCCGCAAGAAAGGTATCGAGGTACTGCTGCTGTCCGATCGCATTGATGACTGGCTGATGAGCCATCTGAACGAGTTCGATGGCAAGCCGCTGCGCGATATCGCCCGTGGCGAGCTGGATCTGGGAGCGCTGGAGGACATCGAAGAGAAAAAAGCCAAAGAGGATACCGACAAGGAATTCTCCGATCTGTGCAAGCAGATCGCCGAGCTGCTCAAGGAGGATGTCGACAGTGTGCGCACCACCCACCGCCTGACCGATTCTCCGGCCTGTCTGGTGGTGCAGGAAGATGACATGGGCGCACAGATGCGCCGCATTCTCGAAGCCGCCGGCCAGTCGCTGCCCAGCAGCAAGCCGGTGCTGGAGATCAATCCCTGGCATCCGCTGGTGCAGCGCCTCAAGCAGGAAAGCAACGACACACGCCGTGACGACCTCGTGGCGGTGATCCACGAGCAGGCCCGCCTTGCCGGCGGTGACAGTCTCAAGGATGCGGCAGCCTATGTGCGGCGGATTAACAAGCTGCTACTGGAGCTATCCGCCTGACCCTCACTGCAGGAGCGGCAATCTTGCCGCGACAGGATTGCCGCTCCTGCAAGGGCACCGCGCACCATCCCACCGTAGGGCGCGGTTGCACCTTGCTGGCCGGGGGGCAACAATGCGGCGATGGACTCCGGAGTGACTATGCTCAGCTCTCGCCACCGCACCCTGATATTTGCCTTTATCATGTCGTGTTTCATGTCGCTGCTCATGTCTGGCGTAATCACCCTTATCAATACCGGGCTCGACGTTCAGTTTCCGTTGCGCTGGCTTAAAGCCTGGGTAGTGGCCTGGGCGGTGGCGTTTCCATTGATCAGCTTTATTGCTCCCCTGTCTCACCGCCTGACCGAGAAGGTCATGCAGCGCTTCAGTGATGGGGCGCCATCATGAAGCCCGCCCGGATCGCCCTCGCTCTGGTGGTGGCTGTGGTCGCCTCGTTCGGCCCCGATGATCCCGCCGCACGGGCCGGCGTTGCCCTGTTCGCCCTTGCCGGCACGCTCTGGCTCACCGAAGCCATCTCGCTGACCTACACTGCGCTGCTGATTCCACTGCTGGGTGTCGCCCTCGGCCTTGCCGATGTGCGCACCGCCCTGTCGGGCTTTGCCAACCCGGTGATTGGACTTTTTCTCGGCGGCTTTGCACTGGCGGCGGCACTGTCTGTGCATGGCATCGATCGCTGGATTGCCCATCGCTTGATGACATTGGCACACGGCAATGCCATGGCCGCGGCACTGTTACTGGCATTGGCAACTTCACTATTATCCATGTGGATCAGCAATACCGCCGCCGCAGCCATGATGCTGCCAATTGCGCTGGGTCTGTCGGTGCCTTTGGCGGAACGGTTTCCCCGCTATCAACTGTTCGTGCTGCTGGCGCTGGCCTGGGCTGCCAATATTGGCGGCATGGCCACGCTGGTCGGCAGCCCGCCGAACGCCATCACGGCCGCCGCGTTGGGTTGGAGTTTTGACGACTGGCTGAAGGTCGGCATACCGATGTACCTGCTGCTATTGCCGCTTGCCATGGGCGTGTTGTTCATGGTGATCCGGCCGGAGCGCAATCTACCCAGCGTCAAGGCAGGAGAAGCGATCGCATTCCCGCGTCATCGGGCAGCGATCATTACCGTGATTATTTTTCTTGTTACGGTATCGCTGTGGGTGTTCGGCAAGCCAGTCGCCGGCTTGCTCGGCATCAAGAGTGACTTCGACACCTGGGTGGCGCTGCTGGCGATTGCCCTGCTTGGCGTCAGTGGCACCCTGCAGTGGTCGCAAATCGAGAAGCAGGCCAACTGGGGCGTACTGTTGCTGTTCGGTGGCGGCATCACCCTGTCTACCCTGATGCAGTCGTCGGGTGCCAGCGCCTGGATGGCCACCGGCATCAGCCAGGTACTCCCCGCCGACCATCCCTGGCTGCTTTATCTGCTGGTGGCGCTGTTTGTTATCTTCCTTACCGAACTGGTCAGCAACACTGCCAGCGCCGCACTGCTGGTACCACTCTTTATGCCAGTGGCTGTGGTGGTGGGTGCCGATCCGATCACCACTGCGGCGATCATCGGCATCGCCGCCAGCTGTGCCTTTATGCTGCCCGTAGCAACACCACCCAATGCGCTGGCCTTTGGCACCGGCTGCATTCCCCAGCAACAGATGATTCGCGCCGGTATCCGCATGAATCTGCTGGGCACGCTGGTGGTGTCAGTCGGCATTGCGCTGCTGCTCTGATTACAGGCATTGCTGTCATTGTTCTGACATCATTGAGCGCTAATGATAGGTTGGGGCTGTTTGTCTGCCATTTGGCCGTTTCTTAATATCGGATTCAACGTCCATGCCTGAAATGTTATCACGCCCGATTGTCTCAGCTGTTTCTGGCCTTCTTTTGATTGCCTGCTCAGTTGTGCCCTCGCTCGCCTGGGCGCAAGAACGCATGGCGAAGGCAGGCGACTTCCCCGCTCAGCCGATCAGGATCGTTGTCTATACCAGCCCAGGTGGATTGATCGATTTTACCGCACGTCGGTTTGCCGATATTGCAAGAAAGTATCAGGCTGATTATCCATTTGTGGTTATCAATCGCCCCGGCGGCGGCGGCATCGTTGCCTTCGAAGATGTGCTGCAGATGCCCGCAGATGGCTACACGATGCTGGCAGTCACGCGATCAAATATTTCAAAAATGGTGGCAACAGGGCGCGAAGACCTGATCGATCAGATCGACTGGCACTCCTATATTATGGATAACCCCCATGTATTAATTACCAACCTCGACGGGGGGCCACAGAACTGGCAAGAACTGCACCAAGACGCCATAGAGCGCGGTGGGCGCCAGCTTTGGCTTGGTGCCGACATCGGTGGTGTCAAACACGTTTCCGGGGTCAAGATGGCCCGTCAGGCGGGCATTGATGTGCGCTGGATTCCCTACAGCAGTGGCGGCCAGGCAGTTGCTGCCCTGCTCGGCAATCTGGGCGCGGCCTATCTCGGCAATCCACGAGATGCTCTGATCTCGGATAAACTCGATATCGTTGCCGTCGCGGCAGCCACGCGGCTTGAGCGATTCCCCGACTCACCGACCTTTGCAGAACTTGGTATTCCAGGCCTGAAAGAGGAAATCATCTGGCGAGGCTTCGCCTTTCGAAAAGGGGTGCCGGAAAATATCCGGGCCTGGTATAGCGAATTGATCAGAAAGGTCACCAGCGACCCTGATTGGATTGACGGGTGGGCAGATGAAGGCGTCAATCTTGACTACCGCAGTGCAACAGAATTTGCAACGGTGGTCTCCCAGGATCGCGAGGAGTTTTCGTTTTATCTTCGAGAAATCGGGCTGCTACGTGAGGCAGGCACACGTGAGACGCTGCTGTCGGGCATTGGTGAAGCACCCGCGCGGCAGTTTTTCACCGCTATTATTGTTCTGATTAACCTGTTGCTCGGCGCCGTATTGATGAAGTCTTCGTTCCGCAACAGGGCAGGAGAACTGATGATTCTGATCGCCACCATATCGCTGGCGATTTTGTTCTACGTCATGACAGCAGCGCTACCGCCGCCGTCCCCAGTGGATACCATTGGCGCCAGCGGCGTGCCGCGTCTGTGGATTGCCCTGCTGTTGCCTCTGGCGATCTACCAGATGTATTTACTGGCGCGCAAGCAAGATGATCTACCACCTAGAAAGCGCTCCTATCTGCTTTTTACCTTTGCGGGCGCAATGACCGCGTATGTGCTGCTTATACCCATACTGGGCTATCTGCTGGCTTCGGCGATATTCATGCCAGCAACCCTTTGGGCCCTTCATTATCGGCGGCCTCTGGTAGTCACCGTTCTGACGGGGAGCTGGCTGATTTTTTCATACTACATATTCCAAAAAATACTCTATGTCGACCTGCCAACAGGCATGCTGCTTTGACGGAAGGAAATCATGCTAGATCAACTACTCAGTAGTATTTTTGGCGTCCTGTCCCTGACGCCATTGCTGGTGATCATTGCCGGCATCACCCTTGGCATTCTGGTAGGAGCGATGCCGGGTCTGTCACCCTCTATGGGTGTTGCCCTGCTGGTGCCATTCACCTATGGCATGTCACCGATGCTGGCGCTGATACTTCTGGTTGCCATCTATATCGGGGCAAGTTATGGCGGCTCCATCACTGCAATCACTATCAATGCGCCGGGCACTCCGTCCGCAGTAGTAACCGCAATAGATGGCTATGCATTGACCCAGCAAGGCCGGCCTGCCAAGGCTCTGGGTGTCTCCATCGTTACCTCTGCGATAGCCGGCATTATCGGCACGCTCATTCTGATATTTTTCTCGGTGCCACTGGCTGCGGTCGCAGTGAAATTTCATCCAGCCGAGTATTTTGCGATGGCGATGTTCGGCCTTGCGACCATTGCCTCTCTGGCCGGGGCCAATTGGCTGAAAGCATTCTTCGCAGCGATTCTTGGCCTCTTGATCAATACCATCGGCACCGACCCGATTTCAGGTGCAGACCGCTTCACCTTTGATATCGCGC
The DNA here is from genome assembly GCA_046292765.1 of Alcanivoracaceae bacterium. Classification (GTDB taxonomy): domain Bacteria; phylum Pseudomonadota; class Gammaproteobacteria; order Pseudomonadales; family Alcanivoracaceae; genus PGZG01. The sequence goes on along the minus strand of JBKBQA010000001.1, from coordinate 376,078 downwards.
CGCTCTCAGATGGCTTTCTACTTATCCCGGCATTGATTGGTCTGTTCGCACTGAGCGAAGTCTTCTCAGGCATTGAGGCCAAGACTTTTCGGATGGCACACATGGATGGCGTAAAAGACAAATGGCCCCAAATCCGTGAGTACTGGGCGCTGCGCTATGTGACACTGCGCTCTGCGCTGCTGGGGACATTGATCGGCATTTTCCCGGGCGCGGGCGCAACCATTGCCACATTTATCAGCTACGACTTTGCCAAGCGCCTGAGCCGTAATCCGGAGGAGTATGGCAAAGGCAGCGCCGAGGGTGTGGCAGCATCCGAGGCCGCCAACTCTGGATCCGTTGGCGGCGCCATGGTGCCCCTTCTTACCCTTGGCATTCCGGGCAGTGCCACCACCGCGGTACTGATCGGTGCGATGATGATTCACAAGCTGACACCCGGCCCTCAATTGTTTATTTCCAACCCGGACATCATCTATGGCATTTTTGCCGCCATGGTGGTCGCGAATATCGTGCTGCTTGTGATTGGCTTGGCGGGCAGTCGCCTTTGGGTGCGCGTTACCAGCATTCCGAAGGAAGTGTTGTATGTTCTGATTGCCATGATGTCGGTGATCGGCTCATTCGCTGTGCGCAACTCGATGTTCGATGTGCTCTGCTGCCTCGGCTTCGGCATCCTTGGCTGGCTTTTGCGCCGCTACCAGTACCCATTGGCCCCGGTGATTCTGGGCATGGTGCTGGGCTCCATCGCTGAAACCAATTTCCGTCGCGCAATTATGATGGATGGCGCCAATGTCTTTCTGGCACGGCCGGTCAGCGCCGTGATGCTTGTGCTGGCGATTTCGTCCTTCCTGATTCCGCTGATTCTGACGTACCGTGAAAGAGCTAGAAAAGGAGCTGAGACATAGTGTTTTGGGGAAGAGGCCGGAAGCCCCTTAACCACGGGGCTCCCGGTTGTGCTTGCCTAGCGGCCGACTACCAGCCGGCGCCGAAGCAGCGCCAGACCCAGCAATGCCAGGATTCCCATGCCAAAGCTACCGGTAGAGCGATTCAGCGGACCAGTAGGCGGCACGAACGGCGGCGCCACCTTGGTGTAGGTTGCCGAGCGAATTACCGAGAAATCGGGATCAATGTAGGCAACCGCACGCACGGTGGTCGTACTGGTTAGCACCACGGTGCTGCCCGGTGCCATCGAAAAACTGGTGAGATCCGGATCTGAGCCATCCAGAGTGTAGAAGATGGTGCTACCCACTGGACCATTGATCACCACATCCAGTGTGGCAGTACTGAAACTCTGGCTGGCGGGCGCGAAGGTCGGTGCCGGCACCGCCGCGACCAGATTCACATCGTCAATGTAGATACCACGCGCTACGACATCAGGCCCATCATTGGTGGCGTTGGAGCGATCCCGAGCCCGAATACTCAATCGTGCCGACTGAATTCCACCGAGCGCAGAACCAATACGAACGTCCGTGGTAGAAAGTGGCATCCATTCGCCGCTGGCACCATCAATAGCAAAATCCTGACGTAACTGAAGCGCGCTACTGCCTGCCGTGACACAGGCAGAATCGGTAAAGAAATCCACATTCAAACGTACGTTCAAGTCGTTGTCAGGTAGATAGCTCATGACAAACAAACTGGGCTGAATATCGTCTGAACCGCTAATAGCGACACACTGATCCAGACTGCTGCTGCCGAAGTTACCGGCCAGGTCACCAAAGTAGAACAGGTTCGGACCTTCAACTGCGATCTGGGGATCAGCCCCAGCCGCCGCCCTCAGCGTTGCATCACCATCCCTGCTAAGTCGCCAGCCAGTACTGCCGGCAAGAAAGCTGCCATCTGACAGATCAATATGTTCGAAAGAGCCGTTGCGCACCATATTGGCCCCACTCTGCTCGACACGAACGTCATCAACCCATATCTCTGCATCGGCAACCGGGGCCCGGGCACGCAGAGACAATCGCAGAGCCGTCGCATCCACAGGAATAAAATTCACCGGATACACCATAGCACCCGCTGAGGGGCCGCCAGACGCATGGGTTGCATTGGTTACTTCGTGCCAGACATTGGCTGTAATGTTGGCAGTGGTGAAGCGAATATCCCAATCCGCATTCGGCCACTGACTGCCATCCCCTGCCAGGCGGTTGGTGGTCACATTGGCCTGAAGATCTCGCTCACAGGCTTCCATGTCGCCATAAAAATTCGGATTGGCACGAAAGCGATAGTCGTCCGTGATCGAATCTGCACTGGTACGAATGCGATAGCTGATCGTAATGACCTGCTCGGCATCTATCGGCATGCACTGATCAAGTTTGTTGTCACCAAAGCCGGTGGTAAGCGCATTGAAACGTACCATGCTGGTGCCATCGAACGCTGCCGGGGTCCCAGTGACGATCGATGCGCCACCGGCACTGAGTATCGTCCAGCTGGGAAGAAAACCGATACTGCCTGTGGTGTCGTAGCTGACCGTACCTGCAGCTCTGGCATCAAGTGTGGAAAAATCACCGTTAACTAATGCAGCCGCCGGCAACGAATGTAGCAACGCCATGCCAAGTAGCAGCTTGCGCGCATTGAAAATTGAACGCTTCATCATCATTCTCCTCGTGTCCAGCGGTTAGAACTCGTATTGCACCCGAGCGGCGATGGCGCGGCCATCAGCCTCGAATACATCGCGCTTTCCGGTGAATTGCATATAGTTCAGCTTGATTATCACGTCGGGATTCGGGTACCAGTTCAGGCCCAGAGTGTAATGCTCCAGCTCTTGGCCACGACCGAGCTGTGAATGCTCAGAGGAATCCTGTACCGCATAACGCAGGCCAAGTTCGAAGGCCCCCCAACTGTTGTTGGCCGGGCTAAAGTTGGCATTCGGACGCACCCGACCGAAATCACCACTCGAGGCCCTGTAGTTTCGCTGCTCGCCTGTCAGAAAGTAAGTCGCTTGAATGTAGTGCCCATCAAGCATCAATTTGTTATCAGGATTTGCCTGGATTCCATGAGCAATGAGCTTGGCGTCCTCATCTAGTTTAAGGTCGGTTCGCAGATATTCGCCCTGCAATGAAAAGCTGCCCGCTCCGATGGCGGCTTCAAGCCCCATACGGTTGAAGCTTTCCACGCCCTCGATGTCATCACGACCGATTAGCCGCATATCAACAGCGCGCGCACCTTCGCGAGTTCGGAGACGCACCGGAACCCACTGATCTGCCGCGCGATTGAAAGCATTCTGGCGATAACTATAGCTGCCGCCGACATGGAAGAATTCTCTGCCCGTGTTCCAGAAGGCCTTCGACAGACGCCCTGCGAAGGCATAGCCCTCTTCGACCTCGCGATTAATCGACAAACCCTGACCGCCAAACATGCCGATGGCACCAAACCAGTCCGGCTTGATGGTTTCGTACATCACACCGAGCTCGCGATCGGGACGCTGCGCATCCACCGGGGCAGCCCGCTCCATGAAGGTAATTCTACGCGAGCTGGTGTTGCTCTCCATGGAGTAGGGCTCCTTGAAGTGCCCCATTGCCAGTCGGCCGTGATCAGTGACGTAAGCCAGGTAGGCATTCGCAAAGCCAACTTCTTCATCACTGAAGTCAAGCTCCATCTGCCATTCCCAATTCTCGTACATATACCCCAACACACCCAGCCGGGCGCGGCGAACGATGGTGCCATAGCCGGGCGGATCATAGTTCTGACGCAGAACATCTTTCATCTCACTGTCGACCGAAGCATTCTCCGAATCAAACTGGAATCGCCCGCGAATACGGAATCGATGTTGGCCATCAGGACTATCAACTGTGAAGCGGCGCACCTTGATCAACGCCTCATCATCAGTGATTGGCTCGAAAGGTTCGTACTGCACCCCATCAGTGGCCCGGCTCGCCGTTCTGCGCGCGCTCTCTTTAAGCTGATCTGCTTCCTCCTGGGTCAGCACACCCTTTTGTAGCAGTGCATCAATCAGGGCATCATTTGGCCCGGACTCTGCATGAGCAATGCCGCCGTGGAGCGCGGCTGCCAGCAGCAAAGTGGCAAGTTGGTATCGGTTTGTACGCATGGTTTGCTTTCTCCATTTGGTTCGGGGCTTTCAAAACCCCGAGGTGCCGGCGCAGTCGCCGTAATCCCGGTGTGGCCCAAAACTTCTGAACTTAGCCACCGTTAATGACATTTGTGTTACTAAAACCAACCTACCCGCAATCCTGCGGCGATTAAATTGATCTGGGACAAGGGTTGGGCCGTGAAAGGAGCGCCATCCGATGCCGTTCCGCTTGACCTCGGTCATGGTAGTGCCATGCTTAAGCCAATAAAGTTGGTGCATCAATTGTTTACGGAGCGACTGGCATGTCCGCTGCGGCACGGTTTGAATTCAGGATATTTGGCCAGGGGCTTGGTCTGTGGCATCAGCGCATGGCGCGGTTATCCCAGCCAGTGCCGGAAAAATTCTGGCGGCGTCAATCAAGCGAGACTTATCTGCTATCCCGGCACGACCAACAGCACAACATCAAGCTACGCAGCGGCATGCTTGATATCAAGGTACTATTGGGCCGGCAGCAGGGTCTCGAACAGTGGGATGTCGCGGCCAAAATTGCGATGCCCTCAGAATCAGACGTCCTGCTACAGCCACTTCTGCCCGCCATCGGTCTTGCTACTCTGGCGCTGCCGAACACCGTCGATGAAAGCACGCTGCTGTCAGCTATCAATACCCATCCCGACCTGCTCGCCGTCAGGATCACCAAGATCCGAAAGGGATACCTGATTGATGGAGCCATCTGCGAGTATGCCGAAGTGCTGCTAAACGATGCCCGGGTAGACTCCCTTGCGATTGAGGCCGATCATCCCGACACAGTGCTCGAAACCATCCGCCGTCTGGGTTTGCCGGCCGCAGACAACATCAGCTACCCGGAAGCGATTCGCCGGGTGATTGGCTGGTCAACGGCGCATCTGGTTCACGGGGAGGAATAGACCATGGCGCTGGAAATCGAACGCAAATTCCTGGTCCGCAACAGCGACTATCGAGCACAGGCCCTGGGCCATCAACGTATCGTTCAGGGCTATCTGCAATCCGATCCGGCCCGTACCGTTCGGGTGCGTATCAAGGGCGACAAGGGCTACCTCACCATAAAAGGCATCGGCGATGCAGGCGGCACCAGCCGCTTCGAATGGGAGCAGGCGATCCCGATTGAAGATGCCGAGTCCCTGCTCGCCCTGTGTGAACCCGGCATTATCGACAAGGTGCGCTATCGAGTGCCGGTCGGTGATCATCTTTTTGAGGTGGACGAGTTCGCCGGTGATAACGCCGGGCTGGTGGTGGCCGAGGTCGAGCTCGCCCATGCCGATGAGGTCTTCGTGCGGCCAGACTGGCTCGCCGATGAGGTCACCGGAGATCGCCGGTACTACAATTCTGCGCTCAAGGCACACCCTCATACCAAGTGGTGAGCAGGCAGGCCAATCTAGTCATAACGCCTTACTGATGCCTGATGCGAAGTCGCCATGTTTGTCAATTTTGGCAGAATTTGCCTCCAAGATTGACCGCTCCTGCCACTACGCCCGTCCCGGCTCCCGCCTATTATTTAGCCACGCAGTCCGATCAACCCGGCGCAGACCGGAGCCGATCGAGAAACTGAAATAACAATAATGACAATGAGGAATAACCAATGAATCGCAAGATTTCCCTGCTGCTGGCCTCCGTTTTTGCGATCGCTGTGTCCACACCCAGCCACGCGTTCTGGAGCTTGTTCAACAGCAACTACACCAAGACCAAATACCCCATCGTGCTGGCCCATGGCATGGCGGGTTTTGACAATATTGGCCCGCTGGACTACTGGTACCAGATCCCCAATGACCTCAGAAGGGATGGCGCCCGGGTGTTTGTGACCCAGGTTTCGTCGTTCGAATCGTCCGAAGTGCGTGGTGAGCAACTGCTGCGTCAGGTCGAAGAAATCCTCGCCATCACCGGCGCTGCCAAGGTCAACCTGATTGGTCACAGTCACGGTAACCAGTCGATCCGCTATGTTGCCGGTGTGATTCCGCACCGCATTGCCTCTGCTACCTCCGTGGGCGGCCCGACCAAAGGCTCACCGGCTGCGGACCTGATCATGCAGGCCTCCGAACTGCCCGTGATCGGCGCACCCACCACCGGCCTGCTGACCTCCGTGGTCGATGGCTTTGGCTGGCTGCTCGGTGTTGGCGCGGGCCAGAAGCTGCCGCAGGATTCCTATGCCGGCCTGCAATCACTGACCACTGCCGGCGCAGCGGCCTTTAATGCCAAGTTCCCGGCAGGTGTGCCGACCACCGCGTGCGGTGAAGGTGCCTACTCGGCCAACGGCGTGCGTTTCTACTCCTGGAGCGGCACCGGCACCATGACCCACCTGCTCGACCCGTCCGCCTATGCCATGGCGCTGACCGGGCTGGCCTTTGTCGGCAGCAGCGACAGCCAGAACGACGGTCTGGTCGGCCGTTGCAGCAGCAGGTTCGGTCGGGTAATTCGCGACAACTACTACATGGATCACCTCGATGAAGTGAATCAGATCCTCGGTCTGGTGAGCCTGTTCGAAGCCAATCCGAAATCCGTGTTCCGTCAGCATGCCAACCGCCTGAAGAACGCCGGATTGTGATCAAGATGGCCTGCGCCAACTGACAGCGGTTGGCACACGAGCCAGGGAGGGCGCCGCAAGGCGCCCTTTCCGTTTACACTGCCAGCAAAACAATGACAGAGGCATAGATCATGCGCCGCCTGCTTGCCGCCATCGCGGCTGTTGTATTCGTTGCACTACTTTTCATCTGGTTGCCGGCTTCCGACACATCCGACCGCACGGCAACCCCGATCGAACAGCCATCACCATCGCGCCAATCGATCACCGAGGCCATTCTGGCAGCCAGCCGAGCGGGAGACGATGCGCCCTTCACAACAGGACTGGAAAACCTGCCGGCATCACTGCGCGACACCGAGGTCGACGGCGGCTTCGAGCTCGATGCCAACGGCAATCTGATCATCACTCATCATATCCGCCAGCTGTTCGACTATTTTCTCTCGGCCCAGGGCGAGGAGCCGCTGCCAAAGTTGCTGCAGCGGATTCGCGCCTACATCCACAACACCCTGACTGGCAGCGCCGCCATGGCAGCAGAGAACCTTCTTGATGACTACATTGGCTATATGAACGAAGTCGCCATGCTGGATGCACCGGCGCAGCCGGGCCTGGCAATTGATCCGACCGCAGTAGCAGCGCACAAGGAGCAACTCTATAGCCTGCGCGCCAGCCTGTTTGATCCGGCGGCGCATGAGGCATTCTTCGCCGAAGAGGAGGCTTACGACCGCTATACCGTTGAGCGACTGGCATTACTTCAGGATGACAGCCTGAGCAGCGACGAGCGCGCCAGACAACTGGCCGCATTGCAACAAACATTGCCGCCAGCCCTGCAGGAATCATTGCACGAGTTAAATCAGTATCAGGATTTGCGCGCGGTCACCGAGCAGTGGCAACAGCAGGATGGCAACCCCGCCAATCTACGCCAGATTCGGGAAGCCCTGGTCGGCGCCGAGGCGGCGGACCGACTGCAACAACTGGACTCGGAGCGCAACCAGTGGGATCGGCGTATCAATACCTGGCTCAGCACAAGGGCCTCACTGCTTTCCAATCCATCACTCAGTGACAGTGATCGCACCGCCCAGATAGATGCTCTGCGCAATAACTATTTCACCGAACAGGAACAGCTGCGCGTCAAATCGCTTGAGAAAATCCACGACCGGTAGTCGCAGGAGCGGCCGTCGTGTCGCGATACGATCTATTCGAACGCATAGCCGCCCGATCAACGACCGCATCGCGCCGGGGCTGCCGCGCCTACAGCGGGAGGTGTTTTCTGAGGAATGCGAGTTGGTCGGCGAGACTCTTTTCCCGATCCGCCCCCTGATAAATATCAAAGTGCCCCATCTCATAGCGACGCACTTCGGCTCGCTTCATTTTCTTTGCCGCTTTTTCGGCGGCAGCCACCGGCGCCACGGTATCTTTTTCACAAATCTGGATCAGTGCCGGGCAGTTAACCTTGCCTGCTTCACTGACCGGGCGGAACGTCATCAGCGTGGCAGCAATGCGTGCGGCAACCTGATTCGGCACGCCTTCGGGGATCAGAGCGAGGTAGCCATCATAGCAATCTGCAGCGCTCATCGCCGCCACGTCACCGGGGCGGCCAGCGGAGGCGATGTAATGCGGCGACATGCCCAGCAGCGCCCGGCTGATATCGAGCGCGCCATGGGCGCTCAGTTTCATCACCTGGCCGACACCGGCGTAACGGATCACTTCAAACACCGAAGCCAGTCCATCCATCATCGGGCATTGGGCAATGATGGCCTGGACATTGCCATCGCGCGCGGCGGCCACGGTAACAAGACCACCGCCGAACGAGGTGCCCCAGAGCGCGATACCATCAGGCCGGATGCCATCCAGCGTCCGCACAAAGGCAATGGCCGCCAGCCAGTCCTCCACTTCCCGCGACGGTACCAGCACCTGGCGGGGCTCACCGCCGCTGGCGCCGAAGTGGCGATAGTCGAACATGAAAGCGGCATAGCCCGCGTTGGCAAAGGCTTCGGCAAAAGGGGCGATGCCGCATTCGCGCGTGGCAGCGAATCCATGGCCCATGATCACGCACGGCACCGGGCCTGAGGCATTGGCCGGGCGATACAAGTAGCCACGGCAGGTCACACCCTGGCTATCAAAGCTCAGATCATCACGAGTAAACATCAGCAACCCTCTGTAGCAGACGCGGCTTCAGCCGCGATCACAGTGTCCATCAATGGCAAGATGCCGGGCGGCTCACTGCCACACCTTTTCGCGGCTGAAGCCGCTTCTACAATACCGGCTGCAGGAATTTCCAGCTATCAACGCTGGCGCCGAGAACAAGAAAATGTGGATTAAGAATATCCTGCTTGTTATAGCGCAGCGGCTCGAATGCGGTATTGACTACCGTGCCACCGGCGGCGCGCACCACGGCATCGGCGGCGGCGGTGTCCCATTCCGAGGTGGGCGCAAGGCGGGGGTAGATATCCGCCTTGCCTTCTGCCACCAGACACAGCTTCAGCGAGGAGCCCATGCTGGTCAGTTCCACCGGACCAATCTCGCGGTTGATTACCTCTTCCAGCACGCCAATGGTATCGGTGCCATGGCTGCGACTGGCCACCATCACCACCGGCACAGACACCGGCCGGCGCACCTGAATCGACTCCCGGCCTGCGGCGGTTTGCCGAAATGCACCGAGGCCATCGCCGCCCGAATAGGTAATGCCCAGCACCGGCACATGCACCACGCCCAGCACCGGCACGCCGCTTTCAATCAGGGCGATATTCACCGTGAACTCGCCATTGCGTTTGATAAATTCCTTGGTGCCGTCGAGCGGATCCACCAGCCAGTAGCGCGACCAGTGGCGACGCATCTCCCAGGTGATGCCTTCAGACTCTTCCGAATGCACCGGAATGTCCGGGGTCAGCGCCGTGAGCCCGGCGAGAATCAGCCGATGGGCAGCCAGGTCAGCGGCGGTCAGCGGGGAATCGTCACCCTTGCGCTCGACATCGAAATCCGGGCCGTTGTAGACCTCGAGAATGGCATCCCCGGCGCGGCGGGCGATATCGGCCACCTGATTCAGCAGGGCGTGACGGTCGGTCATGATCTGTCCTTTCGGTTGCGGCATACTGTCGGCCGCAAAGAGTAACGCCTGAAGAGGGCATTGGGAAAATGATTGCCTGGAACGACATCGATACCGTACTGCTGGATATGGACGGCACCCTGCTGGATCTGGCCTTCGACAACTGGTTCTGGCAGCAAGTGGTACCGCAGAAGTATGCCGAGGCCAAAGGCATACCGGACGATCAGGCCCATCGGCTGATCAAGGAGTGGATTGACCGTCATCAGGGCACCCTGAACTGGTATTGCCTGGATTTCTGGTCCTCGGAGCTGGGGCTCGATATTGCCGGTCTGAAACGGGATGTGGGTAGCCGCATCTGCTATCGGCCGGGCGCCGAGGCGTTCCTGCAGGCGCTGCGCGACAGCGGCCGGCATGTGGTGATGGTCACCAACGCCCACCCCGACGCGCTGGCAGTAAAAAAAGCTCGCACCGGCCTCGACCAGTACTTTGACCAGCTGATCACCAGTCACGAACTCGGCGCGGCGAAGGAATCCGCCCCCTTCTGGGAGGCACTGCAGCAACACCTGCCCTTTGACCGCCGCCGCAGCATTCTGGTGGATGATTCCCTGCCGGTGCTACAGGCTGGCAAGGACTATGGCGTTGGTCACCTGTGGAGCATCCTGCATCCGGATTCCACCCAACCGGTTCGCCCCCATACCAATCCATTCCCCGCCATTGACCAGTTCACCACGGTGATGCCAACACGGGCGGCATCGGCATGAGCACGACCGCCGACGAGGTTCGCCTCGACAAGTGGCTCTGGGCCGCCCGCTTCTACAAGACCCGCAGCATCGCCCGGGAGATGATCGACGGCGGCAAGGTTCAGGTGAATGGCGAGCGCGGACGGCCGGCCAAGGCAGTGAAAGCGGGCATGCTGATCAGTCTCAGGCAGGGCCACGACGTGCGCGAGGTAGAGGTGCTGGCGGTCTCCGACAAGCGTGGCGGCGCCCCGGAGGCGGCCAGGCTCTACCGCGAGACCGAGGCCAGCATCGCCACTCGCGAACAGGCTGCCACCCAGCGCAAGTTGGTGGGCGCCGGTCCCGACCACCGCCCCGACAAACGCGAACGCCGCGCCATCGACCGGATCCGCCGCGGTCAGTTTTGAGCTGCCATCTGGCGTAGAATGACGCCCATATCTTGCGGAGTAACCGATGTCCCAGCACGACCAGCGCCAGCGCTTTCTGTTTCCCGATTCCGATATCCGTGGGGAGATCGTCCGCCTCGAAGCCAGTCTTGCCCCGGTAACAGCAGCCCGGAATTACCCGATGATCGTTCAGGGCCTGCTGGCAGAAAGTGTGGCGGCTGTAGTGCTGATGACCGGCACGCTCAAGTTCGAAGGACGCCTCAGCCTGCAAGCCCAGGGCAAAGGGCCGGTCAGCCTGCTGCTGGCGGAGGCCACCCATGATGGCGGCATCCGCGCTCTGGCCCGCTTCAGCGACGCCGTGCCCAGCCACGAACAGCCGCAGCTCCACGAGCTGATTGGCGATAGCGGCATCATGGCGATCACCATCCGGCCAGAACGTGGCAGCCAGTATCAGGGGGTGGTGCCACTGGAGGGCGCCACCCTCGCCGCCTGTCTCGAAGAATACTTCCGCCAGTCCGAGCAGCTGCCTACCCGGCTGTGGCTTGCTGGCGGCAATGGCAGGGCTGCGGGCCTGCTGTTGCAGCGCCTGCCGGACCGGGCCGCCAGCGCCGAACAGAATGCCCTCATGTGGCAGCATGTTCAGGCGCTGGCCGACACCCTGACCATGGAAGAGCTGCTCGACCTGCCCGAGGAGACCGTGCTGCACCGGCTGTTCCATGAAAACCCGCCAGAGGTCTCGGCGGCTCGTCCGGTGCGATTCCAGTGCACCTGCTCCCGGGATAAAGTCAGCAACACCCTGCTGTCACTGGGCCGTACAGAGCTGCAAGCCATTCTCGACGAGCAAGGCAGCGTCACCGTGAGCTGCGATTTTTGCTCAAAAGATGAACACTTCGACCGGGTCGATCTGGACCAGTTGATCCATCAGCTCTAGCCCCGAGCGGCAATCCGGGGCGGGAGAAGCTATGGCAGCAAGAGGCTGCCTGCATCGCCATTCACGGGATGATCTGGCATAATCGCGCGCCGTAACCGTCGGGGCAGGTCATCTCCTGCTCCGGCGTGCCCTGTCAGCCCGCTCTGGCACGGGGCCCGCTCGGCGACCCGCCGCGCAAAACAACCAGCACATTCACACCGGCCGGCCACAAGCCCAGGAAGCCCTGATTATGACCACTGTCTACACTGATCTGAGCCCCTCCCAACTCGTCGAGCTGGCCATCCAGCGTAACGAAGGCCAGCTGGCCGCGAACGGCGCCCTGGTCTGCGACACCGGCCACCGTACCGGCCGCTCGCCGATGGACCGTTTCATCGTTGACGAGCCGAGCACCAGTGCCAAGATCCATTGGGGTCCGATCAACCGTGCCTTCGATGCCGCCAGATTTGACGCGCTCTGGGCCCGGGTACAGCAGTTCGTCGACGGCAGCGACACCTTTACCTCGCACCTGCACGTTGGCGCCGACCCGAACCATTACATTCCGGTCAAGGTGACCACCCAGACCGCCTGGCACAACCTGTTTGCCAATACCCTGTTCATCCGTCCGCACCAGTACAACCCGGCGCGCAAGGAAAACTGGGAAATCCTCCACGCCGCCAACTTCAAGTGCGACCCGGAGCGTGATGGCACCAATTCCGATGGTTGCGTGATCTTCCAGTTCGCCCAGCGTCGCGTGCTGATCGCCGGCATGGAATATGCCGGTGAAATGAAGAAAGCCATGTTCGCGGTACAGAACTTCCTGTTGCCGGAAGCCGATGTGCTGCCGATGCACTGCTCTGCCAACGTCGGTGATGAAGGCGACGTGGTGCTGTTCTTTGGTCTGTCCGGCACCGGCAAGACCACCCTGTCCGCCGACCCGGCCCGCTACCTGATCGGTGACGACGAACACGGCTGGGGCGAAGGCGTGGTGTTCAATATCGAAGGCGGCTGCTATGCCAAGTGCATCGACCTCAGCCAGCAGAACGAGCCGGTAATCTGGAACGCCATCAAGTTTGGTGCGGTATTGGAAAACGTAGTCATCGACGAGAAGACCCGGGTACCGGACTACACCAACGTCTCCAAGACCCAGAACACCCGTGCTGCCTACCCGCTGGAGAACGTCGAGAAGCGCGTGATCGAGAACCGGGCCGGCGAGCCAAAGCGCATTATCTTCCTGACCTGCGACCTGACTGGCGTACTGCCGCCGGTCTCGAAGCTGTCGCGTGAAGCCGCTGCCTATCACTTCCTGTCCGGCTACACCGCACTGGTGGGTTCGACCGAAATGGGCGCTGGCGCCGGCATCAAGAGCACCTTCTCCACCTGCTTCGGCGCACCGTTTTTCCCGCGTCGTGCCGGCGAGTATGCCGAGCTGCTGATGAAGCGCATTGACGCTTTCGGCTCCCAGGTATTTCTGGTCAACACCGGCTGGACCGGTGGCCCCTACGGTGAAGGTCGTCGCTTCAGTATCCCGACCACCCGCAGCGTGGTTAACGCCATCGTCTCCGGTGCGCTGGATGACGTCGACACTGTGCATATTGATGGCATCAACCTGGATGTGCCTGTTTCCGTGCCGGGCGTTGACGACACCCTGCTGGTGCCGAAAACCACCTGGAAAGACAAGGCCGCCTACGACGCCAAGGCAAAGGACCTGTCTGCCCAGTTCCAGAAGAACTTTGCCGACAAGTATCCGGACGTAGCCGACAACATCCGCGCCGCCGGACCGCAGCTGTAAGCATCACCCGAGCAATAAAAAACCCGCTTCAAGCGGGTTTTTTATTGCCGGTTGCCATTGCCGTCAGTCGCATCAGCTGCCGGCCAGATCTCCGAGCTCGCGGAGAATGGCATCACCGTGGTGACGGACAATAAACGGCAGGCTTTGCTGGGTGGCTCTCAAGATCGTTTCACGAATGAACTGCCAGCGACGTTGGGTGCGCACCAGCTGTGCGCGCTGCGATTCCGGCGCCGCTGCAACCATGCCAGTCCACACCTGATCGAGCTCCATAACGGTGACCGAAAGACGGCTGTCATCATCGGTAGCACTGAGGGCGAACGAGCCGAACGGTGCCGCCGCCACCGCCATGTAAGCGGAAATCACCCGAGCAGTAAGCAGCCAGGCATACTGCTCCTGCGCCAGCGCCTTGCTGTCCAGCAACGGCTGGCTCATCAGCTGCTCGCGCAACTCGTCATTGGCGATGGTGTAGCGGGCATTGAGGGTGGCGTCATAGCCCTGCAGCAAGCCACCCCGCCCTTCCAGGGTATCGCGGAGCTCCTTCCAGGCCTGCCCGGCACGGTCAGCCTGATCCCCCGGGAGCGACGCCAGCCACACCGGCATCATCGTCGACACGGAGCCATAGCGACGCGCTGCCGCCTCGGCGTACTCGCGACTTTCCGGCTCAAAGAACATGAGATTGAGCTCGGCGCCAAGCATGTTGTACTCGACAGCGAGGCGCAGTAGATCGTTCTGGGGCATCGCCAGCAAGGGCGTGCAGAACAGCAGTACAGACAGCAACAGTGATCGGGCGAGATGACGCATGGGCTTCCTCGTCTTTCCGTTGACGTGACGTTGGCGGCAGCAATCTAACAGTGGCCCTCCGGCAGCAGCCAGGCAGGGCTTACCCTCTGACACCGCGATGCAGCCATCATGATATCAGCTTACCCTGCGAATCGCTCCATTACCCACGGCAACACCTGCTCCATCAGGCGATCCACGTCCGGGGCAGTCTGCTCGCCAAACGGCGGTTCGAAATAATGCTCGGCATCAATATCCAGATAGGTGCGGTCAGCACTGACCACGCTCTGCCACATCAACCGCGCATCACCGGGATAGATCTCCTTGTCGCGCAGGGCATTTACCAGCAGCACCGGACAGCTCATCTGCGCGGCGTTCTTGCAGAAGTCTGCGTTCGACGACAACCCGGACCAGGTCGACAGCCACGCCGCCGGAGTCACCACCCGGCCGAAGCCGATGTACTGGAAGTTCATCAGGTCGGGACGTTCAGAGAACAGCGAACCGTAGGCGCGCTTGCTCGGGTCCAGCGTCGGGTCGGCGTAATGCAGGTTGGCCATGGTGCGATACACCACCATCACCGGCTCCATGGCCGCGCGACGACCGATCTGTTGCCGATCCTCGAATGCCAGCACGTCCCGGGAGCGCTTGTACAGGTCTTCGGCCTCGCGGGCATCGTGAATCATGGCGCGGGCGAAATTATCGAGCTTCTCTACCCGTGCCCGCTGAGCGGTGCGGTAGCTCGCCACAAACTCGTCACTGTACTGGCTCGGCGTCGGCGGCGGAGCAAAGCCGTTGGCCGGGTTATACATGTCCAGCGCCGGATTACTCAGTAGCGGCTGCTGCTCATCAACCACTGCGGGATCGATGCAGTGCTGCAGGATCTTGCCCTCGCCGGGATGGGCCGACACCGCCAGCAGGCCATCCGCAGGAATCATCTCCGCCATTTGCAATCTGGTCGGTTTGCCGGCGGGATCGAAGGCCAATCGCTCTGTGGACTTTTTCTCCGCCTGAGCCTGGTAGAAGGCGAACAGTGAACCGCCTCCGGAATTGCCAAACAGCAGCACCCGCTCGCAGCCATGGTCGCGCAGGTACTTCACCCCGGCAGCAACGTCAAGGATCAGGTCTTCGTGAATGGCGGTGGCATCATTGTTCAAGGTCCGCGTGCATAACCCGAGCACACTGATGCCGGCACCAACAAAGCCGGGAATGCAGTAATGACGGGTAAAGTCGGCGCGAGGATGCATCACCAGCACACCGATCTTCTGTCGCTTTGCCAGGGGTGGGGTGTAGTGTAGCCCGGCGATCCAGCGCATGTCCGCTGCCTGAATGTGAATCGGTGTCACCGTGGTGCCGTCAGGCAGTGCGCCCTTGTAATTGAACGGCATTCCGAGCCAATAGGTCTTCGATATCAGCAGCATGATTCCTTGTCACCCTTTGTTGGAGCGCCAACTCTGGCGCGATGCGGTGCCAAAAGTGGCACCGGTGTAGTCGGATAAACTCCGTCGCGCCAGGATTGCCGCCGCTACACGTAAATCTTCACCTTCGGGTTTTTGCGACCCTTGTAGGCGGACTCCGGGATCTGCTCCGGCGGGGTATCGAACAGCAGCTTGTAGGCTTCGTCATGGCTCATGCCGAACTTTTCTGCATCAGTATCAACACTGAATTCGATCATCAGCATGTTCGGATCCAGCAGATACATGGATTGACAGAAATCATGATCGGTTTCGCCCAGTATCATCACGCCCTTCTCGCGCAGTCGCTCGCGGAAGGCTTCATAGCTCGCCATATCCGGCACCCGAAACGACACATGATTCACCCAGATCGGCAAGCCGAGACCGGTGGAGGGGTCAGTCCGGTAATTCGGTTGCTCGCCGACATCATGGATCTCGAAAAAGCCAAGCGCCTGACCCATGCCCATATCGAAAAAGAAGTGGCGGAAGTAGCCATCCTTGAGCTTGTGGTTCTCGGTATGAATCAGCGGCATGCCGAGCTTGTCGTGGTAAAACTCATAGGTGGCCCGGGTACACTGGGTCCCGAAGGCAATGTGGTGGATGCCTTGCACCGGCGCAGTCAGGGTCATGGCGTGATCCTTTTGTTATCTGTCATGGATTATCAGTTGTCTGTCCCCTGGCACGATTGTGCCTGTGGTTCAGCCTGAGCCGACTGACCGATTCTGGTCAATTCAGGTCAACTCACGTCACCACTGATACCGGCAGGGGGCCCGACATTCGTCGCCGGAAGTGGCACACTGCGGCTTCCTGCCCCGCCCAGAGCCCGCTGTGGAATACGAACTCAATATCTGGATCGTCGCCATGCTGGTCATCTCCGGCGTGGCGGCGGGGTTCGTCAACACTCTGGCCGGCGGCGGCGGTCTGTTTACCCTGTCGGCACTGATGCTGATGGGCATCCCGGCGGATATCGCCAACGGCACCAACCGGGTCAGCGTTGCCGCCCAGTCCATCGAAGGGGTGCGCGGCTTCCATCGCCATAATGTCCTCGACAAATCCGCCATCCGGCCAATCCTGTTGCCGACCCTGTCTGGCTCCCTGATCGGCTCGCTGGTGGCATCCTGGCTACCGGTCTGGCTGCTGAAGCCGCTACTGCTCGGCACCATGATCGCCATGGCAACAGTGCTGCTGCTGAAGCCTTCGGTGATGGCTCCCGGCCCAAATGAGCTGCCCAAGAAGCTGGCCGACTCCCCGGCCGGCTGGGTGGCACTGTTCGGCGCCGGCCTCTATGGCGGCTTTGTGCAGGGTGGCGTGGGCTTTTTGCTGCTGTTCGCGCTGGTCGGTGTGATGCGCTACAACCTGCTCGCCGGCAACGCCCTCAAACTGGTCTGCACCGGGATCTTCGGTGCGGTTGCGCTGGTGGTGTTCGCTGCGCGGGGACAGGTACTGTGGATTCCCGGCCTGATTATCACCGTCGGCACTTTGATCGGGGTGCGCGCCTCAGTGGGTTTTGCCGTCCGCGCCAATGCCGACACCCTCAGGGTGATCCTGCTGGTCGCGGTAATCGGCGCCTGTATCGCCGCCTTCTTCCGCTGACCTGCCCGACTCGGCATATCCGCCGAGTGTTTTGTCAGTCCACATTCGGTCTTTACATGTTTCCCCGAGCCACTAGACTGGCGCGCTCTGTTTTGCGGGGGAAAAAACTGTATGGCCAAGCCACGTATTCTGGTCATCGGCGGCGGCGCCGGCGGACTGCCACTGGTCACCCTGCTCGGGCGCAAGCTCGGTCGCAGTGGCCGCGCCGACGTCACGCTGGTAGACAACAACAGCTTCCATGTCTGGAAACCGCGCTTCCACGAAGTCGCCACCGGCGCCATCGACGCCGATCTTGATGCGGTCGACTACCGCGCCCATGCCCGCATAAATGGCTACCGCTTCGAACCCGGCACCCTGACCGGCGCTGATGTTGCCCATCGCACCGTCACGCTGGCCCCGCTCAACGACGCCGAGGGCCGGGAAGTGTTGCCCGAGCGCCAGCTCGGCTATGACTATCTGGTGCTGGCCGTGGGCAGTCGCAGCAACGACTTCGGCACCCCGGGTGTACCGGAACACTGCCTGTTTATCGACAGTCGCCAGCAGGCCGACCGATTCCGGGAGAAGTTCCTCAACGCCTGCCTGCATGCCAACTACAACAGCAAGCCACTGTCGGTGGCCATTGTCGGCGGGGGCGCCACCGGCGTGGAGCTGGCCGCCGAGCTGCACCATGCGATTACCATGCTCAAGTTCTATGGCCACGAACAGCTTGATCGCAAGCTGCTGGATGTGCGCGTTATTGAAGGCTCCCCGCGGATATTACCGGGGCTGTCAGAGCGCGTATCCACCGCCGCCACCGAGCGTCTGCAGGCGCTCGGCGTCACCGTCAGCACGGCGGTCACGGTGGCCCGGGTCGAAGCGGATGCCTTTGTCACCCGGAATGAGGAGCGCATCGAAGCGGACTTGCTGGTCTGGGCCGCCGGCGTCAAGGCGGCCGAGTTCCTGACCCGCATCGAAGGGCTGACGCTGAACCGGCTGAACCAGATTGAGGTGGAGGCCAACCTGCTCGCCAAGGGGCAGGACCGGCTGTTCGTGATCGGCGACTGCGCCGCCTGCCATTTACCCGGCATGGACCGGCCGATACCGCCGCGGGCGCAGGCAGCCCAGCAGATGGCTCATCATCTGGCAAAGGAAATCGAGCGCCTGTTGATGTTCGGCCGCGCACCGCGCCCGTTTGTTTACAAGGATCACGGCTCACTGGTGTCGCTGTCGAATTACAGCTCGGTGGGCATGCTGATGGGCAGCCTCAAGGGCGGCAATTTCTTCGTTGAAGGCTGGCTGGCGCGGATGATGTACATCAGCCTGTATCGCCTGCATCAGGCCACCCTGTATGGCTGGCCACGCACCATCATGTTGTTGCTGGCCGGCAAGTTCAGCCGGTTGGTGCGGCCGCGTCTTAAACTGCACTGAACCACGGCGGCACGGACGCCGCCCTGCGACACTTTGCCACACCTGCGCACGGCACCGGACTGGCTAGAATGCCGGCCCGAGACAAGCCCGACTGGAGTTCCGCGCATGGCAATCCGCCCTCTCATGCTACTGGCGGCGACGATGATCGCCGGCTGCGGTGGCAGCAGTATCGAATCGGACGACGCTAACCCCGCCGCCACCCGTGCAATCAGCATTCCGTTTGCCGCTTTTGCCGGTGACACGCAAATCGACTGCGATGCCAGCCTCGGCCATCTTGGCATTCATGGCGCCAGCGCCCAACTCAGCGACTTCAAACTGTTCATTCATAATGTCCGGCTGGTGACGGATGAAGGGGTGGAAGTCCCGCTGACGCTGGATGAGGTGACCGGCTGGCAGACGGATGGCATTGCCCTGCTGGACTTCCAGAATCGCGGCGACAGCTGCAATGCCGTCGATGAAAAACCGGTTAATACCAGCATCCACGGCCGTGTTCCGGAGCAGCCTCTGGTCTACAGCGGCGTCCGTTTCACCGTCGGCGTGCCGGTCAGTCACAACCACAATGACTCTGCCATGTCGGTGGCTCCGCTCAATGTCGCCGCCATGTTCTGGAGCTGGCGCGGTGGCTACAAGCATATGCGCTTCGATGTCCGCCCCTTGAACGGCGTCGATCTGGCCTCCGGGGCCACCAGCGCGGTATGGCAGTTTCACCTCGGCGATACCGACTGCAGCGCTGACCCGATTGGTCACTGCAACTATCGCAACCGTCCGGAGATCGCGCTCGATGGTTTTATTGAGAACGAGATACGGGTACTCATCGACTATGCGGCGCTGGTGCAAAGCAGTGATCTGAACAGTGACGCCGGAGGCCCCTCCGGATGCATGTCAGGCACCGGTGATCCGGAGTGCGTCGACCTGTTCGATCAACTTGGTCTGATCCTTGGTGACGGTGAAGGCCCGGCATCGGCACAAACCGTGTTTTCCATTGAGCTGGCTCCCGGACCGCTATGACGCGACTAACCCTGATCATTATCAGCGCGGTACTGTTGTCCGGCTGCCCGGACAGCAGTACCCGCATTGATGATCTGGGCGCTTCGCGCAGCGCGTTCGGCTGGAACCTGCCGGCTGGTATTCCGTTGCCGGTAGAACCCGCTGCCAACCCCATGACCGAAGCCGGATTTCAGCTCGGCCGTCACCTGTTCTACGACCAACGTCTGTCCGGCAACGGCACCATCAGTTGCGCATCCTGCCACCATCAGGACAAGGCATTCTCCGACGGCCGCAGCACACCACCCGGTGCCACTGGAGAGCTCCATCCGCGCAATTCGCAGGCACTGGTGAATATTGCCTACAACCCGACGCTAACCTGGGGCAACCCGTCCCTGGGCACCATCGAGCACCAGATCCTGATGCCCCTGTTTGGCGAGGCGCCGATTGAGCACGGCATCAATGACGACAACCGGGAACTGGTATTGAACCGGATTGCAGCCGACCCGGTTTACCTGATGTTGTTTGCCGACGCCTTTGCCGATGATGTCGTCAGTTATGCCCGTATTGTCGACGCGCTGGCCAGCTTTGTGCGTGGTCTGACCTCATTCAACAGCGCGCTGGATCGATTTCACCGCGGCGAAACAGCGGCCATCAGCGACAGCGCCAAACGCGGCATGGAACTGTTCTTTAGCGAGCGACTCGAGTGTTTCCACTGCCACGGCGGTTACAACTTCACCAACTCCGTGCAGGACCGCACCATGTTTTTCGTCGACAGGCCTTTCCACAATACCGGCCTGTATAACGTCGACGGCATGGGCGGCTACCCGGAACCAAACAGCGGCGTTCACGAGGTTACCGGGCGCGCTCAAGACATGGGCCGCTTTCGCGCCCCTTCGTTGCGCAATGTCGCCGTCACCGCGCCGTACATGCATGACGGCAGCGTAGCGACACTAGACGATGCGATCCGCAACTACGCCGCTGGCGGCCGCTTGCTGACTGCGGGACCAAACGCCGGCGACGGGCGCATGAATCCCTATAAGGACGGCTTTGTTGCCGGCTTCACCATCAGCGAGACCGAAATCGCTGATCTGATCGCCTTTCTTGAATCGCTCACCGACGAGGAATTCCTCACTTCCGAGCGTTTCGCGAATCCCTGGGCCACACCATGAAACGCCTTCTGGCTGTATTGACCACGCTGATCTCTGGCACCGCTAACGCGCACAGCATTCCTGTCGAAATCGGTCAGCCGGTGATTGATGCAGCCCTTGCCGTCACCGTGCGCTCCGCTGGCGCGGTCGACTACGATGACTACTGGCGCATTCCAGGCGTCATGATGGGCGGCCATGCCTGGCCTGCCGAACAGGGCGTCGCCCTGGAGGAGCTGACACTGTCTGCCGGTTACCGTCATGACGATAACCTGTTTGCAGTCATCTCCCTCGCCCGGCACGGCAGCCATGGTGATCACGCTGCACCGGAAATTGAGCATGGCTGGATCGGCTATGTCTGCTGCGGTGACACCGGACCGCTGGTGATTGAAGCCGGGCGCATGTCCGCAGCCTTTACGCCGTCTGCCTCCGAACACAGTAGTCAGCGTCTGTTTGTCGACGCCAACCTTGCCGCAGATGCCTTCCTCGGTCGCCATTTTCACGATGAAGGCCTGCGCCTGTGGCGGCATGAACCGAAAGGCGTCAGCGCCGGTGTCGAGCTTTGGCGCGGCCGCGCTTTCCCCGCGACTGCGGATGAAGACGGGGGCGCCGTCGATCTGTTTGCGTCCTGGCACACCGGCGGCGAGCACGTCAGCCTGACCATCGGAGGCTGGGCGATGTTTGCCCGTGCAGCACAACGTCAGGATCATCGCTACAGTGACGGTCATAGCCATGGCAGCCCCGGCAACCCGCCACCGCCCGATGTCCGCTTCAGCGGCGACAGCCTGCTGCATGGTCTGCATGGCGAAGGTGGCTGGCACACCGGCCAACAGACAACACTGCGACTGCGTATCGAATGGATGGCGGTGCGGGCAGATGGCACCATCAGCGACGCAACTCGTCAGGCTGAACTGCAGGGTCGTTATCAGGGCATCGTGCTGCAACCGGAGCTTCAGCATCGCAAGCATGCTATCGCGGTCCGCGCTGAAACGCTGATATTGGAGAACCGCCTCAGCGGCGCCGCCGCATTACCTTTGGCGGAAGATGCCAATCTCATCAATAACCGCGATCCCTGGCGATTCGGTGTGGGCTGGCGCTGGCAATGGCGTGAGCCGCTTGCGATTCGTGCAGAAATTCTCCGCGACGCCAGCACTCCCGAAGCCAGCACGCGTGTCGCGCTCGGACTGGTATGGAAGCAAACACTTACCGGCAGACACCGTCACTAACGCCCCTGTCATCACCATCTGAGTGTATTCGGTCACAATCCCATCACTTCGTTATGACAGCATTTGCATGATTCCGGGACCCCGCGCACAATCACCCCATTACTACGAAGAGTGCCTTACGCATGACCGAAGCCAGTCAGGAAATGCAGGCACCGGACCACCTGATCTGGCGATTGAGCCATTTCAACAACCATCAGCGTGCTATCCGGTTCGTCAAACAGTTTCAGGAAACCCTGTGCGTTTACAGTGCTCCGGTGCAGCAGTTGTATACCAACTATGAGATTTCCGTGCCCGAGCAGGACGATCGCTCACTGATCATCCTGCCGAATCCGTATGCCTACCACGACACGTTCAATGGCATTCCGGAAGAAGCCGTCAAGGAAACCGGTATCACCATCATTCCCGGTGATCTGCTCGGTAAGGAAGGGTTGTACATGACGCTGCCAATGCGTGACAGCACCGGCAACCGGGTGATGCGCAACGTACCGCTGAAGGTGGGACTGCTGACGCTGATGCGACAGGAAAAGCCGGAAGCCCCATTCCTGCCAGTGATCACCAAGGGCGATCTGCGCGCGTTCCGCAAGGACGATCCCTGTTTGCACCTGCAACGCATCGTGCCGCAAATGATCCGCGAACGCTCGGCCATGGAAGTCAGCAGCATTCAGCGGGTAATCCGCGAAAAACTCAAGGTCTACCTGTAAACGGGCGCACCGATTCAGCGCACCCGTTTTGACAAGGCCTCGGGCTGCACCAGACGCCCGGTAAAGGGCAGACGAATCTCCACCATCAATCCGCCGTCAGGATGATTGCACAGCGTCATGCTGCCGTGGTGCATATCGACAATCCGCTTGACGATGGCAAGCCCCAGCCCGGACCCACTCAGCGTGCGGGCGATGTCGCCACGGGAGAATGGCTGCAACAACATCGGAATGTCTTCCTCTCGCACGCCCCGGCCCTGATCGCGCACCGTCAGCAGTACCTCGCCCTTCCCCGCCGTGGTGGTGATCGTCACTGGTTCGGCGCCATACTTGACCGCATTGGTGATCAGGTTCGCCAACAGCCGGCGGAATGTCAGCCGCTTCAGCATCAGGCGTGGCACATCATGCAACGTGGTGCGGACATCGATATTCGGGTGACGATTACGCACTTCCTCGATCAGCACATTGAGGCTTTCAAATTCCGGCACTTCATCTGAGCCATCACGAATAAAGGCAATGAATTGTTCGAGAATGGCATCCATGTCCTCGATGTCGGCCACCACCCCAGTACGCAGTTCCTGCTCCTGCATAAACTCCGCCGCCAACCGGATGCGCGTTAGCGGCGTTCGCAGGTCATGGGAAATCCCCGCCAGCAGCAACGCCCGGTCGCGCTGGGCATGGAGCATGTCGGCGGCCATACGGTTGAAGGCCGTGTTTACTGCGTCGATTTCGAGCGGCCCCGCCTCCTCGTCGAGCAACGGTACCGGCTCCCCTCGACCAACAATCCCCGCCACCCGCGCCAGCTTGCGCAGCGGGTCAGTAATGCCTCGGGCAATAAACAATCCGGCCAGTAGCGCCAGCAACGGCACCGTCACACCCCAGCCAATCAGCAGGTAGCGATCATAGTGACGGAAGAAATTCATTGGCACCCGCAGCCACTCACCGCCAAAACTGGTGGCAGATACCCACAACACCGGGGTGCGCTGTTCCTCCAGACGGACAATCACTGGCTCACCGAGCAGCGTCTCCACTTCTGCACGGAACCGGTCGACCACTGGGCGCGAAATAAACGACACCTCGTCGTCCGGCGGCTGGCGGCCATTGGCAACGCGGATGCCGGTGAAATCGGATATCCGTCGTGCCATATCCGGGTCCGCCTCTTCGCCAAGGGTGACATCGACATGCAGCGCCGTCAGCTCGGCATATTCACGGATGCCGGGCAGGTAGGCGTTACGGGCAAAAAACCAGAAGCTGAGTGCCTGACTGAGGCCGATCACCAGGCCAGCAATAACGGCGGTGCGGCCAAAAGCACTGCGGGGAAGCAGAAACGAAGCCATAACAGGGTTCCCGGAGACGATGCGGCAAGAATGCCACATTCCCGCCTGCGGGGCAGGCGGAATCCGTGCTTATTCCGGCACGAAAACGTAACCGACACCCCAGACCGTTTGCAGGTAGCGAGGCCGCGACGGATCTTCCTCGATCAGTCGGCGCAGACGCGAAACCTGAACATCAATGGAGCGCTCCATCGCCGACCATTCGCGGCCACGGGCCAGATTCATCAGCTTGTCGCGAGTGAGCGGCTCACGCTGGTGCTGCGCCAGCGCCTTGAGCACGGCGAACTCCCCGGTCGTCAGACCGACTTCCTGACCGTCCCGGCTGAGGATGCGGGTGCCCAGATTCAGCTTCCAGGGACCGAAGCTGATTTCTTCCTGGTCGCGACTTGGCGCCCCGGGCAGGTCACGCACCCGTCGCCGCAGCACGGCCCGGATACGGGCGTCGAGCTCCTTCGGATTGAAAGGCTTGGCCAGATAATCATCTGCCCCGAGCTGAAGACCCTCGATGCGTTCGTTATCGTCGCCCTTGGCGGTCAGCATGATGATCGGCACATCGTCGCCGGTCTCGCGCAGGCGTCGGCAGATCGACAGGCCATCCTCACCCGGCAACATCAGATCCAGCACAATCAGCGAGAACAGCTCTCGGGACAGGGCCTTGTCCATCTGCTCGGCATCACCGACGCCCTTGACGTAGAAGCCCTGCTCCTCGAGAAAGCGCTGTAACAGGCCACGCAGGCGGGCATCATCGTCCACCACCAGTATCTTTTCCGAGGGCTGCTCAGCACTCATGGCCAGCTCCACTATGCAGGATGCGGGCATCTTCCCGGCGTAGCCGGGTCATTACAACCATTGCCACGCTGTCGGCCTGACGACAATGGTTTCAAACTGTGAGCATAGCGGCCAACCGCCCCCGTGTTACCAACCTTCACTGCCGCCGGCAAACCGGTACGGGTATGATGCGGGAACTGCTTTCCAGCCCGAGGCCCCTTGTTGCCATGAGCGAGCTGCTGTCCCGTCTGAATGATCGCTGGCGCGCACTGCCGCCGGTGCCGCGGTTGCTGATCGGCACACTGGTGCTGATATTCCTGATGGTACTGCTGCGGCCGAGCGCCCCCGAGCAGGACGTGACGGACACCAGTCCGCGGGTGCAGGTGGAGGTTGCCCGGCCAGGCAGCTTCTCCCCTCATCTCGCCCTGTTCGGTCGGATCGAATCCCCCGCCAGCGCCAACCTGTCGTCTTCGGTCACCGCCCAGGTGCAGCAAGCGCTGGCGTTGCCCGGCGACCGGGTGAGCGAGGGCGACCTGATTCTGCAGCTTGATCCGCGCGAGGCCGCGCTGGCCCGAGCCCAGGCGGAGGCAGCGCTGGCGCAGGCGGAGGCACAGAAATCCACCGCCATCAAACGCCATCAGAGCGACCGCAAGGCACTGGAGCTGGAGCAGCAGCTGATCCGCCTGGCCGAACAGAGCGTCTCCCGTCTGGAGCGGCTGAGGGAAACCAATCTGGCCTCGCAAACCCAGCTCGATGAAGCCCGCCAGAACCTGACCCGCCAGCAACTGAGCCTCGAAACCCGGCAACTGGCGGTCAGTAACTATCAGAACGATCTGCGCCGACTCGACAGTGATATAGATCGAGCTCGCGCCGCCCGCGATCAGGCCGATCTTGATCTCGCCCGCAGTCAGGTGCGCGCACCGTTCGACGGTCGCATTACGGCGCTCCATGTGGCGGAAGGCGAACGGGTCCGCCCCGGGGACCGGCTGATCAGCCTGTATGCCGACCGCGGTATCGAAATCCGCGCCCAGATTCCGGTCAGTCACCTGCCGGAAGTCCGCGCTGGTCTGGCGGGCGGTGGGCTGCGCGGCGAACTGTTAGTGGAGCAGCAACGGGCGCCACTGCGACTGGCGCGGCTGGCCGGTGAAGTGGAGCGGGGCCGGGGAGGGGTCGATGGACTGTTTGTACTCGACGACAATAACGTCACCCCGGAACTGGGCCGACCCCTGCCCATGACCCTGACCCTGCCACCCCGCACCGGCCTTGTCGCCCTGCCCGCTGCGGCGCTGCATGGCCTTGATCGGGTCTATCGTCTCGATGATGACAATCGGCTGCAGACTGTGCCGGTAACCCGCATCGGCGAATGGGTCGGGGATCAGGGTGAACGGCGGCTGTTGTTCCAGGGTGATTTCAACGACGGCGACCGGCTGGTGGTCAACCAGCTGCCGGGCGCCATTGATGGCCTGCGGGTGCAACCCAGCGAAAGTGGTCAGACTCCTGCCGGCGAAGTCATCACCGAGGATGACAGCGATACCGGGGTGCTGCCGGAGCCCACCGCGCCATGAGCCAGAAGGGCCTGATCGCCAGCTTCACCGAACACCGTCTGGCCGCCAACCTGCTCATGCTGCTGATGGTGATGGGCGGGCTGTATGGCCTGCAGCAACTCAACCGTCAGCTATTCCCCAATTTTGATTTCGACTACATCACCGTCTCTGTGCCGTGGCGGGGGGCCAGCCCGGAAGATATCGAGCGGGCTATCACCGTACCGGTGGAGCAGAACCTGAAAACGCTTGCCAATATGCGCCGGCTGACCTCGCGCTCGGAGCAGGGACGGTCGATCTTCTTCATGGAAATGGAAGACGGCACCGACCTCAGTCTCGCCATCTCCGATGTCCGTCAGCGCATCAGCACCATCCGCAATTTGCCGCAGGATGCAGAACAACCGATCGTGCAGAAAATCGATCGCTTCTCGCCCATTGCCAATATCCTCGTCTACACCGAGCGTGGCTCGCTGGCGGAGCTGCGACCGCTGGTGCGGCGGATGGAAAACGAGCTGTTGGCACGGGGTATCGGCCAGGTCCAGTTCGCCGGCCTGCCCGCCGAGGAAATGGCGATCCAGATTCCCGCCGCCACCCTGCACGAGCTGGGCCTGACACTGGATGAGCTGGCGCTGCGCATTCGGCAGTTCAGTGATGATATTCCCGCCGGCACCGTCGGTCGCAATGAAGCGGCGAAACAGCTGCGCGGCCTTGGCCAGCGTCGCGACGAGGGCGGCTTCGCCGACCTGCCGTTGTTCACTGACCAGACTGGCCGATTGCTCCGTCTCGGCGACATTGCCCTGATCGAACGTCGCCCCCGCGATGAACAGCCCTACATGACCTTCCGTGGCTTTCCCGCCATCGAGCTTCAGGTACTGCGGGCAGAGCATGATGACTCGCTGAAGTCCGCCGCCATCATGCAGCAATGGATTGAGGAAGCCCGTGCCAGCTTGCCAGATGGCATGCACATGCACGTCTACTTCGAAACCTGGAAGCACCTGCGCGACCGCATTGAGACCCTGCTCTGGAACGGCATCACCGGGCTGATTCTGGTGATCGCCACGCTGTTCTTTTTCCTTAACGCCCGGGTGGCCTGGTGGGTGACTGTCGGCATCCCGGTGTCGTTCATGGCAACCCTCGGCGTGCTGCTGTTGATGGGTGGCACCATCAATATGATCAGTCTGTTCGGACTGATTCTTGCGCTCGGCATCATCGTCGATGATGCCATCGTCGTCGGCGAGGACACCCTCACCCACCTGCAGCAGGGCGAGTCGCCGCTGCGGGCCGCCATTGGCGGCGCCAGACGCATGTTCTGGCCCGTGGTGGCGTCGTCGCTGACCACGATCGCAGCCTTCCTGCCGCTGGCAATGATGGGCGGCGCCATGGGCAAGATCGCCTTCGATATTCCATTCGTAATGATCTGCGTGATCATTGCCTCGCTGATCGAATGCTTCCTGATTCTGCCGGGGCATCTGCATCACAGTTTTGCCCGGGCGCCGATTCAGATCGGCGGCGTGCGCGAGCGACTCGACCTGCGCTTCCATCGCTTTCGCGAGGAGACCTTCCGTCCCATCGTGCGCAGGGCCATTGAGCATCGCCATGCGGTGGTCACCGCTGCCTTCTGCGCTTTTTTCCTGGCCGTGACGGTGGTCGCCACTGGCTGGCTCAAGTTCACTTTTTTCCCTCCCGTCGATGGCGATCAGTTGCGCGCCGTGGCGGAGTTCAGTGCCGGCACCGATCAACGTACGGTGAATCGTTTCCTCGATCATCTTGAAGAGACCCTGCATCAGACCGACGCCGAGTTTGACGATGACATCGTCGAGACCGTGGTGCAGATCCATCGCTCCGCCAGCGGATTCCCCAGCATCGTCGCCGGACGGGCCAAACTCGGCGATCACTACGGCACCCTGCTGGTGGAAGTCTGGACCGGCAACGAGCGGCGCACCTCAAACGATGCGTTCATTCGCGCCTGGCGCAAGAAAATCATCCTGCCGCCCGGTCTCGACCAGCTCACCATCGGCCAACCGGAAGCGGGCCCGCCGGGCAGCCCGGTGGCGCTGCGTCTCGGCGGCAGCGATATCGCCACGCTGAAGGCCGCCTCGCTGGAACTGCAGCAGGCATTGAACCGTTATGCCGGCATCAGCAATGTCGATGACGACCTGCCCTGGGGCAAGGAACAGCTCACCTTTGAACTGACCCCGGAGGCCCGCGCTCTGGGCCTCACCCTGACCTCGGTGGCGGCCCAGTTGCGCAGTGCTTTCGATGGCAGTCTGGCGCAGTTATTCAATGATCACGACGAGGAAGTGGAGGTCCGGGTGATGTTGCCGGACAGCGAGCGCGGCAGCCTGTCGGCCCTCGACCGCATGCCGGTGATCGCACCGAATGGCGACACCCTGCTGCTCAGCGACGTGGTTACCTTCAGCAGCCGCCAGGGTGTCGACATGCTGCGGCGGGTCGATGGCCGCCTGTCAGTGGTGGTGTCGGCGGACCTCGACCCCGAGCGGGGCAACGCCAACCAGATCATCGCCAGCCTCACTAATGAAGTCCTGCCGGATATCCGGGCGCGCTATCACATCAGCGTCGACGTCGAGGGCAAGCTGAAGGAGCAAGCGGAAAACCTCCGCGATGTTCGCACCGGACAGATGCTGGCGCTGGCGCTGATCTACATCATTCTGGCCTGGGTGTTCAGCAGCTGGTCGTGGCCGATCGCGATCATGACAGCGATCCTGTTCGGCTTTACCGGTGCGGTGATCGGGCACCTGTTCATGGGGATGTTCGGGGTCAAGTTTTCGATGTTCTCGATCATGGGTCTGTTCGGCCTGGCCGGGATCATCGTTAACGATTCGATCGTACTGGTAAGTTTCTTCCGGCAACTGGTGGCGGATGGCATGGATCGCTTCGAGGCCATCGTCGAGGCCTGCGTGCGACGGCTGCGAGCGGTGTTGCTGACCTCTATCACCACCGTCGCCGGGCTGACCCCGATCCTGTTCGAAAGCTCGCTGCAGGCGCAGTTCCTGAAGCCAATGGCGGTCAGTCTGGTATTTGGCCTCAGCTTCGGCACGGTGCTGATCCTGCTGGTGGTGCCGAGCATGCTGATGATCATCGAGGAGACCAAGCCGAAACTTGAGACGCTTCGCCAGCGCCTGCTGCAGGGGCTGATGCCGACGCGGCTGCCGGCCACTGTCAGCGGCATCTGGCATTTCGACCCTCGCCAGTACCGGCGCGCCGCCGAGCCGGAACCGGGCCTGAAAGGTAGCCTGCTCTGGCCGGCGGGGCTGCTGGTGCTGTTCAGCCTGCAACTGGCCAGCCATCTGCTTGCCACCCTGCCCGGCCAGTTGGGCCAGCATGGACCTCGCGCCGCGCTGGTCATCGCCGTCATCGCCGGGTTGCTGGTGGGCTGGCAGACCGTGCGCGTACTGGCCGCCCTGCTCGGCCAACAGCTCGCCCTGCGGGCCAGGGTTCAGGCGCTGGTGATGGCTGGCGTGCCGCTGATACTGATCGCCAGTATCGCCAGCCGTCTTGATCCGGCCCTGCATGAACTGGCCGCCAGCCAGTGGCAACTGGCCGTGAGACTGCTGATCGAAGGCGGGCTCAGCATCGTCCTGCTGCGCTGGCTAAGGCGCGCCCGGGTTACCTTCCGCCGCTAATCGACCGCACCATGCCACTCGTCCGCCGCTGGCCGCCGCCGGGCGGGCTAAGGTGCAAAACAGCAGGTGTCCCGTTGGCGAGCCGCTGCTATGATGCGCTTCTGAGCAAGGCCACCCAGATGGCCCGGGAGAGGACGGAGAAGAAGACCTATGGCAAAAATCCTGATTGTTGATGATTCCCCCACCCAAATGGCCAACATGATCAAGATCGTGGAAGGCCATGGCCATAAAACCGTGACCGCCAACAACGGCATGGAAGGGGTTGAGAAGTCGAAAGCTGAAATGCCCGACCTGATCCTGATGGATGTGGTGATGCCGGAACTGAACGGCTTCCAGGCCACCCGCAAGATCACCAAGGACCCGGCCACCCAGCATATCCCCATCATTCTGGTCACCACCAAGGATCAGGACACCGACAAGGTTTGGGGTGAGCGGCAGGGGGCGTCCGGCTATCTGGTCAAGCCGGTGCAGGAGAACGATCTGATCAGCAAGATCAATCAGCTGCTCAGCTGACAGCTTCCGCCACGAAAATCAATCTGTGAACGGCCGGCATCATTGCCTATGATGCCGGCCGTTGTGTTTTTTGCCTGAGGGAAATGTCCTCCATGTCGACCCCCGCTAAACGTCCCAGCATCGAGGCGATCATCGCCAGTGAGATCAACTGCCAGGTGGAACAGGTCCGCGCCACCGTTACCCTGCTCGACGAAGGCGCCACGGTTCCCTTTATCGCCCGTTACCGCAAGGAGGCCACCGGTGGCCTTGACGACACCCAGCTGCGAAATCTGGATGAGCGCCTGCGCTACCTGCGCGAACTGGAAGAGCGCCGCACCGCAATACTGAAAAGCATCCGCGAGCAGGACAAGCTGACCCCGGCGCTGGAAGCCCAGATCCTCGAGGCCGACTCGAAAACCCGCCTCGAAGACCTGTACCTGCCCTACAAGCCCAAGCGCCGTACCCGGGCCATGATCGCCCGCGAGGCGGGCCTTGAGCCGCTGGCCGACGCCATCCTCGCCGACCCGTCACAAACCCCGGAAGACCTGGCCGCCGGCTACTTGAACAGCGAGCACAGCATCAACAGCGCCAAGGATGCCCTCGACGGCGCCAAGCAAATCCTGATGGAGCGCTTTGCCGAAAACGCCGACCTGCTCACCCGGCTGCGCACCTGGCTGTGGCAGCACGCCATCGTTCAGGCCAAGGTGGCCGATGGCAAGCAAGACGAGGCGAGCAAGTTCCGCGACTACTTCGACCACAGCGAGAAGCTGGCCGAGATACCCTCGCACCGCGCTCTGGCCCTGTTCCGTGGCCGCAACGAAGGCGTGCTGCACGTCAGCATGACCTTGCCGGAGGAGCTCGAAGCCGCTCAGCCACACCCGTGTGAAGACATGGTCGCGAAAAGCATTGAGTGGACTCACCAGAAGCGCCCTGGCGACGCCTGGCTGGCGGAAACCGTGCGCTGGACCTGGAAGATCAAGCTCGCCACCCACCTGGAAACCGAGTTGCTCGGCCGGGTGCGAGAAATGGCCGAAGAAGGGGCCATTGCCGTGTTCTCGCGCAACCTCAAGGCGCTGCTGATGGCACCGCCAGCCGGCATGCACGCCACCATGGGGCTGGACCCGGGTTTGCGTACCGGCGTCAAGGTGGTGGTGGTGGATCAGACCGGCAAGCTGCTGGAATCCTGCACCGTGTTCCCGCATGTGCCTCAGAACCGCTGGGACCAGTCACTGGCGGTACTTGGTGCCCTGTGCATGAAGTACAAGGTAGCGCTGATTGCCATCGGTAACGGCACCGCCGGTCGCGAAACCGACAAACTTGCCGGTGAGGTACTGAAGAAGCTGCCGGAGTTAAAGATCAGCAAGATCATCGTCAACGAAGCAGGCGCCTCGGTGTACTCGGCCTCGGAGCTGGCGGCGCGCGAATTCCCGGATCTGGATGTGTCCTATCGCGGCGCCGTATCCATTGCCCGCCGCCTGCAGGACCCGCTCGCCGAGCTGGTGAAGATTGACCCGAAGTCCATCGGCGTCGGCCAGTATCAGCACGATGTCAGCCAGATCAAACTGGCGCGCAGCCTGGATGGCGTGGTCGAAGACTGCGTCAACGGTGTTGGCGTCGATGTGAATACCGCCTCGGCACCACTGCTGGCCCGCATCGCCGGGCTCAATGCCACCATTGCCGGCAACATCGTCGCCTTTCGCGAAAAAAATGGTGTGTTCAGCAACCGCGATGCCCTTAAACAGGTGCCTCGTCTCGGCGACAAGACCTTCGAACAGGCTGCCGGCTTCCTGCGCATCATGCGCGGCGAGAATCCGCTCGATGGCTCCGCCGTGCACCCGGAAGCGTATGTGGTGGTGGAGCGCATTGCCGCCCAACACGGTCGCCCTCTGCAGGATCTGATTGGCGATGTTGGCTTCCTGCGCAAACTGGATCCGGCCGATTACACCTGTGAGCGCTTCGGCGTGCCCACGGTGAAGGACATCATCAGCGAACTGGAAAAACCCGGCCGCGACCCGCGACCGGAATTCAAGGCAGCCGAGTTCAAGGAAGGCGTCGAGGAGATGAAGGACCTCAAGCCCGGCATGATCCTCGAAGGCGCCGTCACCAATGTCACCAACTTCGGTGCCTTTGTTGACATCGGCGTCCATCAGGATGGCCTGGTGCATGTGTCGGCGCTCTCCAACTCCTTTGTCAAGGATCCCCACGAAGTGGTGGCGCCGGGCGACATCGTCAAGGTCAAGGTGGTGGAAGTGGATCTGGCCCGCAAACGTATCGGCCTGACCATGCGTCTTGAGGATCGCCATGATGACAAACCCGCGGACCCCCGCAGCGCCTCCACGTCGCGGTCGGGGCAGCGCCCCCAGGGCGGCGGCAGAGGAAAAGCAGCAGCACCCGCAGCACCGGCCGGTGGCATGGCCGCACTATTTGCCAAAGCCCAGGAAGACGCTAAAAAGAAAGGTCGCTCTTGACGTCGCCGGTCACAGCAAGGACGCTCTGCGTCTGACCTGTGACCGGCTATCATCAGGCGGCCATGCTGCTGCGATCTGCCGTCCCACAGTCTGGCGATTCTTCACACCGTTGTGGACCTATCTATGAGTGATGCAGTCACCCGTCGCCTCACCGCCCTGCGTAATGCCGGCGCCACCGATACGCTGCGCGATATCCGGCGCGGCATCGAGAAGGAAAGCCTGCGCATCACCCCCACAGGAACGCTGGCGCAAACACCGCATCCGCGCAGTCTCGGCTCGGCGCTGACCCATCCCCATATCACTACGGACTACTCCGAGGCATTGCTGGAGTTCATCACCCCTGCCACCACCGGCGTCAGCTCCCCGTTGACCTTTCTTGATCGCATTCATCGTTATGCCTACAGCCAGCTCGGCGATGAACTGCTGTGGGTCAACTCCATGCCCTGCCGGGTCGACAGGGATGAGGATGTGCCGGTGGCCGAATACGGCAGCTCCAATATCGGCCGGATGAAGCACATCTACCGGCTCGGCCTTGGTCATCGTTATGGTCGTCGCATGCAGACCATTGCCGGCATTCATTACAACGTATCGTGGCCTATGTCGTTCTGGGAGATTCACCAGCAATGTGAAGGCGCGTCGGGCACGCTGCAGGACTTTATTTCGTCGCGTTATTTTGACCTGCTGCGCAACTTTCATCGTTACAGCTGGCTGCTGGTGTATTTGTTTGGCGCCTCGCCGGCGGTATGCGCCTCGTTCCTCAAAGGCCGCGACCACCAGCTGCTGAAGCGCCTGGACCACAGCCTGTTCCGACCCGGCGCGACCTCACTGCGAATGAGTGACCTCGGCTACCAGAACAACGCCCAGTCGAGCCTGCACATCAGCTACAACGACATCGACAGCTATGTGCGCACCCTTAATCATGCCATCCACACGCCAGAACCTTCCTATGAGGAAATCGGCGTGTGTGTCAACGGCGAGTATCGACAGTTGAATGCCAATATTCTCCAGATCGAGAACGAGTATTACTCCTCGATCAGGCCGAAGCGCACCATTCGCAAGGGTGAGCGGCCGACCCAGGCATTGCAGCGTGGTGGTGTCGAGTACATTGAGGTGCGGGTGCTGGATCTGGACCCGTTTGAACCGCTCGGCATCAACGAAGACACCATGCGTTTTATTGATCTGTTTGCCAGCTACTGTCTGCTGGAGAACTCCCCTATGGTGGAAGCCTGCGACCAGATTGCGGCCAAACAGAACATCCGTCAGGCCGTTTACAATGGCCGCGAAGTGGACACCCGGCTATGCCGCCGCGGCAGACAGATCACCCTGACCAACTGGGCAAACGAGTTGCTGGACCAGCTCGAAGGTCTGGCCGAAACCTACGACCAGTCTGAGGGACATGATCATTATCGCAGCACGCTGGCGAAACAACGCGCCAAGGTGCGAGATTCGTCGCTCACCACTTCGGCGCGAGTACTGCAGACGCTCGGCGACGACAAGATCGGCTTTTTCGATTTCGGTCTGCGTCAGGCAGAGCAACATCGCGAGCTGTTCCGCTCCCGTCAGCCGGATCCGGATGACCGCGAGACATTCACCTCCATGGCAGAAAAGAGTCTGCAGGATCAGGCCGCCCGTGAGACGGAAACGCAACAGCCGTTCGAGGAATTCCTTGCTGAGTATTTCCGTGACTGATCGCCGGTCTGTGCCGAAAAATGGCGACCTGTGACGACAACCGTCACTGCATCACACTTTTGTATTAGATGGCCATTTCTTGTGCTGACCAAAGGTACAATCTGTGAACCGGACGGCATCACCCCACCCGCAGTGCCATGGTAGCGTTGAGTCTGTTCACGGAGCCTTTGCGTATGAAATCGCAACACAGTCAGGACGAATGCAAGAAGGCCTACAATCAGGGTTGTCTCTGGGGATTGAGCGGACGCCCCTCAAGCGAGTGCCCCTACCCGGACGAAACCCTGTCGCAATGGTGGGAATCCGGCTGGGCTGAAGGCAACGAAGCCTGGCTGCGCAAGCAGACCGACCAGCGCGCCATCGGCTGAGCGGACGGGAACCCTGCTGTTCTTTCCGGAGTCCCTGACTCTGCAGGTTGCCCGACGGCGGCCTTTTCCCTACCCTTCGCCGCACACAGCCCGTGCTTCGACGAGACAGTCGCCATGACCCTGATCGCCCGCCTGCTGGCGCCCCGAATGCTCAATCTGCTCGCCTTCACCGCCTGCGTGGTCGCCATGGCCGGCGCCCTCTATCTGGAACTTGTTGAAGGGCTGGATCCCTGCCCCCTGTGTATTTTCCAGCGCGTCGGCGTGATCGTTGCCGGCCTGTTCTTCCTGCTGGCCCTGATCCACAGCCCGGGCGCCGTCGGGCAACGCATCTACGCCGCCCTGGCCGGCATCGGTGCGGTTGGCGGCGCCGGCGTGGCCGGTCGTCACGTCTGGCTGCAAAGCCTGCCACCGGACCAGGTGCCGGCCTGTGGCCCGGCGCTGGATTACATGCTCGACGTATTCCCCATGAGCGAAGTGATGCGCATGGTGCTGACCGGCTCCGGCGAGTGCGCCACCATCGACTGGATGTTCCTTGGCCTGAGCCTGCCGGCCTGGTCGCTGGTGGTGTTTGTCGGCCTGTCTGCGGTGGCGCTGTTCCAGCTGTTCCGACGCCATGCTTGATGGTCTGCTGATCCTGCTGGCGTTCCAGTTCGCCGGCGAATGGCTGGTGCGGACGCTGGATCTGCCGCTACCGGGCCCGGTGGTGGGCATGGTGCTGTTGCTGCTGGCGCTCACCACCCGGGCAGCCGTGCTGCAGCGCGTCGCGCCGGCGGCCAACCTGCTGATCGGCAATCTCACCCTGCTGTTCTTCCCGATCGGCATCGGCATCGTGCTGGAATGGGATCGCTACTCCGAACATGGCCTCGCGCTGGTGGTATCGATCGTGGTCGGCACCGTGGTGGCGCTGGTGCTGGTGACGCTGCTGCTGAAAGTGTTACTGAGGGCGCCGCAGTGAGCGCCTTCTCCACCCCCCTGTTCGCCCTGCTACTGACCCTTATCAGCTACCGCCTGGCCTGGTGGCTGTACGAGCGTAGCGGCCGGCAGCCGCTGCTGCACCCGTTTCTGGTAGCGATGATTCCGGTGATTGTGGTGCTGCTCTGGCTCGGTATCTCTTACCGCGATTATCTGGCCGGCACTGCGGTGCTGCAGTTCTTTCTTGGCCCAGCGACGGTGGCACTGGCCTGGCCGCTGTACCGGCAACTGTCGACCCTGCGCCATATATGGCGTCAAGTCGGGCTCTATATCCTGATTGGCGCACCGCTGGCGGCGGGTCTGGCGATCGGGCTTGCTGCCCTGTGCGGCGCACCGGCGGAAGTGGTTGGCTCGCTGGCGCCGAAATCCATCACCACTCCGATTGCACTGGAAGTCAGCCGCCTCACCGGCGGCTACCCGGCGCTGGCGGCGGGTGCGGTGGCGATTACCGGTATCGTCGGCGTGCTTGCCGCGCCGCTGGTGTTCCGCCTGCTCAAGGTCACCGACGACCGCATTCGCGGTCTGGCGTTGGGGCTGGTAGCACACGCCATCGGCACCGCCCGGGCATTCGAATACAGTGAGCGCGCCGGCGCCTATTCATCACTCGCCCTCGGCCTCACCGGCCTGCTCACCGCCCTGGCCCTGCCCTGGCTCTGGCCATGGATCGCCGGCCTGCTGTAATTGTGTGAGTGGCAGGATTGCCCCGCCACAAGAAATGCTGTTCCCGCGCATCAGTCGTTGCCCGTACATAGCCGTGGCGACTTTCCGCCCCCTTTTTTATGAATAATCCGTCTTTTCCTTAACCCGCTGTTTTGCAGCGATTTTCACTTCCAATCCGAAAAAGTGTGCACTCTTTCCACCGCAGCCAATTGCGGTCTGCAACGGGCTGCGCCTACTTTATCTTCCCGGCCCCGCAGGAGGCGTCACGAAAACGGAATTTCAGGAGGAACATCATGGCAACACAGCCCCACACCGCACTGCACCAATGGCAACGAATTGAGCTTCTGGTTCAGCAATGGCTCGGCGAGCGGCAGCTGTTGCTACACACCCTGTTCAACCTGCGCACCCTGACCAGCAGTGACCGCCAGCGCAACCCGCTGCCACAGCGTGTGCAGCAGTTCTGCCAGTTGCTGGTGGATTACATCAGTGCCGGCTATT
This sequence comes from Alcanivoracaceae bacterium, assembly GCA_046292765.1. Taxonomy (GTDB): domain Bacteria; phylum Pseudomonadota; class Gammaproteobacteria; order Pseudomonadales; family Alcanivoracaceae; genus PGZG01. Next base: position 338,929 of record JBKBQA010000001.1, on the reverse strand, counting down.
TCGAGATCTATCGGGAACTGGCGCGGGAAGCGCGCTACACCCAGCACGAAAATCCGGCGTTGATCGCCTCGATTCTGCGACGGCTGGAAGAGTCCACCGATGCCGCGCTGACCTTCAACGATGACTTCGACGATGTTGACCGTATCGTGTCCCAGCAAGGCAAGTTACCGCAGCGACTGAACGAGCTACTGGTGAAGCTGGAAGAGCGGTTCGCACTGGAGGATCAGCTGATCGTCAGTATTCACCAGCGCGAAACGCCGGTGCTGAAGGTGCGGGTGCACTGAGCAGAAAACAAAAAGGGCGTTGCCGGCAACACCGGCAACGCCCTTTGTTCGCCGCTGGATTACTTGGCGATTTCGAGCAATTCCACTTCGAAGATCAGCGTTGCATTCGGACCAATCACGCCGCCAGCGCCGTATTCACCGTAGGCCAGATGCGGGGGCAGCACGATACGCCACTTGTCACCGATCTTCATCATCGGCAGGGCTTCCTGCCAGCCTTCGATCACGCGGTTCAGCGGGAAGGTGGCCGGCTCGCCACGATCAACGGAGCTGTCGAACACGGTGCCGTCGATCAGGGTGCCATGATAGTGCGCTACCACAGTATCTTCGCTACCCGGGCTGGCACCATCACCATTGGCCAGCACTTCGTACTGCAGGCCGGTGTCGGTCACGGTAACGCCGTCTTTCTCGGCATTTGCGGAGCGATACGCCGCGCCGGCAGCGAGGTTATCATCTGCTTCGCGGGCCATTTCAGCCTCCTGCTCTTCCATCTTGCGTTGCTGGAAAGCCATGATCGCGGCATCCATGTCTTCCGGCTTCAGCAGCAGGCCCTTTTCGTCGCCCAACGCACCGGCTCGCATGCCCGTGAGGAAGCTGTCGAGATCAATGCCATCCATGCGCCCCTGCATCTGCTCACCGGTGCGGTAACCGAGTGAGTAGGCAGCTTTCTTGTCATCGTTATCCAGCTTCACCTTGGGCGCGGTGTCACCACAGGCGGTGAGCGCCACGCTGCCGGCGATCAGCAATGCAAACTTGTTCATCTTGCCTCCGTTGCGAGTCATTACATGTTATGGATTCTTTCCGGGCTGGCCGCCCTGGCGAAACTGCTCAGGCGACAATGTCCGGATATTCTTCTGTTCCACAGGCTCTGCTACCACGCCCGGCGGGGGCACCTGCCCGAATTGCCACTGGCCTTGTGCATCACGCCACCTATACAGGGTGGGCAGGGTCTCCTGCTCTTCGCCAAAACGGGGCAAGCCAACCTCTGACAGTTGCTTCTCAACACTCTCAAAGCTGACCAGCGGCTGACCGTCCTTCACAGGCACCAGTACCAGCGCTGCCGCCACCGCCACCAGCAGACCGATGACCAGCAGAAAGTACTTCATCGTGACGTTCCCTTGGCGAGGAAGGGGCAAGCATACAGGGCCGACAAGGCGGTTGTCATGGCGAACTCCGGCAACCCGGTCACGATTTCCGCAGTCCCGGCTGCGCCCGCGCCCACACTCGCCTATAGTGGCGTCAGGAGGCCATCATGCACGGCAGCAATCCTATCGCCCTGAACGACGAAGTAGTGGCACCTGCCAGACCGGTGCGGGACCGCGCCCGTGACCAGTTCGTCATCCTCGTTGCCAACGCCAAGGGCGGTTGTGGCAAGACCACCCTGTCCACCAGTCTGGCCAGTTACTATGCCGGCCGCGGCCGCGCCGTGACCCTGCTTGATCTCGACCCTCAGCAATCGTCATCACAATGGCACCGGCAGCGGGTCCAGTCGGGCCACGACGATATCCAGTTGCTGTCGCTGCCGCTGGACAGTCGCTTTCACGCGGGCCGCTTGCACACTCCGCTACGCGAGTCCCGCGAGCTGCTGATCATCGACTCCCCGGCTGGTCTGGACGGTGGCGCGCTGGATGCGCTACTGAACATTTCCCGGGTGGTGCTGGTGCCGGTACTGCCGAGCCCGATTGATATCCGTGCCGCCACCCGCTTTATGCAGGCAGTGATGCTCTCATCTGCCAACCGGCGCCGGCCGAAGCGGCTGGCCGTCATTGCCAATCGCGCCCGTGAACGCACCCGCATGTACGGCAAACTGGAGCTGTTTCTGAACAGCCTGAAGATCCCCTTCCTCGCCACCCTGCGCGATACCCAGCTCTATGTGCAGGCCGCCGGCGATGGCTGTGGCCTGCTCGATCTCGCCGACGCCAACGACCAGGACCGTGTCCAGTGGCGTCTGGTGCTGGAATGGCTGGAGATCCAGCGTCATCTCACCCGCAGCCTGCCCGGGCTGTAATAGCTTGTAAAAACAATAGCATGGCAGACACTCCGGGGCTGTCACCCCTGCTGGCACTGGAGTACAGTGTGGGCAAGCATTATAACGGCCGCCGGCATCGGGCGATCACCTCTCTGGGGAATCTTCATGCGTCACAGCCACCTCGGCAAACTGCTGCTGATTCTGGTCGGCCTGGTGGTGGTGCTGCAGCTCGCCAACTACCTGGTGGCGCGCACTATCGTCCGCGACACTCTGGTCGATGACGCCTCTCGCACACTTACCATCGGCGGCGATGTGTTCTCCGAACTGCTGAACAGCCGCGGCCTGCAGCTCGCCTCCACGGTGGAGCTGCTGGTGTCCGATTTTGCCTTTCGCGAAGCGGTGGCCACTGGTGACGCCGACACTGTCCGCTCCGCACTTGCCAATCATGCCGCCCGTGTCAGCGCCGATATTGCCCGCCTGATTGACCTTGATGGCCGCGTTATCGGCCCGCTCGAAAGCGATGCAGCGGTGTTGGTGCCCGACTCCATTCTCGACCCGGAAGTTCGTATCGAGATGATCGACGGCCTGCTCTACGAAGTGGTAGTCGCACCGGTCTATACCCCGTCACTGACCGGTTGGGTCAGCATGGGCTTTCAAATCAACGATGCCTTGGTCTGGAATCTGTCCCAACTCACCGGACTGGAGATCTCCTTCATTGTCACCGGCAGTGAGCCTCTGATCGTCAGCACCCAGCTGCCGGAGCAGTCCGCCGCAACCGCCCACTGGCTGACTGACCTGGAATTGCCAGATGGACCACTGCGCGTCCGCATCGGTGGCATCGATCAGCTGACGCTGGTGCTGCAGGTGGACCAGCACATCAACGCCGTACTGCAACTGCCGATTGAGCGGGTGCTGGAACCGTACAACAGCCTCAGCCAGCAACTGCTGGCGCTGGCCGTGATCGGGCTGGTGCTGGCACTGCTATCGGCCAGCCTGCTTGCCCGCGGCATCAGTCGACCGGTGCAGGCGCTGGCCAATGCCTCACGCCGAATCACCTCGGGCCAGTACAACACCGTCGTGCCGGTGCAAAGCGATGACGAATTCGGCGAACTGGCCCGCGCCTTCAACGCCATGCAGGGTGCCATCGCCGAGCGCGAACAGCGGCTGGTGCATCAGGCAGAACACGACTCCCTGACCGGCCTCGCCAACCGGCGCATGGCGCTGCTGTCGCTGGAACAAGCAATCCGCGCCGGTCAGCCTTTTGCCGTTATGGCACTCGATCTGAACCGCTTCAAGGAAATCAACGATTCGCTTGGCCACGGCGTCGGTGACCAGGTGCTGGGCGTGGTCGCACGCCGGCTCGACAGCAGTACCAAGGAGCGCGACATGGCGTCGCGGCTTGGCGCCGATGAGTTTCTGCTGCTGCTCAGTGGTGTCGACACTGCACAGTCCATCAAGGTCGCCCACCGCTTGCGCGAACGCGTGGCCCAGACTGTGGAGCTCGCCGACCTGCAACTGAACGTCGAGGCCAGCATTGGTATCGCCCTGTTCCCGGTGCATGGCGAAGATGCAGAAACCCTGATGCGCCGCGCCGACATTGCCATGTACGACGCCAAGCACGCCGGCCATCAGGTGGCGGTGTATCAGCCCGGCTGGGATGAACGTCACCTGCGGCGCCTGTCACTGGCGCGGGACTTGAAAGAAGCCCTCAACGGCGAAGGCTTGCACCTGCTGTTCCAGCCCAAAGCAGCCCTGCGGGATCGTGAGCGAATCGGCGCTGAGGCTTTGATCCGCTGGCACCATCCGACTCTCGGCCCACTGCGGCCGGATGAGTTTATTGCCATCGCCGAAGACGCCGGCCATATCAATCGTCTGACCCGCTGGGTGTTGCGCGCTGCTGTGCAACAACTGAAAACCTGGCATCGCGAACACCTGATGGTACAACTGTCGGTGAACATCTCCGCCAGCGACCTGCAGGACGAGGAGCTGCCCGGCTATATCGCCACCCTGCTAGCCAACGCCGAAGTGGAACCGGCGGCGCTATGTCTGGAAATCACGGAAAGTTCGGTGATGAAAGATGAGCAGCAAGGCCACACCATGCTCGCGCGTCTGAAAGGCATTGGCCTGCGACTGGCAGTGGATGATTTTGGCACCGGTTATTCGTCGCTGTCACAACTGAAGCGAATGCCGGTGGATGAGCTCAAGATCGACAAGTCTTTTGTCCTCAATCTTGATCACAGCGACGACGACGCCGTGATTGTCCACTCCACCATTGAGCTCGGCCACAACATGGGCCTCGAAGTGGTGGCCGAAGGAGTCGAAACCCGTGAGGCGGTAATGCTGCTGGAAAGTTTCGGCTGCGACCTGATTCAGGGATTCCTGCTCGGCAAGCCCATGTCCGCCAATGAGCTCGGTGTCTGGGCCCGTGGCTGGCTGGAACAGCCGCGCATCGGCGAACAGCCCCTGTCCACCTGAGCGGCCACTGCCGGTGGGCGGCCCTGCTCTGCTACACTCGCGCTTCGTTTCCGACCCGACTTGCCAATGATACAGCTTGATGATGTGCGCCTGCGGCGCGGCCCTGACATTCTTCTCGACCACGCCTCGGTCATCCTGCACAGCGGCTGGAAAGTGGGCCTCACCGGCAAGAACGGCTGCGGCAAGAGCTCCCTGTTTACCCTGCTCACTGGCGCGCTGGACGCAGACGCCGGCCAGCTGTCGATGCCGTCGGACTGGCGTCTGGCCATCATGGCCCAGGAAGTGCCAGCGTTGGATCAGCCCGCCATCGATTATGTCCTCGACGGCAACACCCCACTGCGGGCCGCCGAACAGGCCCTGCGTGATGCCGAAGCCAGCGGTGACGGCATGGCCATCGGCCACGCCCATGAAAAACTCGACGCCCTCAATGCCTGGTCGCTGCCGGCACGCGCCGCCGAAGTGCTGGCGGGCCTCGGCTTTGCCGCCGACGCGCAGCGCAATCCGGTGGCCAGTTTTTCCGGCGGCTGGCGCATGCGTCTGAATCTGGCCCGGGTACTGCTCGCTGATGCCGATCTGCTGCTGCTCGATGAGCCCACCAACCACCTCGATCTGGACGCAGTGCTGTGGCTGCAGGACTGGCTGCAACAGGCCCCGCAAACCCTGCTGCTGATCTCCCACGACCGCGATTTTCTCGATGCCACCGTCGGCCATATCCTGCACATCGAGCAACAGCGCCTGACACTCTACAGCGGCAACTATTCTGCCTTCGAGCGTCAGCGCGCCGAACGCATGGCACAACAGCAACAGGTATACGAAAAGCAGAAAGTTCAGGCCGCCCACCTGCAGAGCTTTATCGACCGCTTTCGCGCCAAGGCCACCAAGGCACGGCAGGCACAAAGCCGTCTGAAGGCACTGGCCAAACTGGAACTGATTGCCCCGGCGCATATCGAGGACGGCTTCAGCTTCAGCTTCCCGAAACCGGCCCGGCTGCCAAACCCGATGATGGATCTGGAGCGCGTCAACTGCGGCTATGGCGACAGCGTGATCTTGCGCGAAGTGACCTTCTCGATCCGCCCGGAAACCCGGCTTGGTTTGCTTGGCCCTAACGGCGCAGGCAAATCCACCCTGATCAAAACCCTCGCCACCCAGCTGTCACCTTTGGGCGGCAAGTTCCAGATCGGACCGGAGCTGGTGATCGGCTACTTCCACCAGCAGCAGGTTGATGCGCTGCCGCAGGACAAGACCGCCTTCGCCCTGATGCAGGCGGCCCAGCCGAAGTGGGAAGAGCTGCAGGTACGCAAGGAGCTGGGTCGATTCGGCTTTCATGGCGATGACGCCTACGCCGAGGTGCGACGCTTTTCCGGCGGCGAAAAATCACGTCTGGCACTGGCCCTGCTGGTGCAGCAGAAGCCGGCCTTGCTGCTGCTCGACGAGCCGGCCAACCATCTCGATCTGGACATGCGCGAAGCGCTGACCATGGCGCTGCAGGAATTTGAAGGCGCGGTGATACTGGTCTCCCATGATCGCCATCTACTGGAAACCACGGTTGATGAGCTGGTGCTGGTGGCCAACGGCACCGTCAGCGAATGGGATGGCGATCTTGATGACTACGCCCGCTGGCTGCGCGAACGCAGCAAGGCCATCAGTTCAGCCACCAATAGCCTCAGCGCCGATCGTGACGAATCGCGCAGCGACAACAAGCTCAAACGCCAGCAGGCGGCACAGAAGCGCGCCAACCTGCGGCCCCTGAAACAGGCTGCCGACAAGCTCGAAAAGCAGCTCGACGCGCTGCAAAGGCAGCTGACCGAAGTGGAAAATGCGCTCGGCGACCAGACCCTCTACCAAAGCGAACACAAGCAGAAGCTCGCCGACCTGCTCGGCCGTCAGGGCACGCTACGCAAACAATGTGAAACGGTGGAATCGGACTGGCTTGATGCCATGACCGCCCTCGAAGAAGCCGAGCAGGCCGAGGGCTGAACCCGACAGCAACGGCAATCCTGCGCCATGGTTGACCTGCCTGCCACCCCGCGGGACACTCAGAAGCCCAGAGCCTCCCGACAGAGGAGGCCCAACCAACCCGGGAGAGTTCCATGCGTCGCACCCTGATTCTGATCGCCCTCGCCGTCCTGCCGGCCAGCGCTCTGGCCCTGAAAATGGACCGCAACCAATACATCGACTATGCCGCCCAGCAGCATTGCCTGAACCAGAAGCTCTGGGATCAGCCGGACAAGCTGGAAAACGAGCTGGAAAAACTGGAAAAGAAATTCGGCATCCGCGAAAAGGATCTGGATGCCCTTGATGACCTGACCGCCAAGCACAACGCCGACAGCGAGGTTCAGGCCGCCATCGAAGAGAAAGTTCGCACCCTCTGCCCCTGATACGTTGGCCGGCAAGGCGCCGGCCAACAGTACACCGGTCGCGCCGTCGTCAGACCTTCGCTGCCGGCGCTATGGCGTCAAACAGCGCCGACGTGCCGGCCCCGCAGGAAATCACCGTTTTCATCATCTGCTCCACCCGAATCTCCGGACGCAGCTCCACCAGCTCCGGCGCCACGTGATAGATAAACCCGGTGGTCGGATTCGGTCCGGTGGGCACAAACACCGTCAGCCGCCCGTCCCGATGCCGCGACGTCACCAGGCCGCTCACGGACACATCGACATCCCGTCCAAACAACCAGATCCGCGCCACTTCACCACGCTTGAACGGTGAGTCGTTACTATTGCCAAGCACCTGGGCAGTAATCTCGCGCACACTGCGATAGCCGGGCACCCTCACCATCAGCACGTCTTCAGCCCGCTGCCACAACCAGGCCCCGAGCCTGGTCGCGACCAGGCTGCCAATCACAAAACAGAGCACCACCAGCAGCACGATCACGATCAGGTCGGCGAGGATTTTCGGCAAGCCAAAGGTGGTGATAAAGGGGCCGGTGAAGGGCGAAATGATTTCGCTCGCCACATCATAGATCCAGCGGAAGATAGTGCCGACAATCACCAGCGGCAACAGGATCAGCAAGCCACCGGCGAGGGAGCGACGAACAATCAGGGCGGTGCGACTGGGCACAATCTCGGACATGCAACAGACCTCAGGACTGTTCGTAACGGATGGCGCTAATGTACCAGAGCTTGCGCCCCGACGGCGTGTCCACTTCGGCCTCGTCATCCACTTGCTTCTTCAGCAGCGCCCGCGCCAATGGCGCATCAATGCTGATATGGCCCTTGCCACCATCGGTTTCGTCCGGTCCCACCAGCCGGTAGGTGACCGTTGTGCCATCATCGTCCTCCAGCGTCACCCAGGCGCCGAAGAATATCCGGCTCTGGTCTGCCGGCGGCTGGTCCACCACTGTCATGTCATCCAGGCGCTTGCTGAGGAAGCGGATCCGGCTGTCGATTTCCCGGAGCATCTTCTTGCCGTAGATATACTCGGCGTTCTCGGACCGATCGCCTTGGGCAGCGGCCTCCTGCACCGAGCGCGTCACCTCCGGCCGCTTGACCTTCCAGAGATGCTGTAACTCGTCATTCATGGCCCGGTAGCCTTCCCGGGTAATGTATTTGGAACCGGGTCGGCCCGGCGGTCGCCAACGGGACATTGCCTCAGATCAACCCTTTGTCACATGAAGGCTGTCAGTATGGCCGTCCAACGACACGACGCAAGGAGAACCCCATGTTCAGCAAAGACACCGTCGCACTGGTGACAGGCGCTGCCACCGGCATTGGTCTGGTGACTGCCCAAACCTACGCCGCCCAGGGATGTCGGGTAGTGCTGTCGGACCGCGATCAGGCTCGCGGTGAAGCCGCCGCCGCCGAACTGCGCAAGAACGGCGCCGATGCCGTCTTCGTCGCCTGCGATGTGGCCGACCCGGCCCAGATACGCAAGCTGCATGCCGAGATCATCGACCTGTTCGGCCGCCTTGACGTAGCCTGCAACAATGCCGGTATTGAAGGCGAGCAGGCGCCCACGGCGGAATCCCCACTGGAAAATTTTGACCGGGTGATTGGCATCAACCTGCGCGGCCTGTTCGTGTGCATGCAGGAACAGCTGAAAATCATGCAGAAGCAAGGCAGCGGCGCCATCGTTAATATCGCCTCGGTGGCTGGCCTGATCGGCTTCGCCGGATTGCCGGCCTACTGCGCCTCAAAAGGCGGCGTCATTCAGCTGACCAAAACCGCGGCACTGGAATACGCCACCAGCGGTATTCGCGTCAATGCCATCTGCCCCGGCGCGATCAAAACCGAAATGATCGACCGTATCACCCATCAGGACCCGGCGACCGAACAAGCCTTCAATGCGCTGCACCCGATGAACCGCATGGGCACCTCGCAAGAAGTGGCGGACAGCATTGTCTGGATCAGCTCGCCACAGTCCGGCTTTGTCACCGGTCAGGCACTGGCGGTGGACGGCGGCATGGTGGCGCGGTAAGGCTTAGCGGACATGATTCCGGATAGCCCCTCAAAATCAGACAGTAGTATCCATTCTGTGAAAGAATGTGACCATGTCTGATTACCGCCACGACGATGAAGCCAGCCAATCCTGACCTCAAACAGATGTTCCACCATGCCGCTCGCCTTGAGGCGGGCGGCGATACCACTTCGGCCGAACGGGTCTACACCGAGATACTGAAGCGTGACAAACGCAATGCCGAAGCCATGACCCTGATGGGGTTGCTTGCCGTCCAGAGCAATCGCCCCTTCCAAGGGTTGGCATGGTTTGAGAAAGCGCTGGCGGTCAGAAAGAATGACCCTGGCTTGCATAACAACATGGCGATGCTGTATCTGCACCTGCATCGACCAGATCTCGCCGAGCACCATGCCAGCATTTCTGCCAAGCTGAAGAGTGGCAATGCAGAAACCTGCCACATCCTGTCCAAGTGTTATTACCAACTCGGCAAAACTGAGCGGGCCTTGAAGTCCATCGATATGGCGCTGGCTATCACCCCGGACAACGAGGCATACCAGATAGACCGGGCCCAGTACCTGGATGCGGGTCAGCGGCCGGAAGAATCGCTGGAGAGTTTCCGCCGCGTGCTCAGAGAGGGATCTTCAAGTGTCTACGCTTATGATGGCATAGCCAGAGCCCGAACCTGGCAGCAGGAACCACAGGAATATGGTGACATACTCAAGCACCTTGAAGACCCAGCCACCCCGGAAAAGGCGAAGACGTGGTTACACCGGGCAGCCGGTAAAATTGATCATGACCTAGAAAGGTATGAAGCCGCTTTTCTACACTTCACTCGATCGAAAAAAACAGCAATTGGCAAATCGCGTATTGAGCAGTTTACACGTCATGTCGAAACCATTAAGTCCACCATCACCAAAGACTTCATCAGAAGCCATGCGAATGATGGCATTCATAGCCAGCGCCCAATTTTTATATTCGGAATGCCGCGCTCCGGCACCACCCTTGTAGAACAAATTCTTGCCAGTCATCCGGATGTCGCGGGCGCCAATGAGCTTGGCTATTTCAGGATGGCGGCGACACGCCTGGGATATTTCTCCGTCAACAGCGAGGAAGCAGCAGCATCACTACTATCCACCCGCAGGAGTGCCATCCAGCAAATCGGCCGAGAGTACTTGCGACTACTAACAGCCTACTCGCCTTCTGCACGGCATGTTACCGACAAAATGCCACTGAACTCAGAAATCCTGTGGCTACTGGCAGCAACCTTCCCCAAGGCAATCTTTATTGAGTGCAAGCGCGACCCGCTGGCGAACTGTATTTCGTGCTACATCCAGCCCCTGGGAGATCAGTACGGCTACTCAGAGGACCTTGTCAGCATTGGTAGATACTACCAGCTACATGAACAACTGATGTCACACTGGAAAGACGTGCTTTCCGTTCAGATCTATACCGTGCAGTACGAGGATTTGATCTCAAATCAGGAAGCGACTACCCGATCTTTACTACAGCATGTCGGGATCCCCTGGCATCAGGACTGCCTCGCCTTTCATAGAACCCATCGTGCGATACGTACACCAAGCAGGCGCCAGGTTGCGTCCCCCCTTTACAGCTCAGCGAATGCTGCACTGGAGCCCTATCACCGCTTCGTCACGCCCTTAGCTCAAGTGCTTGAGTCGAGACAATAGAAAACGGGCGACTTCCGTCGCCCGTTTTGGCAGTGCCGCTTAATCAGAAACGCCAATTTGCCCCAAGACGAATTGCCGTCAGGTCAGACGAAAAGGCTGCCGGATAGTCAGCATCACCTATACGAGCTGGCTTTTGCTGTTGCAGGCTCACTTTCATCACTTCAAGACGCACAGTCATCGCATCGGACTGAGCCACTTCGACACCAAATCCATACGCTATACCGAAGTCGATGCCATCAGAAAAGGCATTGTCCGAATCGCCATCATTGCAGGCCGTCGCACCATTATCGCAATACTTGTAATCGGTATCGGCTGCCGCAATACCCGCAGTCACATACAGCAAGGTATTCTCTACAGCGAGACCTGCTCTGGCACGCACCGTCGACAGCCAGCTCCACTCAGCTTCCTGATGGTAATACTCATTGCTCCTGACGCCCGGCGCAGCACTGGAAGAAAAATCCCCCACATTGAGGTCAACCTCAACGCCGTATACCGCAGAGCCATTGCGGATGTTATAGCCGCCGGTCAGACCAAGGCCGAGCGCGTTGTCTTTACCGAAAAAATCACCATAGTAAGAACGGGATTGAAAGCCAAACTCATTCTGGGACAGATTGACGCCACCATACATCCCCGACCAGTCTTGCGCGGAAGCCAAACCGCTGGCCGCCGACATAGCCAGACCAATACCCAGCACCATCGCTTTTTTATGATTTTTCATTGATATATCCCTGTCTGTAATGTTACCGAATGATCGGTCCACGCCGACCCCGGATACGATTAAAGCACTAACTCGCATAGCCACACAATTGCCTTTGAGGCGACCCCTCGAACAACCACCGGGCGCACCATTTCAGGACCCAGATCACACTTTCGTCTCCAGCGGCACAATACGGAAATGGGTCGCCGCATAAGCGATACAGATCACCGGCCCGAGCAGATTGAAGAACGCATACGGCAAGTAAGAAAAGGTCGCCACCCCGAGCGTACCGGCCATGTAGGCGCCGCAGGTATTCCACGGCACCAGCGGTGAAGTGAGGGTGGCGGAATCTTCCAGAGTGCGCGACAGGTTCTGACTGGCCAGGCCATAGCGAGCATATTCCAGCTTGAACATCCGCCCCGGCAGAATGATGGAAATATACTGATCCGCCGTCATCACATTGGCACCGATACAGGTGAACACGGTGGTGATAATCAGTCCGGTCACCCCGCGCACCGAGCCCATGATTGCGCTCAGCACCCGCTGTAACATGCCGACCTGCTCCATCACTGCGCCGAACGTCACCGCACACAGAATCAGCCAAACGGTATTGAGCATGCTCACCATGCCGCCGCGCGATAACAGCTCGTCGATCAAAACATTGCCGGTGCTGGCTCGATAGCCATCGAACAGCACCGTCCACACCGCCACCAGTCGCTGCTCCAGCAAGGATAACTGTTCGCCCTCAACAAAACGGCCAATAGCTTCTGGCTGGAACATTGCCGCCATGAGTCCGCCCGTCAGTGCTCCAACCGCAATGGTGATCAACGCTGGCACCCGCCGCCAGGCGAGCACAAACACCAGCAGCACCGGCAGCAGCAGATGGACACCGATCCGGTAGTTTTCCTGCATCACCGTCATGGTCGCTTCGATGGATTCCGACGCCAGCGCCACCTCACGACCACCCAGAAAAGCGTAAATCAGCATGGCGATCAGAAAGCCCGGCACCGTACTCCAGAGCAGGTTGCGGATATGCACAAACAGCGGCGTATCGGTAACCGCAGCCGCCAGGTTAGTGGTGTCCGACAACGGCGATAATTTGTCGCCAAAATAGGCGCCGGAAATAATCGCCCCGGCAGTCAGCGCAGGATTCAACTGCATCGCCGCCGCCATGCCCATAAAGGCAACCCCAAGCGTACCGGCCACCGTCCACGAACTGCCGATACTCAGCGCAGTAATGGCACACACCAGACAGGCCGCCGCATAAAACCACTGCGCCGAAATCAGCAACAGGCCATACCAGATCAGACTCTGCACCGTACCCGCCAGCAACCAGCTACCAATCAGCGCCCCCACCAGCAACAGGATCAGAATCGCGATCATGGCATTGGCGATGCCCTGAATAATGCCCTGCTCGATCTCCGCCCAGCGATAGCCTTTCCACACCCCGATGCCACCCGCGATCCCCGCCGCGATCAACAGGGCAATCTGGTTGGCCCCATAGGAGGCATCATCGCCGAAGTAATACACCGACAGCGCCAGCAGCACGATCAGCACCAACAAGGGCGCCAATGCCAGCGGCAACGACAGGGAACGAACAGGCGGGGCTAACGACACAGGTCAGTCACTCTGCAAAGCCGGCCACCCATCCTGACAGGGAAGGCGGCCGGTGTATGGATGCAGATCAACGATAGTGGGGGCTTACACCATCGGCAAGCCTTTGCGCTAAAGGCAGTACGGAGCGGTCTGGCTCCTTCACAACGCCAGGCCAGGCAGCGGGAAAGAAGACGAGGGTGCTATAGGAAGTAATTACATATATATACTTAAATGGATCGACTGAGTAATATTACTATAATTATCCATATCAGAGTACATAAGTAATCCCTCGGCAAGCGCGAAATCCGCTACCACGCAAAGGAGAACACCATGAATGAAGCCGTCGCCGTGCACCACATGCCGGGCGCCTCATTTCCGGTCCGCCATATGAACTTTGCCCACTCCGGGCTTCAGGCCGGGATTACCCGCAACGCCCTGATAAACAACTGGCTTACCACTTTGTCGGCCATGTTTCCGGACGGGGAAATGTTCTTTGTCCACTCGGTGCGGCATCTGCGCGATAAAGCGAAATCCGAGCAGTTAAAAAAGGATATCAGCGCCTTTATCGGTCAAGAGGCCATGCATGCAAGGGAGCATGCCTCCCTCAATCGTTCGCTCACAGAGCTCGGCTACAGCACAGCAGGGGTCACCGCCCATGTGGCGTGGCTGATGGACAAGCTCAAACACTTCCTGTCCCCCTTGCAATGCCTCGCGCTCACATCCGCCGCCGAACATTTCACCGCTATTCTCGCTAAACAGCTTATGGCACACGAAGATATGCAGGCCGTTTTCGCGAGCGACGAGGCGAGGCGGATCTGGCTCTGGCATGCCATCGAAGAGAGTGAGCACAAGGCAATCGCCATGAATTTGTATCGCGATGCCGGGGGCGGCCAATTCCTGCGCCTTGTGGCCTATATTCCCACCTCCATCTACATGGCGGCGCTGATGTCGGCAGGGACCGTGTGGCTATCAACCAGAGACCCGCGTAGTCATAGCACTCAACAGGCACGGGAGGCTTTCCATCTGCTACTGGGGAGGAACGGCTTCATCTCGGGGTTATGGCGGGACTACCTGGACTACTTCCGTCTGGATTTCCACCCTGATGACCACGACACGGCAGCGCTGGAAGCCGAGACTTACCAGAAACTGGGACTGGATCAATAGAGGCCTACACCATCGGCAAGCCTTTGCGTTGACGGCGACGGAAGTCAGCCATAAACAATAACGTCGGCGCCTGGCGGAGCACTCGCGGCATCAATCGATTGACCCCGCCCACGACCGCCAGCAACCGCTCGAAACGACGTTGCTGGGCGGAGCTCCAGTCAAAGTGCATTTGCTCACGCACCTCCGCCGGCAAAAAACCGACGGTGACGAAACGGTTAAAGGGCCCCAGCAACGCACTGAACGGCCGGGGCAAGAATTTAAGATCGGCGATGTCCGTCAGCATCTGACGCACCCGGTCGTCAATGTGCAGCTGCGGCAGAGTCTGCTGCCAGTACTCCTCGAACGCCGTCAGATCCTTCGGCCACATTTCCGGGCGCACCTGCAATGTGGTGCCCAGCGGTTCCGCCAGCCGGTAGAAGATCTCCGCCTGTTCGCGACTCAACCCGCCCCAGAACTTCTCCATAATGTCGGCATAGCCCCAGTACAAACAGGCCGCCACCCACAACTGCAACTCCGGGCTAAAGGCGTTGTACTTTACCGGCGAATTATCGTCGGAACGCACCTGAGCATGGGAGCGGTTCACCGCATTGCGATAGGCCTGCTTCTCCTCCGAATTGCCCAGCATCGCCACCGCCAGATAGGTCAGCGTGGTACGGGTACGCTTGATCGGGTGATGAAAAATCGAGCCACTGTGCACCTTGCTCTCGGCCACCCCATGCCCCACCGGCGCCAACGCCAGCTGCATGATGATATTGGCCGCCGCCCCAAGCAGACCGATGGAGTCCATCACCCCGGGAAAGCGCTGGTCCCACTCTTTGGCGCTGAGCGGCGCGGGCCACTGGGTTTGGATCGGGGAAAAGGAGGCGTTCATGGGAGTATCCAGAAGTGATACAAATCAGAGAAAACGTATCACCGGGGTGAGTGGCAGCACAATGCCACGGAATGCAGGTAATTATTTACCCGGCCATCCTGACTAACAGAAAGCGTACGGATTGACGTACGACTCTTAAAGCGTACACTTCGATCAAGTATTACCCGCATCCGAGGTACGTCATGACATCTATCAGTGCCACCGAGGCGCGTGGCAACCTCTACCGTCTTATTGATGAAGCGGCCGAATCCCATCAGCCGATCACCATCATGGGCAAGCGCAACAAGGCCGTGCTGGTGTCCGAAGAGGACTGGGCTGCCATCCAGGAAACCCTGTTCCTGCTGTCAGTGCCTGGCATGCGTGAATCCATTCGCGAGGGCATGGAAACCCCCGTCGATCAGTGTGACGAGGAGCTGGACTGGTGACATGGAAGCTGGTTTACAGCAAACACGCCCAGAAAGACGCCAGAAAACTTGCCTCCAGTGGCCTCAAAGCGAACGCTCAAGAGCTGTTAACCATCCTCGCCGAAGACCCGTTCAGGCGCCCGCCGCCATTCGAAAAGCTGGTGGGCGATCTTGCTGGTGCCTACTCAAGGCGCATCAATATCCAGCATCGACTGGTGTATCAGGTGCTAGAAGAGGAACGGATTGTGAAAGTGCTGAGGTTATGGACCCATTACGAGTGAGACTGACACGGCCATTGACAGCACCTGCAAACAGGTGCCAATAATGGCACCAGATAAACCATAGGCCGTCGTTATGCATATCAAGTTCTCCGAAGACGTGATCCCCCTGTCGGACCTCAAGGTCAATCCCGGCAAGGTGGTGAACCGTGCGCAGGAAACCCACCGCCCTATCCTGCTGACCAGCCGCGGCCGCGGCATCGCCGTCGTGCAGGGTCTGGAAGACTATGAAAACGCCGCGGAGGAATTACGCTTTGTCAAAGCGGTGGTGCAAGGCCTGATGGACGTGCGCGACGGCAACACTGTGTCGCTGGACGAAGCCAGAAAAGCGCTGGATATCGAGTAAATGGCGCTGCGCATTGCCCGATCCGCGCTTGAAGATTTGCGTGGCATCAAGGCCCATTATTCAGAGCAGGGTGTCGCCCATACTGGCAGGGAATATGTCGCGGCCGTCCTGAAACACGCGGAGATGCTTCAACAACACCCGGACGCCGGTCGCATCGTTCCTGAATTTAACCTTGATCATATTCGTGAGCTTATTCATCCGCCGTTTCGGGTTGTCTATGCCAAACAGGGAACCGACCTGATATTAATCCGGGTCTGGCGCAGTGAGCGGCAACTCAAACTACCGGACGACGGGGAATAACGGCTCCAGCTAACGCAGCAGTTCGGCCCACTCCCGAATCAATTGTGCCGCCGACACCTCACGGCAGCCGCTGGTATTTTGCCCCGCCCACAACGGTGAAAAATCACTGCTGCCCCGCTGCTCCGCCGCCTTACGCAAAGCAGTAATGGCAGTCGTCGCCAGCGGAAACTCCGGCACCCGCCGGCTCATTGGCCCCTGCTCGCGCATCAGCCGGTTGACGATGCCGCGTGCCGGGCGGCCGGTGAACAGATTGGTCAGCGCCGTGACCTCGCCATCAGGTTGTTGCAACGCCGCCCGATGCAGCGGCGAAATCAGCGACTCGTCGCACAACAGAAACGCCGTGCCGAGTTGCGCCGCCAACGCGCCAAGTTGCAACGCGGCGCGAATACCCGCTGCATCGGCAATGCCACCAGCGGCCACCACCGGCACTTTTACCGCACGAACAACCTGCGGCAGCAACGCAAAGGTGCCGACCTGGGTATTAATGTCCGTATCCAGAAACAGGCCGCGATGGCCACCTGCTTCCACGCCCTGGGCGATAATTACATCGGCACCGTGCGCCTCCAGCCAACGCGCCTCCGCCACCGTGGTCGCCGACGACATCACCAGCGAACCCCAACGCTTGACCCGCGCCAGCAGATCCGCCGCCGGCAAACCGAAATGAAAACTCACCACCGGCGGCCGGAACGGCTCCACCAGATCGGCCACCTCGTGATTAAACGGCTGCCGCCCCGGCCCCTCGGGAATCTGCATCGGATCAATATTGAACTCACGGAAATACCCCGCCAGCGACGCCCGCCAGGCCAGCTCCTTCTGCTCGTCCACCGCGGGTGATGTGTGGCAGAAGAAATTCAGGTTGTACGGCTTGCTGGTGCGCGCCGTCAGCCAGGCCAGCTGCCGCTGCAATGCCTCCGCCGACAACATGGCGCAGGGCAAGGCGCCCAGCCCGCCGGCCTCGGACACCGCCAGCACCATGGCGGCATCCTGAGCACCGGCCATGGGGGCCTGCAGGATGGGGAGGTCGATGCCGAACAGGTCCTGAGCTTTTATGCCGTTATTCATGTGACCCTCAACAAATCAAACAGTTAGGGAAGGCCCTGGACACAAATGGGTCTGACAAGACCAGCGATGCATCAGGATTGTCGCATACCGACTGTTGGCAAGCGCTTACCCATCGACCATTAACCCAAAGAGAAAATCTGGCATCGCATCAGCGAGACACAACTCACCACAAAGGAAGCTCGTCCATGCCAGTTATCTCGATGTTTCATGGCATCATCATCCGTATGTACTTTCTCGACAATCAGCACCACGATGCTGCGCATATACATGCGAGATATGCGGAATTCGAGGCATCTATCGGTATCGACAATGGAGAGATACTGGCGGGACAATTACCCCGCAAGCAATTGCGTCTGGTACAGGCGTGGATTGAGCTTCACCGCGACGAGCTTGTGGCAGACTGGACATTGGCGGTTGCCGGTGAGACACCGTACAAAATTGATCCCTTGTGAGGTGGTCATGCATTGGGATGTGAAAACAGTACGTCCGCTGGACGACTATCAGATCTACGTTGAACTGGAGGATGGCCAGAAAGGCGTCTTCGATCTCAAGCCGTATCTGGACCATGGCGTATTCAGCGAGCTGAAGGACAAGCACTACTTTGCCCGGGTAGGCATCCAGTTCGGGGCCGTAACCTGGCCCCACGAGCAGGATATTGCTCCGGAAACCCTGATGGCCGGGCTAAAGCCCCTGGAGCATCAGGAGCCTTAGCCGGAATTGGGTGTAAATGGGTGTCTTATTGGGTATACGCCACCCCTAGAGCATCGCCACCACCCCATTCCACGTCATGGCTATCAACGGCAGGGTCGACAGCACGAACAGCACAAAGCGCAGCTCGATGATGTTCACCAGCGCCTGCACCAGACTGTGCACCACCCGCAGCCCGACGAAGGCCCACGCCAGGGTCAGGTTGAGGCCGTCGCCCTGCCCCATCAGCACCAACGCCAGCGCCGCCGCATAGAACAAGGTGGGCTGCTCCATCAGATGGTTGTAGTTGTCCGCCTTCCAGCGCACCGCCGGCGGCAACTGGCTCATCTGCTCGCCACGGGGGGCATTCGGATCCGACTTCATTCCGGCTTTTCTCATCGCCGGCAGCCGGGTAACGTACATCCATAGCCACATCACCAAGGACCAGGCCACCAGAGCCATCACCGGAAGCAGGATAGGGGCGGGGGTTGCGACAAGCGGGGACATGGCGGCTCCTGATAGTGGAAGATTCAGGATGGGAGTTGAGCACAGGCTAGGGAAAAGGCCAATTGGCGAGCGCAAGGTATTGGGACATATTCTTGATAGACGCCGGTCAGCCCCAGCGCATACGGATGTCCTGCCTGTATTTTACCGGTTCCGGTGGTACGCTCGTCGGCAGATTACCCAGATCGAAAATCATTAGAACAACAGGGGGATTTATGGCAGATGGGAGAGTAAGCCAGGTTAAAGGTAGTATGCTGGTTGGTTTCGTCAAAGCCATCAAGGCAGACACTACAGGCAGGTTGGAGCCGTTTCTCACCGACGAAGCCAAAGATCTGCTCGAGGAGCGGATACTTGCAGCCAAGTGGTATCCGTTCGCGCCGTACAAGGCCTGCTTTCAGGCGGTGTGCCGGGTCAATGCCCAATCCAGCCCGGAGATCATGCGCCTGTTCGGCCGCAAGGCCGGCGAGGAAACCATGACCTCCATCTACCGCACCGTGTTCAGCAAAAACACCGTCGAAGGCGCGATGGAATCGTTCCGGGTGATTGGCAGCACTGTTTATGACTCGATCACTATTCGCAGTGACATGCTTGCGGACAACCGCCTCCGCATCAGCTTCCATGATTTCGATCCGGACTTCGCCGAGTGGTACTTTGTCGGCCTTGGATGGATGGAGCGGACGCTGGAGCTGGTTCTGGGCAAAGACATTCGCTCTGAAATTGTCGAACGCTCCTGGGAGGGTGCGCCAGCCACGGTATTCGAGATGAGCTGGTAAATGCTGGTCTGGCATCTGCCCGGCTGAAACGGCAGCGCATTGTGCGCTGCCGGCAGCGGGCACCTGGCTAGAGAAGCTCCACCCCGAACCGCCGCATCACCACCCCAAACCCCGCAAACAACACCACCGTCATCACCACACACGCCAGCAACGTCGGCCAGAACCCGATCCTCGGCAGCAACACTGGAAACACCAGAAACATCGGCAGGGTCGGCAGCACATACCAGAAGGTGTACCAGGCGTGGTTGGCGATTTTTTCCTGCGGTTGCTGTTCCACATACAGCCAGATCAAGGCCAGCACGGTGACCAGTGGCAGCGCGGCGATCAGGGCGCCGAGTTTGTCGCTGCGTTTGGCCAGTTCAGATACCGCAACGACCACGGCGGCGGTGACAAAGTATTTGGTCAGTATCCAGCTCATGCGGTGGCCTCCTGCTTGGATTGCGGCGCTGTTGCCAGCAACATGACCAGCGGCAATTGCTGGATCAGTGCCTGCGGTGCGGGAAATAGTCTTATTGCTCTCTGGTCAGGAAAGCATAGTGGATATCGTCTATCTCGCCTTTCCAGACCAGTTCCAGTTCGCCATCGATAAACCAGCCCACTTGCCCATAGCGTGGCACGCGCATGCCATCCACTAACTGATAGTTGCGGAACTCGCCCTGCCAGGGCGTTTGCCGATAGCCGCCGTCGAACTGGCCGAAGCGGCCATCGGTGTAGATGCCGGTAACTTCGCCAACGTCATTAAAGCGAAACTCTAGCGAGACGGTCACGCCATTGTCGGTTAGTGAAGCGATGGCAGCGCTGTCGTTCAGCGCAGTCCATTGCACGCCGGCCTGCGGCAACAAGGCGGTGGGATACCAGACTGCCTCTGCCAGGTAGCGATGCAAGGCGCCGGCGTTCAGTTCGGCAATGTCCTCTGCCTGCACCACGGTGAGCGCGCCAAACAGGCTGACCCGGCCGGCGCCAACACCGCTGTTATAGCTGTCCGCCACCGAGACATGAAATCCGGGGCGCACGGCCACTCGCGCATTCCAGACAAAGCCGGGGGCGGCCGGGGCGACAAACTGTTTGGCGGTGAACTTTGTCCAGTCCGGGCTGCTGATGGAGGTTCGCAGCACGCCGTTTTGCGACATGGCGACGCTGGCGATCAATGGCTGGCCCTCGGTCAGGGCATAACGAAAATAACGCGCCACCGGTGCTGGCAGGTCCGCCAGCATGGAGGATTGAAAGGTTTGATAATCCGCCTCGGCGCTTTGCAGGCGCTGTTTCTGCGCGGCCACCCGCTGGCTTTCACTGTACTGCAGAAATAGCACCAGCGCGGCAAACAGCACCGGCACAGTCAAACCGATAATCAGCAGACGTTTGCCTGTGCCTTTACTGCCCTCTTTCATGCTCCCTCCGGAGCTTCAGGAAAATGACGAGGCAGATCCCGACTACCATGCAGCACCCGAACAATACGAAGGAAACTTTCGTCTATCCGGTAAAAAACGACGTGACTGCCAACAGGCACACTGCGCAAACCAAGGCGAATTTCATTGCGCTCTCGCCCCAAATCAGGGTTGACGATCAAACTCTGGAAGCAGGCATCCAGCGACAGCAGGTACTCAGCTGCCTGAGCAACGCCGAACATTTGCACTGAATAATCGAAGATGTCACTAACATCCTGATCCGCTTCCCCGGACAGGACATAGTGCGTGAAACCGGAGCCCATCAGACGGGGTGCTGGCTTTGCTTGGCCTTGAGGATATCGGTCACACTTCGCTCACTGACCGGGCCATCCCAGCCCTTGGCAATTTCAGCCCGCAACTCCTCGATAACCCGGTGACGGTACACCTGATGCAAGCGCAAGGCGTCGCGGACCACTTCGCTGGCATTCTGGTAATCACCTTCACGCACCTGCAGGGCAATGTATTCCGCCTGTTTGTCGGTAAAGCTGATATTCATGATTAGCACCTCACTTGGGCCGAGCGATAACTGATTATAGGCATCGATGTCTATATATGGCAAATATAGACATTGCCTCGGCCGACATACTTTAACCGTGACCGATGAAGCTTCCGCCCCCGGCGCCGCTCCATTCGCCACTCCGAGCACATGACGAATAGCCACCATTGAACCCTATGCCGAATGTCGTGGTGACAGCTACGACAACGCATTAACCGGATCTATCAACGGTCTGTGAAGGCGGAGCCGATTAACCGGCGGAGGTCGTGGAAACCGAAGGAGTCCGTGCAAATGGCAATGCTGCAATGGGCGCACAGGCCCGACCATCAAAGCCTGCTGGCATTTATCGGGTGTATCCCGCCAGCAGAAGCTGAGGCAAACTAATGGCAGTAACTTGCCGAGAACGGTCGACAAGTAACGTGGATTCAAACCAAATGGCGTCTATGGAACCTGGGGTGGTTAACCCATGACTGCATCGAACGTGAACCTTTATGGTCTCAGGCAGTGCCATGATTTGCACTCACTTCCCGATGATCAGCTGGCGCGGCTTAGTGCTCAGGGGCATACCGTAAACAAAGCCCGCAGCGATTTCATATGGCAGACCGGAGATGCCGTGCGGGAAGTTTACGTCATGCTGAGAGGGACCGCACATGTTCAAATGTGCGCTCCCGACGGCAACCTGATTCTCACCGGCCTTATTGTGCCGGGGCAACTATTTGGTGAAGCTGAGGTTTTCTCCCGGGAGGCGACTCGCTTTAATCACGTCATGTCCGCTGAAAAATGTACGTTGCTTGTCATCCCCGTCGCTCTTTTCAATGATCAGGTTGAGCTTTATCCAGACTATGCACTTCATTGGCTAAGGACATCAAACAAGAAATTCGTAACGAGCCTACGGCAGATGTACAGCCTAAGGGCAGGAAATGGCGCAGCACGCCTTGCCAGAACCATTCTGCTTATTCATCACTGGCTGGGGCCGGAACAGGGAGATTACATGGCATTCTCTCAAGAGACCATTGGCCAGTATGCAGGCCTTTCCAGACAGGTCGTCAATCGAGTTTTATCAGATTGGCGACAGCGGCACTTAATCGACACCGGGTATGGGGTCTTGAGAATTCTGAATGTCGCCGCCCTGATTCTTGTCGCCGAAGCATAGACACTTCGCCATCTTCCATGCCGCCCCATATCGACACCATACTCTGCCTCGTCTGACCTCCGCACCAAAGCACCTTCGTTGCTTTCACCAACCTTCAAGTGTCATCAAGATGACAATCTGGTTTTCGGCGCGACAGTAATAGAGCGCGCCTCGACTCCATCATAGTGGCCGCCCGCCATCCCTCCCCAGCCATAAAAGAGTCTCGCACTGTCACCAATATGACAGTCACCCGACTCGCCCTGATTCTAGCATTCATGATCCTCAAGCCACTTACAACTTTGCGACACCAACAGCCGGAGAATGGAAATGAACATGAGTAGAATAAAATCCGGGCTTTGTGCCCTTGTGATCTTTTCATGGCCCGGGATTGCCCTTTCCGCGAACCCGATAGTGACCGACATCTATACGGCGGACCCGGCAGTTCGATACTTCGAGGGCCGGTTCTGGATGTACACCACCCATGATGAGTCAACTGCGAGTGGCGACTTTGACATGCGTGACTGGCGAGCCTATTCCTCTGAAGACCTTGACGAATGGACAGACCATGGAACTGTGTTTCATCTCGATGATATCAGCTGGGCAAACAAAGACGCATGGGCCCCGGATGTTGTAGAACGCAACGGGATATACTATCTCTTTTTCCCGGTGGAGCGTCGCCACATCGGCGTGGCTACTAGCACGTCACCTGCGGGTCCGTTCCAGGATGCGCTGGGGTATCCATTGGTCAGCAATAGCATGCCCAACGCGCCCCATCTAACCATTGACCCGGCTGTGCTGATTGATGATGACGGCAAGGCGTACATGTACTTTGGCAACGATGACCCGATTGCAACTGCAAAAGAGGGTGGAAATCCGTTGACGGCGAGAATGACGCCACGGGTAGTGAAGTTGAAGGACAATATGATTGAGCTTGATGGACCAATACTTGACGTGGCTGGGGTCAATAACTTCTTTGAAGCGCCATGGATACACAAACACAACGGAATCTACTACCTATCCTACGCAGGGAATGGAATCATTTCAGACATCTCCTATGCTACCGCAGACAATCCTATCGGCCCATTTCAGAAGCGAGGCGTTATGGCCGACCGGTTACTGAGTCCTTGGAGCCTCACCAACCATAGCTCAACAGTTGAGAAAGACGGTCAATGGTACTTTTTCTACCATACAACAGAGCTTTCTAACGGGAACTGGTATCGTCGATCTGTGGCGGGAGAGCGATTTGATCACAATGAGGATGGAACCATTCCTAAGATTCGTCGAACGTTCTTTGGCGTCGGACGCAGCGCTTTCATGAACGTAGGCGAGACAAGCTCTGGTTACCACTACGTCGATAGCGACGGGAAACAATGGCGCAAGGATCGGAACTTCAGCTCCAGTAGCAATGTTCATACAACCAGCGACCCAATATCAAACACCTACAATCACAGCATCTATCAGACTCAAAGGTACAGCGAGGGCCCGTGGTGGTCGCAGCGGCCGCTCAACTACCAGTTTTTGGTTCCTAATGGTGACTATGAAGTCCGACTGCACTTTGCGGAGACATACTTTACCAGGAATGGCAGAAGAACTTTTGATATCGACATAGAGGGCCAGCGCGTTTACAGCAAACTTGATATACATCAAGAAGCAGGACATGACCGGGCTCTTGTCAAATCATTCAACACCACCGTCAGCGATGGCGAATTGAACATTGATTTACTTCCAGTTAGAAATAACCCACAGATTGCGGCCATTGAGATCCATCGCCGTTAATGCGAACCCCCATACCTTGACTAATACACTAGAAATTAGCATCGGCGGCAAACTTGCCGCCGATCGCTTTTGAAAGACATTAAGGTTGCTCTTATCTCAACCGCCACTGATGAAACTTCCGCACCCACTCCAGCAACCCCTGCGGGGCATGGGCGCGTTTCCACTCGCCGGCCACATATTTGTTCGCTTCCATAAAGGTCGGGTAGGCATGAATGGTGCCAAGGATCTTGTTCAGACCAAGGCCGTGGCGCATGGCCAGTACGTATTCGGCAATTATGTCCCCGGCGTGCGCACCAACGATGGTGACGCCGAGTATCTTGTCTTTACCCGGCACGGTCAGCACCTTGATAAAGCCGTGCGCTTCGTCTTCGGCAATGGCGCGGTCTAGGTCGTCGATGCTGTAGCGGGTGATCTCGTAGTTGATGCCCTGCTGCTTCGCTTCCTGCTCGTTCAGACCGACGCGGGCCACTTGCGGGTCGGAAAACACCACAAACGGAATCACCGAGTAATCGACCTGGAATTTCCACAGGAACCCGAACAGCGCATTCACCGCCGCGTACCATGCCTGATGACCCGCCACATGGGTGAATTGGTACGGCCCGGTGACGTCGCCACAGGCGTAGATATTGGGCAGGCGGGTTTGCAGGTATTCGTTGGTTTCGATGGTGCCGTCGCGACGTAGTGGGATGCCGAGCACTTCCAGACCCATGCCGTGGGTGTTGGCTTCGCGGCCCACCGCCACCAGAATCTGATCGCCGCTGACCTTGGTGCTGACACCCTCTTTGCCGGCCGGCGCGCATTCAAGAATGCGTTCGTTACCTTCCAGCACCACGCCGATGGCGCGGTGGCCGGTGATCACGCGAATCCCCTCTTGCTCGAAGCGCGCCTGCACGGCGGCGCCAACATCTTCGTCATCGCGCGGCAGCAGCCGATCCATAAATTCGACAATAGTGACGTCGCTGCCAAGACGACGGAATGCCTGTGCCAGTTCGCAACCGATGGGCCCGCCACCGAGCACCAGCAGATGTTGCGGTTGGCTTTGCAACTCCCAGAGATTTTCCGAGGTGAGATATCCGGCGTGGGACAGGCCCGGAATCAGCGGCACCTTCGGTCGGCCGCCAGTGGCGATGACGATATGCCGGGCGGTGAGCGGCCGACCATCCACTTCCACGCTCCATGGCGTGGTCAGGGTGGCGCGGCCCTTGATGCAATCGACGCCCAGTGCGTTGTAACGATCCACCGAGTCATGCGGTTCGATATCGCCGATCACGCGCCTAATCCGCTTCATCACGGCAGGAAAATCCACTCTTGGAACGGATGCCTGCAAGCCGAACTGCTCGGCGTTACGGATCTGGTGGGCGGCATGAGCAGAACGAATAAGCGCCTTGCTCGGCACGCAACCGGTGTTCAGGCAATCGCCACCCATCTTGTTATCTTCAATCAGGCTGACGTTCGCTTCTACCGCCGCAGCGATATAGCTGGTGACAAGGCCAGCCGCCCCGCCACCAATCACGATCAGGTTGCGATCAAAATGTTTCGGCTTTTTCCAGCCGCGATAGACATGACGGTTGCGAATGCGATCGAGCAGCTTGCGCGCGATCCACGGAAACGTGGCGAGCAACACAAAGGCGCCGATCAATCCCGGCGACAAAATGCCGCCGGTGGACTCCAGTTGCGCCAGCTGGGTGCCGGCATTCACAAACACCAGCGTGCCCGGCAGCATGCCGAGCTGGCTCACCCAGTAAAAGCGCCGTACCTTGATTTTGGTGAGACCCATGGCGAGGTTGATAACGAAGAACGGAAACAGCGGCACCAGACGCAACGCGAAAAGATAGAAGGCACCGTCGCGTTCAATACCGGCGTTGATCTTGTCGAGCGAGCCCTTGAAGCGCCTGGCCACCGCATCATGAAACAGGGTGCGCGACAGCAGCATGGCCAGCGTCGCGCCGATAGTGCTGGCAAACGACACCACCAGCGTGGCGGCGAACAGACCGAAGATGGCACCGCCCAGCAGGGTCAGCAGCGCCGCCCCCGGCAACGACAGCGCCGCCATGATGATATAGGCAACAAAATACAGGCCCAGCAGCTTGAACGGCTCGGTCTGATAGTGCAGTTGCAGGGCATCCTGTTGGGCGCGAATCGCCTCGAAGGTCAGGTGCCGATCCAGCCCCAGTCCAAACCAGGCCAGCACCGCCGCCAGGATAATCGCCACCAATACCGTCTTTTTGCCCACACCCGACTCCTGTGATTCGTCTCCCGTGGCGTTACACTACCCCGGTTGGACCTGTTTGAATAACCCTCAGCCACGACCGGAGAGTCCTGTGTCACAGCCTGTTCTGCCCCGCGGCCTCTGGCCCGCCACCCGCCTGCGCCGAATGCGTCGTGATGCCTTCTCCCGTCGGCTGATGCAGGAAACGGTGCTGACCGCTGCCGACCTGATCTGCCCGATGTTCGTGATCGAGGGTAGCAACCAGCGGGAAAGCATCGCGTCGATGCCCGGAGTCGAGCGGCTCAGCATTGATCTACTGGTGGCCGAGGTAAAGCGCTTGCAGGATCTGGGCATTCCGGCAGTGGCGCTGTTCCCGGTGACCCCGCAGCAGGCCAAGAGTCTGGATGCGGCTGAAGCCTGGAACCCGAAAGGGCTGGCTCAGCGCGCCGTGCGAGCCATCAAGGCCGCTGTGCCAGAGATGGGCGTGATTACCGATGTGGCGCTGGATCCGTTCACCAGCCACGGCCAGGACGGCATTATCGACGCCGACGGCTATGTGATGAACGACATCACCATTGAGGCGCTGGTGAAGCAGGCGCTTAGCCATGCCGAGGCCGGCGCCGAGGTGGTGGCGCCGAGCGACATGATGGATGGCCGCATTGGCGAAATCCGCACCGCGCTGGAGCGGGCCGGCCATGTGCATACCCGCATCCTCGCCTATTCAGCCAAGTATGCATCGGCCTATTACGGCCCGTTCCGCGATGCGGTGGGCTCGGCCGGCAATCTCGGCAAGGCCGACAAGAAGACCTACCAGATGGACCCGGCCAACGCCGATGAGGCCCTGCACGAAGTGGCACTGGACCTGCAGGAAGGCGCCGACATGATCATGGTGAAGCCGGGCATGCCCTATCTGGACATTGTCCGGGCGGTGAAGGACACCTTCCGGGCACCGACCTTCGTCTATCAGGTCAGTGGCGAGTACGCCATGCATATGGCGGCGTTCCAGAACGGTTGGCTGGATGCGGACAAGGTGATTCTGGAATCGCTGACCTGCATCAAGCGAGCCGGGGCGGACGGGATTCTGACCTATTTTGCGCCGCGCGCGGCGGAGCTGCTGTCATCGCAGCGACATATTTTGGGATAATAGTGACAGGTTAGAAGCTAGAAGCGTCTAACGTCTAACGCTTCACCCGGCAGGGGAAACACTATGAACGATATGGCAGCCGGACAACCGGCTCTGGATCTGACCAAACCGGAGTACTACCTCAACCGGGAACTGGCGCTGTTGCAGTTCAATCTGCGGGTGCTGGAGCAGGCCAGTGACGAGCGCCATCCGCTGATGGAGCGGCTCAATTTCCTGCTGATTTTTTCCGGCAACATGGACGAATTTTTCGAGATCCGGGTGGCTGCCCTGCAGAACCAGCTGGAAACCGGCGCCGCGACACCGGGGCTGGACGGCATGTTGCCGGGCGAAATCCTGAAGCAGATCAGCGATATTGCCCACGAAGCGGTAAACCGCCAGTACAAGCTGCTTAACGATGTGCTGCTGCCGGCGCTGGCGCAAGAAGGTGTTAACTTCCTGCGCCGCGAGGACTGGACTGCCGAGCAGGCAGACTGGGTGAAGCGCTACTTCCGCGACCAGATCTACCCGGTGCTGACGCCAATCGCGCTGGATCCTGCCCACCCGTTCCCGCGCCTCGTGAACAAGAGCCTCAACTTTATCGTGCCACTCGACGGCAAGGATGCGTTCGGTCGTCAGAGTGGTTTGGCGATTGTGCCAGCACCACGCTCGCTACCGCGTTTGATCCGCATGCCGGACGACATCTGTCAGGACGGCAACGACAACTTCGTGTTTCTGTCGTCGATGATTCACGCCCATGTCAGTGATCTGTTCCCGGGCATGAAGGCCACCGGCTGCTATCAGTTCCGCGTCACTCGCAACGCCGACCTTCAGGTGGGCAAGGACGTGGACGATCTCGCCAGCGAGCTGAAAGGCAAGCTGCTGTCACGTCGCTACGGTGACGAGGTGCGCCTCGAAGTGGCGGACAACTGCCCGCGCCATCTGATCGATTACTTGCTCAAGCAATTTGAATTGCGCGAGCATGATCTCTATGAAGTGAACGGTCCGGTGAATCTGGCCAGGATGTTCACTGATGTGAAAAAGCCGCGTCTTCACTACACTCCCTTTTCTCCCCGGGTACCGGTGGCAGTGCGCAATCATGACAGTCTGTTCGATGCCATGGAGCAAGGCGATATCCTGCTGCACCACCCGTTCGAATCCTTTAATCCAGTGGTGAGCTTCCTTGCTGAGGCAGCGCGCGACCCGAAGGTGCTGGCGATCAAGCAGACCATCTATCGCACCGGCCTCAACTCGGAAATCCTTGATCATCTGGAGACCGCAGCCCGTAACGGCAAGGAAGTGACTGCCGTGGTTGAACTGCGTGCGCGGTTCGACGAGGAAAGCAATATCGAGGGTGCCCGCCGTCTGCAGGAGGCGGGCGCCATCGTCGTATATGGGGTGGTGGGCTACAAGACCCACGCCAAAATGATGCTGGTGGTACGACGCGGCGCGGATGGCATCAAACGCTATGCCCATCTCGGCACCGGCAATTACCACGCCAAAACGGCGAAGATCTACACCGACTACGGCCTGCTCACCGCCAACGAAGAAATCTGCCAGGACGTGCATAAGATTTTTCTTGAGCTCACCGGCATGGGAAAGCCAGCTCGGTTGAAGCAGCTCAAACATTCGCCGTTCACTCTGCACAAGTCGGTTCTCGATCTGATCGAGTTCGAAACCGAGCAGGCGCTGGTGGGAAAACCAGCGCGCATTATTGCCAAGCTTAATGCGATTACCGAACCACAGATCATTCAAGCGCTGTATCGCGCCAGTCAGGCCGGAGTCGATATTGATCTGGTTGTGCGCGGCATCTGCTGTCTGCGGCCGGGCATCACCGGCGTCAGTGACAACATCCGCGTGCGCTCGATCATTGGCCGCTTTCTGGAGCACACCCGGGTGTATTACTTCCTGCACGCCGGCGAAGAGCCGGTGTACTGTTCCAGCGCCGACTGGATGGAGCGCAACCTGTTCAACCGGGTGGAAACCTGTTTCCCGATTCTGGATCCGGCAATGAAGCAGCGGGTGATCGAAGATGGCCTCGCCCTGTACCTGAAGGACGACGCCCAGGCATGGCTGATGTCCGAAGATGGCAGCTATCGGCGCGCCGAGATGGACCGCGAAGCACCACTCGCGGCGCAACAGACGCTACTGGATAAAATCTGCAATTGATCCATTCGGCGGGCCAAAAGGCCCGCCTACTGCACGCCGAGGTCGTAGCCGGCGGCGCGAAAAAACTCCTGTTCCAGTTCGAGATCGGCCTGCGTTAACGGATGCTCCACCAGCCACCCGGGTGGAAACCGCAACGACAGCGTCGTATCGCCCACGCTGGCAATAATCTGCGGTAACGGCGTGTCGTAGCGACCGTGGTGCAGTAACGCCGCCAGCCGCAGTAACAGGGCAAGACGCAACAGTGGCACCCGCTCCTCCACCACCCGCTCTTCAAATGCCGGCAACGGAATCTTGCGGCGGTGGCTGCGCACCAGCAACGCCACCAGTTCCTGCTCCTGTTTCGAGAAGCCGGACAGGTCGCTGTTGGAAACCAGATAGGCTCCATGCTTGTGATACTGGGCATGGGAGACGGTAAAACCCACTTCGTGCAGCAGCGCGGCCCAGCGCAGGGTATCCACCAGAGTATCGCCGCCGAGCGACCAGTCGCGACTTACCTGCCCGTGCAGCATCAGCGCGGTGTCTTGCACCCGGGCAGCCTGAGCCGCATCGACATGGTGCCGCTTCATCATCGCCTGAATGCTGCGCTCGCGGACATCCTCGTGGCTGAACCGGCCGATCAGGTCGTAGAGCACACCTTCGCGCAGCGCGCCGCTGGAAAACTCCATACGATCGATACCGAGCTGCTCGAAGATGCCGGTGAGGATGGCAACGCCGGCGGGAAAAATGGCAGCGCGATCCTCGCGCAGACCCTTGAGATCAAGCCGGGCGACATGGCCACTGCGCAGCAACCGCTTGCGGATTTTGTGCAGCCCATCAAGGGTAACGCCGCCGTCGCTCCAGCCGTTCTCCTCGCACACCTGAGCGATGGCCTTAATGGTGCCGGAGGCGCCCACCGCCTGCTGCCAGCCGAGTCGCCGGTAGGCCGATTCAATCGACAGGACTTCCTGACGGGCCGCCGTCACCGCCCGAGCAAAAGGCTTCTCGGCAATCTGGCCTTCGGCGAAGAAGCGCTGACTGAAGCTGACACAGCCCATGTGCAGTGACTCGGTTTCCACCGATTCGAACCGCTCACCAATGATCAGCTCGGTGCTGCCGCCACCGATATCCACCACCAGGCGACGGTCGCCGCCGTTGTCCGGCAGGGTGTGAGAGACGCCGAGATAGATCAGTCGGGCCTCCTCGCGGCCCGCCACCACCTCGATGTCGTGACCCAGCACCTGCTCGGCTCGGGCAATGAATTGCCGCGCATTGCGGGCAACTCGCAGTGTGTTGGTGCCCACCACTCGCACTGAGCCCACAGGAATGCCCCGAATACGCTGGGCAAAACGACCGAGGCAATCAAGCGCTCGCTGCTGCGCCTCCTCGGTGAGGCGTTGCTGATCGTCCAGACCCGCCCCCAGCTGGACCTTCTCGGACAGGCCCTCCTGCACACGGATCTCGTTCTGGGCCTGGGTAGCGACCACCATATGAAAGCTGTTTGACCCCAAATCAATGGCCGCCAGCTGGGTATGCTCGTCCTGCAAGTTTGATTCCTCCAACAGATGGCCGATTGTAACCCGTTGCGGTGACGATGCTATTGCTGGTGATAGATCTGACAGGCTTACCCTATCAGGACCATCGTCACGATTCCTTGAAACATGACGGCACGGTGCTGGTATGATGCCTGACTGAGCCAAACCCATTTCAGGAGAGATCAATGAGCGGCGATATTGTCACCGTCACCGACGCCAGCTTCGAGCAGGACGTACTGAAGGCCGATGGCCCGGTACTGGTGGACTACTGGGCGCCGTGGTGCGGCCCCTGCAAAATGATCGCGCCAATCCTCGACGAGGTGGCAAAGGAGTACGCTGGCAAGCTGACCGTGGCCAAGATCAATATCGATGACAACCCGGATACCCCGCGCAAATTCGGCGTCCGTGGCATCCCGACCCTGGCGGTATTCAAGGGCGGCAGCGTTGAAGCCACCAAGGTGGGCGCCCTGTCCAAGTCGCAGCTGACCGCGTTCCTCGACAGCACCCTCTGAGGCCCTCGGGGCGCCTGCTGGCGCCCTCTTTCCTCACATTATCGCCATCCGGGGCTAGACAGCCCCGGGTCAGGCTGCTAGATTCCGAACAGCGTTACACGCTTCCCGTTTGTTTTCGGCCCCTCGCCGAGCCCGTTTTCCCTTGAGAAAACCCTGATACAGCACCTCCCGGTGCCTTGTCCTGTACATTTCCGGAACCCAACCTGACTCCCATGAATCTGACCGAACTGAAGAAAAAGCCAATCAGCGAACTGATTGAAATCGCCAAGCAGGCGGGCCTTGAGAACATGGCCCGTACCCGAAAACAGGATGTGATCTTCTCCATCCTGAAAAAAGTTGCCAAAAACGGCGACGACATCTCCGGAGACGGGGTGCTGGAGATTCTGCAGGACGGCTTCGGCTTTCTGCGCAGCTCCGAAGGCTCCTACCTCGCCGGCCCCGATGACATCTACGTCTCGCCGAGCCAGATCCGACGCTTCAACCTGCGCACCGGCGACAGCATCACCGGCAAGATCCGGCCGCCGAAAGAAGGCGAGCGCTACTTCGCCCTGCTCAAGGTTGACGAGATCAACTTTGATCGCCCCGAGAACGCCAAGAACAAGATCCTGTTCGAGAACCTGACGCCGCTGTTTCCCACCGAGCGGATGATGATGGAGCTCGGCAACGGTTCCACCGAAGACATTACTGCCCGGGTCATCGACCTGGTGGCGCCGATCGGCAAGGGCCAGCGTGGCCTGATCGTGGCGCCGCCGAAAGCCGGTAAAACCATGCTGCTGCAGCAGATCGCCCACTCCATCGCCCGCAACAATCCGGAAGCACACATGATCGTGCTGCTAATTGACGAGCGACCGGAAGAAGTGACCGAAATGTCGCGCACCGTGCGCGGCGAAGTGGTTGCCTCCACCTTCGATGAGCCGCCGGCCCGCCATGTGCAGGTTGCCGAAATGGTAATCGAGAAGGCCAAGCGTCTGGTCGAGCACAAGAAGGATGTGATCATCCTGCTTGATTCCGTGACCCGTCTGGCCCGTGCCTACAACACCGTACAGCCAAGCTCCGGCAAGGTGCTGACCGGTGGTGTCGATGCCCATGCACTGGAAAAGCCGAAGCGCTTCTTCGGTGCCGCGCGGAATATCGAGGAAGGCGGTTCGCTGACCATTCTCGCCACCGCGCTGGTAGAAACCGGCTCGAAGATGGACGAAGTGATCTTTGAAGAATTCAAAGGCACCGGCAACATGGAACTGCATCTGGACCGCAAGGTATCCGAGAAGCGCGTGTTCCCGGCCATCAACATCAAGAAGTCCGGCACCCGTCGCGAAGAACGCCTGGTCAGCGAGGACGAACTGAAGAACATGTGGATCCTGCGCAAGGTGCTGCATCCGATGGACGAGATCGGCGCGATCGAATTCTTGATCGACCGTCTCAAGCAAACCAAGACCAACGGTGAGTTCTTCGACTCGATGAAGCGCAAGTAACAGGCGCAAGCAATACGATCAGGGCCGGCTTTGCCGGCCTTTTTCTTTATGTTTTCTGCATTTCTGTCTTTTTAAGGATGCCGACATGACCGATACCACCACCATCGAAGCCGCTGTGTTCCGCCGCCTGCTGGAGCATCTCGACAGCCGCAAGGACGTCCAGAACATCGAGCTGATGAATCTGGCCGGCTTCTGCCGTAACTGCCTTGCCAAATGGTATGTGGCGGCCGCCGCAGAACAGGGCCAGCAAATCGATCAGACCGAGGCCCGCGAAATCGTCTATGGCATGCCCTACGATGACTGGAAAGCGCAACACCAGACAGATGCCACGCCGGAGCAACTGGCGCGCTTTACCGCACCGAAGGACTGAAATAAAAACGCCCGGCACGAGGCCGGGCGTAAAGAGGTGTGATAGCGATCAGCGACCGATCACGCCGCCATCAGTACGGGTGATGACCACCGTCGACGAACGCGGCCGGCTGACGCCATCGTTGGCCGGGAAGTTAGAGGTGAACGCACCGGGCTGCGAACGGTCACCCGGATGTTGGATATTGACGAACATGGTGCGCTGGTCCGGGGTCATGATCACGCCGGTGACTTCGCAATCTTTCGCCCCTACCAGGAAGCGCTTGATCACGCCGGTGTCAGTTTCCGCCGCCAGCATCTGGTTGTTGCCGAAGTCTGCGTCAGGCCCAACGCCGTTCTGCTGATCGCCGGACATATCCGTCTGGATCCACATCAGACCACCATCGTCAAACCAAAGACCGTCTGGGCTGGCGTGGATGTTGTCGTCGGTCAGGGCAATCTCGGAGGCATCGCCCGGGAATACCTTGCCGGCCAGCACGCCAGCGGTACCACCAGACAGCAGGAAGATATCCCACTCAAACGAGGTCGCTGCCGGGTTGCCATTTTCCAACCAACGGATGATATGGCCGGTGCGGTTGGTCGCACGGGGGTTAGCCTCATCGGTGGTGGAACGACCGGAATTGTTGGTGAGGGCAAAATACACCATGCCGGTGCGCGGGCATACCGTGCCCCACTCCGGACGGTCCATCTTGGTAGCACCGGCAACGTCCGCGGCAAGACGGGTGTTGATCAGCACATCTCCCTGATCACTGAACACGACGCCAGCATTGGTCGCCTTGGCCATAAATCCTGCATCGCTGAAATCCAGCGGCAACCATTCACCAGTGCCATCGCCATTGAATTTTGCTGCGTAAAGCGTGCCTTCATCAAGCAGATCATCACCGCGCAGCCCCGGCTGCCAGGCGTTCTTGCTGACAAACTTGTAGATGTACTCGTTGGCCGCGTCATCACCGGCATAGAACGCCAATGGCTCACCAACAACAGGCGCAGCATAAACCACACCCTCATGGGCAAAGCGGCCCAGAGTGGTGCGCTTCTTCGGGGTCGAGAACGGGTTAAACGGATCAATTTCGACGATCCAGCCCTGACAGTTTGGCTCATTGCGGTAATCCGCCAGCGCGTTGCCGCCGGTCGAGCCACAATCAAAACGGGCAGACGCATCGTTCGCCAGCGGTGGTGTAGCGGTTTCCCAAAGATACCGGCTGTTTTGACCGGAGTGGCGTACGCCATAGCGGGCGTGCTCACGGGGGCGCTCACTGGAGGTGGCCGTGCTGTTGCGGAAGTAACCTGCCCAGTTCTCTTCGGCGGTCAGATAAGTGCCCCAAGGCGTCGTGCCGTGGGCGCAGTTGTTCAGCGTGCCACGGGTCAGGGTGCCGGTGGGGCTGAACTTGGTCTTGACCTTGTCATGACCACGAGCGGGCCCACGGATTTCCATCTCGGTCAATGCCGTAATTCGGCGATTGTAAACACCCGCGACCACATCCCAGCTCGAGGCGCCCGTCGCGCTGCGTCGGATCTCCACTACCGACACACCATGGCCAGCCATTTCCTTCAGTACTTCATCCTGTGGACGTGGTGCACTGCTCGGCCCGTTGGCGTGCATTACACGCTGGTCAACGTACTCATGATTAATACAGAGAATGCCGTGCTCCGAGGAGCCATTGATGGGGTAATAATGCATGCCATCGTGGTGAGAGCCAACCTGTTGCAGCGCTTCCACGCCGGTATTCAGGCCGTCGTTACGGTAGGCAGGGAAAGACCCCAGAATCGGCGTGCCCCAGGGAATCAGCGGCGCCCACTGATACCCCTCTGGCAACGTCACGGTATCGGCACGGGTAACCGGAATGGCGTCAAAGCCGATGCGTGGTTGCGGTAGCGTGCTGCCACCAGTGACCGGTGCCGGACTACCATCGGAGCTACCACCGCAGGCGGTCAGGCCAGCGCCGAGAAAGCCGATGGCAGTGGCGCCGAGCGTACCTTGCAAAATGGTGCGACGGGAATAGCGAGCCTGAATGATGTCGGCCATATGGGCATTGGACGACAGATTGGACATTGCCTCATCGCCATTGTCGTTCAGCATCACTTCAAGAGAGCTTTCTTTGATGTTCATGACCTTTCCTCACAGCAGGCAATCAACGGAATCGTCTGGCGCCAGTCTTGGCGTGAGGGCGAGGTTAGAGAGACTCTGTGACGGAGCCCTATCGAAACGATGAAAATATGGCGGCAGCAGGGTGGCATCCACACGACAATTGAGTGACAGCGATTATGACAACCACCTCGATTGGCGCAGCCGGCCAGTGTCAGGCCATCAACAATAGCGCAGCATCAGCTGCATTTATTTCACCGCATAAGGCATAGGCATGAGCAACTGGACTCCCGCACAGATTCCCGACCAGCACGGCCGTGTTGCCGTCATCACCGGCGCCAACAGCGGTATCGGCTTTCATGCCGCCCGCGAACTGGCTGCCCGGGGAGCGCACGTGGTGATGGCGTGCCGTAATGAGCAGAAGGCCCGCGCTGCCATCGAGCGCATCCTCGCGCAGCACCCGGAAGCAGCTCTGTCGTTGGTCGCCCTTGATCTGTCGCGCCAGCAGAGTGTGCGTGACGCCGCCGCCGCCATTCGCCAGCAGCATGCTCGCATTGACCTGCTGATCAACAACGCCGGGGTGATGTGGCTGGAGCAGGGACTCACCGAAGACGGATTTGAACAGCAGATCGGCACCAACCACTTCGGTCATTTCACCTTTACCCTGCAGCTGCTCGGCAACATGACGAGCGTGCCGGACTCGCGGGTGGTAACCGTCAGCAGCATTGCCCATCGCGGCGGTCGTATTCATTTCGACAATCTGACTCTGGCCGGTGAGTACGGCCGCCAGAAAGCCTACGCGCAATCGAAGCTGGCCAACTTGATGTTCGCCATCGAACTCGATCGTCGCCTGCAGGCGGCCGGTGCCACAACCCGCTCGCTGGCCTGTCACCCCGGCGTATCGAATACCAACCTGGCGGTGCCCGGCATAGTTGAACAAAGCCCCCTCAAGATCGGCAAGGTAGTGGACTGGG
Organism: Alcanivoracaceae bacterium; assembly: GCA_046292765.1. GTDB lineage: Bacteria > Pseudomonadota > Gammaproteobacteria > Pseudomonadales > Alcanivoracaceae > PGZG01. Next base: position 302,174 of record JBKBQA010000001.1, on the reverse strand, counting down.
TCTGGCCACTGTTTACCCAAAGCGCCGAGAAAGGCGCCTGGCCGACCTTGTATACGGCCACCTCGACCGACGCCGAGGGTGGCCATTACTACGGCCCGAATGGCTGGTTCGAGGCCATGGGCGCCCCGGCACCCGCGCGCGCCCGGCGCTACGCGCAGGACCCGGACAAGGGCCGGCGCCTGTGGCAGCTGTCCGAACAGCTCACCAGCGAGCATTACCCGGCCACCTGACACTCAGGCTGATAAAGACAACTGGCAGACCGGATATTCTATGGTACCATGGTGCCAATTTATACCGGAGACGACCATGACCCCAGTCGATCTGCAACGCAGGGCCCTGCTCAAGGCCCTGACCCTCGGCGCCGGCGCCCTGATGCTGCCGGGCCGTCTGCTGGCCGAGGTCAAGACCGCCCTGCGCTGGCAGAACTGGTCCGGCAATCAGGTGGCGCATCCGCAGGCGATGCACTTCCCCGCCAGCGAGGATGCCCTGCGGGACATTCTGAAGAACGCCACCGGCACCGTGCGCGTTTACGGCGGCAGCCATTCCTTCAGTGGCCTGGCACCCACCGATCACACCATGGTGTCACTGGAAGCCATGAGCGGTTTGCGTCGCCACGACAGCGAGCGACTGACCGCAAGTTTCGGCCCCGGCACCCGCATCGGCATGGCCAGCCTGCAGAACTGGGAGGTGGGCCAGAGCTTCAAGAACGAACCGGATATCAACCTCCAGTCACTGGCGGGGGCGGTGGCCACCTCCACCCATGGCACCGGCACCCACCTGCCCTGCCTGTCCGGGATGGTCGACAGTCTGCGACTGATGACCGTTAGCGGTGAGGTGCTGGAACTCTCGGAAGCCGATGGCGACCTGTTCCGCGCCGCCTGCACCTCGCTCGGCGCGCTGGGTATTGTCACCGAGCTCACCTTCCGCAATGTACCGGCCTATCGGCTACAGGATGAAACCCGGGTGATGGGGTTGCGCGAAGCCATGGATCTGATGGAGCGCGATCATGACAAGGTGCGCAATCTGGAGTTCTTTGCCTTCCCCCGCGGCCAGACTGCGATGGTCAAGATCACCACCATCACCGATCAGCCGGATACGCCGCCCGCCGCAGCAGACAGTAATGCCCTGCTGGAAATGGCCAGTGATGTTTCCATGCAGGCACCCTGGTTAATCCCGGCGATTCAGAAGGCCGTCACCTTCTTTGTCGACGAGGAAATCCATCGCGGTCCGGCGCACAAGATCTACGCCCAGAAACGCAGCGTGCCTTTCAATGAAATGGAATACACGGTGCCCCTGCAACAGGGCTTGGCCTGTCTGGAAGAAGTCTGCGACAAGATCCGCAAGGATCGCATGAACGTATTCTTCCCGATCGAGTTCCGCCACACCGCCGCCGACAACACCCTGATCGGCATGTTCAGCGAACGGGCCGGCGCTTCGATTTCTGTGCATCAGTATCACAAGCAGGAATATCACACCCTGTTCAACGCTGTGGAGCCGATCATGCAGCGTTATGCTGGCCGCCCACACTGGGGCAAACTGCACACCATGGACGCCCGAAGTCTTGGCAAGGTCTTGCCGCATTTTGGGCGCTTTCGTGAGCTGCGCCGCGAACTGGACCCCGAGGGCCGACTGTTGAATACACACCTGCGCCACATTCTCGGTGAGCCGGCATGAAACGGCGCCAATTTCTGATCGGTGCTGCTGCGGCCGGCGTCGCAGCCTGGTGGCTGAAGCCCGGCGATCGGGGCGCACCTCACGACCCCTACTTCTACGCCCTGCAACAACGGCTGCGGCAAGAGCGGCTTGGCCGGCCGCTGCTGGTGATTGATCGCGACCGGCTGGCGCGCAATTGTGCCCGGCTGGTCGACGAGCTGCCCGCCAACAAGGCGCTGCGGCTGGTGGCGAAATCGCTGCCCGGTCTGGCGCTGATTCGCGAGATCATGGCACTGACCGGCACACGTCGACTGATGACATTCCATCAGCCCTTTATGAACACACTGGCAGCGGCGGAACCAGATTGTGACCTGCTGCTCGGCAAGCCGATGCCGGTAAATGCCGCGGCGCAGTTCTATCAGCAGCTTGATCGCGGTGCAGGCTTTGTCCCCGAGCGTCAGGTGCAATGGTTGATCGACAGTGAAGCGCGATTGACCCAGTACCTGGATCTGGCCCGGTCGCTGAACGAACGGCTGCGCATCAGCATCGAGATTGATGTCGGCCTGCATCGCGGCGGCCTGCAAAAGGTGGTCGAGCTGGATGCGCTACTGACGCTGGTACGCCAGCATCCGGATTATCTCGAGTTTGCCGGCTTTATGGGCTATGACGCTCATGTCGGCAAGATGCCCGGTTTCATCGAAAGCACGGAAACGTCCTACCGCAAGGCCAATGCCATCTATCAGGGGTTTATTGATCGCGCCCGCGACCAGCATGGTGATCTGTTCCACGATCAGCTGGTGTTTAACGGTGCCGGCAGCCCCACCTTCCGCCTGCACGGCAACGAGTCGCCGCTGAACGAGGTGTCGGTGGGTTCCTGTCTGGTCAAGCCAACGGATTTCGACTTGCCATTGCTGGACGACTTCGAGCCGACCGCCTTCATCGCCACGCCAATACTGAAAGTGCTGGATGGCCTGGCTCTACCTGGCCCACTGCCGCTTGGCGCACTGTGGCAAAGTTGGGATCCGAATCGTCGTCGCACCCTGTTCATTTACGGTGGCAAGTGGATGGCCAAACCGGTCTCCCCCGCAGGGCTGTCGGAGAACACGCTCTACGGCACAAGCTCCAACCAGATGATGTTGAATGGCTCACCCAGTCAGAAACTGCAGGTGGATGACTGGATTTTTCTGCGGCCGACCCAGAGCGAGGCCGTACTGCTGCAGTTCGGCGACATGCTCGCCCTTGGCGCTGATCACCCGGCGGCCTGGTGGGCCCCGCTTGAAGCCGGCCATGGCCGCTGATCCGTTTCCCCTGCTGACACGGTTTCCAATACTGGCGCCGCTGGCACCGGTGTCCTTGTGTAACACGCCGACACCTCTGCAGACGTACGCCGGCTGCAGCAATCTTTTGATCAAGCGTGATGATCTCAGCCGCGACGATCAGGGTGGCAACAAACCACGCAAGCTGGAATTTGTTCTTGCCGATATCCGCCGCCGTCGGGCAACGCGGGTGATTACCCTTGGCGCCACTGGCACCAACGCCGGGGTCGCCACGGCGTTACTGTGTCAGCGGGAAGGATTGCATTGCGACGTGATCACCTTTCCGCAGCCGGACAGCGACATCGTGCAGCTGAATCAAGCACTGATGCACGAAGCCGGCGCCCGGCTGGTGGCTCGTCAGAGTTTATTCACAGCAGCTCTTAGCTGGTATTTGCATCCGCGCCGACTCGATCCCCGCTGTTATTTTCTTTACGCCGGCTGTTCGGCGCCGGTGGCTACCTTTGCTTATGTCAACGCCATGCTCGAGCTTGCCCGGCAGTTGCGCGAGCTCCAGCAATCAGCGCCGGCGCATATTGTTGTCGCCGCCGGCAGCGGTGCCACGGTGGCAGGAATCATTGCCGGCGCGGCGCTGGTCATGCCGGAAACCCGGGTGCATGCGGTGCAGGTTGCTCCGGCCAGGGTGGGGCCCTTTGTCGCCTGTCACCCGCAGGTGGTGGAGACGATGGTGAAGCAGGTGTGGCATTCGCTACACGCGGCGGACCCGTCACTGGCCAGGCAGTGCCCGACCCACTGGCAATGGCATGATGAGTTCTATGGTGAAGGCTATGGGGTCGGCACCGATGCCTCTCGGCAAGCGCTGATAGAGGGCGCGGGAAATGGCCTCCTACTGGAACATACCTACAGCGGCAAGGCGTTTGCTGCGGCGCTGAAGCTGGCAGAACAGCACCCGTCGACGGTGCTGTTCTGGCAAACCTTTGCTCGCGGTCAGCGCAGGATTACTTCCTGACCACCTTGCTCAGTGCCGCCGTGATGCTGGTGGCATAGCGATCCACCAGATAGGGCACCGTGTCGGTGTTGTAGTTGAGCATCGAGCCGCGGATGAACTGGTAGCGTGAGTAGGCGTGGCGCAGGCTGATGTCCTGCGGGTAGCGCTTGCGCAGTTCGACAAACTGCTTGTCCATCTCCATCACCATCGATTCGATGTCGAGGATTTCGGTGGCACTCAGGCCACCGGCCATGGCTGCTTCCGCACGCCAGATGTACTCCGTTGACGCGCGCTCCATCAGCACGGCGAGTGCCATCGGGTTCGGCGGGATTGGAAGACGATCGCGGAGAATGTCGGTAAGCGCGGTGCGGTTCAGGCGGACCTCATCGACAGTGTAGTGGTCGCGGAAGCGACTGGCATCATCAAGGGTCTGATCGTACAAATCGCGCAGAGCATCCCAGCCATCGGTCAGCCGGTCTATCAGCTCCGGCTGTTCCTCCTCCGCCAGCGCCCGGAAAATGCCGTCTACTTCTTCCAGCATGTCACGGCAGATATCTATCCGTGCAGCGCTGGCCGTTTCAGACGAGGACATGAAGCCGCAGCGCTCAAGACGATAGAGGCCGAGAATAAAGTCGTCGGTATCCGCCAACGCCCAGACCGGCCACAGCACCAGCATGGCAAGGAACATTCGCATAACAGTCTCCCGGTGTCCGGGTCCACTTCTGCCTTGCGTCCCGGGCACTATGTTGTTGTGTTGTTCGGATCGCGCCGCCGGCTGTCCTGGCCGGGCTTTTTCGTGACCTGACTCACACTTTACTCCTATGCCGGCCGGGGTAAAGCCCCCCTTTGTACCGTCGAGGTCCACTTTGTCGTGCGCTTGCTGCCGGCAGTCGGGATTGCAGGCCTGTTCACTCTGGATCCGGGCGAGATGGTGACGGTAACGGGCAAACCGCCAGTACATCAGCCATCGACAGTGAGCGTGATAGGCAATTCATCCGCCTCCATAGCGCCATTGTGAGGGGGGGGCAGAGGACAAATCGCCGTGAAAAGTGGTCATGGACAGCCCGCAGCGCGATTGGCAGAGTGCGGCGCTTTCCCAGCTGGAGTTGTGCATGAGTCGTCTTGAACTGGTCCGCGACGGGGTCCTTGGCCACCCGTTTCACCGCGCCTGCGAGCTGGCGCTCGACCACAGCGCCGATGGCCGCGCTGAGATCCGCTTTGCCGTCAATGCCTTTACCGCCAATCCGCAGGGCGCCCTGCACGGGGGCATCCTCTACGCAATGATGGATGTGGCCTGCTTTTTTGCAGTGGTGCCGCTGCTGGAGTCCGACCAGCACCCAGTGTCGGTGGAGGTCCACACCAGTGTCCTGCGGGCGGCACTGCAAGGTGACACCGTGATCATTCGCAGCTGGGTCGACCGGCTCGGCCGCACGCTGGCGGCAATGCGCTGTGATGCTCTGGTGAAGGAAGCCGATGGCAGCGAGCGGCTGATTGGCACCGGCAATGTCACCAAGTCGATTCTCACCGGGCGGGGACGCTGAGCAACCAAATCGCTATACTGGCCGCCCTGCCGAGGAGATCGCCTTGCGTACGCTGGTTATCCTGATCGTTACCCTGATGCTGGCCGGCTGTGGCCAGAAGGGCTCGTTGTATTTTCCGCCGCCGTCGACCTCCGCCGATGCGCCTGCGAATGCACCGGCAGCAACGGATGACACTCCCTCTGAATCGGACGGACCCTGACCATGGATCATTTCCAATATCGTGATGGCCAACTGTTTGCCGAAGAGGTGACGGTGGCCGAACTGGCCGAACGCTTCGGCACACCGCTCTACGTCTATTCCCGCGCCACGCTGGAGCGTCACTTCCGTGCCTTCGATCAGGCATTCGGCGATCATCCCCATCAGGTCTGTTATGCGGTCAAGGCGAACTCCAACATCGCGGTGCTAAATGTCCTCGCTCGCCTTGGTGCCGGCTTCGACATCGTCTCCAGCGGCGAGCTGACCCGCGTACTGCGCGCCGGTGGCGACCCGAACAAGATCGTATTTTCCGGTGTCGGCAAAACCGCAGACGAAATGGAACTGGCGCTGAAAGCGGATATTCACTGCTTTAACGTCGAGTCAGCAGCGGAGCTTGAGCTGCTTAATCTGGTGGCCGGCGAACAGGGCAAGGTCGCCCGCATCGCCATTCGCGTCAATCCGGATGTGGACGCCCAGACTCACCCGTACATTTCCACCGGCCTCAAGGAAAACAAGTTCGGCGTCGATATCAATGATGCGCCCGGGCTGTACCAGCATGCTGCCGACCTGCCCCATATTGAGGTGATCGGTGTCGACTGCCATATCGGCAGTCAGCTGACCAAACTGACCCCGTTTGAAGATGCGCTCAAGCGGGTACTCGACCTTGTCGAGCGTTTGCAGGCGAAAGGCATCACCATCCGTCATCTGGATCTGGGGGGCGGTCTGGGTGTGCGCTACCGCGATGAAACACCACCGGAACCGGCGGAATACATCGGCGCGCTGCTCAAACACATTCCGGCAGACATGCCCGTGCATATCGAGCCAGGCCGCGCCATTGCCGCCAATGCCGGCGTGTTTGTGACCCGGGTGCTGTATCTCAAGCCCACCAGCCACAAGAATTTTGCCGTGGTCGACGGCGCCATGAACGATCTGATCCGCCCGAGCCTGTACTCGGCATGGATGGAGATTATTCCGGTGCAGCCCCATGATGCGGATTGTCGCGAATGGGACATAGTCGGTCCGGTGTGCGAAACCGGTGACTTCCTTGGCAAGCAACGCACTCTGGCCCTGGAAAGTGGAGATCTGTTGGCGATCCGCTCCGCCGGTGCCTACGGCTTCTCCATGGCCAGCAACTACAACACCCGCAACCGTGCCGCCGAAATCATGGTGGATGGCGATCAGGCCTATGTGGTGCGCCAGCGGGAAACCTACGACGAGCAGCTGCGACTGGAAAGCCTGTTGCCCTGATCAGCCGCGCTGTGACGGCGGTATATGCGCCGCCGTTACAGCCTGCTGATGCTGCCTTCACCCCCTTTCCTTCACGCTTGCCGGACAATCACCGGAAAAGCCCATGATCACCCTTCAGGAAACCATTCAGGCCCCCCGTCCGATCGGCGACTGCTTCCGCTACCTCGCCGACATTTCGACTTCGGAACAGTGGGACCCCGGCGTTTACCGGGCGGTCAAGCGCACCCCGGGGACTCCGGCGGTCGGCACCGAATTTGATCTGGTATTGAACAGCGCCGGCCGAAGGGTGCCCATGCGTTATCGTCTGGTGCGGGTGGAATCGCCTTACCGGATCGAACTGCATGGCGAGGGCGACGGTTTCATCGTCAACGATGTTATCCGTCTGCGCGCCCTTGGCCGCGACCGTACCGAAATCTGCTATCAGGCCGAGCTGCAATTCGACGGCGCCATGGGTCATGTCGAGCGGGCACTGCACCCGTTTATGGTCAGGATGGGGAAGCGCGCCCTGGCGGGACTCCAGCGGGCCCTGACACCCGACACCGATATCGCCCCGCCGTCATTCGGCGAGCGGCTTCGCTATGCCACCCTGTTTCCCGCCGCCGCCCAGTTTACCGAGCGCGGTTATCTGGCCATGGCCAACAAGGGGCTCTCCGATGACATGGAAGGCAAGCGGGTCGTGATTACCGGCGCCACCGCCGGGCTGGGTCTGGGCGCCGCCTGTGAGCTGTCGCGACTCGGCGCCGATATGGTGCTGGTGGGTCGCGACAGTCTCAAGCTGGCACGGGCCGCCCGCACGGTGCGGGAGTTCAGCGGCCTGGACAGCGAGCGGGTTATGACGCTGGAGGCGGAGTTGTCATTGTCGTCCGAGGTGCGCCGCGTTGCGCAGGAACTGGCGCGACAATGTCCTCGCATCGATGTGCTGATCAATAATGCAGGCGCCCTGTTCAACGAGTACGGGGAAACCGCAGAGGGCCATGAACGGGCACTGGCCATCAACCTGCTCTGCCCCTGGTTGCTGACACAGGAGCTGATGCCGGTGCTGCTGGCCAACCATGCCCGCGTCATCAATGTGGCCAGTGGCGGCATGTACTTGCAGCCACTGCACCCGGAAGACATGCAATTCCGCAACGAACCCTACGATGGCGCCAAAGCCTATGCCCGCGCCAAACGCGCACTGGTTGCCGTCACCGAACACTGGGCGGCTTCGCATCCGCAGATGCATTTCAGCAGCATGCACCCCGGCTGGGCGGCAACCCCCGGCGTGGCTAAGTCCCTGCCGGCCTTCAACCAGCGCCTGCAGCGGTGGTTGCGTGATGCCCGCATGGGCGCCGATACCATGGTATGGCTGGCCAGCAGCGGCGCGCCATTAGCCCACAGTGGCAAATTCTGGTTCGACCGGCGACCGCGACCAACGGCGGTGCTACCAGGCACCGCTGTCACCCCGCAGCAGCGTCAGCCACTACTGGATTGGCTGGAGGCACAGTCATGAAACACCTGCTCCTTCTGCTCGCCGCCGCGCTGATCAGCGCCTGCGCCAGCCAGCGCGGAAACGAACAGATCAACTTCGAGACCGTCACCTACACCCCGGCGGACTGGCCCGTGCCGCTGCTGGCAGACGTCTGGCGACCCTTTGCCGGCACCGGCACGGCGGCACCCGCGATGTTGATGGTGCATGGTGGCGGCTGGGAGCGGCGCAGCCGCAAAGACATGAACCGGCTGTCCCGCTACTACGCGGAGCGCGGCTTCGTGGTGATGAACATCAGTTACCGCTTTGCCCCTGAGCACCGCTTCCCGGCCCAATTGCACGATCTGCAGCAGGCAATGCACTGGTTGCACCAGCATGCGACTGAACTGGGTATCGATAGAGATCGCGTTGCCGCGTTCGGCTACTCAGCCGGCGCCCATCTGGTCAGCCTGCTGGCCCTGACTGCTGGCACCAGTGATGAACTGGATCGGCCTTACGGGGGCGATACCACCCGGCCCGCCGCGGTGATCGCCGGTGGCTCGCCGATGGACCTTCGCAAATATCCCGGCGGCAAGCTGGTGCCACAGTTTCTTGGCGGCCGCATCGATGAAGTTCCCGAGATTTTCGCGGCGGCATCACCGGTCACCCATGTCCACGCCGCAGCGCCACCGTTCTTCCTGTTCCACGGCGGGCGTGATCGGCTGGTGACGATTGATCACGCCGAGGAGTTCATGGCAGCGCTGACGGCACTGGATGTGCCAGTGGAGCTTTACCGGCAGCGTGGCCGTGGCCATGTACTGGCCTTTCTCACTCTTGGCGGCGCGCTGGAGCAGGCCGACCGCTTTCTCGATCAGACCCTGTCAGACTGATTCCGGCGCCGGCAGGGCCGCCAGCAGCTCTGGCGGCAGCGGGTGCGACTGGTGGCTGCCGATCCGTGAGCACACCCAGACAATCTCACCCCGGGTCAGGCAGTGATCAGTGTCCGCAGCAAAAATCGCGAGCTCCCAGGTAAGGCTGCTGCGACCGATGCGGGCCGGGCGGACGCCAATGTCGATCAGCTGATCAAAGCGAATCGGCGCCAGGTACTCCACCACCGACTTGATCAGATGGAAGTCGAGTTGATGCTCGCGCACCTGGGCGTGGTAGTCGTAATTCAGCTCGCGCAGGTACTCGTTCAGCGCGCAGTCAAACCAGGTCAGATAATGGGCATTGAAAACAATGCCCTGCATGTCCACCTCAGCGTAACGAACACGCTGGTGGTCAAAAAACGGATAACGGTTTCGCTCTGTCATGGACGCACTCCTCAATGCACGCCATGGTAATGATCGTCACTCACTGTTCACAGCCCCCGGCGCATTCTTCGATGCGAAGCGGTACTTGCCGGCCCCCCAGCCGGCCTCCTGTCCCCCCGACTCTGTGCCGCTTCGGAACCTGTAACCCTTGACCGACGGCGTCCCCCCCGACCCCGTCGGTTCTTTTTTTGCGCCCCCTCTGCCCTGCCCGTATCATCGTCTGGCATTCACTGACGGAGGCACCATGTCTGCCAATCAGGCCCTGATGAACCGGGATCTTTCCGTCCTCTGGCATCCCTGCACCCAGATGAAGGACCACGAACGGCTGCCGCTGATCCCGATCCGCCGAGGCGAGGGTGTGTGGCTGGAGGACTTCGATGGCAACCGCTATATCGATGCGGTCAGCTCCTGGTGGGTCAACCTGTTTGGCCACGCCAATCCGCGCATCAACGCGGCAGTGAAGGATCAACTGGACAAGCTCGAGCATGTCATCCTCGCTGGCTTCAGCCATGAGCCGGCGATCGAACTGGCGGAGCGACTGGTGGCCCTGACCGCGCCAAAGCTGTCGCGGGTATTTTTTGCCGACAACGGCTCATCGGGCATCGAAGTAGCGCTGAAGATGAGCTTTCACTACTGGCAGAACCTCGGCAAGACCGGCAAACATCGCTTCGTCACTCTTGGCAACAGCTACCACGGTGAAACCCTGGCAGCACTGGCAGTGGGTGACGTGGATCTTTACAAGAGCACTTACAAGCCGCTGTTGATGGAAGTGTTTACCGCGCCCAGCCCCGACTGTTTTCAGCGCGAGCCCGGGGAGAGCTGGGAACAATGTTCACGACGTCAGTTTGACGGCATGAGAAAAATTCTCGCCGAACATCACGAGGAAATCTGCGCAGTGATTGTCGAGCCGCTAGTGCAATGCGCTGGCAACATGCGCATGTATCATCCGGTCTACCTGAAGCTGCTCAGAGATGCCTGTGATCGTTATGGCGTGCATCTGATCGCCGACGAGATTGCAGTCGGCTTTGGTCGTACCGGCACCCTGTTCGCCTGCGAGCAGGCCGGTATTACCCCGGATTTCATGGCGCTATCGAAAGGTCTCACTGGCGGATATTTGCCACTCTGTGCGGTGCTGACCACTGACACCGTCTACCGCATGTTCTACGACGACTACAACACCCTGAAGGCTTTTCTTCACTCCCATAGCTACACCGGCAATCCGCTCGCCTGTGCAGCAGCCAATGCCACTCTGGATATTTTTGCCGACGACAATGTGATCGAGAGCAACCGTCTGCTCGCCGAGCATATGGGCAAGGCGCTGGCACCACTTGCAGACCATCCGCACGTTGCCGAGGTCCGTCAGACCGGCATGATCGCTGCAGTGGAGATGGTTCGCGACAAGGCCGGACGAGTTCCCTACGACTGGCGCGAACGGCGTGGTCTGCGTGTCTATCAGCATGCGCTCACCCGTCAGGCGCTGCTACGCCCGCTCGGCAGCGTCACATACCTGATGCCGCCATACGTGATCACCCCGGAGCAGATTGATCATCTCGCCACGGTAGCCCGCGAAGGCATTGATCTCGCCACCAGGGACTGACATGCGACGCTTTTATGACCGTCAGAATTTCCACGCCGATACCGTGGTCGGTCTGAGTGATGAGGCCAGCCATCATATTGCTCGGGTGCTGCGCATGCAGCCCGGTGACCATCTGGTGCTGTTCAGTGGCGAAGGCGGCGAGTGGCGCGCGCAGATCGAATCCGTCGGCAAACGCGATGTGCAAGTGCGCCCGCTCGAATATCGGGCCGATGATCGTGCGGCCAATATTCCGGTGATACTTGGTCTGCCGCTAATCAAGGGCGATCGCATGGATTATGCACTGCAGAAAGCGACGGAGCTCGGCGCTGATCAGTTTCATCTGCTGACCACAGAACGCACCGAAGTACGCCTCGACGGCGGCCGGCAAGACAAGCGCCTGAGTCACTGGCAGCAGGTGGTGATCAGCGCCTGCGAACAATGCGGCCTGAACCGGGTGCCGCTGGTGCACGCGCCGGTGCCGATGCTGGATTTCGTTGCTGCTACGGATACTAACCTTAAGCTTCTCGCCCATCCCGGCGAGCAGCGGCTTGATCCCGCAGCCCTGTGTCAGGCCAGTAGTATTACCTTGCTGACCGGGCCAGAGGGCGGATTCAGCCCACGCGAACGCGAAGCAGCGACGGCGGCCGGCTTTCAGCCGTTTGCGCTTGGCCAGCGAATACTGCGGGCAGAAACGGCGCCAGTCGCATTGCTGGCGGCAATCTGGATGGCGCGGGGAGAGTAAACCTCAGTCCGGGTCGCGAAACACTTGCGTCGGCGACTCGCCTGCCTTGACCCGTGCCAGCAGCGCCGGGGCATCCTTGTACCAGTTACGGGAACCGCGGGCGGTGCGGCTAAAGCGCTTGTAAGTCCACTGATACTGCACCGGATTGCGCAGAATGATCCGTTCAAAGGCCGCGATCATGGTGCGTAACACCTGGCCCTCGTTCATGGTCAGAATCGACTCGTCTGCCTGCTCGAACCAGACTTCAAAACGGTAATCCTCCGAGCGCTGGGCGCTAACAAAAAATACGTGGGGTCGGTAGCGGGCAATGACCTTGTGAACAAAGGCCGGCACCATCACGTCATGGCCGAAGAAAGGCACATAGGGATTACTCGGGCCGCCCGGCTTGTGATCGGCCAACAGCGCCATGGACTGGCCCCGCTCCAACCCTGCGAGCACAGCCCGCACACCATCTCCGTTGGTGGGCACGAGGGTGCAGCCGGTACCGGAACGCCCTTCCTTGACCAGATCCTCCAGCGCACTATCACCGGCAGGCTGATACATCACCAACGTCGGATCTTTCTGCCCGACCACCAGCACCGGCAACTCCCAGCTCGACTGATGCAGCGACAGGTATAGCACCGGACGGTCGCTGGCGACAGCGCGATGCCACGCCTCCTCGCCGTGAATACAATTCACCCGCGCCAGGTTTTCCGGTACTGGCCGCAGCCAGACATGGCTATAGCCGGCAATGGTTCTGGCTGTTTCGATGAACGACTGACGGGCAAATCGCCGCGCTTCTGCCCAGCTCTTTTCCGGAAAACAGGCCAGCGTATTTACCAGCACAATACGGTGTGCCTTGGCCACCGACAGTGGCAGTCGACAGAACAGCCAGGCCAGCGCCGTCGCCAGTCCGATCACCACCGACAACGGCAATGTTGCAAATACCCGCACCAGACGGGCTTCCCAAACGTGCTTCTTTTTCATTCGATTAATTCCGGAAACATTACTGTTTCGCCATGCTGGAACACCCGGAATGCCGAGTCTTCCATGCCAGCCTGTTGCATCGCCTGCCGCAAACGACGCGGTGGCTCATCCATAGGTTCACTGGTAAGCACAAAGGTGCCCCAGTGCATGGCCACTGAGCAACGTGCGCCGATGTCGTGATGAATCTGTACCGCCTCTTCTGGCGCCACATGTACTGGCCCCATGAACCAGCGCGGATCATAGGCACCAATTGGCAACAGGGCCAGATCGATCGGTGCAAATAATTCGCCAATGTCACGGAACAGGGAAGCGTAGCCGGTATCCCCGGCAAAGTAGAAACGGAACCCTTCAATATCCATCAACCAGCTGCACCACAGGGTGGCGTTACGGTCGGCTCCGGTGCGACCACTGAAGTGCTGGGTCGGCAAACAGAACGTTTCCACCCCGCCCTCGGCACGGGATTGCCACCAGCCCAGCTCAACCACGTTATGAATGCCACGCTTGCGAAACCAGTCCGCAATGCCGGTGGGAACATGAAACTGCAGCGCGTCGCCAAAACGCCGATGCAAATCGCGCACCGACGTTTCATCCAGATGATCGTAATGATTGTGAGAGATCAACACATGACTGATGGTTGGCAGCTCGGCAACAGCCAGCGGCACAGGCGTATGTCGCCGGGGACCGATAAATTGCACCGGGCTGCAGCGCTCGGAAAATACCGGATCGGTCAGCACATTGCGGCCACGAAACTGAAACAGAAATGACGCGTGGCCAAGCCAGGTTAGCTGCGGGACTGCCGCAGCACCCGCAAGAAGATGCGCGTCCGGCTTTGCCAGCGGAAAGCGCTTGCCGGGGGGAAAGCGGCCTCCGGTATTGACTTGCCAACGAAAAAAATCGGTCAGCCCGTGGGAAGGGATCCGTTCAAGATTATGAAACCGGCCCTTGTAAAACGTCGAACGCCGGGCAAGCCCGGCGAGCTTGTCACGGTCCAGTGCCATTACTGCAGGAACCCGACCACCGCTCGCTCGATGGCATCAAGATCAGGAATCACCGCCAGATCGCCACCCAGTTGCACATACATCGCCTCGGCCGGCCCGCTGTCGACCGGCTCTTCCAGCAGATCGTCATTGCCTACCCGGAACTGACGCGGAATGCCCTGAATAATCACAGCATAAAACTTTAGCTTGCCGGTGATGGTGTTGATGACCGCTATACGGGCATCGGGACCGATAGACACTTGACCACTCTCGTTCAGTTTTTCGAACGACAGCAATGGAATTTCTTCATCACGCCAGTGCAGCCAGCCGAGCAGCCACTCGGGGCCGTGGCCGGGGCGGTCGGGCTGGCGCAGCGGAATAATCTCGGCAACGACAATGTTGGGCAACAGCCACGGGCGGCCATGCATCGGAATCAGCAGTCCCGGAATTTCGTTGGGCAACTCAGCCATGACCATCTCCTCGGCTGCCGCATTGGGCCAGCGCCGTTATTGTAGATTTCTGCGAATATCCTGACGCACATGTTCGACCAGCGCCAGCGCCAGTTTGTCCGGGCTGCCGGAGTAACTGACACAGCCCGTTTCCCGAGCCGAGTCTGGCTGGCTGCTGCAGGCACAACTGGCGGCGTCCTGCCCCCACACCACCCCGCCACGCTGCTTCATCTGCGGCCCGGCGATGGAGCCATCATTGCCCATACCGCTGAACAGGATGGCGCCGGCCCTGACGCCAAAACGGGCAGAGGCGTTGCCGATAGCCTGATCAATCGAGGGCGCATAGGGGCCCTCCCAGGGCTTGCCGGTGGACACCACTCGGCCGGTATCGGTGAATCCGACTTCGTACTCCACCGGTGCAATCAGCACGGTGCCATGACTGAGCTGTTCGCCATCGTAGCCAACACGGCAGGCAAAGCTGTTGTCACGGCAAAGCACACCGGCCAGCGTCTCCAGAAAGCTGTTATCAATGTGCTGGGCAAGGAAGAAGGCCACCGGTAACTCCGCCGGCAAACAATCGAGAAAGGCCTTTACCGCCGCCGGGCCACCAAGCGATGCCCCCAGCACCCAGACACGCTGGGGCACCGGGCCCAGCGGTAGCTGACGGAACTCCTTGGGCGTGGGAATACTGACTGCGGGCTTTGTCACCGCCAGCTTGTCGAGCTTCTCTTCGACGCCGGGACGGCCAACATAGTCAAGCATCTTGGTGAGCAACCGGCGTTCCCAGCGCGGATAATTGGGTGAGTTGCGGGCCGGTGCCTGACCGTCGGAAAACAGAATCGGTATCGGCGAACCTTCCAGCAGCCTGTCGAGAAAATCCTGCCAGCGATCTTCCCGATTAAGATCCACCACCCAGAGATCGAGATCCGGCGAACTGAACCAGCGCGCCTCAATGTTCGCCGGGTCCGCGTTGACCACCACCTGATATCCCTGGGCACGCACTGCTGATGACAGCAGGTGCCCCTGCAGGGTGGTGTCGGCAATGATGCCGATCCGCGGACTAGCTGAGGTCATGTCCCGGCAATCTCCCGCGTCCGGGCCAGCAGCTCGTGAATCGTCTCAAGCAGCTCGCCTTCCTGGAATGGCTTGCCCATGTAACGATCAACGCCGATCTCGAAGGCCCGCTCGCGGTGTTTCTCGCCGGTTCGGGAAGTGATCATGATGATAGGAATATTTTTCAGGCGCGAATCATGGCGCACATGAGATGCCACCTCGAATCCGTCCATACGTGGCATCTCGATATCGAGCAGCATCAGATCCGGCTTGCGCTCTTCGAGCTTGGCCACCGCATCGACGCCATCCTTCGCCGTCATGACCTCGTAGCCATTCCGTTCGAGCAGACGGGTGGTAACCTTTCTCACGGTTACCGAGTCGTCGGTCACCATCACCAGCGGCACGCGCTTCTCTGGCTCCGCAACCGGCTCCGGTGCCTGCGGGATGGGCGCCAGCCCTTCTTCGGCGCGCACACGACGCTCCAGCGCAATATGCTGGCGCTGCAGGTGCGCGGCACGAATGAGCGAGTGAACATCAAGAATGATGACGACGGAACCATCACCAAGAATGGTAGCGCCGCTGATACCTGCCACGGTGGCGAGCTGCGGGCCAACAGACTTCACCACCACTTCCCGAGATCCCACCAGACCATCAACCAGAATAGCGACCTGATGTTCGGTGCTGCGAATCAGCAGCACCGGCAGCGGCAACTGCTGGCTCATCAAGTGGGTGGGCTGACGCTGGCCGTGTACAAAGTTGCCAATGTAGTCGAGTTCGTAAGACTGCCGTGCGTAAACGAATGGCGCAGATTCCTCGCCGAAATAATTCTCGAGCTCGTACGGACTGATGCGCACGATACCTTCGATCTGGTTCAGCGGAATGGCGTAAATATCTTCGCCCACCCTCACCATCAGGGCGCGGTTCATTGCCAGCGTGAACGGCAAGCGAATAGTAAAGCGGGTGCCATGACCCTTGCGCGAATCGATGGAAACGGACCCACCCATCTGCTTGATCTCGGACGACACCACATCCATACCAACACCACGACCAGATATCTGCGTCACCTTGGCGGCGGTGGAGAAACCGGCATTGAAAATAAACTGCTGTATTTCCTGCTCGGTGAGACGGGCATTTTCCTCAATCAAGCCACGCTCAACTGCCTTGCGCCGCACCGCATCGGTATCAATGCCCTTGCCATCATCGGACAGGATCATCACCACTTCGCCGCCCTCTCTGGTCAGCTCAAGGGTGATACGACCGGTTTCATCCTTGCCGGCGGCACTCCGACCGGCCGGATCTTCAATGCCGTGGTCAACACCATTACGGAGCATGTGCTCCAGCGGCGCGACAATCCGCTCCATCAGGGTCCGGTCCAGTTCGCCTTCCGGATTCACTACATCGAACTCGACCTTCTTGCCAATCTCGCCGGATACCTGTCGAACGATACGACGCAGACGCGGCACCAACCGCGAGAACGGCACCATGCGTGTGCGCATGAGGCGTTCCTGCAGCTCGGTATTAATCCGTGATTGCTGCAGCAACAGGGTTTCGGTGTCGCGGGTGCGATCAATCAGGGTGTTCTTCAGGTCGAGCAAGTCAGAGGCAGACTCGGACAGCTGCTTGGTAATCTGGTGCAACTCGGAATACTGGTCCATTTCCAGCGGGTCGAAGTCCTCGCCGTATTCTCCACTCTCCAGACCCTGCTGGTAGGTGGACATGATCTGGGATTCGGTTTCCACATCCAAACGCCGCAGCTGTTCATACAGACGTTCGATGGTGTTACCCATTTCCTGAACATGAGTGGCAAACTCGGTGACACCCTGTTCAACCCGGCCACGGTTAATACTGGTTTCGCCGGCAAGGTTTACCAGTGATTCAAGTACACCGGCATCGATCCGCACCATTTCCTGCGGTTGCTGCTGAGCCTGTTGACGACGGGTCAGCTTCTGCTGTGGAGGCTGTTGCGGAGTTGCTGCTGCGGGCTTGCCTGTTGATGTTTGCACCGCCGGAACAGCAGCAGGCACAGCCGCCGGCGCGGATGCCGCTACCGCATTGCGCAGCTGTTCCACGAGTACATTAATGCGATCCTGCCAACCGTGCATGCGGGCGAAAAATTCGGCCTGCGGCGCATGACGCATATCGATTTCATCAAGCGCGGTTTCAAAGTCATGACTGACATCGCCGAGCGCCGTCAACCCGGCGAGACGGGCCCCGCCTTTAAGGGTATGCAACACCCGCTTCAGTTCATTGCCGGCATCGGCATTGGTCGGCTCCTGTTCCCAGGCGCCAAGATGGGCTTCCAGCGCTTCGCAAAGCTCTCCGGATTCCTCGACAAAAATCGCCAGAATGTCAGGATCGACATCCGTCGGTAGAACAAAGGTGCCGGCAGGACCAGCAGGCGTCTGCCGCTCAACAACCGGCTCTGCCACCGGCAGTGCCGCTACCCCAGACTGGGCAGGGGCTGCCAATACCACGGCAGGCATGACAAATCCGGCCGGATCGGCAATATAGCTATGAATGGCTGCGATTAACTCATTGGCGGGTTTGAGCGCCTTGGACGCTTTAATACCTTCAACCATCACCGCCAGACGATCATGGCAACGCTGCAGCAGATCGAATAGCAATGGCGTTGGTTTGAGGGTGCCCATCGCCAGACCTTCATAGAGATTTTCCATCTCATGTCCGAGATCGCCGAGCTCCGGGATTTCGCACATGCGCGCTCCACCCTTGAGGGTGTGAAGATCACGCTGAAGGGATTGCACTTCAATCAGGTTGTCCGGTGCCTCCATCCAGGACTCAAGACTGGCTCCGGCGGCTTCAAGAATCTCGTCTGCTTCCTCAAGGAAGATTTCAACCAACTCTTGATCACGTTCAACAACAGTCGTCGCAACATCGACCTCATCTGCAAGCACATGCGGTTCGACACCAGCGGAACCTGGCTCCATCTTGATGGCTTCAACATCCGGCGCCTGTGCCGGAGATTCGATCTCAATCTCGGGCAAATCTTTAGATGACGACAGCTCTTCGACCTGGTCTTCTTCGGGCAAATCAACAACTGCGGTGGGCGCGATGGCAGCAGGCTCGGCCACATCGGCCACTGCCTCACCACCGAGGAAAGCGATAATCGCATTAACCAACTCAGGCGCTCGGGCGCAACCACCGCCGCTGCGGACTGAATCGATCATGTCGGACAGACGATCATGACAACGATGCAGCAGTACAAACAGCTCATCGCTGGCAGTCAGCTGGCCATTGCCAAATCCTTCGTAGAGCGTTTCCAATTCATGCGCCAGATCGCCGATGGCGCGAATACCCGCCATCCGCGCACCGCCCTTCAGGGTGTGCAGGTCGCGCTGCAATCCCGCTAGCTGGCTGCTGTCGCCGTTTTGCCATGCATCAAGCGCTTCACTGGCGGTCTCCATGACTTCCTGAGCTTCCTCAAGGAATATCTCTAGTAGCTCTGGATCAACATCTGCCATGTCGCCATCAGCATCGTCGTCTGCCGCAACCTGATGCGCGGCGAGATCGGCCGTGGACTCGAACGATACCGGAGCCTCGGCCAGCGCCGACGATTCGGAGGCATCGTCTTCCTGGACAGACAGCTGATCGGCCGGATCTTCACCGACGAGATCATCAATTGACACGTCGGCAAAGCTGATCTCCTCGATATCCATCCCCCCGGGGCCGTCGTCCTGCGGGCCGGGTTCAAGAAAAGCCTGCAGGGTTTCCAGCAGGTTGGCGTCACGGCGCAGGGCCTGCGCGGCGGCCAGATTGTCCATCATATTCAGCAGCGCTTCGTGGCCGCGCATTGCAACATCAAGGAAGTCGCCTGTGAGACGAATACGCTGCGACGCCAATGCCGAGTAGCACGCCTCTAACGCACGAGCCAACTCAGCAATCTCGACAAAACCAGCGGTGTTGGCGCTATCCGCCAGCACGCCGAGTTCATCGCGCAGGCGAATAAGCTCCGCCGTTTCTGTCGGGTGTTGCGACCAGCGCTCCAGCAGGCTGTCGGCATCCAGAATCAAGTCCATCCCGGCCGACAGGAACACCGAGACGAGATGGGGATCGGGTGCACCAGCGGTATCATCAGACATCAGCTCATGAAGCCTTGCCACCAGCGCATCCGACGACGGGATGATGACTGCCGCGCCGGATGATTTGGCAAGGCCATCGGCAAGCGCATCCGTGACCGCAGCAATGATCTCCACCGCATCGCGGCCGGCGACACCGCCTGCACCAGCCAGCGCGCGAGCATATGCCTCAGCCGGTTCCGCCAACACGGCGACGGCCAGCACACCGGCCATCCGTGCGCTGCCCTTCAGGGTGTGAAATGCGCGGTACACTGTATCGTCTAGCAGGTTCCCGGCCAGATCCGGGTCAACACCGGCAAGCCAGTCTCGCAGCATGCCGATATTGGTCTCGGCCTCGGAGCGGAAAATATCGATCAGTACTGCATCCGAGTCGTCGTTATCATCGCCAGGGAGTGCGTAATCAATAATATCGATATCCGGTGTACCACTTGGCAGCGTTACATCCGCCAGCAAATCGATGGTCTCGGCTTCGCCATCAAAAACGGCAGACAGATCAACTTCTTCATCCGTTACATCAATTGCATCGACACCTATCTCGGCTGACGCCGTCGGCTCTTCAATCGAGTCAACGTTCAGAGTAACGTCTTCGAATGAAATTTCTTCCGGGGCATCGACGGCAGATACTTTGTCTACGCTGACATTCTCCGTCGGCTCGGCAGCGACCGTGACATCGGGCACGACCTCTATGCTACCACCGCCGGCGAGGGTAAAGGCTGCCTCGCGCAGTGGCGCGACATCCCACGGATCGGGCAGGCGCTTCGCAAAAGCTTCCACCAGTGCAGGAATCAGTCCATGCACTGTCCGCACCAGCGAGATCAGTATCGGTGTGGCAACGATGGTCTGATCGATAACGCGGTTCATCATGTTCTCGATCGACCAGGCCAGCTCGCCAACCGTCAGGGCGCCGACCATGCGACCCGAGCCTTTCAGGGTGTGGAAGGCCCGGCGGAATTCCACCAGCGCCTCGCTATCACCCTGATTCGCAGCCCAGCGCGGGAAATATTCGTTGAGCGCTTCGAGAACTTCGCCCGCTTCCTCGACAAAAATTTCGACGATCTCGTCATCAATCAGATCATCATCACCGCGCGGAGGCGGCGGCGCAGGCATCGCAGGCTTGCTTGCTACAGGAGGCATGGCCACAGGCACTGCCGTCACGCTCTCTGCCTGCTCTTCTGGCTGATCTTCCAGCGCGGCATCAAGATCACCGGAAAGCAATGCGTCTTCGTCCGCCTGAGACTCATCAGGCTCTATCGCAGTCGAGGCGGAAGCAGTGACAACATTTGCCACTGTAGTAGCCGGCTGAGGAGCCGGTGTCGAGATACTGATTTCTTCGGCGGCCAACGCTGCCACACCGGCACTGCCCGCCTTACCGGCAGCGGCGCCGCGACCAAACTCCAGATCCTCGATCGGATAACCGAGCTGGCCAACACTATTACGGGCCAGGTCCAGCATGTCGTCACCGGACTCAGGATCATCCGTCAGACGCTCAAGGTAGTACTCGACACTGGTAATGGCGTCCGCAAGTGTGTCCATGCTGCGCCATTCAGGCTTGGAAGCATCTTCAGGCAGGAGCTTGTCATTAATGTAATTGACACACTGACGCAGCACGGCTGCAGGGCGCGGAAGCAGGATCATGCCGAGACCACCCCGTACTGCGGTGAGCTTGTCTGGCACATCGGCAAGATGGGTTTTCTGCCATTGCGAAGCAATGAACTCGACAATGCCATCTTTCGCTTCTTCGAGGCCGGCGCGGCATTCGCGGATAACCGCATCGCGGGCCTTCTCAACATGATCAGGTACCGCCTGAAGCGCGCCATCCCGGGTGCTGCTACGGCGATCGCCGGTCATGCCCTGCAGAGTCGCTTCGACATAGAGCAATGCACCGGCCACATCCATCAAAGTGGCACGATCCGCCGGCCGCTGGCCTTCGGTGATGGCATCAATAATAGCCAACTGTTCTTCAACCAGCTTGCGCGGCTGGCCAAGGCCAAGCACAGCCACCGTATCTGCGATCTGCTTGAGCGTCTGCCGCTGGGACTTGAGCTTGGTTCCGTCGACCTCGTCGTTATGAACAAAGGCCTCCAGCGCATCTTTGACCTTGGCCAATTCCTCCGATAGCGCTCCCACCACTGACACCATGGCAGCCTGATCCGGGCCACTCATCTTCGCCCGTTCCGAACTGATCAACTCTTCCGACGGCAGCGCATCGCTCAGACGGTAGCTCTCTCGCACCTTGCGAATCTGCGGTCCATCGGCATCGCTCTTGGCGATGTAGTAGAGCAGGTTCTTCATCAGATCCGAAGGCGGAGACTTGGCCAGTACCGGCGCACCATCTACCGACAGTGCACGCAATAGTCGATCAAGCTTGCCCAACACGGACTTGACTGAAGTGCCCGGATGAATAGCACCCAGCGACAGACCCTCGACCATAGCCGAGGAAACATGCCAAAGCGGAGCCATGGCGGCATCGCCGCTGACCTGCTTCAGCTTGATAAATACCTTGGCCATGAAGCTGTAATTGGAAGCGAGATTCTCGCCACGGATCACCCCGAGCAGGGCAATCTGGTACATCTGGCGAATCTTGCGCGCCAGTTGCGGGAAAGCCGGATCCTCAAACACCGAGACAGGGACTTCGCCGTAGCTTGCACCCCCGGCAAGATCAGGTTTGAACAGGGACGTTTCCGACAGCAGTGACTCACCACGGGAAGCGCGCAGGTCATTTAGCAGCGGCAGCAGCACCACCGGCAGATCACGACGGCTCGCCTGCACCCGATCGAGATAAGGCGGCAACTGCAAGATGGCGCGCATCAGGGTTTCCTGAGCGTCCGCCAGCTGTGACACACGGCCATCAAGCAGTGCCTGCGCCAACTTTTCCATTTCCTCGGCAAGCAGCGCCGCGCCGTAAAACTCGACCATCTGCAAGGTGCCGTACACCTGATGCAGGTAGGTCTGGCAGAAGCGCATGCGCGTGGAGTCGTCTGGATTTTCGACATACGCCTCAAGCGCCTGCTGGGCCTGATTCAGCGTTTCCTGAATCTCCCCCCGAACCCAGTCGAGCGCCAGATAATCATGCCGGTCGGTCATGTCTGCTCCCGATCAACCCTGGCGTCGACGAAACGCCAGAGTATCTTTGAATGGCACCCTTTCCAGATCCGGGTGACTCCAGTCAGTAATTTCGCCAAGGCCCAGCACCATCATCCCGCCTGGAGCAAGCCGCTCGGCCATGTGGGTGACAATTTGGCGCTTTCTCCAGCGACGAAAATAAATCAGCATGTTCTGACAAAAAATCAGATCCATGTCCTGCATCGGGGCCTTGTTGATTTCGAGCACATTCAGGCGGGCAAAACAGATGCGGTCGCGTAGCGACGGTACCACCTGATACTCCCGCTCGTTAATGCGCTCGAAATAGCGGCCTCTCATTCCTTCATCGACGCGCTCGACACGACGGGCCGGGTAGTTACCGCGGCGAGCCTTGCCAAGCGTTGGCAAACTGATATCCGTTGCCGTCACGCCGAAGTAGTGCTGGCTCTTTTTCTCGGTAAAAATCTCATTTATCAGCATCGCCAACGAGTACGGCTCTTCACCTGTGGAACAGCCCACACTCCAGACATCCAGCGACTGCTTGCCAGGACGCTCGGTGAAGGATGTAACAAACTCTTCTACCAGCGCGTAAGAACTCGGATGACGGAAAAAGCTGGTCTCCTGCACCGTAAGCCGGTCCACCAGCACCGACCACTCCATGGCTTTGGACTCCGTGGTACCCGCCACCAGCTGCTCGTAATATTCGTCGTAGTCGGCAATGCCGAGCTCACGCATACGAATATTAAGACTGGTTTCCAGGAACGTTTTGCGCTCCTGGCTCAGCGTCATGCCAGTGCGATCCTCAAGCAACGCCTGCCAGAGCTCGAACTGCTCCTGCTCCATGACAGGCGTATTTTTGATCGACCAGCGATCTTTCACGGCAGCACTCAACATCATGGTTCCGACTCCGGAACCGGTTCAGTCCGCGACTTAAGTCGGCAGACGGAAACCGGCCACCGAGTTACGCATTTCCTGCGCCATCTCTGCGAGGTTACCAATCGACCGCGCGGTCGCCGTGGTACCCGAGGATGTCTGCGAGGTAATCTCCTGAATAACGTTCATGGTGTTGGAGATGTGACCCGCAGAAGCGGCCTGCTGGCGCGCTGCGTTGGAAATGTTCTGAATCAGGTCAGCCAGGTTCTTCGATACGTTCTCGATTTCCTCCAGCGCGACGCCCGCATCCTGGGCAAGACGAGCACCCTTTACTACCTCGGCGGTGGTCTGCTCCATCGAGATAACCGCTTCGTTGGTATCGGTCTGAATGGTTTTTACCAGCGTTTCAATCTGCTTGGTTGCCGCCGCTGAACGTTCTGCGAGGCGCTGCACTTCGTCCGCAACCACCGCGAAGCCTCGACCTGCTTCACCGGCCATGGAGGCCTGAATCGCGGCGTTAAGAGCCAGAATATTGGTCTGGTCAGCAATGTCGTTAATCAGCGATACGATGTCACCGATCTCCTGGGACGATTCACCCAGTCGCTTGATCCGCTTCGAGGTTTCCTGAATCTGCTCGCGAATGGTGTCCATGCCGTGGATGGTCGCCTGTACCACTTCAGCGCCCTTGTTGGCGATGGCTACCGCTCGCTCCGCAACGGCCGCGGATTCGGAGGCGTTGGCAGATACCTGGTCAATGGAGACCGCCATTTCGTTTACAGCGGCAGATGCACCGGCAATTTCCTGCGCCTGATGCTCAGACGCCTCGGCAAGATGCATAGCTGTGGACTGAGTTTCCTGGGCAGCAGACGCCACCTGCACCGCAGTCTGGTTAATGGTTTGTACCAGAGAACGCAGCTGGTCAATGGAGAAGTTGATGGAGTCAGCGATCGCACCGGTGAAGTCCTCGGTTACTGTCGCCTGCACCGTCAAGTCACCGTCAGCAAGATCGCCCAGTTCATCAAGCAGACGCAAAATAGCAGACTGGTTCCGCTGGTTTTCCGATTCCAGCTCATCTTTCTGCTTGCGGTCTTCCGTAATACGCTGGAGAACGATCACAACGAACAGGCCAAGGGCCACGGCAGAGAACACCAGACCGGCCAGAACCGATGGGAAAATACCGCCGGTGGAGCGCTCGAACTCTTCCGCGAGTCGAGTGGATTCCTGCAGCAGATCCTGAGAGCGACGGAAAATGTTGTCAGCCGCCGCACGCACCTGGAACAGTTCAGGCGCAGTTTCAAGAATCTCGTCAACAGACTGGTTTACGAATTCGTCAAACAGCTCGGCAATTTCAGCGAGGTAATCGAGCGCTTCCGGGTCGTCGATCATCTCAATGCCGAGAGCGTCGTCGCCCTCGATCATGCCGTTCATCACCCGGCCGAACTGGCTGGCATCGCGGCCGAAGCTGTCGGCTGCTTGCACTGCACCCTCACCACCGGCAAGCACCCGGTCAATGGCGCGAACGATACGCTCTGCCAGCAACGACTGACGGGTGGCTAGAGCAACCTGCTCCGGATCGGCTCCGCCATCAACCAGAATCTGGACCACACCTTCGTACTCGGCCTGCAATTGCGGCACCGTCTGCGACAGGGTCGCGGCCACTTCATGCAAGTCAATAACAGTGTCTTCACCGCCCAGAATGGTCTCGGCGCTGTCTTTCACTTCCTCCCACAGCAGGTCAAGGCGCTGCATCAGCGCGGGGTCACGCACACTGGCATCGCGAACCTGATCCCAGCTGGTCTGGAAGCTGGTCTTGGCGGATTCGAGCTGATCGAATGCGTCTGCGTTACCGGCCGCCGCTTCGAGGGCATTTTTCGCAATCTGCTGCGAAACAACACGAAGCTCGGAAGCGTAGGTGATGTTTTCCTTGGCAACGTTGGCCTGGATAGCAAGGTAACTGAAGTTGAATACCGCCAGTAGCACGGCCACACCGGCACCGGCGTATAGCCCCAGTGTCAGCGGATTGTCCCCAGCCCCCCCGCGCAGCCTCGCGAGCATTTCTCCCGGATTGAAATTCATAACTTGGCTCCTGGCCTGCCTTGCCCTTTTTGTTTTACCCGTTCCCCCACAGGATCAGCCCGTTCGGGCCACCTGCAGAAACCTCGGATCCTCGGCGAGATGCTCAATACTGAACACCTGCCAGAATTCCCCGTCTTTCTCGTACGCACCCTGCAAAAAGGGACGCACAGGTTCATCTACATCGTCCGGATCCGGCGTATAGCCGGTCACCGGAAAATGCTGTATGCCGAAAACGTCATCCACCGCCAGACCGGTGTACAGGTCACCCTGATCAATCACCAGCAGGCGACGACGCTTGTCCTGCAAAGAGCTGCTCTTTTCCAGAAAACCGGTCAGATCCATCACTGCCATCAGGCGCCCGCGAACGTTGGCGATGCCCTTCATCCAGTGATGCACACCGGGCACTCGCGTGTACGAGGGCACCGTGAGAATTTCCGACACCTGCTCAAGCGGAGCCACGTAGCGCCGGCCATCGAGCAGAAACCCGATACCACTCCAGTACTGCACCACGTCCTGACGGGAAGGCAGCTGCAAGGATCGCTCCCGGGCGCGCGCCGAATATTCCGCCAGCTTGATAAACGCAGCTGATGCAGCACTCACCTGACGATCCCCCTCATCCTTCCGCCAGCATCCGCTCGACGGTGCGCATCAGCACCTCCTCGTCGACCGGCTTGGTCAGGTAATCTTTTGCTCCCTGACGCTGACCCCAGACCCGATCCGTTTCCTGATCCTTGGTGGTCACAATGATGATCGGGATATGCGCCGTATCGGAGCCCTTGGTGAGCTGGCGGGTGGCCTGAAAGCCGTTCAGCCCCGGCATCACCACGTCCATCAACACCAGCTCCGGCAGTTCAGCCCGGGCCACCGCCACGCCGTCTGCACCATTGGCTGCCTCGATCACGCTGTGACCATGGCGCTCGAGGATCTCCCGCAACTTGTAGGTTTCGGTGGGGGAGTCATCGACAATCAGAATCTTCGCCATAACAGCAACCTCTTCATACCACCGGCCCAGTCAGGCCGGCAGACTTACATATTGACGTGTTCGCGAATCGCGCCCAGCAGCTCTTCTTTCGAGAACGGCTTGGTCAGGTACTCATCGGATCCGACGATGCGTCCCTTGGCCTTGTCGAACAGACCGTCCTTGGACGACAGCATGATCACCGGCGTGTCCTTGAAGGCGCTGTTGTTCTTGATCAGTGCGCAGGTCTGATAGCCATCCAGCCTCGGCATCATGATGTCGACAAAGATAATGTTCGGCTTGGTGTCAGCGATCTTCGCCAGCGCATCAAAACCGTCGGTTGCCGTGATCACCTCACAGCCGGCTTTCTTGAGCAGGGTTTCCGCCGTGCGACGAATGGTCTTCGAGTCGTCGATGACCATTACCTTCAGATCCTGGAAGTTTTCTTCAGTCATGGAATGCAGCCTTCAGCCGTCCGCAGTTACAGGCTTAACTTATTGAAATATCTGACCTTTATAATTCTCATGCTGTCAGATAGGATGTTTGTACTAGCCCAGTGGCGAGTTTTAACACAGTTTCCACATTCAATCCATAACGCCTTATAAAGGCTGCAAAAAGCGCTCCGACGGATGGTGTGCTCCGGGGGCCACTGCTACCATGCTAGCGCCGTCACAGGAGCCAGAATGACAATCCGTCTCGGGGTCGTCATGGACCCCATCGAAAAGATCAAACCGTGGAAGGACAGCACCTTTGCCATGTTGCTTGAGGCCCGGCGGCGGGGCTGGCAGGTGCTGTACATGACGCCCGGCGATCTCTACGTCCTCGATGGCCGCAGCCGCGCCAGAGTGACTGACCTGCACGTGATCGACAACCACGACCAGTGGTTCGTGAAGGGTGACAGCAGCGACCTGGACCTGACCGAGCTCGACATCGTCCTGATGCGTCAGGACCCCCCCTTTAATAATGAATACCTGTACGTCACCTACCTGCTGGAAAAAGCCGAGCAGGAAGGCCTACTGGTGGTCAACCGCACCCGTAGCGTGCGTGACTGCAACGAGAAGCTGTTTGCCACCGAGTTCCCCCAGTGTTGCAGCCCGACACTGGTGGCGAGCCGCGCCGACCTGCTACGAGACTTCGTTGCCGAACACCGGGACGTGGTGATGAAGCCGCTGGATGGCATGGGCGGCTCCAATATTTTCCGGGTGCCCGCAGACAGCCCGAACACCGGCGTCATCATCGAGGTGCTCACTCGGCATGGCCAGACCCCGATCATGGCCCAGCGCTACATCCCGGAGATCAGGCAAGGCGACAAACGCATTCTGATGATCAACGGCGAACCGGTGCCCTATGCTCTCGCCCGGATACCCAGGGAAGGTGAACTGCGCGGCAATCTGGCCGCCGGCGGCAGCGGCGTCGGCCGCGAGCTGACCGACCGCGATCGCTGGATCTGCCAGCAGATTGGGCCGGTGTTGAAAGCGCGAGGCCTTTATTTTGTCGGCCTCGACGTGATCGGCGACTACCTCACCGAGATCAATGTCACCAGCCCCACCTGCATTCGCGAGCTGGACGAGATCTACGGCCTGAATATTGCCGGGCAGCTGTTCGACTGCCTGCTTGACCAGCTCGCCACGGAGTAATGGATGGCCGCTGCCGCCCCCGTCAGTGACACCGACCGGCTCAGCTTTATGCTGTTTCTGGCGCTGGCCTTCCATGCGGTAGTGATCCTCGGTCTCGGCTTTACCCCGGACAAGCCGACCCCGGGGGCGCGCACCATCGAGGTGACCATCGCCCAGCAGCTCAGCGACATCGCGCCCGACGACGCCGACTTTATCGCTCAGGCCAACCAGCAGGCCTCTGGCGATCTCGATGAGAAGCGCGAAGTCACCACCACTGAACAGTCGCCCTTCGACAGCCAGACCATCGCTCAGGTTAACCTGCAGGCCCCGTCGACCCTGGACCCCACCCCGGCGCCAACCCAGCGGGTGGTCATCACCACTCAAGGTGTGTCGCCCCGCAAGACGCCGGTGAAAGCGGACAAACCGACGCCACCAAAACCCCTGCCCAAGGCGCAGCAGGAATCCGATGCCGCCCTCAGCGAAGAGATCGCCAGCCTGCAGGCGCGACTCGATGCCCAGCGGCAAGCCTATGCCAAACGCCCTCGCATCCATCACCTGACCTCGGTTTCGGCCAAAGCGCATTACGAAGCGCTTTACCTCGACACCTTCCGTCGGGCGGTCGAAGAAATGGGCACCCGTAACTTTCCCCAACGGGCCCTCAGCGAGGGCATTTTCGGCAACGTCCGGCTGGCTGTGCAGCTAAAACCGAACGGCAGTGTCGAGAAGATTGAAGTGACCCAGTCCTCCGGCCACCGCTTTCTCGACGAGGCCGCCATCCAGAGTGTGCGTCTGGCCGCCCCGTTTGCTCCGTTCCCTGACGAAATGCGCAAAAACGTGGATATCCTCGAAATCATCCGCACCTGGCGCTTCGATTCCCGCGAGCGCCTGACCTCGCACTGACTTGTTACTCACCCGGTCTGCCCCAATACTGTTGCCATGAGCTACCCGAGCCTGAAAAACCACTTCCTGATCGCCATGCCACAACTGGCGGATCCGAACTTCCACCACAGCGTCACCTGGGTGGTGGAACACAATGCCGATGGCGCCATGGGCCTGACAGTGAATCGCCCGTCGTCTTTGGCACTGGGCGATATTCTTGCCGACCTCGGCATTGAGCATGAGACCCTGCCCGGTCGCCATCAGGTGGTTCAGGGTGGGCCCATGCGGCCGGAAACCGGGTTTATCCTGCACCCGGACACCGGCGACGACTGGAGTTCCAGCCAGTTGTTGATGGAGGGCATCCGGCTGACCACCTCGCGGGATATCCTCGAGGCCATTGCCGAAGGCCGCGGCCCGCACCAGTCCCTGACCGTACTCGGCTATGCCGGCTGGGGCGCCGGGCAGCTGGAACAGGAAATCCTCGATAACAGCTGGCTGAGTGTGCCCGCCGACGGTGCCACCCTGTTCGAGGTGCCCATCGCCGAGCGCTGGCAGGCCGCCGCCAACAGTCTTGGTGTCGATATCCGGCTGCTCAGCGGTCAGGCTGGTCATGGCTGAGACCGTTCTCGGCTTTGACTTCGGCACCCGCAAGATCGGCATCGCCACCGGCCAGTCCCTGACCGGCACCGCCAATCCGCTGCCGGCAGTGGCCAGCCGCGACGGTGTGCCAGACTGGGACAGCATCGGCAAACTGATCCAGGAATGGCAGCCCACCGCCTTTGTCATCGGCCTGCCACTGAACATGGACGACAGTGAAAGCGAATCCAGCGAGCGCGCCCGACGCTTTGCCCGCCAGCTCCACGGCCGGTTCGGCAAGCCGGCATGGATGGTCGACGAGCGCCTGTCGACCCGCGAAGCACGGGAGCAGATGGGCCGTCATCAGAAGCGCGGCCCGGATCCTCGCGTTGACAGTCTCGCCGCCGTGCTGATGATTGAGAGTTATTTCCGCGACGGCGGCAGCCTACCCTGAAGGAGTTCCCCGTGACCTGGACCACCGCAGATATTGATGCCCGGCTCGACGCCATGGCCACCGCCCTGCGCAGTGAACTGGCGCGCCGAGGCGTCGAACAGATCGCCATGGTCGGCATCCACTCCGGCGGCGCCTGGGTTGCCGAGGCCCTGCACCAGCGGCTGGCCAGCGACGCGCCGCTCGGCAGTCTGGACATCAGCTTCTATCGCGACGACTTTACCCACCGGGGCCTGCATCCGAACGTCAAGCCCAGCCAGCTGCCGTTCGAGGTCGAGGGCAGCCATATCGTGCTGGTGGATGATGTGCTGATGACCGGCCGCACCATCCGCGCTGCCATGAACGAGCTGTTCGATTTCGGCCGGCCAGCATCGATCATGCTGGCGGTGCTGTTCGATATCGGCCAGCGCCAACTGCCGATCAGTGCCGATATTTGTGGTGAGACCTTGGCATTACCACCCCACCAGCGGGTAGAATTGCGCGGACCCGCACCCCTCGTTGCGGACATTATCGAGATGACGACTGAATGATCTCCTCGCCGCCATCCGCAAATCCCCAGCTCACTGCCGATGGCCGGTTGAAGCACTTTCTTTCCCTCGAAGGCCTGCCCCGCCCGCTACTGGAAGAAATCCTCGACAGCGCCGCCAGTTTCGTTGAAGTCGGCGGCCGCTCGATCAAGAAGGTACCCCTGCTACGCGGCAAGACCGTGGTTAACCTGTTTTTTGAGGCCAGCACCCGCACCCGCAGCACCTTCGAACTGGCCGCCAAAAGACTGTCGGCAGACGTACTGAATATCGATATTGCCAAGAGCGCCACCAGCAAGGGTGAAACCCTGATGGACATGCTCTGGAATCTGGAAGCCATGGCCAGCGACATGTTTATTGTCCGCCACTCCGATTCCGGCGCGCCCTTCTTCATTGCCAATCACGTTACCCCGAAGGTGGCGGTGATCAACGCCGGTGACGGCCGCCATGCTCACCCGACCCAGGCAATGCTCGACATGTACACCATCCGCCACTACAAGGGCGGCTTCGCCGGCCTCAAGGTGGCGATCATCGGCGACGTACTGCACTCGCGGGTGGCGCGCTCGCAGATCCACGCACTGAATATTCTCGGCGCCGAAGAAGTCCGGGTGATAGCACCGAAAACCCTGCTGCCAAAAGATATCGAAAGTCTCGGCGTCAGCGTCTACACCGATCTGGCTTCCGGCCTGCGCGATGTCGATGTGGTGATTGCCCTGCGCCTGCAGAAAGAAAGAATGGATTCGGCACTGCTGCCGTCAGAAGGGGAGTTCTTCCGCCTGTACGGTCTGAATAATGATCGCCTGCGTCCGGCCAGACCGGATGCCATTGTCATGCATCCCGGGCCCATCAACCGTGGCGTCGAAATCGCCTCGGAAGTGGCCGATGGACCGCGCTCGGTGATACTGCATCAGGTCACCTTCGGCATTGCCGTGCGCATGGCCGTCATGTCAATGTGCATCAGCGGACAGGAGAGCGGGCTGTGAGCCAGAAAGCGCATTTGCTGATCCGCAAGGGCCGTGTGATTGATCCGAACACCGGCCGCGACGAAGTGCTCGATGTGCTGATTGAAAACGGTCGTCTGGTGCGGATCGCCGCCAGCCTCGACGCGCCCGGCGCTGAAATCATCAACGCCGACGGCTTGCTGGTGCTGCCCGGTCTGGTCGATACCTGCATGCACCTGTCCGAACCCGGCGGCGGCCGCGCCGGCTCGATCACCTCCGAAACCCGCGCCGCCGCCAGCGCTGGCATCACCCATCTGTGCGCACAACCGGATACCGATCCGGTGATCGACAGCACGGCGCTGGTGCGACTGATTCGGGAGCGCTCGTTCAAGGCCGGCTTTGCCAGGGTGCTGCCGCTCGCTGCCATGACTCAGGGCCTCGACGGCAAGCAACTGGCCGAGATGGCCACCCTGCGCGAGGCCGGCTGCATCGGCGTCAGCAATGCCGGCAAACCGGTGCAGGATGCGCTGGTACTGAAGCGCAGTTTTGAATATGCCGCCACCTTCGACATTCCGGTGATGGTAAGGCCGCAGGACGCCGCGCTCAGCGCTGGTGGCTGCGCCCATGAAGGCCGGGTTGCCTCACGTCTGGGCTTGCCCGGCATTCCGGCGGTAGCAGAATCCATCGAGCTGTCTCGGGTATTGCTGCTGTGCGAAGCCACCGGTGTGCGCCTGCATGTGCAGCAGATCAGCTGCGGCGCCAGCACAGCTCTGATTCGTGACGCTAAGGCGCGCGGCCTGCCGGTAACCGCTGATGTCAGCATTCATCATCTGCTACTGGATGAATCGGCGCTGGAAGGTTTCAACAGTGATTGCCACATCCAGCCGCCGCTACGCAGCCGCGAAGATCGCGAGGCATTGCTGGTGGCGGTCGCCGACGGCACCATTGATGCGGTTTGCTCGCAGCATATTCCGCTCGGCTCATCAAGCAAGCAGGCACCGTTCCCTGCCACCCGGGCCGGCATCGCCGGCATCGAAACCCTGTTGCCGCTGATGTTCAAGCTGGTCAATGAGGGCGCACTGACATTGCATCGCGCCATCGAACTTCTGACATCGGGCCCGGCGCGCTGCCTTGGCCAGCAGATTGGTCATCTGGAAATCGGCCGCAACGCCAGCCTTTGCGTGGTTGATGCTGCGACAATGCGCACGCCGGCTGATGACTGGCTGTCCGCCGGCAAGAACAGTCCCTGGCTGGATGTCGAACTACCCGGCAATGTCCGGCTGACGGTATGCGAAGGCCGTGTCACCTGGCTGTCAGACTAACTTTCCTGTCCATCGTTTTTCTCACGTGGCACCAGAGTCGATCTGATACCACTCTCGCCGACCTGAAAGCCCGGCCTCACTGACCTCAGGCGCTGTCATAGCAGCCAGAGCAGAAGCAGCACGCCCAGCACCACCCCCGCGCCAACCTTCATCGCCAGCACGCGGTCGTCAAAGATCGGCATGGAAGAGAAATCAGGCTTGTCATCATGATGCGACGACATCGCCAGCTTGACCCGCTCATCCATCGACAGGTCACGCCCGGCGCTCTCGGCAGCGGCCGGTGGCAAGGATGGCGCAGCGCTGGCTGCCGACGGCACGGATAGCGAAGCGGCCGCCGCCGCAGGCGCCGGTGTCGATATCGGTGCCGGCGCGGCAGACTCCCAGGCAAAGCGCGGCACCATCACACCGTTTACCGACACGTCTTCAACAAACATGGACAGCGGTCGGACCCAGAGGGCCCGCTCTCCATACAACGGCCGATACACCACCACTTTCTCCAGCGTTTCGCTGTGGGTGGCCACATCCATGACACGGTAAAGGTTACCCTTGTAATGGCGATAGATGCCGGGACGAATACTGGGCTGCACGCGAGAGGCTCCTGCTGCTGGCTATTCGGATCATAGCATCCACATCGGGCTGATCTGGCACAACCCTTGCTTCACGTCAGGCACTACTGCCTTCCGGAGCAGATTGTGCCATCCCACCTCACTGGCCAGCGTATTGCCCGCTATCTGATTGCTGCCCGGCAAGCGGAGGCGCTGGCGCTGGAGCAGCTACTGGGTCTGTCCCGTCTGGTGGTGGCCGTCAGCAACCTGATCCATGCCCTGCAGCGAGAGCGGGGCGCCACCGGCATATACGCCGGCTCCGGCGGCACCCGGTTTGGCCAGCAACGACAACGCTGGCTGATCGAAACCGATCTGCAACTGGGCTGCTTTGAGGATCAATTGATCCATGTCGATCACGCCCTGCCAGTAGACGCCAGCAGCCGATTGCTCACTCGCCTCGCCACCGCGGTCCATCAACTCGACACCCTGAGTCGCTGTCGGGATCGTGCCAGCCGCTTGCAGGTCACCACCGAACAGGTGCACCAGTACTACACCGACCTGATCCGGGCCCTGCTTGCTGTGGTGCTGGAGGTGGCCAATGCCGCCACCGACCCGGACATCTCGCGGGCGCTGGTGGCGCTGTTCCACTTCATGCAGGGCAAGGAGCTGGCCGGTCAGGAGCGGGCGCTGGGCGGCATGCGGCTGTCCAGCGGCCGCACCGGCAGCATCCCCGCCGAACGACTGGCGCTCTTGATCGAAGGTCAGGAACGCTGCTTCGAAACCTTTACCCGCTTCGCCGACGGTCACTCGCTGTCACTGTGGCATGAGCAGGCGTCGCCCTGCGATCTGACGGCACTGCGCCAGCTGCGTCACATCCTCAATCAGACCACCAGCGACGAGCAGACGGATGCCGCACTGAGCGAGCGCTGGTTCGATGTCTGCACCCGTCGCATCGACGCCATGAAACAGGTCGAGGACGCATTGGAAGAGAACGTACGTCAGACCAGCGAGATCCGTCTCGCCGCTGCCTGCCATGACCTTGAACACTATCGAGAGGATGTGTTGGCGGCGCGGGCCCCGGCGCCCCCAGAAAACCTGCCGACCATTGGCGACGGCCCGGATAACGCGGGCCTTGGCCGCACCTTGATGGACCTGCTGCAATCGCAGTCAAGCCGCTTGCATCAGATCGAGGAAGAACTGGAGCAAGCGCGGGCGGCGCTGGACGAGCGCAAGCTGCTGGACCGGGCCAAGGTGATGCTGATGAAGCACCGCGGATTGAGAGAAGAGGAAGCCCACGCACTGATGCGCAAAATGGCCATGAATCAAGGCCGCAAGCTGGTGGATGTGGCCCGGGCCGTGCTCAGTATGGTGGATGTGCTGGAATAGATCGCGCACGGTTGTGGTGCGCATGCACCTTCACAAGGCATGCAGCAACAATCCGGAATTTTCTAACTCGCTGATTTTTCTCGCTCTCAACTTCTGGCACGGCACTTGCTTCACCTATTCATGACAGCAACCAAGGGCGGTTCTGTCGTCTCCCTACATTTTGTTTCAGAGCAATGGCGCTCACTCCACGATTACGGTCGTGATGTGAGCGCCTTTTTTTTGCGCCACAAACCGCGCAGGAGGTAACGGATTATGAGTAACGACAAACCGTCTTCGTTTTCCCGCCGTCAGATTCTCAAAGGGATGGCACTGGCCGCCGGTGGCGCCACGATCGGCGGCATGATGCCGGGTCTGACCATTCCCCATGCCCGTGCCAGCCAGTCCGCCAAACTCGAAACCCGTTCCGCCAAGCTGGGCTTTATTGCCCTGACTGACGCTGCGCCGCTGTTTGTTGCGGCGGAGAAGGGCTTCTTCGCCAAACACGGCATGACCGATGTGGAAGTGCTCAAGCAGTCGTCCTGGGGCACCACTCGAGACAATCTGGTGCTGGGCTCCCGACGTGGCGGTATTGATGGTGCTCATATCCTGACGCCTATGCCCTACCTGATGACAGCCGGAGCCATGAGCGATCAGGTAGACATGCGCATTTTGGCAAGACTGAATCTTGCCGGGCAGTGCATCTCGGTGGGGAATGAATACCGTGATCTCAAGGTTGGCCTCAACACGGCCCCCTTTGCCAAAGCACTGGCGGCAAAGCGCGCATCAGGCAAGGAAGTGCGAGCTGCCATGACCTTCCCGGGCGGAACACATGATCTCTGGATTCGCTACTGGTTGTCAGCGGGCGGCATTGACCCGGCCACCGACATTGCCACCATCGTTGTGCCGCCAGCCCAGATGGTGGCCAACATGAAGGTCGGCAGCATGGACACCTTCTGTGTCTGTGAACCGTGGAATCATCAGCTCATCAACCAGGGCATCGGCTACACCGCCAACACCACCGGTGAGCTGTGGCTCAATCACCCGGAAAAAGCACTGGGCATGCGGGCCGATTATGTCGATGCCAATCCGAATGCTTGCCGCGCACTGGTAATGGCAGTCATGGAAGCGCAGATGTTTTGCGAACAACCGGAGAACAAGGAGGAAGTGGCGCGGATCTGTTCACAGCGGCGCTGGATCAATGCTCCCTACGCCGACATCATCGATCGCATGAAGGGTAATTTCGACTACGGCACCGGCCGGGTGGTCGAAAATCACCCGGCGCAGATGCGCTACTGGAACGATCACGCTTCCTACCCGTTCCAGAGCCACGACCTCTGGTTCCTCACCGAGAATCAGCGCTGGGGCAACCTGCCCATGTCGCTGAACACCAGCGAGCTGATCAGTCGCGTTAACCGTGAGGATATCTGGCGCGATGCGGCTGCCACGCTCGGCATTGACGCCAAGGACATCCCCAGCTCGACCTCGCGCGGAATAGAAACCTTCTTCGACGGCAAGAAATTTGATCCGGCCAATCCGAAGGCCTATCTCGACAGCCTTGCCATCAAACGACTGCGCTAACTGGTCCGATTGAAAGGAGTTGACCATGCACACCATCGCCCATCATGCGTCCTGGCAAAAGGTCGCCACCCGACTGCCGGATCGCGCTTCACTTATGCGCGCCCTGCATTCTCTTGGTCGTAGCTTGCTGACCCGGACATTGCCTCCATTGGTGGTTCTGGCTGCGCTGGTCGGCCTGTGGGAATTTGCCTGCACCCAGACCAGCACAACCTTGCCGGCACCGTCGCAGGTGCTCACCGACTCACGCGAGCTGATCCTGTCGCCGTTCTATGACAACGGCGGCAACGACGTCGGGCTGGGCTGGCAGATCCTTGCCAGCCTGGAACGGGTCGCCTACGGCTATACGCTCGCGGTGCTGGTCGGCGTGGCGCTTGGTGTGCTGGTTGGCAAGTCGACCTGGGCCATGCGCGGACTGGATCCCATCTTCCAGGTTCTGCGTACGGTGCCGCCGCTGGCCTGGCTGCCGATCTCACTAGCGGCATTTCAGGCCAGCGCGCCCTCGGCGATCTTTGTCATCTTCATCACCGCGATATGGCCGATCATCATCAATACCTCGGTGGGCATTCGCAATATCCCTGAAGATTACCGCAATGTCGCGCGCGTACTGCGACTGAACGGCTTTGAAAACTTCACCCGCATCATGCTGCCGGCGGCGGCGCCCTATGTGTTCTCCGGTCTGCGCATTGGCATCGGCCTGTCGTGGCTGGCGATTGTTGCCGCAGAAATGCTTATCGGCGGCGTTGGCATCGGCTTCTTCATCTGGGATGCGTGGAACTCGTCGATGTTGAGCGACATCGTCCTCGCGCTGATCTATGTCGGGTTGGTCGGCTTTGCCCTGGATCGCCTGGTAGGCATGGTCGGTCGTCGTGTTACCCGTGGCACCACTGCCTGACACACTCGAAGGAGACAGGATTATGAATGACCGCTACCTGATCATCGAAAATGTCACCAAGGCATTTGCCAGTGGCAAAACCAGCACACAAGTGCTGAGCAACATCAACCTGAAAGTGCGCCGCGGTGAGTACATCTCCATTATCGGCCATTCCGGCTGTGGCAAGTCGACGCTGCTGAATGTGGTGGCTGGTCTCACCGATGCCAGCACTGGCAATGTCATTCTCGACGGCAAAGAAGTCAACGAACCGGGCCCCGACCGCAGCGTGGTATTCCAGAATCACTCGCTGCTGCCCTGGCTGACCGTATACGAGAACGTCGCCCTTGCCGTGGACAAGATTTTCCGCGGGCGGAAATCTGCCTCAGAACGGCGCCAGTGGGCCGAGCACAATCTGGCCAAGGTCGGCATGGATCATGCGCTGGATCGCTTGCCGTCAGAAATTTCCGGCGGCATGAAGCAGCGTGTCGGCATCGCCCGAGCGCTGGCCATGGAGCCGAAGGTGCTGCTACTCGACGAACCGTTTGGCGCTCTCGATGCACTTACCCGTGCTCATCTGCAGGATGAGGTTATGCGCATCCATGCCGACCTCGGCACCACCGTCCTGATGATCACCCATGACGTTGACGAGGCGGTGCTGCTGTCTGATCGCATCGTCATGATGACCAACGGCCCCGCCGCCACCATCGGCGAGATTCTCAAGATTGATCTGGAACGACCGCGGGATCGTCTGGCGCTGTCGGATAACGGCCACTACAACCATCTGCGCCATGAAGTACTGCGCTTCCTGTATGAGAAGCAGCGCAAGGTGGAGCCAATGGCACGCACATCCGCTGCTGACGGTAAAGGTGCGCCCGCCACGGGCGCATCATCATCCACCCAGCGCGCTGTTGGCAGCGACCTGTAACGGAGCGCAATGATGAGCAGACCACGACTGGTAGTGATCGGCAACGGCATGGTCGGCCAGCGCTTGCTGGAAGAACTGGTGGAGCGCGACCATGGCTATGAGATCACCATTTTCTGCGAAGAATCTCGCCCGGCTTACGATCGGGTCCAGCTGAGCAGCTATTTTTCTGGCTCCAGCGCCGACGATCTTGCCCTGACCACAGTGCCGTTCTTCGATCAGCACGGCATCCAGCTGATGCTGGGTGAACAGGCGGTGCGTATTGATCGCGCCAGCAAGACGGTGCACGGCAGTCGCGGCAGTCGTGTGGTGTATGACGAGCTGGTGCTGGCCACCGGGTCCTTCCCCTTCGTGCCACCTATCCCCGGCAATGACCGGGAATGCTGCCACGTCTATCGGACACTGGATGATCTCGATGCAATCCGCACCTCTGCCTCCGTCAGCAAGATCGGCGTGGTGGTCGGCGGCGGCCTGCTTGGTCTTGAGGCCGCCAAGGCGCTGAAAGATCTCGGGCTCGAAACCCATGTGGTCGAATTCGCGCCACAACTGATGGCGGTACAGCTTGATGAGCACGGCGGCGCGCTGCTACGCCGAAAAATCGAGTCCCTCGGCGTGCAGGTACACACCGGCAAGGCTACCCAGCGCATTGAGGACGGCGATCAGTATCGTCACCGAATGGTGTTTGCCGATGGTGCTCTGGAAGCAGATCTGATCCTCTTCTCGGCCGGCATTCGTCCTCAGGACAAGCTGGCGCGTGATGCTGATCTGGTGATTGGCGAGCGTGGGGGCGTGGTCATTGACGATCACTGCCGCAGCTCCGATCCCGCAATCTATGCCATTGGCGAAGTCGCCCTCTGGCATGGCCGCATCTTTGGTCTGGTGGCGCCGGGCTATGACATGGCGCGGATGCTTGCGGCGCAGCTGTGCGGTGATAGCGCTGCCAGCTTTGCCGGTGCCGACATGAGCACCAAGCTTAAGCTACTGGGCGTGGAAGTGGGGTCCATTGGCGACGCCCACGGTCGCAGCCCGGCATCACAATCCTGTTATTTTGAAGACAGCACCACCGGCGTCTACAAGAAGCTGGTGATCAGTGCCGATGGCCACAAGCTGCTCGGCGCTGTGCTGGTTGGCGACACCAGTGACTATGGGTCACTGCTGCAATACTGTCTGAATGGCATCGACCTGCCCGGCTCACCGATGAGCCTGATCATGCCGGCCGGCGACGGCAAGCCGGCACTGGGGGTCGATGCCCTGCCAGAAAGTGCACAGATCTGCTCCTGCAACAACGTCAGCAAGGGTGCGCTCTGTTCCGCCATCAGCAATGGTTGCACCACCATCGGTGCATTGAAGAAGGACACCCGCGCCTCGGCCACCTGCGGCGGCTGTTCTACCCTGGTCAAGCAAGTCCTGGAGTCGGAGCTGAAGAAGCAGGGCGTGGTAATCAATAACCACCTCTGCGAACACTTTGCCTACAGTCGTCAGGAGCTCTATCACCTGGTCCGGGTCAATGGCCTGCGCAGTTTCGATGAATTACTCAGTCAGTTTGGTCACGGCCACGGCTGCGACATCTGCAAACCGGCTGTCGGATCGATTCTTGCGTCCTGCTGGAATGATTATGTGCTCGACCCGCGTCATGTCGGCCTGCAGGACACCAATGACAACTTCCTGGCCAATCTGCAGAAGGACGGCAGCTACTCGGTGGTACCCCGTGTTCCCGGTGGCGAGATCACTCCGGAGAAGCTGATCATTCTTGGCGAAGTGGCGAAGAAGTATGACCTCTACACCAAGATCACCGGCGGCCAGCGCATTGACCTGTTTGGCGCCAGGGTCGAACAACTGCCGCTGATCTGGGCTGATCTCGTCGCCGCCGGTTTTGAATCCGGTCACGCCTATGGCAAGGCACTGCGTACGGTAAAATCCTGCGTCGGCTCCAGCTGGTGCCGTTACGGGGTGCAGGATTCTGTCGGCATGGCGATCTTCGTCGAAGAACGGTATCGCGGCTTGCGCTCGCCGCACAAGCTGAAAATGGCGGTGTCCGGCTGCACCCGCGAGTGTGCCGAGGCACAGAGCAAGGATGTCGGCGTTATCGCCACCGAGAAGGGCTGGAATCTTTATCTCTGCGGCAATGGCGGCATGCGGCCGCGGCATGCCGAGCTGTTTGCCAGCGATCTCGATGACGACACCTTGATCCGCTATATCGATCGCTTCCTGATGTTCTACATCCGCACAGCGGACCGGCTGCAGCGCACCTCCGTATGGCGTGACAACCTCGAAGGCGGCCTGGAATACCTGCAAGGCGTCATCATCCGCGACTCGCTCGGTATTGCCTCTGAGCTGGAAGCGCAGATGCAAGCAGTAGTAGACACCTATGCCTGCGAATGGAAGCGCACCATCGAGAATCCCGCTGCACTGCAACGCTTCCGTGCTTTCGTCAACGACGACGACGGCGATGAACAGATTATCTATGTCCGCGAACGCGGCCAGAAACGTCCGGCTCGACCGGAGGAAAAGGAAACCCTGCTGGTGGAGAGCGCATCATGACCATTTCCGTGACCTCGCGCATAGAGCCCATGACCGGCTGGCACGATATCTGTGCCATCGACGACATCGTCGTCGATACCGGCATGGCGGCTCGCCTGAACGGTACACAGATCGCCATCTTTCATACCCGCGAAGGCATATTCGCCACTGCCAACCACGACCCGTTCAGTCATGCCAATGTGTTGTCGCGCGGCATCATCGGCGATCTTGGCGGCAAACTCGTAGTGGCGTCTCCGGTTTACAAACAGCATTTTTGTTTGCGCACCGGCATCTGTCTCGAAGACATGACCGTAAGCATTCCGGTGTGGCCAGCGATGGTTCGTCAGGGCCGGATACTGGTATCAGAAGGAGCCCGCTAGTCATGACACGGCGGCTGGTGGTGATCGGCAACGGCATGGCAGCCACTCGCCTGGTTGAGGAGTTGCTGATCCGTGGTTGCCGCGATGCCATCACCGTTATTGGCGAAGAGCCCGGTCCCGGCTATAACCGCATCCTGCTGTCGCCGCTGCTGGCCGGGGAGAAATCTGCAGAGGCCATCGTTCTGCACCATGCCGACTGGTATGCCGAACACCATATCCATCTGCACACCGGCGACCCAGCCACGGCCCTCGATCTGCATGGCAAGGAAGTGATTACTGCCAGTGGCGCCGTCTTCCCCTGGGATCGGCTGGTGCTGGCCACCGGATCACGCGCTGCCCGGCTGGCCATTCCCGGTGACTCGCTTGATAACGTGTTCAGCTTCCGCACCCTCGCCGACACCAACCGACTCGCCGATATTGCCAGCGCGGGTGCGCGAGCACTGGTGGTCGGGGGTGGTCTGCTCGGACTGGAAGCCGCGTGGGGTCTGCACCAGCGCGGCGCCAGTGTCACGGTTATCCACAATGGTGATTGGCTGATGAACCGGCAATTGGACGCCGAAGCCGGTTCGCTGCTCGCCGCTTCACTGGAAGCGCGCGGCATCCGCGTGCTCACGGGCGCCCGCAGCGAGTGCTTTGTTGGTGATCAGACTGTGTCAGCGTTGAAACTCACCGACGGCCGCCGCATTGACTGCGATGTCGCCGTCATTTGCATTGGTATTACCCCGGAAATTGGTCTCGCACTGCACGCTGGCATTCCCTGCGAGCGTGCCATTGTCACCGATCGCAGGCTGCGCACCGGAATCGACTCGGTGTATGCATTGGGCGAATGCTGCCAGATCGAAGGCAAGCTATTCGGTATGGTTGCACCGATCTGGCAACAGGCAAGAATACTCGCTGCCTGTCTGTGTGGTGAGGAGTGCGAGAGCTACCAGGCAGAAGTGCTTCCAACCCGCCTGAAGGTCAGCGGCATCGATGTTTTTTCCGCCGGCGATTTCAGTACGGCTGGCGACTGCCGCACGCTGGCATGGCGCGATCCGGTGGCAGGACACTATCGGCGTCTTTGGCTGCGGGACGGACGACTGATAGCAGCAGTGCTGTTCGGCGACGTCGGCGATGGCGGCCGCTACTTCGAAATGATCCAGCAAAGCGCCCGCATCCATGACGCCACTGCCCTGTTGCTGGGCATGGAGCAGGCAGCATGAGCGCAGCGCTACGCACCACCTGCCCCTATTGCGGCGTTGGCTGCGGCGTCACCGTGCAACGTCAGGATGATCGACGTATCACGGTGTCGGGTGACAAGGACCATCCGGCCAACTTCGGCCGGCTTTGCGTCAAGGGCAGTGCGCTGGCTGACACCATCGGCCCTGGCGAGCGGCTACTCCACCCGCACATAGGAAATAATCGCGTCAGCTGGGATACCGCGCTTGATCACGTCGCCGGCACTCTGCGTCAGGTGGTTCGTGATCACGGTCCGGATGCGGTGGCTTTCTATGTCTCCGGTCAGCTATTGACCGAAGACTATTATGTCGCCAACAAGCTGATGAAGGGCTTTATCGGCAGTGCCAACATCGACACCAACAGTCGTCTGTGCATGTCCACCGCCGTTGCCGCACACAAGCGCGTGTTCGGCAGTGACACGGTGCCGGGCAGCTACGAAGATCTTGAGCTGGCCGATCTGCTGGTGATCACCGGCTCCAATATGGCCTGGACCCATCCAGTGATCTATCAGCGCATTGTGGCCGCGAAACAGCAACGGCCGTCGATGCGAATTGTGGTGATTGATCCGCGCAAGACGGCCACCAGCGAACTGGCTGACCTGCATCTGGCCATCGCCCCCGGTGCCGATGGCTTCCTGTTCGACGGTCTGCTCGCGTGGCTGGTTTCCAATCTGGCCGTGGACTCCGACTTCATCCTTGCCCATACCGAAGATTTTGTCAGTGCGGCCCACGACAGCCTGCAACGCAGCGGCGACGTCCATGCCGTCGCCGCACGCTGCGGCATCAGCCCGGCACAACTGCTTACCTTCTATCGCTGGTTCGCCGAAACACCGCGCACCGTGACGGTGTTCTCCCAGGGCATCAACCAGTCCGCCAGCGGCGTCAGCAAAGCCAGTGCGATCCTGCACTGTCATCTGGCCACGGGTCGTATCGGCCAGCCCGGCGCCACACCGTTTTCCATTACCGGCCAGCCCAATGCCATGGGCGGTCGGGAGGTGGGTGGCCTCGCCAATCAGTTAGCCGCCCACATGGATATCGACAACCCCGCACACCGACGCCTCGTGTCGAGGTTCTGGCGCACGGCGGCAGTGCCCTCCAGAGCCGGATTGAAGGCGGTCAATCTGTTTGATGCCATCGCTGAAGGCCAGGTGAAGTTTGTCTGGATCATGGCCACCAATCCGGCGGTATCGATGCCGGATGCGAACCGGGTGCGCGAAGCCCTGTCGCGCTGCGAGCATGTGGTGGTATCTGATTGCGTCGCCGACACCGACACACTGCGTCTTGCCAGCGTGCGCCTGCCGGCAGCGGGATGGGGCGAAAAAGACGGCACCGTCACCAACTCCGAGCGCCGCATTTCGCGCCAGCGCGCCTTCTTGCCGCTGCCCGGTGAGGTGCGGCCAGACTGGTGGATCATCACTGAGGTCGGCCGTCGCATGGGGTATAGGGACGCCTTTGATTATCACTGCCCCGCCGATATCTTCCGCGAGCACGCGGCGCTGTCCGGATTCGAGAACCACGGTAACCGTGATTTCGATATCAGCGGCCTTGCCGGTCTTACTAACGACGATTATGACAATCTGGTTCCTGTCCAATGGCCGGTCCTTCGCAGCAGCCCCGGCGGGTCTCCCCGTCTTTTTGGGAACGGCCATTTTTTTACACCCAACGGTCGTGCCCGGTTTGTCAGCAGCACGCCAGAGCCCGCCGCGCGCCAGTGTGATCAACACTGGCCGCTGATGCTCAACACCGGCCGCATTCGCGACCAGTGGCATACCATGACTCGCACCGCGCGCAGCAGCGCACTGCTGCAGCACATCGGCGAGCCTTTTATCGAGCTGCATCCGGATGATATCGCCCGCTTCGGGCTGCAAGATGGCCTGCCCGTGCAAGTTAGCAGTACACATGGGCGCTGCGTTGTCCGATTGCGGCAGCAGCCCGGCCAGACACCGGGCACGGCGTTTATGCCAATTCACTGGAACGATTGCTTCGCCTCCGCTGCCCGGGTCGATGTACTGGTGGCGGCGCAATGCGATCCGATATCCGGCCAACCGGCCTTCAAACAGACCCCGGTAAAGGTTTCCGCACTGGCCCATCGCTGGCAGGCAACACTGATCTGCCGCGATATCGCCGCCCTGCCCGACAACGTGTATTGGAGCCGGCGCCCCACTGGCCACTGGCAACTGTTCAATTTGGCCGGCCAGTCAATGCCGGATGTCACTGAACTCAAGCAGCTATGGCATCCGCTCGCAGATCAGTGGGCCGAGATGGTCGATAGCGAATCGCGTGGCGTTCGGCTGATCGGCTACAAAAAGGGAAAGGTGGTCTGCTGGTTTGCATTGCAATCGCAACAGCCCGTTATCGATGAAGCCTGGCTGCTGGCCGCTATGGACGCCGCAGATACGCCCGCACTTGCCCTC
Organism: Alcanivoracaceae bacterium; assembly: GCA_046292765.1. Classification (GTDB taxonomy): domain Bacteria; phylum Pseudomonadota; class Gammaproteobacteria; order Pseudomonadales; family Alcanivoracaceae; genus PGZG01. The sequence continues at coordinate 257,552 of JBKBQA010000001.1, read as the reverse complement.
GCCCGCGGCGTGCCGGCCAGCGGTGGCGACTGCAGCGCTCTGATCTGCAGCTGCAATCAGGTGCGTGAATCGCGTATCCGTGACGCCATAGAACGCGGCTGCCAGTCCGTCGAGCAAATTGGTGCCGCTACCCGCGCCGGCACTAATTGTGGCTCCTGCATTCCGGAACTGCGCTCCCTGATTGCCCGAGAAATCACCGAGGAGATGTCATGCTGAGTCTATTCACGCCCTGGCGCGAGTGGTTCCGCCCCGCTCCTCCTGTCATCCCGTCGGCCTCTGCGCGGCACTCGGAACGCTGCGGCGCCGTCGCTCTGGTTGGCGCCGGCCCGGGCGATCCGGAGCTGATTACTGTCAAGGCCCTGCGCTACCTGCAAAGTGCTGATGTCGTCATTCATGACCGTCTGGTGGCGCCGGCACTGCTGCTGCATTGCCGCCGGGATGCACTGCTGATTGATGTCGGCAAGCGGCCCGGTCATCACGCTGTACCACAGCGGGATATCGAAGCGCTGCTGATTCATCACGCCCGACGCGGCAAACAGATAGTGCGACTGAAGGGCGGCGATCCATTTATCTTCGGCCGCGGTGGAGAAGAGCTGAGCGCGCTGCGTGACGCCGGCATTGCCTGTGAAGCTATACCCGGCATCACAGCCGCGGCGGGCTGCGCTGCCGCGGCCGGCTTCCCACTCACACAGCGTCATCTCGCAGACAGTGTCTGCCTGACCACCGCCCACTACAGCGACGAACAGGATCATACCGACTGGGCATCACTGGCGGCGGACAGCAAACGCACGCTGGTGTTCTACATGGGTCTGTCGCAACTGGCGCACATACGCGCCCAGCTCATCCGCCATGGTCTCGCCGCCGATACGCCTGCGGCCCTGATCGAGAATGGCACCACCGATTGTCACCGCGAGGTGTTCTGTGAGCTGGACCAGATTGATCAGGTCGCCGCCACCGAACAGCTTCGCTCGCCGTGCCTGCTGATTGTCGGCAAGGTCACAGCGTTGGCCACCGTGTTACACCAAGATTCGGCTGAAGCCGGACAGTATCAGGCCCTGTCATGATGAGGGGCATTTGGATGGACAGGAAATTTCCCGTCAACCGTATGAGGAAGCGTCATGTCCCGTTTATTGCTTGCCATGGTTCCGTTCTGCTGTGTCTCTCTTGCTCCGGTATCGGGGTGGGCCGCCGATGATCTTGCCGGTGCGCTAAAGGAGGGGAAAACGAGTCTCGGCTTTCGCCTGCGTCACGAGCAGGTGGACGACGATGCCTTTGCCGACAAGGCGAATGCCTCTACCCTGCGCACCCGGCTGACCTATGTCAGCGGGCAGTGGCAGGGCATGGACATGACGCTGGAGTTTGATCATGTCGGTCATCTGTTCGATGATCGTTTCAACGATACCCGCAATGGCAATACCACCCTGCCGATGGTGGTAGATCCGAAAGGCGCCGATCTTAATCAGGCTGCGCTGCGATACCGTCAGGGCAGCTTCACCGCCACCGGCGGACGCCAGCGTATCCTGCTCGATAACCAGCGCTTTGTTGGCGGTGTTGGCTGGCGTCAAAACGAACAGACCTACGATGCGGTGCGCCTGTCCGGCAAGCCGGCCGACACCGTTCAGCTCGACTATGCCTGGATCGACAACACCCGGCGTATCTTCGGGCCCGAGCCCGGCACACCTCCCGCAGCGCTGATCAGCAACCACCATTTGCTGAATGCGAAATGGACTGCCAGCAAGGCCGCCACCGTGGGCGCCTATTTCTATGCACTGGATTTCGCCAATGCCGCAGCGTCATCGTCATCGACCGTTGGCGGCTACCTGCTGGGGGAAGCCATGCTGGGGAAGAACAAGCTGGACTATCGGGCCGAGTTTGCCCGGCAGACAGACTATGCCGACAACCCGAACGACTACAGCGCCGATTATCTGTTGCTGTCAGCGGGCATGACCATCGCCGGGGTGCGTTTTGGTGCCGCCATGGAAACCCTCGGCGCGGACAGCGACGCGGGAGTGGCGATGCAAACCCCTTTAGCGACCTTGCACGCCTTTCAGGGTTGGGCCGACAAGTTCCTGAACACGCCCAACAGCGGTGTTGAAGATATCTACTTCAGCATCGGCGGCAATCTGAAGGGCACGCAGTTGCAAGCAATCTGGCACGAGTACAAGGCGGATGCGGGCAGCAACACCCTCGGCACCGAACTCAATCTGCTGGCAAGCAGGAAGTTTGCCGAGCGCTACACGCTCACTGCCAAGTATGCGGATTATCAGGCCGACAGCTTCAGCGCCGACACGAAAAAAATCTGGCTGATGGCAGAAGCAAGCTTCTAGTCATTGTGGGAGCGGCCGGATTGCCGCTCCCACAAAGCAGGGTTGGTCAAGTCTGCCGGGGTATTGATGTTGTGGAAGCAGCGACCATCATCGAACTGGCATACCTCAACCTGCTTGCTATCCAGCCAGCCCTGCACGCTGCGACCACCCTGATCCAGATAGACGGCAAGATTGTCTCGCCAGTACGTCGGCCATAGCGCCATGCACAGCGGTTGTAACCGTTCGCCATCGTGGGCCACCACGATGGCGTCCCGGCGCTGCAATCGGCTCAACAGTTGCGCAGGCAAATCATCTGGCAGGTTTGGCATATCGCAGGGCACCAGAATCGCAGGCAAATCCGGCGCTGCGACCATCAAGGCTTCCAGCCCGGCCAATGGCCCGGCAAAATCCGGGCGACGATCCGCCACCGTTGTAAAACCAAGCGCACAGTACCGCTCAGCGTGGCGATTGGCGCTGACCAAACAATGCGGTGGCTGAAACCGCTGATGCAGCATTCGCACCACCGGCTGACCATTACCCTCCATCAACCCCTTGTCGATACCTCCGAGCCGACGCCCTCGCCCCCCGGCCAGTATCAGCAGCTGCCAATCCTGCGCCGTCATGCCGCTTTAACCACAGCGCACCGCACCCACGCCGCGCAGATGCTGAACAAAGTTGCAGGGACGATGGCGACTGTCGAGCTGAGTCGAAAGAATGCCATCCCAGGCCGTGCGACAGGCTCCGGTGGAACCGGGCAGGCAACAGATCAGCACGCCATTCGCCAGCCCCGCCACAGCGCGGGATTGCAACGTAGATGTACCGATTTCCTGAAAAGAGAGGTGACGGAACAGCTCGCCAAATCCATCCACCTGCTTGTCGAACAGCGGCACCAATGCTTCAGGCGTGGAATCACGGCCGGTAAATCCGGTGCCGCCGGTGACTAGAATCACCTGCACATCGCCTTCGGCGACCCAGCTACAGATTCGGGCCCGCAACTGCCAGATGTCATCCGGAAGCAACGCACGGGCCGCAAGCTCGTGACCTGCCTCGGAAAGCTTTTCCACCAGCAGCGCACCGGAGGTATCGCTGTCCGGGGTGCGGGTGTCAGAAACCGTCAGCACCGCAATTCTCAGCGGCACAAACACTGCATCAGCTTTACTCATCATCACTCCTAACCGCCAATCATGGCGAAATGCCGGGTCGCACCCGTCTGCTGCTGTTGCAGCAGATGGCTCTCGCGCTTGTCGCCGACCAGATGCTGCAGATGCGCCATCAGCCCCTCCACATCGCCGCGCTGACACCAGTCGCGAATATCCTGGCCTTCATTTGCAAACAGGCACAAATGCAGACGCCCCTGCGCCGACACCCGCAAACGATTGCAGCTGGCGCAGAAATCCTTGCTGTACGGCATGATAAAGCCGATTCGGCCAGCGTAATCGGCATGCCACAGTTCCCGCGCCGGACCGGCGTCGTGACTGCGCACCGATTCCTGCCAGCCCAGCGCCTTTAATTGCAGCAACATCTCTTCCGCACGCAGGTGTTGATGGCGAAAAAATACAGCGTTATCGCCAGTCTGCATCAGTTCGATAAAGCGCAGGGTCACCGGCGTTTCCCGCAGCCAGTCGAGAAAGTCATGCATCCGGGCCGCCTGTCCTTCCCGAAGCAGCACCGCATTGACCTTGATACTGCTCAGGCCCAGAGCCACTGCACGATCAATGCCGGCGAGAATGTGCGGCAGCCGGTCATGGCCGGTGATACGGGTAAACTCGTCGCGGTCAAGCGAATCGATGCTGATGTTCAGCGCATCCAGCCCCGCCCGGTGCCAATCATCAATCTGCCGGGGCAAGCGGTAGCCGTTGCTGGTCAGGGCAACAGTGCGAATACCCGCCGTGTCCTTGCAGCGACGTATCAACTCCGGCAGATCAGCACGCAGGCTGGGCTCGCCGCCGGTAAGCCGAACTTTGCTGGTACCAAGACGGGCAAACGCCGCCGCGATCACAGCAACTTCGGCCGCACTGAGAAACGGATCCGCCACGCCGGCAGGCGCCTGATAGCCGGACGGCAGGCAATAGGTACAACGGAAATTGCAGACGTCCGTTACCGACAAACGCAGATAACGGAACCGCCTGCCATAACGGTCCTGCAGCATGGGTCACCTGTCCAAACACGGGAGGCCGCAGCGTTTCCCCTACGACCCGGTGGTCGATATGACCACGGCCCCGCCGCCGTACTGCATTGCAGCCCAGGCGAGGGGGCTCGGTACCTGTCACGATGGTAGCGCAAAGGCATAACCGCCAACACCGGCTTGCGCGTACAATCTGGCCGATTCCCCGAGGAGCCGACCAATGGCCTGTCACGACGAACCCGGCATGCTGCCTGTAGACACCTGTCGCGCCCGTTTGCTGGCGCAGGTATCCACACGCACCCGTGCGGAAGCCGTGCCGCTGGCTGACGCCATTGATCGTATCAGCGCCGTTGCCATCGTCGCCCGGCTCAATGTACCGCCGACAGATAACTCCGCCATGGATGGCTATGCCATTCACGGCGCCGACCTTGAGGCGACCGCAGCGCTAACGCTGATCGGCGACAGTTTTGCCGGCCACCCTTTCAGCGGCACCTTACAGCCAGGCCAGTGTGTGCGCATCATGACAGGTGGCGTGGTGCCTGACGGAGCCAGCGCCGTCATCATGCAGGAGCAGGCGAGCCTCGACGTCGATCACATCACCCTGCAACGCACGCTGAAACCCGGCGAGAACATCCGTCGCTGCGGCGAGGACACCATTGCCGGCGACACCCTGCTTCCTGCCGGTCGCCGGCTCTGCGCCGCCGATATCGGCCTGCTTGCCTCACAGGGCATCGACACCGTGTCGGTGCAATCACAACTGCGCATCGCCCTGATCTCCACCGGCGATGAACTGGTACCCGCCGGCGCACCACTCGGCCCCGGCCAGATCCATGACAGCAATCGCGCCATGCTGCACGCGGCGCTGGTTCAGGCGGGCTTTGCCGTGATTGACATGGGCCATGTGATGGATGATGCAGATGCGCTGCGAGCTCGCTTCCGTGATGCCGATGCGGCCGCCGATGTTGTCATGACCTCCGGCGGGGTCTCCGTTGGCGAGGCGGATCTGGTGCGCAACGTGATCGGCGAACTCGGCGACATTCTGGTGTGGAAAATCGCCATCAAACCCGGCAAGCCGTTTGCCTTTGGCACCTTGCCCCATTCGTATTTTTTCGGCCTGCCCGGCAATCCGGTGTCGGCTCTGGTCACCCTACAAGAGCTCGCCATGCCCGCCCTGCTGCGTATGCAGGGCGGGCAATGGCAACCGCCGCTGCAACTGCCGGCCACATTGCTGGCACCGGTAAGGAAAAAGCCGGGACGGGCGGAATATCAACGGGGCGTGGTGACCCAGGACAGCGCGGGCAATCTGCTGGTGACACCGCTGCCAAACCAGAGCTCCGGTGCACTAACCAGCATGAGTCGCGCCAACGCCTTTGTGTTGCTGGAACTGGAACAGGGCAATCTGGCCGCAGGTGAGACAGTAAAGGTGCAGTTATTCTGAGCGCTGCTCCAAGCGCCAGCGCGCCGCTGCCTGAAGGTCGCTGTCACGGGCATCCACCCAGTGTTCGCCGTCGCCGTCGCGCACCTTCTTCCACAACGGCACCTGTGTTTTGACCAGATCCATCAGGCAAGTGGCGGCCTCGAAGGCGTCACCGCGATGAGCTGCGGCGACGCCGACCAAAACAATAATCTCACCGGTGGCCATCACGCCGACCCGATGCCAGGCCAGCACCCGCGCCAACGACCAGCGCGATGCCACCCTGTCGGCCAGCTCCGCCAACATCCGCTCCGACATGCCGGGATAGTGCTCCAGCACCAGCGCCGCCAGCTTGCCGCCATCGTTACGCACCTGCCCGCTAAACAACACCACAGCACCACAGCCACCTGCGCTGTCATGCAGCCATTCACTGGCCGTCTGCAGATCCAGCGGCAATGCCTGAATGCCGGTATTGAGCGCGATCGTCATTGTCGCTATCCGCCCGTTACCGGTGGGAAAAACGCAATCGTATCGCCGTCCTGCACGGCGGCGTCGCGGCTTGCCATCTGCTCATTGATCGCCACCATCACACCTGCCTCGCAGGCAAAGATGTCTTGCCAGGGGCCACCGCGGGCCGCCAGCAGCACAGTCAAATCTGCGGCTGTGGCCGGGGTGGGCACGGCAAGCACTTCCTGCTCGACACCGAGCTTCTCGCGGAAGCGGGCAAAGTACAGCACCGTAATCGCCACTTCAGATGGCCTCCCCATTGGCACGATAGTCACCAGACCGGCCACCGCTTTTTTCCAGCAACCGTAGCCCGGTGATTTCAATGCCACGATCCACCGCCTTGCACATGTCATACACCGTGAGCGCAGCCACAGACACAGCCGTCAACGCTTCCATTTCGACACCGGTCGGGCCACGCACACGGCACTCGACTTCGATGCGCAAACCATCATTACCCTCGGCATCGAGACTCACGCGTACCTTACTCAGCATCAGCGGATGACAGAGCGGAATCAGATCCGCCGTCCGTTTAGCTGCTTGAATGCCGGCAATACGGGCCACCGCCAGCACATCACCCTTGGCATGCTTACCCTCAACAATCATCGCCAACGTTGCCGGCAGCATGCGCACCCGACACTCCGCCACGGCACGGCGATCGGTGTCGGCTTTACTGGTGACATCCACCATGGCAGCACGGCCCTGGTCGTCAAGATGAGTAAGGCGGTTGTTCATGATCGCTCCTGATCGGATCAGAAAGGCAGCATAGCATGGACGCCACAGCACTGGCCTTGCAGGATAAAGAGCTCTACCCTTCGAGACCTGTATGTCACCGGGCCCACTTTCATGGACATGGCTATGTTGCTGCTGGCTGCATTGATCCTGATCGCCGCCACCCTTTATTCCTCGGTGGGTCACGGAGGCGCATCCGGCTATCTGGCCGCCATGGCACTGATGGGCGTGGCCCCGGCAGAAATGAAACCCGCCGCCCTGTGCCTGAATATTCTGGTGGCCAGTATCGGTAGCTGGCGCTATCTGCGCGCTGGCTTTTTCAACCGGCCACTGTTCCTGCGTCTGATGCTGGCGTCTGTACCGTTTGCATTTATTGGCGGCATGCTGCAACTGCCGGCCCACTGGTACCAACCGCTGGTGGGATCGGTGTTGCTGTATGCGGCCTGGCGCTTCTTCCGCCGCGAGCCTGATCAGGCCCTGGTGACCACGCCGCCGCCGCTGGCCATTGCCTTGGCGGCCGGCGGCGCGATCGGCTTTCTCTCCGGGCTAACCGGTGTCGGTGGCGGCATCTTCCTCAGCCCGCTGCTGGTACTACTGGCCTGGAGCACCGTGCGCGAGGCAAGCGGCATCGCCGCCATGTTCATTCTGGTGAACTCCATTGCCGGTCTTGCCGGCCTGATGACGCAAGGCGTAACGCTGCCATCCGGCTTGATCTGGTGGGCACCGGCCGCCGTGGTCGGCGGCCTGATCGGCACCGAACTCGGCAGCCGACGGCTCGGCGTGCCGATCCTGAAAAAACTGCTCGGCGCGGTGCTGGTGGTGGCGGGAATGAAGATGATTCTGACCCACCTCTGATCAATCAATCGCCGGCAGCTGATAACGACGCTCACCATCCGGGTAGGTCAGCTCCTGCAATGACACCCGCTCACCCACCCGGGGCTCGCGTCCCATCACCATCACCCGAACGACGCTGCCATCATCCAGCGCCACCTTTACCGTCACCAGGTTTGCCGGCTGCCCGGTACGAACACTGGTGGTGGCGCCGTGATTTACTTCGACGACAGCGCCGGTGATGAGTCGGCGCTCGGGCTCACCCTGAGGGAAATACCAGAGCGCAAAGAGCACCGACAGCACCAACATAATCAGGGCGAACACATATCGGTTGCGGATATAGCGATAGGCGTAGGACATGACGTTACCTCCAATCAAACCCGATCGCAGCCATTGGAGAATCTGACGCAGGCTCAGCCAGATCCGGGATCACCAGGACGCCGACGGCGGCTCCTTGGACCTGCAATCTTCAGGTGACATCTGGCCGAGCCCCGAATGACTTAAGCCAACAAACTAGAACCCGGTTTTACCTATCCGATTAGCCCACCAGTTCTCGTGCCGGCCGCCATGCCATCCCCAGGGACGACCCAGATCAATCACCTGGCGGGCGGTGAAACCGATGCTGCCAGCAAAGAAGGCTTCTGCCAATTCCTGACGGCGCTGATCCAGCGCACTCTGATCCAGAGAATACAGCGTGACTGAGTCTGGCGATGCTACCCGACAGTACAGTGCAACGGCATCGGTCATGTAGTCCATATCCAGCTTCAGGCTCCTCGCCGTGGCCTTGATCTGCCGGACAGTGTAGCTATCGGCAAGCCCATAGCGTCGCAGCAGCGCCGGCCCCAGGCGGCGTATGTAGCCGTCTATGGCGCGGCGACGCTTGAGGCTGCGCAGGTAATTCAGCATGGGGCCATGGCGCGATCCGGGCGCGAAGTCAATATTTTTTTAGACATCAGGACGCACAACCCTAACGAAGCGAGGCTGAAGAAACTGCCCAGAAATTGACCGCAGCTCTGGATCATTGGTGTGCCTGAGAAATCCATTTGTGCGGTCGTAGCGAAACCGGCTATAAACTTTATCGTCTGCGGCGAGTATTTCCAGTTTCCCCCTGCGAATGCGCCAAGTGCACTCATTCTCATTACTTCCTTCGCCAATACGACCATCCGCAAGAAATGAAAGCGCCTTGCTCAGGTTCTCTGATGGGTTGTATACGAAGTTAAACAGTCGATCACCGGCAACTAACTTTTTTATGACGCGCCCCTGAATTTTCCACCTTAATGGCCAGGCAAACCACGCCATCCCTCCAAGCAAAATACCGCCAAGCACAGTCGCTAAGGTGCCGCTGATAGCATCTTGGATGATCACAATGAGGTCCACTTTGCATTCCTTTGTGCGCTAACGCCTACAACAAGCGCACCGATCTTGCGCGTCGCTTGTTTGTGATTTTCATGTGCTTTCCATGGAAATGTATTTCACATTCGCCAGCCATTCAGAGTCGCTGCCTTGAGTCCAAACCACAGCGGAACCACGCTACGGCACGAAATCGGTCGCGGTGCAGTCGATTAATATGCTTCGTCTTCATCAAGCTCAGGCATCCGCAACAATTGGCTACTGCGCCGCACAGTCAGGATGTCAATCTCGTCTTTGACGCTATAAATGACCCGATATGTTCTGAATACCACCTCCCGGATGCGACGTGAGCCCACCTCGGCAACCATACGCCCACTTTCAGGGAAATCAGCCAACCGCTCCACTGCAGCGAATAAGTCCTCGACCCACTTCACTGCTGCAGCTGGCTTGTCTGACGCAATGTATTGGCTATATCTTCCAAACGCTCCAATGCAAGCGGAGACCACACAATTATCATTGAGCCAACTTGCTCATAACCCGCACCTTAGCTTCTTCATGAGCAATGCCATCCCCTGCCGCTATCTGCTCTTCGGCCTTGGAAACCTCTTCAAACACCTCCAGACGCTCTTTCATACTCTCGTATTCGTGAACATCCACCAGCACTACGACGCCACGCCCTCTCTGCGTCAGCGCCATAGGGCGACGAGTTTCATGGATGTGCTTTACAAATGTGGCCATCCCTGCCCAGAACTTGGACAGAGGTCGGATATCTTCATCTAAACGAACCCTTGGCATTGGACTCACCTCGGTAAAATCGGATGTACATCAATATGCACACAAACGTGCGATCCAGGGCAAGGCGTGAGAGGGTAGAAACATGATGCTGTCCGTGCCCGGCCCTGTAAGCCTGGGGACATGATTTTGCCAAGTTCTAAACGGGAATATTTCCTGCCTTATGTAACTCCAACGCACTATTCTTCGGTCGCTTCGAGTTGATTAACAAACAGATCGATCATTCGTCTAGTACCCCATACCCCAAGTGTCATAACAATAATAATCGGTGAAAATAGCTGCACGATAAGTACCGGTACGAATTGAGATAAGAAACATAGCAAGAATACAACCACCCAGAAATAGCTGATCTTTTTATTTGCCAAGACAAATTCAGGATTTTGCCAATCGTCTACAGGCCAATCAATTTTTGAGAAGTAGAAGGTAAAGCTACCGCCCCATAAAACCGGGGGCGCAGCAGCCATCATCAAAAGCCCAAAGTACAATATTAGCTGAGGTCGCTCCAGGAGAAGGCTTAGAACTGCACCCATATCTTCAATGTTATCAAATTGCGAAATATCAACCGAAAATATGATTATAAAGTTCGCTAACAAAACGACAACCATTGTGGGAATGAAGTAATTTTCGTCTTTAAAAGCTCTTTGAACGATAAATAGCAAGAGAGTGGAGCCAAAGAAAATCGAAACCAGCCAACGCATTCGATCGGGCGCGTCCGGAAAAGACGATGACAAGAAAAAAGTGTATAGCGTAAAAAAAATGAATGGGGTAGTGACGAACAACCACCTTTGTCTATTCATATACCAGACCTAAATTCTGCAGCGCCCATTGTGCACAAAAGGTGACAGCGAAAATTTATCCGGCGCAGCCGATCTTTATAACTGAGATGGCCAATCAATGCTCAGTTTTCGATGTTGCGCCACACAGTCTCTTAGATAAAGATTGATAAGACTCTGATAAGGAACACCCGCCTCTTCTGCCATATCCTTAAAATAAGAAATGACATCTTCACTCAAGCGCATAGTAACGGGTTTCTTGAGCTTAGAAGCATAAGGATTCTTGCGGGAGCTCATTTTGGAAAAGTCGTATTCAGTTTTCATGTTATTCCACCGTGTAATGCTTACGTTCGTTGCTAGTGGCTTTGCGAGCGGAGACGATTCGTATCGTTTCTCCACCGTGGCGCTCGCAGTGACACACGAGCAGAAGCCTAGCCTCATTGCTCATGCCGAGCATAAAGAAGCGATCTTCAGATTCAGAGCCGCCTTCGTCAAAAAACTGGATGGCAAACTCGTCATAAAACACCGACTGCGCCTCCTCGAAAGAGACGCCGTGCTTCTTCAGGTTTGAAGCTGCTTTGGCTCGATTCCATTCGAATTTAATCATATGTACATCGTATGTACGTCAATGCCCGACGTCAACGACTCAGGCCTGCGTCTGCACATCAGGGAGCCGACAGGGAAGGCGTCTGGCACTCCGAGGCAAGCCAACTTTTACTAATGTCGTTATAATTTAGTAGATTTCCGCCGCCTGCCAACCCATACTAATATCTACTAATTCAAGCAAGGTTTAGTAGAAATGCGCCTGCCACAGCCCCCCCCAGACTTGGGAGCCAGCTTCGGCCAGATCGCCAGCGCCCGGCTCGCCCAGCTGGCGCCGCACATGACTCCGCTCCCCGGCGGGAAATACCGGCACTGGGACAACCTGCGGCGCCTGGCCGCCCCGGCAGGGCTAAGCCATGATGAATGGTGGCTGGCAGTGGCCATGTCCCGGGCCTCGTTGTTCCAACGCCTGCCACTGCTGGACAAGGATGGCCGGCCCTTTGTCTTTGCCTCACCGGCCCCGCTCACCATAGCCCTGCACCATATCGATCGGGATGCCGCCGGGCAGATCCGAGGGGCCGGCACCGCCCTGCAAACGGATTCCCACCGCTTTCTTACCAGCTCGTTGATCGAGGAGGCCATCACCTCCAGCCAGCTGGAAGGGGCCGCCACCACCCGCCGAGTGGCTGCGGACATGCTGCGCAGCGGACGCAAACCACGGGATCATGGCGAGAGGATGATCTTCAACAACTACCGGGCCATGGCGTACCTGCGCACCTTGCGCAACGAGCCACTCACCCCGGATCTGGTGCTGGAAATACACCGGATTGTCTCTGAGGGCACCCTGGACGACCCGGCCGAGATCGGCCGCTTCCGTCGCATCGATACGGTGCAGGTAGTGGATACCCGCGACAATGTCGTGCTCCATCAACCGCCAACCCACAGTGAACTGCCACAGCGCATGGCTCGCCTGTGCGCCTTCGCCAATGCCGACGAAAGCAGCGAGCCTTTTGTTCACCCCGTGCTGCGCGCCATCCTGCTGCATTTCATGATCGGCTATGACCACCCGTTCGCCGACGGCAACGGCCGCACCGCGCGCGCCCTGTTCTACTGGTCTCTGGCCCGCAGCGGCTACTGGCTGATGGAATACACCTCCATCAGCCACATTCTGCGCCGCGCGCCCGCCAAGTACATGCGCGCCTATCTCTACACAGAAACGGACAACAACGACACCACCTACTTCCTGCTACACCAGCTCGATACCATCCGTCAGGCGATGGTCGCCCTGCATGACTATGTGGAGAGAAAGACACGGGAGCAGCAGGAAACCACCGCACTGCTGACCAGCTCAAGGGCACTGCGCGGTCGGTTTAATCACCGCCAGATTGCCCTGCTGAATCACGCCCTGCGCCACCCGGGTCAACTTTACCGCATCGAAGGTCACCAGCACTCTCATGGCGTGGTGTACCAGACAGCGCGCAGCGATCTGCTTACGCTGGAAGCACTCGGCTTGCTGGAACGAAGCCGACAAGGGAACGCTTATCTATTCCATGCGCCGGCTGATATGAGGTTGCGCCTGGAGGCGCTGACAAAGGCGTGATTGCGAGTCGATAGGGCTTTACGCCAGCGCCTCCCGCACTGACTTCGCCGCCGTACCGCAGGCGGTCTCGAATACTCGCACCCTTCTGCCCGGGTCCAGCATGTTAAAACCAATGGCGGCGAGATCCTCCGGGCCCGGGTCGATGCGGACCACACGAATACCTGCTGCCCGCAGTTGGGCCACTTCGCGATCGACAATGCTGGTCATATACCGACGCACACGACGTTCGATTTTTGCCAGCGGGGAGCGCGGCGCGTCCATCTGCATCGAGGCCATGGGGGCAAGCACGATGGCTTCTTCCACGCCGGTGCCAATCAGCATATCTGCGGAGGCCGGTGAGGCGATGCCGCCATCGAGGTAGGTGCTGCCCTGCCACTGCACCGGCGGGCACACGCCGGGCACGGCGTAGGACGCACAGACGGCGCGATTGATGGGGATGTCGACATCATCGCGGCCAAGCGCTACCCGTTGGCCGGAGGCGGCATTCACTGCCATCAACCAGGTGGCGGGATGCTTTACCCAGCGGCCGGTGGGCACCGCGCGGTCGATCAGGTTCATCATCGGTTGCATGTCGGTGCGGCCAACCGGCAGCAGCCCGGTGATGGCTGTCAGCGGCGAAACCTCACGGCGCAGACCATGCAGGAACAACCTTGCGCCACTAAGACCCGGACGCGGCAATGGCGGGATGGCGCCGCCGGTGTCGGTGTCGTGGTTCCACTGGCAATCACTTGTCTCGCCGCGCTGGCTCGCCATCATGCGCTCGATGCTGACGCCCGCGCCGAGTAATGTCGCCAGCACGGCGCCGGCGGAGGTGCCGATCAGAATGCGGGCGTCGCGTGCATCCCAGCCAAGTTGCTGTTGCAGTTCGTTCAAGATGGCGATTTGCCAGGCAGCGCCGGCGACGGCACCGCAGCCGAGAACGAGCGCGCGATTGGGGCTGGGCATAGTGGTGTCGTCTCTGTCGAGTGGGTGATCGCGGCGGAATCGCCGCTCCATGGTTATCGTGCCAGGATGGGCGCGCCTGCGGGTGAGGGTTCGTCCTCTTTCAGGGTGTCGTAGCTGTCCAGATCGAAGTGCTGCAGCAGGCGCTGCATGGTGCCGCTGCTCCACGGGAAGCCGATGCTGTTTTTGCCATTGCGGTCGATGTAGTAGCTGGAGCAACCGCCGGTATTCCAGACCGTCCCCTGCAGGGCTTTTTGCACCTTGTTGTTGTAGCGACGCTGGACGGCTTCTCGCACTTCGATGCGCGCCAGATTTTTGTCTCGCATGGCTTTGAGCGCACCCATGGCGTAGCTGAGCTGCGACTCGATAACAATAAAGGCCGAGTTGTTGCCGATGGCCAGATTCGGCCCCAGCACCAGGAACAGGTTGGGGAACCCGGCGATGGTGGTGCCTCGATAGGCTTCCGGGCTGCCGTTCCAGAGCTCTGCCAGGGTGCGACCATCGGTGCCACGCACCTGTTCGGCAATCGGCGGATCCGACACATGAAAACCGGTGCCGAGGATAATGGTGTCCACTTCCCGTTCGCTGCCATCCTGACCGATAACGACATTGCCTCGCACTTCCTTTACGCCGGTGGCCAGCACGTCCACGTTCGCTTGTGCGAGCGCCGGGTAGTAGTTGTTGGAGAGCAGCACTCGCTTGCAACCAAGGGTGTAGTCCGGCGTCAGTTTGGCGCGCAGGTCCGGGTCCTTGATGGTGAGATTGATGTGGGCGCGGGCAATCTTTTCGATCTGCTTGAGCAGCATCGGCTTGCGAAAGCCGATGCCAAACACTTCGAGGCCGGAGTACAGGGCAGCGCGTAACGCTGTCATTGCGAACGGCGCACGCAGCAGATTCTGCGCGACTCCGCTCATGTTCTGATTCGGCTTTGGCAGGATCCACTGTGGTGTGCGCTGGAACAGCACCAGTTGTTTTACTTGCGGCTGGATTTCCGGCACGAACTGGATCGCCGAGGCGCCGGTGCCGATCACTGCCACCCGCTCGCCACGCAAGTCGTGGTCGTGGTTCCAGTGAGAGGAGTGGAACAATGTGCCAGAGAAATCCTTCAGGCCGGGGATATCAGGAATCTGCGGTTCATGCAGGTAGCCGGCGCAGGAAATGATGGCACGGGCATGATACTCCGCCTTTTCAGTGCGCACGATCCAGCGGCAACGACGTTCATCCCAGCAGGTGCTGATAGCCGGCTCACTGTAGTGGATGTGGCCTTCCACCTGATGGCGCGCCGCAACATCGTTAACGTAGTCGAGAATCTCCGCCTGACCGGCGAATACCCGACTCCAGTGAGGGTTCTGGGCAAAGGAGTAGGAATAAAGCGCCGACGGCACATCGCAGGCGCAACCGGGATAGGTATTGTCGCGCCAGGTACCGCCGAGCGAGGCCGCCTTCTCCAGCACGATGAAATCGGTTTCGCCCTGCTCGCGCAGACGAATGGCGGCGCCAATGCCACTGATGCCGGCGCCGATCACGATCACCTCGGTGTTAACAGGGCGCGTTACGGGTTTTGCTTTGGCTTTGGCCTGCGCCATGGAATGCTCCTCAGGATTTCTTTGCCAGCGCACCGATGCGCCGGTCGTAACTTTCGCGCTGACGCGTGTCGATTTTTTCCAGCACCTGGCGATCGCCGAACACGCGGCGCACACTACGCAGCAGCCAACGCGGTGCGGCGCTCTGCAACGGATTCAGCGCCTGCAGGTAACGCGGCAGAGTCACTTCCGGCAACTGATGCAGTAGTGCGTCATACACCGCGTCGGCGACGTCTTCCGGGGTCACGGTGGGCACGCCTCGGGCGGCGCTGTCAGTGCCGGCGGCGAGCTCTGTGGTCACTTTCGCCGGCAGCACGGTGGTGAACGACACGCCACTGTCGCGATACTCCTCGCGCAGGGTTTCAGTCAGGCCGACCACGGCAAACTTGGTGGCACAGTACACCGCCAGCCCAGGCACAGCGAGACGGCCGGCCATGGACGCCACATTCACCACGTGGCCCCGGCCACGGGCCATCATGCCGGGCAGCGCCAGCTTGCAGCCGTGGATAACCCCGCGCAGGTTGATATCGATCTGGGTGTCGCTGAGCGCGTCGCTCTCGTCAAGAAATGGTCCGGCGGGCATGATGCCGGCGTTGTTGATGATCACGTCCACGGGGCCGAGCGCCTGTTCGGTGGCGGCAAGCCAGGCGGCGAAGGATTCGCTGTCACGCACATCGAGCGCGCCGCCGAAGCCGTTCACGCTCGCCGCAGCCTGCTGCGCCAGTGCCTCGTCGATATCGCCGATGCTGATGCGGGCGCCGGCAGCGGCCAGACGTTGTGCCATGGCAAGGCCAATGCCCCGGCCGGCGCCGGTGATGGCGATGACAGACTGGTCAAGTGATGTAACACCCATAGCAATTCCTCATTGTGGTGGGGGCCAGTGTAAGTATCCGGCAGCGAGGGCGTGATGCGCGGGCGCGCCATTGTTCGTATCATTAAGGGCCACGCCATAGGTGACCTATAATGAAAGACCCTTACCGCGCCCGCGAGCCCAGTATCTCCATTGCCTACCTTCAGCTGCTGCTGGAGATTCTGGCGGAGCGCGACATTGATGCCGCGACACTGCTGCAAGGGGTACCGCTGGATCCGGCGCTGCTGCAGGACAGCGCAGCGCGGATGTCACCGGCCCAGTGGACCCTGCTGGTGATGCGGGCTCAGGCCCTCACGCAAGATCCGGCATTGGGCTATGAGTACGGGCTGCGCATGCGGCCGACGGTGCACGGGGTGCTTGGCTACGCCGCCATGAGCGCCGCCACCCTGCGTCAGGCTCAGGAGATATCGGCACGCTATGCGCGGGTGCGGCAGGCCGGCTTTACCTTCGAGCTGGAGGAAGACGAGCAGTATGGCCGACTGATCTTGCGCGAGCGCCAGCCAATTCCGGTAATGCGCCAGTTTTTTGTCGAGAACATCCTGCTCGGCGTCGCCCGCGCCACGGCCGTATTGCTGGGCCGCGAGCTGCTCGACATGGCCGGGCTGGAAATCTGCTTCGACAGTGACGAGCCACCCTATCACGCCGCCTGGCGCAAGCGGCTGCCAACCACCCGCTTCCGGCAAGGGCACAATATGGTCAGATTGCCACGCCACTATCTGTCGCTACGCCCGGTAATGGCCGACCCGCTCGCATCGCGCGGTGCCATCGAACTGTGCGAGCGAGAACTGGCGCTGGCCGCCGGGCAGGAGGCGGACATCACCCAGCGGGTGCGCGCCGAACTGGTGCTCGGCAACGAGGGCTATCCCAATCTGGAGCAGGTGGCCGCCACACTCTGTGTCTCGTCGCGCACCCTGAAACGTCATTTGCAACGCGCCGGCACCTCCTTCCTGCTGTTGCTGGAAGAATGCCGCCGCCGCGACGCGCAACGGCTGCTGGAGCACAGCCCGCTGCCTGTGCAGGCGGTGGCGAGCCGACTTGGCTACCGCAATCCGGCCAATTTCTCCCGCGCGTTCAATAAATGGACCGGCGAATCGCCACTGGCTTTTCGTCGCCGTCTGCGGGAAATATAAAATCAATGTAAAACCGGCATGATTCCTGCTGTTATCCCTGCGCTGATCCACCATGCTTTGTTTCAGAAACAGACGAGGTTCCACCATGCCCGCTCCAGCCGACACTCTGCTTGCCAGCCTGATTCGCCTGCACGATTACTGCGCCAGCGTCTCCGATGAACTGGTGCAGGATTACACCGGCGAAGCCAAGGATGATATTCGCGCCGCCACCGCCTTCGTTGAACGCTGCACCTTGCCACCGCTGGCGCGCAAACATATTGCCGCCGAACTGGACGCCGCCCGCGAACAGATATTTGGCGCCTCGCGCAATGTGCCCGCCTGCGGTGAAGTCATCTCACGCCTGCGCCGGCAGCTCGCCAATGAAATCGCAGCCCAACTTGGCGAAGCCCTGCCCTATAACGAGCAGTACTACCCCCGCCTGCCACTCGACCCCCACTGAGTCGACGGGAACCGACGCGCTACAGCACGGTCTGGTTGAGTAGATAGTCACAGCCTTTCTACCCCGTGACTGGTACTGTAGTGCCCTGTTTCCCTGTGGAGGTTTGCATGAAAAGTCTTTCTGTCCTGCTGGTGCTGCTGTGCTCCCTGATCACCCTGCCCGCCCGTGCTGCGGATTTCGGCATCGGCATGGACCTGATCCGGGTGATTGACCAGAATCAGGACGGCGGTCTGGATAACTTTTGGTTCCAGTTCGGCACCAGCGGCAACGGCGCGATGTTGCTCGGTTATGCCAGAGGCGACAACCTGCGGGTGCTGGATGTGGCTTACAAGCATTATCTGGGCGGTCGGCTGAATAGCGTGTTCTTCCAGGCTGGCGTCGGTTATTACGATGACAACACCAACGACGATCTCGGCTTTGTTGGCGCCGTCGGCTACGAGCGCAAGCTGGCCAAGCATTTCACTATTGGCGGCTCGGCCAAACTGATTGCCGGTGTCGATGAATCTCTGCTCGGCACCACCGATACTCCGGTGTTCCAGCCCACCATCAGCGTCGCGTTCGTGTTTTGAGTCCAGCCGGCCGCGTCATTGGACGCGGCCTTTCACCTGTCTTTTTCGCGTCCTGCCACAATCTGGGTGGATGCCTGCCCTCACCGATCTGCCCCTGCCGCCGTTTACCCCGGATCCGGACCTGTTTCGTGAACTGCCCGGCGGCCCGGGTGTTTATCGTTTTCATGGTGAGGCGGATGCACTGCTGTACATCGGCAAGAGCATCAACATTCGTGATCGAGTAAAAAGTCATTTCAGCGCCCGCCATCGCGACCGCCGGGAGCACCGCATGGCCTGGTTGACACGCCGCATCAGCGTTACCGAAACCGCTGGCGAGCTTGGCGCACTGCTGCTGGAAAATCACGAGATCAAGACGCGCCTGCCGCTGTTCAATCGTCGTCAGCGGCGCCCACGCCATCTTTACACCTGGTGGCAGAGCCGCGCCGCTGACGGCCTGCTGCAGCTTCAGATCAGTCAACCACTCGGCGATCACCAGCCCTGGCACCAGACCGGGTACGGAGTGTTCAGAAGTTTGGGGCAGGCACGCCAGACACTGGAAACACTGGTGCGCGATCACCAACTCTGTCGCAAGGCCCTGCAACTGGAAGCCGGTAGCGGACCCTGCTTCGCCCGCCAGTTGCATCGCTGCAGCGGCGTGTGCGACGGCAGGGAAAGTGTTGAGAGCCACAATCAACGACTGCTGACGGCGCTCGCGCCCTTGAGTATCGAGGCGTGGCCCCACCCGGGCCCACTGGTGCTGGAAGAGGTATCGGCCGACGGCAGCCTGCGCGATTTCCACGCCGTGCACCAGTGGCGCTGGCTCGGCTCGGCTGCCAGTCATGATGCCGCCATGGCACTGGCTGCCGTGGCGAAGCCCGGTCAATTCGATCTCGACAGTTATCGCATTCTGTTGCGCTATTGGTCACATCAGGGCAAATAAAAAAATGGCGCCCGCAGGCGCCATTTCTGTTCCAGCCGCCGTCAGAGCAGTTCGAAGATGGTAGCGTTGGCGGTGCCGAGGCCTTCGCATATCGCCAGCAGACCGTAACGACCGCCGCGACGTCGCAGTTCATAGATCAGGGTGCCGGCGAGCTTGCTGCCAGTGGCGCCAAGTGGATGACCCAGCGCCTGAGCGCCACCATTGACGTTCAGTTTGGCGAGATCAGCCCCCACCGCCTTGGCCCAGGCCAATGGCACCGAACCAAATGCTTCGTTCACTTCATACAGATCCATGTCGTCAATGCTGAGGCCAGACTTCTCCAGCACTTTCTGCGTTGCCGGGATCGGGCCTTCGAGCACCATGGTCGGATCCGAACCCACCACCGCCATGGTATGAATGCGTGCCAGCGGGGTCAGGCCATATTTTTTTACCGCTGCGGCACTGGCCACCAGCACCGCCGAAGAACCGTCGCAGATCTGGCTGGCGAATGCGGCAGAAATCACACCGCCCTCCTGAATCGGCGCCAGTGTCAGCATGGCGTTATGATCCGGCTCCCAGCGAATACCTTCGTCAGTATCATGAATCACCGTCTGACCTTCGATGTCCACTTCAATCGGCACGATTTCGTCTTTGAACTTGCCAGCTTTGGTCGCCGCCGCGCCATTAACGTGGCTGTCGTAGGCAAACTTCGCCAGCTCTTCGCGGGTGACGCCGTACTTGGCCGCCATGCGCTCGGCACCGTTAAACTGGCTGAAGGTTTCGCCGGGATAGCGCTTGCCGATTTCACCGCCAAACGGGGTGCCAAGATCCATCGCCTTCACCATCGGCGAGCCAATCGGCACCTGACTCATGGACTCCACGCCGCCGGCAATGACCAGATCCTGGGTGCCCGACATTACCGCCTGGGCGGCAAAATGGATCGCCTGTTGCGATGAGCCACACTGGCGATCGATGGATACGCCGGGTACGGATTCCGGCAGCTTTGAGCTGAGGATGCTGGTGCGAGCGATGTTAAAGGTTTGCGGACCGATCTGGCTGACGCAACCGAAGATGACATCGTCGATCAGGGCCGGATCAACGCCGGTGCGATCAAGCAGGGCGTCAATAACGATACCGCCGAGATCGGCGGGGTGCGTGCGGCTCAGGCGGCCGTTGCGACGGCCTCCGGCGGTACGGACGGCATCAACAATATAGGCTTCGGCCATGATCGGTCTCCTTCAGGTTGATCAGGACGGCAGCCGCCACGGGTGGGCTGCCGGGAACCGAGAGGCTACCCCCTGCAGCCGACCGACAACAATGACAACATCGCACCTGGGTCAGTGACATCCGGTCACGCCTGCGGGGCTATACTGCGGCATCATGGCAAAGCCGGCGACCAACAGACGCCGGACGGGAGAGCAACATGCGCGCATTACAGGTTGAGGCCTTCGGTGATCCGTCGGCACTGAAGGTATCCGACATTGCCGAACGGGCGCCGAGCCCGGGTGAGGTGCAAGTCCGCGTGGTCGGAGTTGGAGTTGGCTACTTCGATGGCCTGCTGATCAAGGGCGAGTACCAGATCAAGCCGCCGCTGCCGTTTGTGCCGGGCAGTTCGTTTTCCGGCACGGTGACGGAAGTGGGCGATGGCGTCACCCACCTGAAGGCAGGTGATGCGGTGGCCGGCTTTGCCTTTATGGGCGCCATGGCCGAAAGACTGACGCTGCCGGCCATGTCCTGCTTTCCGCTGCCGCCGGCACTGAATCTGGAGGATGCGGCCAATTTCTTTATCGCCTACGCCACCGGTCTTTACGGTCTGCGCGAGATCGGTAACCTGAAAGCCGGCGAGACGCTGCTGGTACTGGGCGCTTCCGGCACCACCGGCAGCACCGCCATCGAAATCGCCAAGGCAATGGGCGCACGCGTGATCGCCTGTGCCGGCACAGACACCAAGCGCCAGCGCTGCCTCGCCGCCGGCGCCGATGCGGTGATCGACTATAACGACCCGGAATGGCGCAAGGCAGCCAAGGCCGCCGCTGGCAGCAAAGGCATTGATGTGGTGTATGACCCCGTCGGCGGCGCAACAGCAGAGCCGGCCCTGCGCATGCTCAATCCCGGTGGACGTTTTCTGGTGGTCGGCTTTGTCACCGGCATCGCCAGTGTTCCGCTCAACCTGATGCTGCTCAAGCAGTGCAGCATTCATGGCGTGAACTGGGGCGGCGCGGTGATGACCAACCCGGCGATTGTGCCGCCGGTGATCTCGACGCTGGTGGAGTGGACACTGGCCGGCAAGTTGTCACCGCAGGCGGATCAGCGCTATCCACTGGCCGGCGCCGGCGAGGCGTTTGCCGCTCTGTTCGAGCGTCGCTCCATCGGCAAGATCGTGATTTGCCCGCAAGAATGAGCCGCGACGAACCGGTCTGGTGGCTGTACCTGCTGGACTGCGATGGCCGCCTGTATACCGGCATCAGCACCGATCCGGCGCGCCGCTATCGGGAACACCTTGCCGGCGGCGCGCGGGGAGCCCGCTTCACCCGGGCAGCCAGGCAGGTGTCGCTGCTGTGGTGTGCCGAAATCGGCGCGCACGGCGATGCCCTGCGCGCCGAGCACCGGTTGCGAAAGCTGCCCCGAGCCCGCAAGCTTGCCATCATCAACGCCCACATGGATGGCCCCGTCGTTCGAGAACTACTTTTGCATCAGGACCACTAAGGCAGATGGACAGCCATTCCGGAACAGGACGCGGCGGGATTGCCGCTCCCACACCAATATCAAGAGAGTGATCATGTCGGATTCATTGCACACTTTTCTCGAACAGCTGCGCAAGCGTGACCCGGAGCAGGCACCATTTCATCAGGCTGCGGAAGAGGTATTACTGTCGCTCTGGCCCTATATCGAACGCACACCCAAGTATCAGCAACCGGGGCTGGTCGAGCGGCTGGTGGAGCCGGAGCGGGTGATCATGTTCCGGGTAGCCTGGGTCGATGACCAGAACCGGGTTCAGGTAAATCGCGGCTATCGGATACAGATGAACAGCGCCATCGGCCCCTACAAGGGCGGCATGCGCTTTCATCCCACCGTCAATCTCGGCGTGTTGAAGTTTCTTGCCTTTGAGCAAACCTTCAAAAACGCCCTGACGTCGCTGCCCATGGGCGGCGGCAAGGGCGGCGCTGATTTCGATCCCAAGGGCAAAAGCGACAACGAGGTGATGCGCTTTTGTCAGGCGCTGATGGCCGAGTTGTACCGCCATATCGGCCCGGATCTCGATGTGCCAGCCGGCGACATTGGTGTCGGGGCGCGCGAAGTCGGCTACATGTTCGGGATGTACAAGAAGCTCACCAATGAATTCACCGGCACCTTCACCGGCAAGGGCGCGGCCTTTGGCGGCAGTCTGCTGCGGCCCGAGGCCACCGGCTTTGGCCTGCTCTATTTCGTAGAGGAAATGCTGAAAACACGCAGCACATCGGTGGATGGCAAACGCGTGGCGGTGTCTGGCTCCGGCAATGTGGCGCAGTTCGCCATGCGCAAAACCATGGAACTGGGTGGCAAGGTCGTCAGCGCATCCGATTCCGGTGGTACCCTGCATCTGCCGGACGGCATGACGATAGAACAGTGGTACTACCTGCAGCATCTGAAGAACGAGAAACGTGGCCGACTGGCGGACATGGCCTCCGAGTTCAATCTGCCCTTTCAGGCCGGCGCCAATCCGTGGTCACTGGAATGCGACATTGCCCTGCCCTGTGCAACCCAGAACGAACTGCATGCTGAAGATGCGAAAAAACTGGTGGCCAATGGCTGCATGTGTGTTGCGGAAGGCGCCAACATGCCCTCCACCCTGCCCGCCATCGAAGTGTTCCGTGAGGCCGGCATGCTGTACGCGCCGGGCAAGGCCTCAAACGCCGGCGGCGTATCAGTGAGCGGACTGGAAATGTCACAAAACAGCCTGCGACTGAGCTGGAATCAGGGCGAGGTAGATGAACGTCTGCACCGTATCATGCAGCGCATTCACCACAGCTGTCTGGAATATGGCAGTCAGGGTGGCAAGGTGGATTATGTCGACGGCGCCAATATTGCCGGCTTCGTCAAGGTTGCCGATGCCATGCTGGCCCAGGGCGTGATCTGATTGGCACTGACTGACACGGGCGCAGGACGCGCCCGTTAGAATGGAAAATAATTCCGCTCTAATGCCCGAGTGACATCACAGCAATTGCATTCCGTCTGAATTGTCACTATTTCCGTATCAGCAATGGAATGGCTATCCCAAGCAGTTCTTTCCCTTGTCACATCCACCGCCCCGATACTGGTGATAACCGTTTCGGGAAGGCCGCGTTGCCGCGCGCCTCCCGGCGCCGGGAGCGGATGTTGTGGCGAACTGCAGGCCGACAAAACTTCTTCAAACCATATCGGCAGCCATCGGACTGTCGTTGCTCACCAGCGCGGCCTACAGTTCCGGATGGTTAACGGCAAAGGCATCAATTTCCCTGACCATCGCTCATCCCCTGACCATCACCTCGTCGCACACCATCAACGCCGCAGACGATACGCCGCTGCTTTGTCTTCGCAATCCGGCTGATCGGCCGTTCTCGATGGCAATCAGCACCGACATGCGCAGCTTTGACGGCGATGCCGCCACTACTACCGCCAGCTACCATCCTTCGGAGCGCGTGGACTGCAATGATCGGCAAGCACTGGCGTTTGCTGTGAATCACAGCGAGGCGGCACAGATCATTCATGTTCTGATCGTGCCGGAGTAACACCTCAGCCCTTGCGCTCCACCACCATCCGATCGACATTCTGGAATCCGCGCGGCAATTTCGCACCGCGCCGGCCACGCTCGCCAAGATAATGCTCGATATCCGACGGCTTCAGACCGATATGGCGTTTGCCGGCATACACCAGCAACGTGTCGTCCGGGCCGAGCACCTGCACGTCCTGAACAAACTCGGAACGGTCGGCCAGCTTTGCCGACGGAATCGACATCATCTTGTTGCCCTTGCCGCGCGGCATCTCGGGCAGATCCTTGAGCGCGAACACCAGCAGACGGCCATCGTTGGCGAGCACCGCAACCAGATCCTGTTGCAGGTCGCGGATCAATCGCGGCGGCAGCACCTTGCCGTGGGCGGGCACCGTCAACGCTCCCTTGCCAGCCTTCTTGTTGGCATGCAGATCACCGAGGCGGGCAACAAAACCGTAACCGGCATCACTGGCCAGCAACCAGGCATCCTTGTCAGCACCCATCATGGCGGCAATAAAGCTGGCGCCACTGGGTGGACTGAGCATGGCCGACAGCGGCTCGCCATGACCACGGGCACTTGGCAACCCGTGCACCGCCTGCGAATAGGTGCGGCCGGTAGAATCAATAAAGCACACCTGCTGGTTTGACTTGCCATTCGCCGCCGACAGGAAGCCATCGCCAGACTTGTAAGTCAGCGATTGCGGATCCACATCGTGGCCCTTGGCAGAACGCACCCAGCCGCGTTCCGACAGCACCACCGTCACCGGCTCAGCAGCCACCAGTTCTGTTTCATCCAGCGCCCGAGACTCGTCCCGCTCGACAATGGGTGAGCGCCGATGGTCGCCATATTTTTCTGCATCCTGTTTCAGTTCCTTCGCCACCAGCTTTTTCATCAGTGACATGGAACCCAAGGTGTCTTCCAGCGATTTGCGCTCGTCAGCCAGCTCGCCCTGCTCGGTGCGGATCTTCATTTCTTCAAGCTTGGCAATATGGCGCAGCTTCAGTTCGAGGATGGCCTCCGCCTGGCGGTCGGAAAGCCCAAAGCGCTCCATCAGCACGGTTTTCGGTTCGTCCTCGTGACGAATGATATGAATCACTTCATCGATGTTGAGGAAGGCAATCAACAAACCGTCAAGGATATGCAGTCGCTCGATGACCTTGTCGAGCCGATGTTGCAGACGCCGACGCACCGTTACCATTCGGTACTGGAGCCACTCGTTCAGGATCACATCCAGCGACTTGACCTGGGGGCGTCCATCAATGCCGATCATGTTCAGGTTGACGCGGTAGTTCTTTTCCAGATCGGTGGAGGCGCAGAGGTGACTCATCAACTGCTGCACATCGACCCGATTGGAACGCGGCGTGATCACCAGACGAGTAGGATTCTCATGATCTGATTCGTCGCGAAGATCGCTGACCATGGGCAGCTTCTTCTTGTTCATCTGATCGGCGATCTGCTCCAGCACCTTGGCACCGGACACCTGATAGGGCAGTGCCGTAACGACAATGTCACCTTCTTCCATTTCCCAGATGGCCCGCATCTTCAGCGAACCACGGCCCTCCGCATACATGCGAATAATGTCGTTGCGCGGCGTAATGATCTCGGCTTCAGTGGGGTAATCCGGGCCCTGAATGATCTCGACCAGATCATCGAGTGAGGCGCCGGGATCCTTCAACAGATGGATGCAGGCATTCACCACTTCACGCAGGTTATGCGGCGGAATGTCAGTGCTCATACCGACGGCAATACCGGTGGTGCCGTTCATCAGCACGTTTGGCACCCGGGCCGGCAGCAGCTTCGGCTCGTCCAGCGTGCCGTCAAAGTTCGGCAACCACTCCACCGTGCCCTGCCCCAGCTCGCCAAGCAGGGCTTCGGCATAAGGCGCAAGACGTGATTCGGTGTATCGCATCGCGGCGAAGGATTTCGGATCGTCTTGCGAGCCCCAGTTGCCCTGACCGTCCACCAGCGGATAGCGGTAACTGAACGGCTGCGCCATCAGCACCATGGCTTCGTAGCAGGCAGAATCACCGTGCGGGTGGTACTTACCGAGCACGTCACCGACAGTGCGGGCGGATTTCTTGTGCTTGGCGGAGTTCTTCAGGCCAAGCTCGCTCATCGCATAGACAATGCGACGTTGTACCGGCTTCAGACCGTCACCGATATGCGGCAGGGCGCGGTCGAGGATCACATACATCGAATAGTCGAGGTAGGCCTTCTCGGTGTAGTCGCGCAGGGCGACTTTTTCAAAATCATCTGCCATGGTGCTCAGCTCTCGTTCTATGTGGTAGCGGCAATCCTGCGCAGGTTAAATCTCTGCCAGGTTGCCTTTGCTTTCCAACCAGTCCTTACGGTCGCCGGCGCGCTTTTTCGACAGCAGCATGTCCATCAGCTGATGGGTGTCGTCGTCGGCATCAATAGACAACTGCACCAGCCGCCGGGTGTCCGGGGCCATGGTGGTTTCGCGCAACTGCAACGGATTCATCTCGCCAAGCCCCTTGAAGCGGGTGACCTGCACTTTGCCGCGCTTGCCTTCGGCACGAATGCGATCCATCACACCCTGCTTCTCTGCCTCGTCGAGGGCGTAATAGACATCCTTGCCGATATCAATGCGGAACAGTGGCGGCATGGCGACAAACACGTGGCCGTATTTCACCAGCGCCGGGAAATGCCGAACAAATAACGCGCAGAGCAGTGTTGCAATGTGCAGGCCATCAGAATCGGCGTCGGCGAGAATGCATACCTTGCCATAGCGCAGTTGTGACAGATCATCGTTGCCCGGCTCGATACCGAGCGCCACCGCGATGTCATGAATTTCCTGAGAGCCAAGCACTTCAGCGGAATCCACTTCCCAGCTGTTCAGGATCTTGCCGCGCAGCGGCATGATGGCCTGAAACTCGCGACTGCGCGCCTGTTTGGCGGAGCCGCCAGCGGAATCCCCTTCCACCAGAAAAAGTTCAGTCTGGGCCGGGTCATCACTGGCACAGTCTGCCAGCTTGCCGGGCAAGGCAGGGCCAGCGGTGACTTTTTTCCGCACCACCTTCTTCGCTGCCCGCATGCGCTTTTGCGCGTTATTGATACAAAGATCAGCAAGCTTTTCTGCTTCGGCGGTGTGCTGGTTCAGCCACAGTGAGAAGGCATCCTTGACCACTCCGGAGACAAAGGCTGCAGTTTGCCGTGAACTGAGTCGCTCCTTGGTCTGGCCAGCAAACTGCGGATCCTGCATCTTGATGCTGAGCACATAGCTGGCACGATCCCAGATATCTTCCGGCGACAGTTTCACACCGCGTGGCAACAGGTTGCGGAACTCACAGAACTCGCGCATGGCATCGAGCAGGCCAGCGCGCAGGCCGTTAACATGGGTGCCGCCCTGCGCCGTGGGGATCAGGTTAACGTAGGATTCGGTGACCAGCTCGCCGCCTTCCGGCAACCACAATACCGCCCAGTCGGCAGCTTCGGTTTCGGCCCGCATGGCGCCTTCAAACGGCGCTTCGGGGATCTTCTCCCAGCCGCGGGTGGCATCAAGCAGGTATTCAACCAGACCATCTTCATACTGCCAGGACTCGGTTTCACCACTGTTGTGGTCGATCAGGGTGACCGCCAGCCCCGGACACAGTACCGCCTTGGCACGCAGCAAATGCCGCAGCCTGCTAACGGAAATTTTCGGACTGTCGAAATAGCTTTCATCTGGCCAGAAACGCAGCATGGTGCCCGTGTTGCGTTTGCCGACAGTGTCGATCACCTCAAGATCCGACACCTTGTCGCCGTGGGCAAAGGTCATGCGATAGACATTGCCATCACGTTTGACCTGAACTTCCAGTTGCCGCGACAGCGCATTCACCACGGACACGCCGACCCCGTGCAGACCGCCGGAGAACTGGTAGCTGGTGTTGGAGAACTTGCCACCGGCATGGAGGGTGCAAAGAATCACTTCGATGCCGGGTTTTTTCAGCTGCGGATGCATGTCCACGGGCATGCCGCGACCATCGTCTTCCACCTCAACGGAGCCGTCCTTGTGCAGGGTGACACGGATATTTTTTGCATGGCCCGCCAATGCTTCGTCAACAGAGTTGTCGATCACTTCCTGGGCCAGATGATTCGGGCGGGTGGTGTCGGTGTACATGCCCGGTCGTTTCTTGACCGGCTCCAGCCCGGAGAGAACTTCGATATTCTCGGCGGTGTAGTTATTGCTCATGAATTACTCAGTCAGAGAGATACCGGAAAACCGCAACACTAACGGAATCACCGCATCAAAGTCATCAAAGCCGTGACTGCCGCCCAGCGTCCGGTACAGGTGGCAATCTGCATAGTAGTCCCAGGCGTCACGCCAGTTCAGGGTCTCGTCGCCGGTCTGCAGCATGGCCAGCAGCTTCTCCGGTGTGCGCAGATCGGCCACCTCGTAGTGGCGCAGTTCGTCGGCCCAGCCCGGCTCAAGGGTATGGCGGTCGCCAGTGTGGTAGTTGGCCAGCTCGCCTTGATGCTGGCCGAGCAGACGCCAGGGACGCACCGCCGGATTGATCAGCACCGCCCGCAGACCATGGTGCTCTGCCAGCCAGGTGGCATAGAAGCCACCCAGCGACGAGCCGATCAGGGCCACGGGGCCGGCGGCGGCAATTTCGCGCTCCAGCACGGCCATTGCTTGCTGCGGCGCTGGCGGCAGGGCTGGCACGATCAGCCGACTGGCTGCGCCATGACGGGCAAAGTAGTCCACCAGCAGGCGCGCCTTGAGAGATTGCGGCGAACTGTTGAAGCCATGGATATAGAGCAGGGATGTCATGGGGTCACCGTTCTCGCTGTGGAATGGTGGGAGCGCCAATTGTGGCGCGATGGGGGCTCTGATCGGGTATCGCTTCGCAGCAGCATTGTCGCTGCTGCGATCCTGGCACCCCGGGGGCGGGCTAGTAGCCTTTGACCGACATGTCCACTTCGAACTCGATGCCCTGAACGCGGGACACGGCGGTGTCGATGCGGCCATCCGGGTAGAGGTCGAACCAGCGGTAACCGGGCGGGAGCTTGTCGACAGCGAAGTCGTCACTGAAGGGCTTGAACTGGACACAGGTGGACGGTACCGAATAGAGCTTCACGCCCCTGCGCTCACCGTTGTACTCCTGGTGCACGTGCCCCCAGATCACCACACGCACCCGCTCGTGACGGTCGATCACCTCGAAGAAGCGATCCGCGCTGGCCACTACCTGGGTATCCAGCCACTTGCAGCCCATCGGGATCGGGTGATGGTGCAGGCAGACCATGATGTGCTGGCCAGCGGCATTTCTCAGCGAGCGGTCGAGGAACTTGATATCGTCATCGTAGAGCTCGCCGGGTACCTCGCCGGGGATGGTGGAGTCGAGCATGACGATGGTCCAGTTGCCCTGTTCGATGATGCAGGGCCCCATGATCGCCTGATGCCCCTCCAGTGCCTCCAGCATCGGCGCGGGCTTGTCGTGATTGCCTTCGATCCAGTAGGTTGGCACACCGAAATCGCTGAGCGCCGTATCAAGACGGGTGTACGCGTCCAGCGAGGCGTCCTGGGACAGGTCGCCGGTGGCAAGAATCAAATCCATACGGGGTTGTTCGGCGCGGATAAGCTCCAGCACCCTGTCGAGACTGAACTGGGTATTCAGACCCAGCAGCTTGCCTTCCGTGCTTGCAAACAGGTGGCAGTCCGAAACCTGCACCACCCGAAGCGGTCCTGCTCCTGCCTTGCTCAATGCCTGCGCTCCCTCCAGCGGATGTAGCACTTATAACCAAAGGGAGGATTTAATGCCAGCGTCAGACGTTGCCGACGCGAACCCGCTCACGCCACGCCTCCGGACTAATCCGGCCGTGGGCCCTGACATGGCGCAGCCACTCGCCGAGAAAGCGGTTCCACTGCTGCTTCTCATTTGGCTGGTGCATGGACGGATTGGGGTAGTCGTGCCGCGCCGCGACCCGCCGGAACTGATCAGCGGCGGTAACTTCCGCCAGCCGTGCGTCGTGATAGAGCCGCACCGTCAGTGACGGCCCCGGCAGCAGTGCATGCAGAGTGTCCTGCTGCAGACTGAGCTCGGTGGTGTAACGACAGCGCTCCAGCACCTTCACGTCCAGCACCCGCTCGCCGGTTTCGTCCACCACCAGCCGCACATGGTCGTCGTCACCGAGTGCCCGCATCAGCCCCATCAGGCGCGCATAGTTCTCCTCACCCTGGCTGATCAGCTCGGGCAGGTCGACGCGATAACGCTTGCGGGCGATCCAGGGCTCACTCATGGTTCGACTATAAGCACAGAGGGGTGATCAGCGCCATCTTGCGTCGAGCGTCGAGCTGTGCAGTAGCATCCACTGCAAGGCAATAATTGACGCCGCATTGTCTACCCGGCCGGACGCCAGCAACGCGGCGATCTCACCCACCGGCAGCGTGAACGCGCGAATATCCTCACCTTCACCCTGATGGCCGAACACACCGCCAGCGCCGGCCAGATCAGCGCGGGCGACAAATATCCGCAATCTCTCGTTGCTGCCGCCGGGGCTTGGCATGTAGTGGGCGATCTGTTCCATCTCGCCAAGACGAACGCCAGCCTCTTCCACCGCTTCGCGACGAATCAGATCTTCGGCACTCTCGCCGTCCTTGTCGGCGATGCCGGCAATCATCTCCAGACACCAGGGCGACTCGCGCCACTCCAGCGCGCCGACACGAAACTGTTCCACCAGCAAAATCTCTCCGCGCCGGGGATCGTAGGGCAAGGCTGCGGCGGCATCACGACGCATGAACAGCTCGCGCTTCAGCAGCGGGCTCCAACCACCACGATACAGGCGATGGCGCAGATGCAGTCGGTCGACGCGAAAAAATCCCTGAAAGGGTGTCTCCCGCTCAACGATCTCCACATCGGCAGCGGAGAATTCCGGTTTATGCATCAGGCTTGGCCGGATGGTATATCTCGCTGCCATGCTGACGGAACTCAGCGGATTTTTCCGCCATGCCCTGATCTGCTTCCAGCTTTGCCGCGTAATCCCGCACCTGTTGGGTGATTTCCATGGAGCAGAACTTGGGGCCGCACATGGAGCAAAAATGCGCCACCTTGTGGGCGTCCTTGGGCATGGTTTCATCATGAAAGGCGCGGGCGCGATCCGGATCCAGACCGAGGTTGAACTGGTCTTCCCAGCGGAATTCAAAGCGCGCCTTCGACAACGCATTGTCGCGCAGCTGGGCACCGGGATGGCCCTTGGCCAGATCCGCTGCATGGGCGGCAATCTTGTAGGCAATGATGCCCTCCTTCACATCATCCCGATTGGGCAGGCCAAGATGCTCTTTCGGCGTTACATAGCAAAGCATGGCGGTGCCGTACCAGCCGATCATGGCGGCGCCAATGGCCGAGGCGATATGGTCGTAGCCCGGCGAAATATCGATGGTGAGCGGCCCCAGCGTGTAGAACGGTGCTTCGTCACACCACTTCAACTGCTCTTCCATATTCTGCTTGATCATGTGCATGGGCACATGACCGGGGCCTTCGATCATCACCTGCACATCGTGCTTCCAGGCAATCTTGGTCAGCTCACCCAGGGTACGCAACTCGGCAAACTGGGCTTCGTCGTTGGCGTCGGCAATCGAGCCGGGGCGCAAGCCATCACCAAGCGAGAAGGTGACGTCGTAGGCCTTCATGATTTCGCAGATATCTTCGAAATGGGTGTAAAGGAAATTTTCCTTGTGATGAGCAAGACACCACTTCGCCAGAATCGAACCACCACGTGAAACAATGCCGGTAACACGCTTTGCCGTCATCGGCACATAGCGCAGCAACACGCCGGCATGAATGGTGAAGTAATCTACGCCTTGCTCGGCCTGCTCAATCAGGGTATCGCGGAAAATTTCCCAGGTCAGGTCTTCTGCCACACCGTTTACTTTTTCCAGCGCCTGATAAATCGGCACTGTGCCGATGGGTGCTGGCGAGTTGCGCAAGATCCATTCGCGGGTTTCGTGAATGTGCTTGCCAGTGGAGAGATCCATCACGGTGTCACCACCCCAACGGATCGACCAGGTCATCTTGGCCACTTCTTCCTCGATGGAGGAAGTCACCGCCGAGTTGCCGATATTGGCATTGATCTTGGTGAGGAAATTGCGGCCGATGATCATCGGCTCGATTTCCGGGTGGTTAATGTTGGCAGGAATCACCGCCCGACCCCGGGCCACTTCATCACGCACAAACTCCGGCGTGATCTCGGCGGGAATAGCGGCACCGAAGGAATGGCCGGGATGCTGGTTTACCGGCAGACCAGCGGCGCGGGCGGCAGCGAGATTCTGGTTCTCGCGGATGGCGATGTATTCCATCTCCGGCGTGATAATGCCACGGCGGGCGTAGTGCATCTGCGACACATTGGCGCCGGCTTTGGCTCGGCGCGGCTTGCGCGTGGCAGCAAAACGCAGGCCGGCAGTCATCGGATCCTGTTCACGACGGCGGCCGAATTCGCTCGACAACCCGGCCAGTACCTCGGTGTCAGCACGCTCGTCGATCCAGCCGGCACGCACCGGTGCCAGCCCCTCGCGCACATCAATCTGTACTGCACCATCGGTATAGGGACCGGAGGTGTCATAGACGGCTATCGGGGGATTCTGTTCGAACTCACCGTTGGCAAGCGGCGTCGGCGACTGGCGAATTTGCCGCATCGGCACCCGGATGTCCGGGCGGCTGCCGATGATGTGGATTTTTTCGGAGCCGGCAATCGGCTGGCAGGCTTCGTCGATCGCATTCAGGGCTGCGGGCGTGGGTTGGGCGTGATCGTCCGGCACGGCGATTCTCCGGTATCTGGGCAACAGTCAGGGTCGATCACTATACGCCAGCCCCTGATCACGTAACAGCGATGAAAAATCCTGTAAAACCGCAGTCTTAGTGCGGGTTTGGGAACCGTCCGGGAGCGACAATGTCATCCCCTTCGGTTTCCATTACCATGTCCGCCATCGATCCTCAGAGGACTCGCCATGCGTATTGCTTCACGCCTCGCCGCCGCGCTGCTATCGGCCGCCATCCTGTCTCCGGTCGGCGCGGATACAGCGGATCTGACGGATATCCTCAATGCGGCCATCGGTGCCGACCCGGAATGGTCAGCCGCCCAGCGCACCCTGCAGGCTGATCATGAACTGGCCACTCAGGGTCGGGCGGCATTGATGCCGAATGTGGTGGCGAGTTACTCCCTGTCGCGCAACTACCGGGAATACGATGACCCTCTGCTCGATGAGCTGCGTTTCACTAATGAAGTGGCAGCGCTGACACTGGTACAGCCGCTATTTCGCCCGGATGCCTGGCACAGCCGCGGACAGGGCAAGGCACTCAGTAACGCCGGCGAAGCCCGCTTCGAGGAAGCACGACAGAATTTTCTGCTGCGTACCACCGAGCGTTATCTGGATGTATTGCGTCGCTGGGAAGACCTGCAAACCGCCCGTGCCGAAGAAAGGGCGCTAAGCCGGCAGCTGGAGCAAACCCAGGAGCGGTTCGATGTCGGCCTGGTGCCGGTGACCGATGTCGAGGAGGCGAAGGCCGTCTACGACCTGTCCCGGGTGAGCCTGATCGTCGCCGAGGCCGATTTCGAGATTTCCCGCGACCAGCTTGAGGCCCTCACCGGCCGCGCCTGGGAAAAGCTCGCCGGCCTGCGCGAAGAGCTGCCGATGAGCGGCCCTGAGCCGGCCCAGCCGTCCCACTGGATGGAGCGGGCACGCAGCAACAATCCGCAGTTGCTGGCCAGTCGCTACGAAGCCGATGCCGCCAAGGCAGTGGCCCGTCAGCGCACCTCGGCGCAGCTGCCGAGCGTCAATCTGGTCGGCCGCTACGAACAGGTCGAGTTCTCTAACGCCAATGTGGCCCCACCACCGAACTCAACCCAGTTTCTCGGTTACGACGGCAAGAGCATCGGCATCGAAGCCTCCATTCCGCTGTTCGCCGGTGGTGGCCTGAACAGCCAGCGCAAGGAAGCGAGCTATCGCTACCAGGCGGCAGAGGAGATCTATCGGCTGGTGTGGCGGGATGTCGGTCAGGGCGCCCAGTCACTGGCGCGTCAGGTGACCGCCTCAGCGCAGAACGTAATGGCCCGCAAACAGGCCCTGCGCTCGGCGGAATCCGCCCTGCGGGCCACCGAATCCGGCTATGAAGTCGGCACTCGTAACGTGGTCGATGTGCTGACAGCGCAACGCAACCTGTACGCCAACCAGCGCGACTATTCGGCGGCACGCTACGACTATATTGTCGTCAGCCTGCGCCTTCAGGCCGCCGCCGGCGACCTGTCCAGTGAAGATATTGATCTGATCAACGGCTGGCTGACCCCGGAGGTCACCGTCGATCTCGGTCACTGAGCCTGGCGCGGCCAGTGCCGCGCCAGCATGGTCAACAGCGAGGCCAACGCACCGCGATGCTGCTCCACTACCTGAGCAGCCCGCTCTCCCATCTGCCGGCACTGGTCCGGATGACTGAACAGCGTATCCAGCAGCGCCGCCAGCTCGTCACTGTTCTGCACCAGACGATGCGCACCGGCCGCGCCGAGCAGGTCTGAAATCAGACTGAAATTGTGCAGCACCGGGCCTGTAATAACAGGCTTGGCCCACAACGCCGGCTCCAGCAGGTTATGCCCGCCCACCGGCACCAGCGAGCCACCCACAAAGGCGATATCAGCGGCGCCGTACAACATCAGCAACTCACCCATGGTATCGGCCAGATAGACCGAAGTTTGCGCGCCTACCGAATCCTGCCGGCTGCGCCGCGCCAGTGTTTCGCCACAGCCTGTGACCTGTGCGGCCACCTGATCGAAGCGCTCCTGATGGCGGGGCACCAGCACCAGCAGCGCTTCGCCATGTCGCTTGCGCAACTGCTGGTGAGCCGCCAGCACCACCTCGTCCTCGCCCGGATGGGTGCTGGCTGCGATCCACACCGGCCGACCGCGGAACTGCTCACGCAGGGCCGCCGCCCGGGCGCGCAGCGAGTCATCCAGATCAATGTCGAACTTGACGTTGCCCGTCACCGTAACCCGCGCCGGGTCGGCACCCAGATCAACAAAACGCTCACCTTCGATGGCGGTCTGCACCGCCAGTCCGTCAAGACTCTGCAGCATCGGCCGCATCAGGCCGCGCAACCGCGAGTAGCCGCGGTGACTGCGCGCCGACAGCCGGCCGTTGGCCAGCACCACCGGCACCCGATGACGCCGGGCATTGGCAACCAGATTCGGCCAGAGCTCCGTTTCCAACAGGATCACCAGCTTCGGATTGAAGGCGCGCCAGAAACGACGCACCGGGCCCGGAGCATCCCAGGGCCAATAGACATGAATAACGCGACCTGCAAACAGCGCCTGCACCCGCTCCGAGCCGGTCGGCGTGGTGGTGGTGACCACCAGTGGCATGTCCGGATAGCGTTGCAACAACGCCTCGATCATCGGTGCCGCCGCCAGCGTTTCCCCCACCGACACCGCATGCACCCAAACACATTCCGACAGACGCTGCTGGTAGCCATAACCCATGCGCTCGCGCCAGCGACCGCGATAAGCTGGCGCACGGGCGCCCAACCACCACAGGCGCACAAACATCAGCGGCATCAGCAGCCACCACAAGAGCGTATAGAGCAGTCGCATTACCATCCCCGTTGTCACGCGCGGGCATGGTAGCACGAAGCCGCGCCGGCCCCGCGCTGGCAAGGCCCCAGCTGAGCCAGTAGACTTTTGCCCTGCTGACAAGGGGCCATCATGAGCAAACGCAAACGTCCGGAATCTCTCGCTCATCCCGTCTGGTGGCCCACCTGGCTCGGCGTCAGTCTGTTCTGGCTGATGGGTCAGCTGCCCTGGAATTTGTTGCTTGCCATGGGTCGTGGCATCGGCCGACTGTCCTGGTATGTGGCCGGCTCTCGCCGACGGGTTGCCCAGACCAATGTGCGCCTGTGTTTTCCCGAGCTGGACGCGGAGGCACAGCAAGCGCTGGCCCACCAGATCATGGTGAGTACCGGCGAAGCCCTGACGGAAATGGCCGGTGCCTTCTGCAACCAGCGCATTGATCTTGGCAAACGTCTCGACATTGTTGGCCGCGAACATCTTGAAGCCCCGCTCGCCGAAGGCAAGGGCGTGCTGATGCTCGGCATGCACTTCAATACCATTGATGTGGGCAGCCGTTTGCTCGGCAAGGTGCGCCCCTTTAGCGTGGTCTACAAACCCAACAAGAACCGGGTGCTGGACTGGCTGATCAAGCAGGGTCGCAGCGAAGTGGAGCACTACATTGATCGCGATGACCTGCGCAGTCTGGTGCGCCACCTGAAAGCCGGACGCGCCGTCTGGTATGCGCCGGATCAGGACTACGGCATGAAGCACGCCGTGTTTGCGCCTTTCTTCGGCGTGCCCGCCGCCACCATTACCGCCACCTCGCGCATTGTCCGCATGAGTGGCGCCGTAGTGGTGCCGGTGGCCCATTATCGCCTGCCCGGCGGCCAGTACCGGATCGAGTTTGGTCCCATCTGGGACAACTTCCCGAGCGGCGACGATGTGGCCGACTGCACCCGCATCAACAGCGTCATCGAGCATTATGTGCGCAAGGCGCCGGAGCAGTACCTCTGGGTGCACCGTCGCTTCAAAAACCAGCCCGACGGCAAGAACCCCTACAAATGATGCGCCCGGAAGGTATTGTCGAGATCAGTCAGCAGGGCCACACCGGCTGGTTCGACCCTGCGCTCCTGTCGGTCTTGTCCGTGGATATTTTTGAGCCTGCCTATTGGCAACAGCGCAATGCAGTCACCGGCACCGCCACCGGCCGCGGCATCACCTGGTTTGTCCGCGACGACGAGCGCGAACTGGTGCTGCGCCATTACCGCCGTGGTGGCCTGTTCGGAAAACTGGTGAAGGACACCTACCTTGGCTGGCGCACTGAACAGTCACGCGCCATGCAGGAGTTTACCCTGCTCCACCGCATGCATCGCGATGGTCTGCCGGTGCCGGTGCCCGTGGCTGCGCACCGGGTTCGACGGGGGCCGGGGTATGGTGCGGACATTATCATCGAACGAATCCCCGGCGCCCGCAGCCTGATGGATCTGCTGCTGCAGTCGCCGCTTGCGAAAACAGGCTGGCGCGATATTGGCGCCACCATTCGCCGCTTTCACGATGCCGGCATTGATCACACCGATCTCAATATCCACAACATCCTGCTCGATGACAGCGGCAAGGTGTGGGTAATTGATTTTGACAAGTGTGCGGTGCGTGGCGACGGAGAATGGAAGCAGGGAAATATGGCGCGGCTGCAACGCTCGCTGGCGAAAGAGTCCACAAGGCATGGCAAGGCGATCGCGAGTGATGGGGACTGGGTAGAGCTGGCAAAAGCTTATGCATCGTCAAATCAGTGAAGGCCTTGGCAGCAACCTGCACTGATAGCACAGGGACTCCAGCGCTATTTCCGTAGCAAGATAAAGAGCGCTTTCAATATCAAGCCACCGCCGTGATGTGTATCTCTTATCCCCCAAATTGTTGGCGGGCCATCGCCAGACCTGCCTCAGTTTCAGAGACCAGACTGCCTGGCAAGCCATGCTGACTTGCCAGAGCAGGAAACTGTGCCACTCCAGTCCGCACTTGATCGATGATCCTCCCCATTACGCTGGTTGACAGCCCTGCACGTTTGCCAACCGATATCAGATCATCTCGACTGATATTGTCGCGCCGGCCATTGATGGTCATCTGGTGGCCGTTGGTCCAGGATCCGGTGGGGTTCCAGGCAAACGTGATATCGAATGCGGGCGAGAGCGACCAGACGCCCGACTTGTCCATAAGGAAGGCGATGTTCTTGGTGTGGTCATCGCGATTGCACCCGAGCACATTGAACACCATGCGCCGGAACTGCTCTCTGGTGGCCGTTGCATCGAGGCCAAGCTGCTGCATAAGCTGGAACAGCTCATCGTAGCCACAGGAGCCCGGCACGTTGTAATCGTAATGCCCGATGGCACACAGAGACTGCATCACCAGCTTGCCGCCATCTCCCTCCCGATCAAACCGCCGTGTCATAAAATGGCTCCGGCCGTTCTCCATGAGCAGGCGGCACTCCGTCATCTCGAGACCCGCCGCCTTGGCCATCTCATAGTAGACATACTCGCGGATGCCATATCCGCGAGGATCATAGCTGGACTCCTTGTCTCTGCTGTGTGTGATGCCGTCCAACTTGAGCATCCAATGCTCGAACCCGGGACGAAGGTTTACCTGGCCGCTTCGCACCTCACCAGTCTCAGGATTCCATTGGATGATGGCCTTGGCCCGGGCCCCGCCGGCGGACGATCCAACGTGGACAATCTGGCGCATGGCCTCATCGGAAATATCGTCATGCAGTATTGCGCCGCGGCTCGCCCGGTCACTGAGAATGCTGTCACTGATCCGGACCAGCTCGTCAATCCGGAGCACCTCATCCGGACCGCTTTCAGCACCTTTTGCTGGCCTGTACTCCAGCGCACCCATCCCCCTGCGTCCCACAAAACAAAGGCGCTCAACAGGATCAGCATCCCCGGGCGAGCGCCCCTGCCTCGCCAGCCAGCTGTTGATGAGCGCATCTCCATACTTGTCCGGCAGCGAATCCGCCAACATGCCGGGCAAGCCCCTGAAGGTCTCTTTATTCAGAGCGGGGAAAGAATAAACCTGTCGGCCAATCGGCATCTTCAGCGGCGCCAGCTCGATCCCCACATCAAAGAACTCGGAGGTGTACTCAAAAGAGGCAAGTGATCGAGACGAGTCCCAGGCGACAGCACCAACCTGCAACCCCCAGAGATACACCTCCGCGACAGAGCTCGCCATCAATCCCTGTCCTCAGGCCAGATATAGCCCTTTGTCGCTGCTTGTGTCGACGAGACGTCACCGACACCCCGCCGCGATGTCTGCCGGGCCGAAGCCGCGGCCTTCGGGGCCGCATTGGCCAACCCTGGCGGCTTCTGACCCGATTGGTAGACACGCTTGGGAACCCCGGCCCGCTTTTTCTGAACACGGGCCCTGGCCAGCGGACTCTCTGCCAAATCCGGAAGAATCTGCTCCAGATCACCCAGCAGGCCTACCCCGCGCAGGTAGCGGATCCACTCTGGCGTCTGGACCGCGTGGCCGTTCTCGATCCGGCTGACCGTCGACCGGGACAGGCCCACCCGGTCCGCCAGCTCCTGCTGCTTGAGCCGGGCACGCACACGACGCTGACGCAGGCGCTTACCCAGCTCTTTCAGCACCGCTTCTTCCGAGGTCAATTTATCCAGCATGGAGCCACCTTTGTCGGTCTAGACAAGCATACTGGCCTCAATGGTAGCATATGTCGCTTAACGCAGACATAGAGGAGATCGAAATAGAAATACAGAACGTCGTTTATAGCCGACACAACGAACTATATAAGGAGCTATGTCGCAGATCGCCGACGCAGAGTGTTATCGGGAGAGGGGTCGTGTACATCAATATCCATCACAAGGAGATTGGGCATGCCCCGATTAACGCCGCGCCTGCTGCCCCTCCATATAACGACGCAGCAGGGCATTGATCCGGGTTTGATAGCCCTTCCCCTGCGACTTGAACCAGTCGAGCACATCCGCATCCAGTCGCAGGGTGACTGACTGCTTGGCGGGCAGCCTGAGTTCCGCCTGCGCGAAGAAAGCGTCGTCCAGCTCTGGAATATCACGGGTATCAATATCCGCGTCGGACGCTTCCTTGAGTCGCTTCCAGTCAGTTCCTGATCGCTTGCTCATAACGACGCACCTCACTCGGTAATCACCATAGCATTCGCGGTCATCTCGCAGGGCCAACATGGGATGCTAGAAGATAGAGACTGCATTGACAAAGTCGATGCCATGCTTGCGGGTGTTGGTCGCATTCTTCGCCTGATCCCATTCAAAGCGAAGCATAACGCCTGTAACCACATTTGTACATACATAATTCCGGCTGGATGGGACGCCCATCCTCAGGGAATCGCTAAAGTGAAGGTATCAGCGCAGACGCAAATCGGCGTGGGACAAGGGAGACCTCAATCCCGAGTCATCGAATGCCGGGAAGGAGGTCATCGCCAAGCGGATGACCACTAAGAAACCGGCACAGGCCCTGGGTGATTCGCTCCCGTTCGTCGGTGCTCAGGCCATCGCCTGGCCGCTATCGACCTCATGCTGCCTCACCCAGCCATGCAGGGTCTGGGGAACACAGCCGATCTTGGGGGTGAGGGACTCAATGGCCGCCCACAGGGAGGGGGTACTCGCCACGGTACTCCTGCACCATGCGTACAGCGCGCTCGCGGACTTCGGGGGAATACTTCGGTATCTTCTTCATGGCTCCATTCTCTCAGAGGTTGGAGCCTCCACGAAACCCGGGGCGGTTCATTCTGCCATCGGCATCGTAGGTGCAGCTGTGGCTTTTGCTGAACGGACCATAGGCGCTCTGCCTATACCGTGTTCACAACCTGACAACAGCACTTGATGTCGCACAATTATTCATTATGATTGATTTTTAATAAATCAGCAGCTGCTCGTCACGCCAACATCGCAACACAGGAGTAACCCATCATGGCAACTACTGTAAAAACCCGGTCCGTTACAGCTCACGTCCCGGTGCAACTGGCCGAGAGGATCGATTTGATGTCTGAGCGCCTGGAGCGCTCCAAAAACTGGATCGTCAAGCAAGCCCTCTCCGCGTGGCTCGACCAGGAAGAAGAGCGCAGCCGTCTGACCCGCGAAGCCTTGGCCGATGTGGATGCCAACCGCGTGATCGACCATCAGGCCGTCCAAGCCTGGGCCGACAGCTTGAGCACCGACACCCCGCTGCCCGTGCCGCGCTGATGAAGTTGAAGTGGACAAGCAAGGGACTTTCCGACCTCACCAGACTCTATGAGTTTCTGGCGGCGGTGAACCAGCCCGCAGCGGCCCGAACGGTGCAGCAGCTCACGACCGCACCGACCACGCTACTCACCAATCCGCGTATCGGCGAGCGACTGGAAGAGTTCGAACCGCGTGACGTGCGGCGTATTTTGATTGGGCACTACGAGATGCGCTACGAGATTGCGGACTCCACCATCTACCTGCTGCGCCTGTGGCACACCCGCGAAGATCGCTGATACAGCTGGGTACCGCAGCTATATTATATCTGACTATACAGGGGCAAGGAAATCAGCGACCAATGGTTTCTTTGGTGCGCTAATGATGTCTCCTCCGCACATTGTTACTATCCCTGTTGGGGTGGCCGGTATTATTGTTAACGAAGGGTATGGTCCTAATATTCCCAAATCATGCCACTCTTCCTATTGGGGTGGCGTGTCTTCTTGTTAGTTGAAATTGCTGTGATGATGTTGGGGACTTATAGAAATGATATTTGAGCCTTTGCGAAGATTCATTATGGTTTTATATGCAAGAACGTTTTGCATGCTTGAAGGGGATAAGCGGTTTTCCTCTGACCTTCGCTTTAACTCCGTAATGCATGTAAGTGCTATGGTTGCTATCGGCATAATTGTTTTTCTCTCTATTGTTGCCGTATTATTATCACGAACCCATTTTTGGGGTGAAAGTATTTTTGTATGGATGAGAGGGGCTGTTGTCTTGGTTTTGATTGGGGTTCCAGTTTTTGTTTGGAGAGTTACAGGGCGCTCTGAGCGTGATGTTCGGCAGGTATGGTGCGATGTGCCGCCTGGAGTGTATAAAGAGCTTGTAAGGCATTATCCTTGGTTTGTTGTTGTGCTTATCGTGATGGCTGCCGCTTTGATAGGGGTGGTCGGAACGCAATGATGGTTCGCTTCTCGACGTTATTTATTGGGGCTTCTGTTATTTTGAGTTTGATCGAAGTTTCACTTCAAAGCTGAATCCGTGCCCTATTTATCTCTGTTATTTTGATGATTGTCTTTTCTTCTCATCCCTCCTTGATAAACACTCACCGTGTAATTATACGTTTCAAGGCCAAAGGCAAAATAGCCCAGTCCTGTACCCGCCCGATTAAAGTATTTGGCCCCAGTAACAGCCCTGTCATAGGCAGGAACTATTCGGACACGCACTTGCAGCACCCAAACCCAAAGCAACCGAGGCGCCACCAGGACAGTTTGAAACGATGTTGGCCGAATTAGTCAGAAGCATGCCTCAGCCAGCACGGCTCCACTCAGCATTGGATGGTTTGCTTTAATGCCAGTATCAAGTACCGCCACAGCATAGCCCGCGCCATCGAAGCCAAGATTATGCGCTGCATAGTAAGCGTTCATTCTACGACGTGATTGACAGTCCCGTGGAGGTCTGAGCGGAGCGGATTATCGGCGAAGTGTGTTTTTTCCACAGCCGAGGCGTCAGTTCTGCGACACGGCTGGCCGGATGTTCGCTGATGCGCAGCAGCACATCGGTCAGGTAGGTATAGGGATTGATGTCGTGCAGCTTGCAGGTGCAGACCAGGCTCTGGATGATGCCGACATGCTCGGCGCCGACTTCGGTCCAGCAGAACAACCAGTTCTTGCGGCCCATCGGGATCGGTCGCAGGGCGCGCTCCAGGTGGTTGGTGTCCAGCGGCACATCCGGGTCTTCAAGGAACACCCGTAGCGCGGTTTCCCGTGTCAGGGTGTATTTCAGTGCCTTTGTCAGAGGGTGCTTCGGCGTCAGGTCGTTGCGTTGCAGTTGGGTCTGACACCACTGATACAACTGATCGACTATCGGCTTGCTGTGCGTCAGTCGATGCTCCCGTTTTTTCTCGCCGCTGAGGCCCTGCTCCACTGTTTGTGCTTCCAGCCGATAGAGCTGACGGATCAGCGTCAGCGCATCGGCGACAGCCTCAGGCTCACTGTTTTCCGCCTCGATAAACTGGCGCCGGGTATGCGTCCAGCATTGCGCATGGGTGATACTGCCGCATTGCTCCGCATAGCGCGCATAACCAGCGTAGCCGTCGCTCAGCAGGGTGCCGTCAAAGACGTTACCCAACACCGTCTCAATGTGCTGTCGGGCACGACTGGACGAGTAGGTGAACACGATCTCGTCCTGCTCCCCGTACAGGGGCCAGAACCAGGCCTGCTTCATCTTGCCCTTGCCGGACTTGCCCGCCTTGATCGGCGTCTCATCCATCGCCAGCACTCGGCTTAGCAGCACATTATCCAGCTGTGCCTGAACAATCGGGCGCAACAATTCGATGGCGCGCTTGCTCAGGTTGGTCAGGGTGGCACGGCTGAGCTGGATGCCGGCTTGCGTGATGCGCTGGTGCTGGCGATACAGCGGCAG
Organism: Alcanivoracaceae bacterium; assembly: GCA_046292765.1. Classification (GTDB taxonomy): domain Bacteria; phylum Pseudomonadota; class Gammaproteobacteria; order Pseudomonadales; family Alcanivoracaceae; genus PGZG01. The sequence continues at coordinate 214,269 of JBKBQA010000001.1, read as the reverse complement.
GTGATACTGGAACTTGTCGATCAACAGGCCAACCAGCAAGCTGACATCGGCGATGCTGCGATCCAGCACATTGGCCGGTGCCGGGCAGGGCTCGGGCTGTTCGGTATCCTTGCGTTTGAGCACCGGGCGCCGGTATTCCAGTACCACATAGCTGGCCGGTTGTTGCGCCAGCCGGAAGGTGGTCTGGGTGCCGATAATCTCGTACTGGTCGGCCTGCGGCCCCGTCAGCTCCGGCGGTGTGTGCTCAATCACCTGACGCGGCACGTCTACACCAAAGCGCAGGCCGCTGTCGTTGACGCAGTCCTCCGGGCGTTGCTTCTTGCCACTGCCGCGCTGGTAAGTGATGGCCTGCTGCTCGCCTTCTGCTTCTGTGATCGTCAGTGCATCACCCAGTGCCAGAGTGCTTTGATGCGGATTATCGACAGGGCGTTTTTCGGATGTCTGGCCAAACAGCTGCTTTTCAAACCAGGCGAGGCGTTGCTTCAGCGCGGCAATTTCTTCGCGTAATACGAGATTGGTAGCGATCACATCCTGCAGCGACGGATCGTTATCTTGAGTCGATTCTTCTTGTGTCGCCGTCGCACTTTTCATGCGCAGGATTATACCAGAGCACGCCTTATGCTGCGCGCCGATAACGCTTCAACTGGCGTATTTTTTTCACCTCGATGCCATCGAGCAGCAACTGCAGATCGGTCCAGCCAAGTGCGCGCTGACCGGACGCTGATGCCTTGACCGGAAACTGCCCCTGCTCCAGTCGCTTGCTCCAGATGCAATAGCCGGATGACTCGAAATACAGCACCTTCATCATCGTCTTGCGGCGATTAACGAAGACAAAGTAATGGCCGCTGAGTGGATCCTGGCACAACTGATGACGGGCCATTGCGATCAGACCGTTATAGGATTTGCGCATATCCGTGGCCTGTGTGTACAGCCAGATGCGTGCCTGCGGCCCGGGTGAGAACATTGGCGCTCATCCCTGTCGCAGGGTCAGCTCGACGCCATGACCAAGGCTGAGAACAATATGCCAGCCGCCCGAAGCGGGGGCGCCCAGTGAAGCCAGATCAATAAAAGCGGGTTCTTCAGTCCGGCTCGCCTCCGGCGCCTCGCCAGCCAGCAATTGTTTGCGCCACTGGCAGAAACTGCCGTAACCAATATCTTGTTCACGACAGAATCGGGTGGCCGACTGGCCGCTTTGTTGCCATGCCTCAACCAGCGCTTGCCACTGCCGTGCGGTGCGACGGGGGGTATACTCTCTGCTCATGGCCGTGCCTCCTCAATGAATGAGAGGCTATGCTATCGCGCGATATCCAGGCCGGGCAGAACGTGCTGGAATGAACGCTTACTTGCCCAGCACACTGTGCGGCGGCACATTGGGCAGGCCTTTTTGCAGCCAGTCATGCAGCTTGTCGATGACCGGCCTGGCCTGTTGTTGGCGAACGTTGTGTCGCTCATTCGGCGGCTGGTCTTTCATCTCCGCCTCAATCCGGTACAGCTTCTGGATAAACGTCAGGGCCTGATCGGCCTTGCCAGTCTTGCCTTTCGGTTGCAGCTTTTGGGCGTCGGCGAATTTCCGTCTGGCATGCGCCCAGCAACCCAGTCGGGTGATCTGGTAGTCATCGCAGGCTTTACCATAGCCTTCATAGCCATCGGTCATGATTGCTTGTGTTTGCTCAGTCAGACGTTCCAGCGGTACCGCCTGTGCGCGTGTCGACGCGTAATGGAACAGCCGCACAGGCTGCTCACCACTGCTGGCCTGCACCCACATGTAACTCTGGCTCTGCGCCGTCTTGCCCGGCTCGTTCAGTACCTGCACCGAGGTCTCGTCCATGTGGATCACCGGCTGTTCGAGTAATTTTTCATGTAACAGGTTGATCAGCGGTTGCGTCAACGCGCCGCATTTGATCATCCAGTTGGCCAGGTTAGTGCGGTCCAGCGCGATACCCATGCGCTTGAACAGTTCGCTCTGCCGGTACAGCGGCAAGGCGTCACAGTATTTCTGGGTGGCAATGGCAGCCAGCAGACCGGGGCCTGCCAGACTCTTTTCAATCGGTTGTTTCGGCTTGGCGGCGGTGGCCAGATGCTGCTTGCAGCACCGGCAGGCATACTTCAGCCGCTTGTGCAGCAGGACTTTCAGTTGCGCCGGGATGAACTCCAGTTGCTCGCTGTCGTCGCTGCCGATCAGTTCAAGCGCACTGCCGTCGTGCGGGCAGATTTTCTCCGCCTCGGGCAGATCATGGATCACCTCTTCACGGGGAAGGTGCTCAGGCAGGCTGACGCGGGGGCGAGCCTTGCGCTGATGCGTGGCAACTGCAATCGTTTCGACTGCACCATCGTTGCCTGCTGTGTTTTCTTCAGCGTCGATCTCTTCCGCTTCGTTAAACAGAGCTTGCTGGGCAGGTGCAGCTTTTTCGCTGGAGGGCGTGAAGGGTTTGCTGCGCAGGTGCTTGAGCCACTGTTCCAGCTGAAGGATGTAGTCGTTTTTTTGAAGAAGCTGCGCTTTCAGTTGCGCATTTTCTTCTTGTAATTCCGCAGCACTTTTCATGCAGCGGATTATACCGAAATGCTCAGCTTGCCGCGTCAAAAAATAGCGCTTTATGCGGTTTGATTTGAGCAATATCAAAGCCGCGCAGCAACCAGCTCCATTGCTCGTGATCCAGCACCAGAACGTCATCGGCATGCCGGCGCGGCCACTTGAATGTGTCCCGCTCCAGTCGCTTCTGCCACAAGGCAAAACCGGTGGCATCCCAGTACAGCACCTTCAGCTGATTACGCCGCTGGTTGCAGAACACGAACAGTGCAGGATCAAACTGCGAGCGCTCCAACAGGCAAAACTCTGCTTGAGTCAGACCGCTCTCCACCTGAGCGGCAATCAAGACAGGCCAGTCGTATTTCTTGCTCATCGTTCACCTCGCGAATATGGAAAACCGCGAGGCTAGCGAAAGACGGAGAGGCGTGGCAGGGTGGGGTTGGATTGGCGCTTACACATTTGGGCTAGGAATAACGGACCACTCAGGCTTACTCCCGGGCTTCAGAACGTTAGTTGGTACATTAAATTCCGCATAGATCGACGAGCCTCGTCCAGCCCCCGTGAACGCGCCTGGGTTCGCTGGATTAACAACGTAAGTTCGACCACCGGCACCCTCTACGACACGGCCGGTTTGATTCATGAGATTGAACTCCGTCTCACTCATCCAGCGTCCGACCCTAGTTGTATCCGCTGCTCCATTTGCAACAACTATGCGTCGTTGATTTCACCACGCAGCGCAGCAATAACCTCTACCCCGTATTCTCTTGAATACGCTGGCAGAGACAAGCAGCCGTCAAACAACGTTCGTAGCTTCTCTCCCGCCACAGCATTCTGTCTTGAGGTTCTTTCAATCAGATCCCGAAAAATACTCTTATCTACTTCAAGGAAATTCCGGACAAACGCAGGGATATACCCACGATGAACTTCACTTCCGCCCTCTTGTATCAAGGCGCCTGCGAAATACGATGACGCCATGTCCACACACATTTTGATATTTACCCGACTCAATGCAGCAAGAAGTGGCAGGACCGTGCGGCGCCCATTGCTTAACGCTCTTCCGATATATTTCGCGCAATAAGTGGTCGCAGGCTGCCATGCGAGACGCAACAGCCCCAAAACAATCTGATCCCTCCATTCCGCATCTTCTACGCCAGAAGACAGAGCAATGAGAAGCCTCTCTCCCCCCTGATTCTTCTGAATCATAACTTCAAGAGCCACGCCCCAAAGGGTTTTATCACGCCGCATCACAAGATCCGTGAGTACATCCCATAAACACCGACGACTCTCATCATCAAGAGAGTCGGATAATGTCAGCACGGCACGTACCAGCGCATATCCTCCATCGCCATCAGTGGCGTGCTCAAGGTCCATCTTTCTTAGCTGCAGAACCAGCGTCTCCTTATCCATCACTTAATCCTCGTGACGAATTCGAGTGGAATCGGCCCATCGAATAAAATCTCAAAGCCACCGCCGCCGCGATTAAAAACATTTCCCGTCACATCGCGCTGGAGGAGCACCTTCGATGGATTAAGGCCCTTGGTAGAAATCTCAAAAAGTGCGCCCGCCGTGTTATTCTGTGGCAATGCCAATTCAATTTGTGCCTGGAGCGGTGTTAGTCCGCCTTTCGGGGTCAAATATGTGACGCGCCCAGGCAGACCCAATTGAGACTTCTCGATTAGCGCCGCCGTAGCCTCATCCGTGTATAGATACAGCTTGGACGGTAGCTTGTTTGCAACGGCCGGTGAGAAGCCACGATAAAGACCAGTAACTGCATCTTTGCCTACTTTAGCGAAGCCTCCGAAAACTGCCAAAACGGAAGCGCCGCTTCCATAAGCCTGGTCAAGATTCTCCGGCGCCCAGTAGCCCCCAACATTATCCCCATATCCGAAGATTGCATCAGCGTAGTCAATTGAGAAAAGTGATACAAGGCCACCAACCCCATAGACCACAAATTGCCCAAGCTCTCCAGATGTTGCACCAAAAGCACCCACCGAAAAATCAACAAGATCCAATGACGTTAAGGTCTGGGGGTGGTTAAAAGTTCTGTGGAACATCATCGACAACGGGTCTGCCAACGCCATCCCAAGCTCATAATCATTGAGAGGATCAAGTGCATATCCGGTTGGGTCGACATAGCCCAGCGGATTATTCCACGCATAACTGTATCTGTTGTAACTCTGAGCATTGAAGTGATCCTGAATCAGAATATCCGGACTCAAGAAACGCCCAATGGCAGGATCGTACACTCGCCCCTTCATATGAATCAGACCAAATGATGACAGGTCATCGTGGCCAGTAAAGCCCCGATCCGATTCAGGCATGCCACCATAGGAGCCGAGCCAATCTCCCGATCGCTTTATACCAAAGGCATCATAAGCTGCAGCATCCAGTATCTGGAATGGCTGCGAACTTCCGGCTTCGGAAGGCGTAATAATCAAGGAAGTGCTCCCCAGAGCATCCGAGACTATGTATCTGGGCTTGATCGAATCATCTTGCAGAACCAGCAAACCATCAACGTACGTGCGTATCTCAGCGCTTTCGCCAGACACCGCCGCCTCATACCCATCCCCGGCATACCAGGTTTGCGTCGCACCGCTTTCGTTTGTGATGTTCTGCCAGATCTTGCTTCCATCCGGACCATAGTCGAATGCTGCAGCAAGGGCCCCCTCCGAGATTGCTATGGGAGCCGTATGAGATGCCGACCATTGGTACGACCGCACTCCAGCCTGGGTCACGTTGCCAAAACGATCATAGCAGTAGAGCGAATCTCCCCGCTTTCGCAGGGCATGCGGCCCCGGCGCCATCACTCCCTGCGAACACTCGCCAGCCTGATACTGATAGCCATAGGAGCTTCCGACGCCTTGATAGTCAAGAATATTCCCAAGGACATCATAGCCATAGCTAGCAGATGCCGCGCCGATCAAGACACCGTCGGCTCCCGAAGTCACTTCCAACTCGGACGCGACAACTCTGCCAAGACCGTCGTACCCGAAATGCTCTCTGGAGGTCAGCGCCTCTCCAACCAACACTCCCTGATCGGTAACCTGCTCTCTACGCAGCATACGACCCTTGGAGTCGTACCCATAATGATAGTGCCGGGAGAAACCCGCCGTCGTGAGCGTATGACCAAGCAATCGTCCGCTGCGTGGGTCATAGCTAAACGCCTGATGGGCGCCCACCGCCGAGAGACCCACACTTGTTGGCCGGTCAAACTGTCCGTACCCGCCAACAGTGTAATAATCGACACCGTCTTCTCCGACGGAGATCAGGTACCCGTTCTGGTAGTTGCGCTCGAGCACCCTGCCGTTCGGATAGACGATATTTTCGATCGCGCCGAAATGACTATAGGCGTAAGAGAAATTAAAGTTGCCACCGCCCGTGTGTCGATGACGACTCTGCATACGGCCAGCACCTGCACCTCCCTGGCTCAGGTACCACGAGTAGCCTTCGACAAAGGAGCCATCGGAGAAGGACATTTCGCACAAGAAACCCTTGCCGCAAGAGGCTCCACTGGAGTCCACGTCATAGTACCAACGAGCCTCTCTAGGATCCCCAACGACCTGCTTCCGAGCAAGACGGCCGAGTGAATCGTAAGTGTAATGGGTGGTAATGGCGCCGGCAGACACGCCAGACAGCCCCCAGCGCGTAGATGACACGAGCTCCCCGGCAATATTCCAGACAACGCTGGTTCTGCCAGCACTGGGATCATACTCATGAATAACACTCGATGCCGCGTCATATACGCGAACTAATACAGATGCCTGGAGGCCGCCGACACGACTCCACACCAGATTCCCGAAAGGATCATAAGCCAGCTCTGTCTCGGCTGCGGCCTGCGGGCCGTGATCGACTACGCGGACAGTATTCCCAAGAACGTCGAAAACCGTGATTTTCCCGAGCATCATGGCCGCGTTGCCTACCGCCTGCGCCTCCGCCGTAACGCTCTCCACGGCAACTAGCTGGTACCCTCCAACGCCGCCCATCCCCTGACGATAAGTACGAGTTGTTCCACCATCAGGCCTGATTTGGACGACCTCGTCCTGAATGTCGTCGTACTCCCATACTGTATACTCCGGGGCACTGCAGGACGTACCAACACAGGGCATCGACTGGGCTATCAATCTTCCCTTATCGTCGTACTCACGGTATGTCCATCTGGAAGTACCCTGATACCCCTCCTCCCGAACGGCTACCTCTCTACCAAGCAAATCGTAGTAGGATGTTCTACCCTTGCCGCTGGCAAGCAACTCGTCAACGTAGCGAACAGCTACGGGATAGAGTGGGCAACCGTACCCACAGAACCCATACGCAACGCTGTCTTGCGAAGCGTCAGGATGTGTGACTTTTGTGAGCCCGCCATCGGAACCATAACCATAATCTGTCCTGAGTCCATTCTCATCCTGAGAATAGTTTAGCCCGTTAAAATGACGATTGATCTGGTAGGACTCTGTAAGTGTGGAACTTGCATCACCATAAGTTGTTGTTGTAGGGAAGCCGTAAGCATCCCATCCCCCGTCAGCAACAGACCTGGGCACCGCAAGCCTCGACATTGTCGCCGTAGAGACTCCATTACCCAGAACCGAGCCAGACTGCCGAAGACTACTTCCGGTACCCGTGTAAGAAAAATCCGTTACGCTCTCTCTGCCCGTACCCTTCAGGCTAGTGGTTTTACTCAGCGTAAGGCGCCACTGGCTCGCGGAAGCGCCCTGTATCGTCCATTGATGGGCAGTTATCTCTTTGCGCTGCCCAAGCAATGAACTCTGGCTGACATTCTGTGGCAACCCCGACACTTGAGGCATGGCCGATGGCGCCCAGAACGAACGCAACTCAATCTGGGCTGGAACCGAAAGAGTGGGGCCTGAGAAATCAGTCCCTACATACAACGGAGTAACAAGCGTCTCCTGCGTATGCTGCAGGGCCGTAACACCCAAACAGCTTGTGGATGAGGCGCAACTATCTGCACCTGGCCCAACTCCCGTTTCGACGACTTGCCGTATGGTTGTACCTCGACTATCAAAATGGCTGACACTGCTGACAGAGCGCCATTCAACGCCAGCGCTATCATACTCAGTAGTCCGACTTCCTACAGACCGGAGGAATGGCCGCGTTTCTCGGCTAGAAACCACACAAGATGGTCGCGTCCCGACGCCATTGTTCCAGTAATGGGGGACAATCGCCTGTGGCCATCCGGACAGACACGTCTCGTACTTATATAGAACAAGACCGTAGTCCACTCTACTCAGCAAGCGCTCTCCATTACCGGAAGAAAAGTACTTTTCCTCTCTTCTCGGAGCGAGCATCGGTATTGCAGCATCTGACGGAGAGAGAATATTCATGACAACGCGCTTCTCATTCAGTGCTGGCGTACTAGATCGGATCTCAGCAAATCCGAGCAAGCGATTTTGATGCTTGTTTAGAATTGCTGTCTTGTAAACGTAATTTGTTACCACCGGCTGATCATGCGATGAAGGACGAGATATCCTCTCTACAAGAGCCCCTCTATGAATGCGAGAAACGTTCTCACTATTTGGCGCTATTACTTCATGCACATATACGCCACTGTTATTGCCAGGCTTGGTCCAAGAAATATTTGTCGATGTATGAGAAGGGTCTCGATCAGGCCATGACTGCCTGATCTGCGTCAGCAATCCTCGGAGAGGCTTTTCAAAGCCAATCAGTCTAATAGTTCCCTGATGGAACTCAGCGACATCTTGAATGCCATTTCCAGTAACATCCAAAATGCGGATATTCGCGAGATCAGCACTAACGGTAATGCGGGTATCAATTACATTAAAGTAGGGCAGCCCGTCTGCTCCGAAGTACGTTTCATAAACAATATAGTTTTGATTTTTTGTTGCCAGAAGTATTGATGGAAAAGGGGAGCCATTGTAATCGAATACACGAACATTGAGGTCTTCTTTACGTGTCCGGGTTAAGCCCATATCCACATCGTTGGCGGCGGACATACGATGGGGCGGTTCAAAATCCACACCATTATTGAGATAAACAAACCAGGCAAGAACTCCGTCTGCATCGGGCCTTGCCGTGAGCATATCTGTCCTGCCATCTCCATTTATATCCACAGGAATGGTTCTAGTAACGGGAATGTACTCACTGCCTCCATTTCCCGCGGATGTAAGGTACCGATTCTGGCCAGAAGACAATGCGTGCCGAACTATCTTCCAACGATCTAACTCCTGATCAGCCGCAATCAGGTCTGGACGCCCATCACCATTCAAATCAACCTCATGTGAGTACATAGCAGCAACAGCAACACTTCCTTTCTGCTGGAACGCCCCGCCACTATAGATCCCACTACCCGCAGAATGACCGCAGCCAGACACCACGGACTGTCTACGCAGAATAATATCCTTCCAACCTTGACCAAAAGCATTTACCACCCGAGGACGAAAACTTCCAAGTCCACCATTCAAAAATGCGGATACATCCGAAGGAAGAATGCAAATTGCTTCATTGACGATAGTCCTCAACCCCGAAGCACTATCGTAGTACCTCCATGAAAAAGTAGCGAATGTTCCGCTTGTTGTTGAGGTTGTCGTCTTATCGCAAACCCACCACCGATCAGGATAGATAGCCCTGTAATTAGCAGATGTTTGACGGCAATTGGTTAGACCTTGCTGCTGCTGATATGTCAGTGACGGGTACGCGCTGAAGTAAACAGACGTAGTCTGGGTATTGTGTGATGTGGTTACTGTCTTGTCTGGCCCGCGAGCAAGAAATACAAAGCCGGCTTGACCATCCATATCATGATCAATCGCCGTAAAAAGATGCTTTGTGCCACCACCCAGAGCCGAAGAAAGATCGTGCGACTGCCCATAATTATCCGATGCGTAGGCAATTCTGACCGTCGTCGCGCCAGTCGGGGAGGATGTTCTCGCTGACAGAAGATCTATAATACCATCGCCATCGAAGTCGATTTCTATTGCCTCATTCAGCTTGGAGTCGTCATGTAGAGGGATAGAAACATAGTTATCACTCACGCTGATCACAACATCATCATGCTGCCCGGAGTATGTGAATCGGACCGGGATGCCACATTTTTCGGCATCATCCAAATCGGCAGCTCCGCATTGCTGAACATGTGAAAGCCTGGGAATGCTGAATCGGTCGAATGCATAACCAAAGTAGTACTCCTTGGCTTTGATTCCTCTGACCCTCGCCTCGATGCTGGTTAGCAACATGCCACTTTGCTGGGTGATCTTTACGCCTTTTCCGTCGCCCGGCACCGCATGGCCCCCGAGGAAGCGAATCATGGTCGGGACATTCTCATAACGAAATTCGATCACGACGTCGTCATACTGAATCGTCTTGACATTGACTTCGGCCCCCACCCTCAGATAGGAAAAATCAACGACATTTCCAAATCGATTTACTCGTCTTTTAGGAACCCAGGATAAAGTATTTGAAAAAGAGGCATTGTCTGGATTTGCACCATCTTTTACCACACCCGCTGTGTACTCATAAAAAACACCATCCGGGAGCATTTCCCTAACATTGCCAACGGACGCCACCACCCACCGATCCGGCGAGGCGTGATATCTGTATGTACCTGCGAATCCTCCACCCCCAACAGACTTTACCAGCCTGCCGGCTTCCCCGCAGAAGACATCTCTAACGCCGGTGTCAACATAATCAAAACTATGCTCATCGGTAAACCTATACCCACCAACGAGATCCGGATTCATTTCGACGTCGGCACTTCTAGCACAACGCTTTATCGCCGGAATGCCAACGAAATCCCAACCAGCACCGATGGAGCCCGGAACAGCACCGCCCGAGTATGCTACGCGCAGGTCTATGCTCTGCCCATTCAAGCCAGAAGGAAATGAGAGAGGAATGGAAGACGTCAACCCTCCTCGACCGTTGATATCTATAGTGTAGCCTGTAACATCAGGCAACGTCGGGCTAACCAAACGACCACTTACCTGTTTGCCATTGGGAATATCCCGCCGATATAGCTTTCCAGCCGAGATATCGCCGTCAGAATTTTGCACAAAATCAAAGCCCAATACTTGACCACTGCTTGTATGAAGCGACATTCCAGGACCAGAACTTCCACCTGTAAAAGCGAACTTTGCATCTTTAGATAGCGTACTTCCAGAATAATCAGCGCCATCAAAGTGAAGGCGAGCCGCCTGATAGCCGCTTCCATATGAACGGCTGTAGACGATGTAATGGGCGGAGCCGGGTCGATTAGCCTGAAGAACAAAATCGAGGACTCCATCCTGATTGATATCCTGCGAGTGAACATTCAATCTTTTCCAGGTCAATAGCCTGCTAATGCTCCCCAAATGGCAACTTACATAAACTCCATTTGATCCGCTGCAAAAATGGTGCTCCTCACCTTCATATCGAGGAATGATGACATCCCCAACAGGGGTGTAGTTAACCTCTTTTATGACAATATTTGGCTGATCGCCCGCACCCGGCACCTCCCAAGCATGATAGCGACTCTCCGCAACTGCACTTCTGCAGAAGGCGACCAGCAGGAGAAGCGATAAAAATGCCTTAATTACAACCAAGCGAGACACGCGACAATCACCACGAGCGGGATTTAGGCGAACAGCATGCATGATTTTTTACTCACATAGCAGCAACGAGAAAGACTGGTCTGACCCGTCAGTTACTTATCAAGAGTGACAAGAAAATCCACAAATTAGTGGATCAAAAGGTTGTTTTAAGTCTCGCATCGGCGCAATTAACTCACCAAATGTCCATGACGTTTCTTGTCGAGAAAGCTGGAGATATCGATTCAGTCACTTCTTATTCTGATCCCTTTCAAGTCAAGCCCATGACCCGCCGGCATCCCCGGACCATTGCCCCAATTGCTATTGGTGCTACAGGTATTGGTCTCAACCATGACATCCACCCTCAGACCCTGCGCATGGGCTGCAATAGCCGTCGAATGAATAATTCTGATGAAATCATTCGTTCCGCCAGCCCACTGGCTTACCACACGCGCCTGCTGGGTAGGTGCGCAAGAATATGACTGCGTACCTGTCGAGTCGCTGATTACGATTTGCGTTGCAGTCGTTCCGCTGATCTCGCGAATAGTCACACTTTCGATAAGCACATCTTCAAACAGCCATACGCGAGCGGCGGCTGCAACGTTAGAAAATAAAAGCAATGTCAATAAAAGGCCAAATTTTCGAATGCTGATCACAATACTCTCCTCGTTAATGTATATGTTTGACGATAATGGCCCGCGCAGCACGTTTTATGAGCCACGGGGACGCCCTCTGAAAGCATCAAAGCGTGCGACAAAGGATAACTGGCGAAATGAACGAAGAACGGGAGGATGACATCATCCTGACATCGCGCGCCTTCCATAGCCATTTGCGCTTTTTAATGAGTTACGCAGAAAACATCAAGCAATAATGTACCGCTGGATCATATTTGTGATGGACATCATCGAAATGGGAAGCTCCCGCTCCAGCATACATGCCGGAGAGAGCCAACATTCTCTATGGCTACATATCACCAATCACTCTTACACCATGCATCCTGCGGCCTCTTCCTCCGTAGCCCCATGCGGCATCCTGATCGCACCCGCTCGCATCGAACCACAGATCTACCCGCAAACCCTGTGCCTGTGCCGCAAGAAGAGGTGAAAGAATGAGCTGATGGTGTTCGTAGTTCCCATTTGACCAATAGCCCGCCTGAAATTGGTTAGTTGTGCCATTGATTGGCGTTGTGTTTACCCCGCAGAAAGTCGAACCAGGCATCGTAGAGAAGCTGTCGACTTCAAAAATCACGCGAGTCATAGGGGTGCTAGCCCGATAGTACTGCTCCACGTTCTTAACGATTACACCACGAACATGCCATTCGGCCATCGCGGCGCCAGACAATGCTGTCAGCACAAAAGGAAAAGCCCACTTGATGTTTTTTACGATCGATTCTCCATATCAATGAGAAGGGTTGTGCGGCTGGCCCAGTCTATCCGTCAAATACATTTGGTCAAACCCGCCCGTAATTATCCTCAAACCGCACAATATCATCCTCACCCAGATACGAGCCGGACTGCACTTCGATAACTTCCAGCGGAATCTTGCCCGGATTTTCCAGAGTGTGGACCTGCCCCACCGGGATATAGACGGATTCATTCTCGGCAATCAGCATGCTCTGATCGCCCTTGGTGACCCGCGCGGTGCCGCTCACCACCACCCAGTGTTCGGCGCGGTGGTGGTGCATCTGCAATGACAATCGGGCACCCGGTTTAACGGTGATGCGCTTGACCTGATAGCGCTCGCCATTGTCGATGGAGTCGTAAACGCCCCAGGGGCGATAGACTTCGCGGTGATTGAGGTGTTCGTGCCGGCCGTCAGACTTCAGTTGCTCGACGATTTTTTTCACCTTTTGCACCTGATCGCGATGGGCCACCAGCACGGCGTCCTTGGTTTCCACCACCACCAGATCTTTCAGGCCCACGGTGGCCACCAGGCGGTGGTCGGCACGGACAAAGGTGTTGTGGCTGTCCAGCTGCAGTACGTCACCTTGACTGACATTACCGCTGGCGTCGCGGTCGCTCACTTCCCACAGTGCGGACCAGGAGCCAACATCGCTCCAGCCGGCGTCCATGGTAACCATGGCCGCATCATCGGTTTTTTCCATCACCGCATAGTCGATGGAGTCATCCGGGCAGGTGAGAAAGGCATCGCGGTCGACGCGAATAAAGTGCATGTCCTGGCAGCCCTTGCGAATCGCTTCGCGACAGGCGGCCACCATGTCGGGCTGGAAGCTTTCCAGTTCCTTCAGGTAGCGGCTGGCGCGGAACATAAACATGCCGCTGTTCCAGAAGTAGTCGCCGCTGTCGAGGTAGGCCTGGGCGGTGACGTGATCCGGCTTTTCCACGAACCGGGCCACACCAAAGCCGCCGCCCAGGGCGTCACCGCGGCGAATATAGCCATAACCGGTCTCGGGTGCCGACGGGACGATGCCAAAGGTCACCAGCTTGCCGGCCCGGGCCAGCGGCAGGGCGCGTTCGATACTGTCACGGAAGGCGGCCACATCCCGGATCAGGTGATCGGCGGCCAGCACCAGCAAAACCGGATCATCGCCACGGGCGGTGGCGTCCAGCGCCGCCAGGGCAATGGCAGGCGCGGTGTTGCGACCTTCTGGCTCCAGCAGAATACGGGCCTGATCCAGCCCCATCTGCCGCAGCTGCTCGGCGGCCAGAAAGCGGTGCTCCTCGTTACAGATAAGGCAGGGCTGGGCATGTTCGATGCCGTCGAGCCGGGCGATGGTGTCCTGCAGCATGGTGAGATCCCCCACCAGAGCCAGAAACTGCTTCGGGTTAAGCTGGCGAGACAGGGGCCACAGGCGGCTGCCGGAACCACCGGCCATGATCACAGGGAGAAGCATGTCGTTTCCTTGCCTCAGGCAATACGGATGTGGCGAAAGTGTAGGCCAGAACCGGCGGCGGCACCAACCAGAGCGCCACCGGCAACGTGGTAACAGGGCCGCTCAGACGGTATTCTTTGCCCTCCCTGAACAGATCACGGCGCCGATCCCGCGCCGTCCGACCGGATGCCCGCCATGTCTGATGTTATTACCGTACCTGTCTCCTTCGGCGAAGTGCTCGACAAGATCACCATTCTCGAGATCAAGTCGGAACGCATCAGCGACCCGGCCAAGCTGGTCAATGTCCGCAAGGAGTTGCAGGAGCTCGGCAAGGTGTGGGACGCCGCCATCAAGGACCCGGGCTTGATCGCCGAGGATCGCGAGGCCTTAAAAGCCATTAACGAAAAGCTGTGGGTAATTGAGGACGATATCCGCGATTGCGAGGCGGCTCAGGATTTTGGTCCGCGTTTTATCGAGCTGGCCCGGGCGGTGTATTTCACCAATGATCGTCGTGCGGCGGTGAAAAAGAAAATCAATCTGGCGCTGGGCTCCGCCTACGTGGAAGAGAAGTCATACCAAGACTATACCGCCCGGAAATAACGGCCACTCCCGGCATCGCATGCCGGGATCTAGTATCCAAAATATTCCATATCTTCTCTAAATAGGCTTTCGACGATATTCAGGGTCGATCGGGATTGATAATTTACCGTCTTCGAGGATGATGCATTCGTCCAGGGGAGGCTATTCTCAATCCCGATAGCCTCGGCCACGACATTGAAATCTTCCCGAAGAGATTCATAATGCCCGAGAAAATCCACAGCCAAACTCCCATCCTCTCTCACTATGAACCATGTTTGCGGCCTGAAAAGGATATGATCAAGCAGCACGCCCTGTGAAAGACCTTCCTGAACAAACGCATCAAAACATGAATAGCGCGCAACCACCTTTTGCGTTTTCAGATCCACCTTGCGCCGATTCCCCCCCTCCAATAGATACTGATAAGCAGAGACCAATCTCGTGCGAGGGTCCCTTACAAAGGAAAACTTATAGTACCGGGAGAATTTATCCGGATCAGCGCTATCATAGGCATGCCATGGGAGATGCACCCTTCCCCGCGGCTCCTTTTTTCCGAGCGCCACGAGAATTGATGAACCTGCAGCCTTCGGGATATGAATGAAGACACATTTGTTGGTCTCCATATAATATTTGTAAAGCGAGCGGGGCTTTCTTAACCGACCGATGTATCTTGCAAACATATACTTCCCCAAATCGAGCTCGATGAAATCAATAGCACCACCAAGCACTATCTGAGAAGCCATCTGGTTCGTTTACCGAATTGCCGACAGAAACCCTTGCCATTCTACCGCAAATCAACCCAAATTTCCCTTGAACCAAATATCCATCTTCACAGTGGCATCTTCAGTCGAGATCAACTCCATTGCGCCAGAAAATTCTGCCTTTGCACCCCAACTTACCTCCTCAACCGTCTTGTGGCGAAACAGTCGGATAGCATCAGGATAGCGGTTCACACACCATTTTAACGAATGATAGGGGCCAGAGCGATTCGGGTTCGATCCCGCATACAGCCCCAGCACATCGGTGCCCATGGCATTGGCGATATGAGCCGGCCCGGTATCCGGCGCCACCACCAGATCGGCGCCGCCAAGCAATGCGGCGAGCTGCTTGAGCGTGTCCTGCCCCACCAGATTAATCGCCCGTTCCTGCATCTTCTCTTCGATCGCCGCAACAAACTCCTTCTCGAACGCTGACGGGCTGCCAACCAGAATCACTCTCGCACCATGGACACGGATAGCATGATCCGCCAGAGCCGCGTAACGTTCCGGCAACCAGTTCCGCAGAGCATGACTGGAACACGGACTGATGACGACGTTCGGCCGGTCGGTGGCGAGATGCTGGCGGGCAAAGGCATGATCCTGCTCCGACAGCGGAATCTGCCAACGCGGCTCCGCAGCGGGCAGGCCCAGTGGCTCCAGAAAGCTCGCCAGACAATCGCGAACATGCTGCTGCGACGTCGGGCGGATACGCTCGTTGATAAACAGACTATGCAAATCTTTACTGCGGGAACGGTCGTAACCGATGCGGCGGTCAGCACGAATCAGTGCCGACACCAGATTGGCGCGCAGTGCCACCTGCATCTGCAGCAACACGTCGAAACGTCGTCCTTTCAATGTCCGGTAAAGCGCCAGGTAGCCAGCGCGGCCGGCCTTCTTGTCAAATATAATGAATTCGACGCCGGGCAAATCACCAACCAGCTTTGCCTCAAGTTTTCCAATGATCCAGGTAAGTCGCACGCCGGGAAGCTGCTTCTGCAGCGCATGCACCACCGGCAGCACATGGGTGACATCACCGATCGCGGACAAGCGCAGCAGGCAGATCGAGCCAATGGTCATCGCTTCGCCGACTCCGCCATGGCCTGTCGCTCCTGATCCACTTCGTGATACAGAGCGACCGCTTTCTCCACAAACGCTTCTGCTGAAAAACATTCCTTCAGACGTCGACGTGCCGCCTCCCCAAGCTGAGCGCGCCGCGCCGGATCATCAATCAGGCCCATCACCGCCTCTACTATCGCCGAGGGGGAGCCCGGCGCAATCAGCAGGCCTGATTCGCCATCCACTATCAACTCTGATGGCCCCGGAATATTGGTGATAACCACAGGTCGTGCCTGCGCCATCGCTTCCTTTACCGAACGGGGCAAGCCGTCGCGCAGCGAGGGCAGGACATAGAGGTCCGCCCGGTGCAGATACCGCACCCCTTCCTTGCGCTCTCCAAGCAGATGAATTCTGACGGCAGCAGGACCAGACTCGGCCAGTGTCGCCGATGAGGCATCGTGCGCTCCAATATGAACCAGATGAACACGCTGATCCGGCATCTGATGCATGGCCTGAACAAGTACATTCAAACCCTTGTGGTCGCGCCCCTGCGTCTTGGCAATATACATAATGACGAAAGCGCCTTCCGGCACCTCCGGGATTGGCAGGGCAGTACTGGATGCCTCGTCACCCCAATCGCTCTCGTAACCCTTGTAGTTCAGCAGCAGATGTTCGCGTGGATAAAAATTCTGCATGTACTCATAGATGGATCGATTAACACAGATAATTCTGCTGACACGGGGATTGAGCACTCCCATCCAGTAGCCTATGTCCGTTTTGCGTATCCGCGCCAGTGTGCCACGATAGCCAATGATACGGATGGGCAAGCCGTAAGTTGCCCAGATCGCGTTCGACAGCGACTTGCCTTCACCGGCATGCAACACCGTAATCCCGTGCGCTTTGACGTACCGGCGAATAAAGGCGATGGCGCGCAGATTGAATTTACTGCGATAGCGGGGCGTGACGACGAAAATACCGGCCTGCTCAAGCGTTTCCCGCCACGGCGAGTCAGGCACGGTCATCACCCGGATGTCGATGCCGCGCTTCTTTGCCCCTAGCAGCAGCTCAAGATCCTGTCGGTCCACCGTTCTTTTGACAAACAACACTTTCATGCTCGACGCCCGCTGCACGGCCACGCCCGGAATGGGATAGACCATTGATATATAGATGGAAATTATAGAGGACCCCGGCCAGCAAGACGACCCCCGGCATGACAGCCCCGCAGGTTCATCGTATTATTCGCGCTCCCCCGTCCCATTGCAGATGTCAGGTCGCGCCATGTATGAGTTTGAGAACCTTGTTTATCTGGACGTCCAGAAAACCGGCTCGACCCATATTGGCCGGATTCTGCGAGAAGCCCTTGATGAGCGGCTGATCCGCTTCAATAAGCACAAATCCGTCAGTCGCCATCACCCCGACAAGGTTTACACGCTGTCCGTGCGTGACCCGGTAAGCCAGTATCTCTCGTTGTTCCGCTACGGCTGCGACAAGAGGGGCAGCCTGTACAAGAAGTTGCGGCGCAAAGGACGGGCAGACCTGTATGTGCCAACCCAGGACGGGTTCGAGAACTGGCTGCGCGTGGTGCTGGCCCCAGAAAGCAGCTCTCTACTCGGCTGGCGCTACTCGTTCTCGGGGTGTGCCGGATTGATGGGCTTCATGTCGTTCAGGACCCTGTCTCTGAATCTGCCTTCACCCACCTTTAAACTGCGTCGCGCTAAAACCCGGGAGCAGATGTTGTTACTGCTATCTTCCCATGGCATGGCCACCCACATCATTCACAATGAGTCCCTCGAACAAGACCTGCTCGAACTGTTCCACCAGCACGGTGACAAACTTCGATTGCGGCATTCAGCGCAAGCCATTCGTGAACTGGTCACCCGGAAGGCAAAAACAAATGTTAGTAAAAGCGCCAGCGATATCAGAAAGGATGCACTGTCCGCCGATATACTGGCCTTGATACAGCAACGGGAGTGGCCGCTCTACCAGCACTTCGGTTATGGCTAAAGATAGCAGGCGCCGGGCCGGCCCCGAGCGTCGCATTTATCACTTTTCCGATCGGCTCAATCCCTGTAAATTGGGGAGGCTGCAACCACTCCACCTGCGCTATCAGGGATAGTATCCATTGAAAATCAAAGAGCTGCTCCCTTCGCTGGTGAGAATGTGGAAACTGAAGCGAACCCCTGTCGCCTCTCTGCATGGGGGCGAGGACACCCTGCCCGTCATTGTTTCCCTGACCTCCATCCGCTCCAGACTGCCCGTGATTCACTGGAGCATTCGCAGCGTGCTAAACCAATCACACAAGCCTGAGAAAATACAACTTTGGCTGCATCAGGACCTTGAATCGTCGATCCCGCCGTCGCTCAGAGCCCTGGTCGGGCCCAGACTGGAAATCCACTACAGTCGACTGGATTGTCCGCATCTCAAGCTATTGGAGACTCTGACTCAGTCGCCGGACAAGATCATTGTTACCTGTGATGATGACCTGATGTATCCGGAAAGCTGGCTACTTAACCTCTACCAGACCCATCTCGCCTATCCGCAGGATGTGATCGCCAACATCGCCCGGCTGATAAAGATTGATGAGCAGGGGCAGCCACTACGCTACAACTCCTGGCCATACATCCGCTGCGCTCTGTTCTCTGATCCGGCACTGATGGCGGCAGGGTATGGAGGCGTTCTTTATCCACCCAAAGCACTGGCCGATCAGGCCCATAATGAAAGCCTGTTTATGCAGCTGGCACCCCGGGCTGATGACCTTTGGTTCAAGGCAATGTCATGGCTGGCCAATACAAAAGTACGCCTGTCTTTGACGCCACACCCAGACATTCGCCCCGTGCCTGGCTCGCAGCGGATATCCCTGAAGAAAGCCAATGTGGGAGAAGACAAGAACCGGACGCAGTGGGCTGCTCTGGCTGAGTATTTTAATATCAACCTCCACATGGAAGGCGGAGTTGACGCGCAGCAACCACCGGAGGATTGCGCTGGCAACCCGCTCGAACAAATATTCCGGCAACAAGGGCCCCATGACAGTGAATCCCGATTGACGTAGTCGGTCAGCTCGTCAAAATTCGCTCTTTACGGATGCCGTTCTCCGCCCAGTACGATCCCGTATCCTTAACCTGCTTTCGGATCGCCCGATTTTTCGCCCATATCTCCGGCTTGGCATAGCCGCGCTTGTGATCAAGGTGGAGACAAACGGCGCTGAAGCGAATCTGCTTTGATTTGTGCCCGTAATTCCACAGCCGCTCGCCAAACTCTCGGTCCAGCCCGCCATACTGCATGTCTTCGTTAAAGCCATTCACTGCACGAATGTCGTCGATCCAGGTGGAGCTGTTCATGCCGTTCCAGGAAGCGGCGGTCGGGGTAATAGCATTCATGAACGTCTTGAAACGGGTTGACGGAATCAGCTTCCAGAGCTTGTGGGTATTGGGCTGTCCTTTTTCCACCAACCACTGGCGATCAAAGATGGCGCCACTGCGGATGTCATCATCAGTGATGGCTTCAGAGACCGGCATGGTCAACTTGATATAGCCGCCCGACAAGAACACCCCGGGCTCCGCCCGTTCGGCGTGGATGCCAACGTAATCCGGGTGAGGAATACAGTCACCGTCAGTAAAGATCAGGTAGTCGCAATCGGTTTCACGAATGGCCTTGTTGAGGATGGCGCATTTGCGAAAGCCGTCGTCCGGGTGCCAGACATGATCAATCGTCAGAATGCCGCGCTGTCGATGCATCTCGATGACAGCACGGGTGTCCTCGCCTGAGCCATCGTCGGCGATGATGGTGCGAAAGCCTGGATAATTCTGCTGCTCGTAGCCCGTCAGCACTTTACTGAGCCAGAGCGGGGAATTGTAGGTGGTGATGACAACGCCAATGTTCTGTGGCCGCATGGGCGTCACCTCTGCAAACAATACACATGGCGACCCCCGCCTTGTTGGCGGGGGTCGGTTCGATCAGCCGGAAACCGGGCTCAACCAGTGGTTGTACTGGTCGAGTTTGCCGCGCACCAGATCAAAGTAGATGGTCTGCAGCTGCTCGGTAATGGGACCACGCTTGCCTTCGCCGATGGCACGGCCATCGAGCTCACGGATCGGCGTCACCTCTGCCGCGGTGCCGGTGAAGAAGGCTTCATCCGCAATGTATACTTCATCGCGGGTGATGCGCTTCTCGATCACCTTGAAGCCGTTCTCTTCCGCCAGCTGGATCAACGTCTTGCGAGTGATGCCGTCGAGGCAGGAGGTCAGCTCAGGGGTGTAGATCACGCCATCCTTGATGACAAAAATATTCTCACCGCTGCCTTCCGCCACATAACCTTCCGGATCCAGCAACAGCGCTTCATCACAGCCCACCGACAGCGCTTCGTTCAGCGCCAGCATGGAGTTGATGTAGTGGCCATTGGCCTTGGCCTTGCACATGCTGATGTTGACGTGGTGACGAGTGTAGGAGCTGGTGCGCACCTTGATCCCTTTCTCGATGGCTTCCGGGCCCAGATAGGCGCCCCACTCCCATGCCGCCACCATCACATGTACTTTCAGGTTGGCGGCACGCAGGCCCATGCCTTCGCTGCCGAAAAATACCATCGGTCGCAGGTAGGCCGAAGGCAGGTTGTTTTCACGCACGGCGGCGAGCTGGGCGGAGTCAATCTGATCCTTGGTGAACGGGATCTTCATGTTCATGATGTGAGCGGAGTTGAACAGCCGGTCCGTGTGTTCACGCAGGCGGAAGATGCAGGCGCCCTTGTCGGTGGCGTAGGCACGCACACCCTCGAACACGCCCATGCCGTAGTGCAGGGTATGGGTCAGTACATGCACCTTGGCATCGCGCCACGGCACCATTTCACCATCCAGCCAGATAACACCATCACGATCTGCCATCGACATGGCCATACCCTCACGTCAAAAATGCGTTACGCGGCAGGATTGCCGCTCCTACAGGTCGAACCAGGTTTTCCAGATGGCGCGGACACCCTCGCTGAGTTCGCGAAACCGGGCCTCAGGGACCACGGCGGGTTCCTTGCGCAACGCCAGCCGGTGGGCGGCAGAGCGACAGGCGAGATACGCCTCGCGAAGCAGGCCGGCGTCCGCCGCCGGCATCAGATCTAGCGCTGCCAGGGTTTCCAGCAGCCGCATGTTGTCGGTGTACCGGGTCAGTTCACCGAAGCGGGGAGCCCATCTGAGAACGCCGTATTGCACCATAAATTCGATATCAACGATACCTCCCGGGCTGCGTTTGACATCAAACATGCCCTCGCCGGGATCGCCCAGCTGGGCCAGCATACGTTCACGCATCTCCAGCACGTCCTGACGCAGACGAGCCTCGTCGCGGGGCTGGCACAGTACCCGGTGGCGAACCCCATCAAACACCTGGCCGGCACGCTGACAGCCGGCCACCGCCCGCGCGCGGACCAGCGCCTGATGCTCCCAGGTCCAGGCTTGCTCGCCCTGATAGCGTTCGAACGCCGCCACCGAACTGACCAATAACCCCGAGGCACCGGAGGGGCGAAGACGCATGTCGACGTCGTAGAGCTGCCCGCTCATGGTGCGGGTGGTGAGGATATGGATGATGCGCTGACCGAGCCGGGCAAAGAACTGTTCGTTTGCCACCGGCCGGTCGCCGTCGGTCATGCCATCGGCCGCAGCGTCGTGCAGGAACACCAGATCCAGATCCGAGTTATGGCCAAGCTCAATGCCACCCAGCTTGCCGTAACCGACCACAACAAAATCGGGATCACAATGGCCGCCATCGGCACGCAGCGGGCGCCCATGCTTCTCCACCAGCGGTTTCCACGCCAGCCAAACCACTTCGTTGAGAATCGACTCGGCCAGCCAGGTCAGGTAGTCGCTGACCTTCATCAACGGCAGCACCTCAGTCACCTCCGAGGCCGCCACCCGAAGCAGATGGGCTTGCTTGAAGTTGCGCAGGGCCTCCATCTGCTGTTCCAGATCCTCCAGCGGCACACGCAGCAGCACCTGGCGCAGCTCGTCATCCAGCTCAGCGCGGCCCGGCGGGGCATAGAGGGTCTGCACATCGAGCAGCTCGTCGAGCAGCACCGGATGACGGGTAAGCTGATCGCTGATCCAGGGGCTCGCCGCAGAGAGTTTGACCAACTGGGCGAGCGCCGGCGGGTTTTCCACCAACAGGGCGATATAGGCTGAGCGACGCAACACCGCTTCCAGAAAGCCGAGCAGGCGTCGGCAGGTTTCCTCACCCTCAGCCTGATTACCAAGAGCTTCGATCAGCAGCGGCATCAACCGGTCGAGGCGCTCACGGCCGATGGCCTGCATGTTGGCGACGCTGCGGCCGTCACGAAACGCTGCCAGCTCGGCCAGCACGGCAGCCGGTTCGCTGACGCCCAGATTGGCCAGCCGCTCCAGCGCCTGTGGCTGCTCCAACCGACCGAGCCAGAGATCGTGCAAGTCATCATCGACTTCCACCCGGCTCTCGCCATTGCGCTCAGGATCTGCCACTACCTGATCGAAATGCACCCGCACCTGATCACGCACACGTACCAGTCGCCGCTCGAAGGAGGTGCGATCGGCGAAGCCCATGCTGTAGGCAAGACGCTGCCAGCCAAGGGCCGTATCGGGAAGGCGCTGGGTCTGGCGATCCGCTATCGCCTGCAGACGATGCTCGACATTGCGCAGGAAGATGTAGTTCTCCCGCAACTCACTGACCGCCTCTTCTGGCAGCAGATGGGCCTGTTGCAACTTCGGCAATACCGCCAGCAACCGCTGGTCGCGCAGCACCGGAAGCTGGCCACCACGGATCAACTGGAATGCCTGAACAATAAACTCCACTTCGCGAATGCCGCCAGGGCCCAGTTTGACATCGGCCTGAATGCCCTTGCGACTTACCTCACGCTCAATCAATCCTTTCATTTCGCGCAACGATTGAAAGGCACCGAAATCGATGTAACGGCGATAGACAAACGGAGACAGCCGTTCGCGCAAGCGCTCGCCGGCAGCGATATCGCCCGCCACCGGCCGCATCTTGATCATGGCGTAGCGTTCCCACTCTCGGCCCTGCAGCTCGTAGTAGTTTTCCATGGCGTCAAAGCCCACCGCCAGCACACCGCTCTTCCCCCACGGTCGCAGGCGCATGTCAACGCGAAACACGAAGCCGTCGGCGGTAACCTGATCAAGCACCCGGATCAGTTGCTGGCCGAGGCGCACGAAAAATTCGTGGTTGGACAGTTCGCGCCGACCACCACGGGTTTCACCCTCGGATTCATAAGCAAAGATCAGATCGATATCAGACGACAGATTCAACTCGCCCGCACCGAGCTTGCCCATCGCCAGCACCGTTAGCTGCACCGGCTCGCCCTGCTCGTCCACAGGATTGCCGTCACGGACGGACGCCCAGCGATGCAGCACCGCCAGTGCGGCGTCTATCAGCGTGTCTGCCAGCAAGCTCAAGTCATGGACGGTGTCAGCATACAGCGCATTACTGTGGCCGCTTGAGCAGGACAGGTCGCGCCAGATAATCCGCGCCATGTGGCAATGTCGAAGGAAGCGGAGTGCCCTTTGCAGTCCCGCTTCGTCGCTGACCTCGGCCAGTGCGGCATCCACTTCCGTGCGCAGTGCTGCCCGGTCCAGTTTCGCGGCCAGACGACCGGGCTCCGCCAGCCATGCGGTCAGGGCCGGGCGGCGGATCATCTGTTCGGCAACATAATCGGAACCGGCCCAAACGCGAGGCAGCGCCGCTGTCAGCGCGACCGGGAGTGTCTGGCCACTGTCAGAAAAAGCGCGCCAATGCGTTTCGGCAAGGGCGCGCAGGGATTCGGGTAGCGAAGAAAAATCAGCGGACGTCATGCCGGCGGATTATCCGCCGGCTCCACCCGAAAAACCATGTCGTCGAGCGCGACCAGCCGCACCCGAGCGCCGGCCGGCAGGTCAGGGCCGGTAATCTGCCAGCGGGTATCATCGATGTGCACCACGCCCTGACCAGACTGCAGCGGCTCGGTGAGCGTCACCACCTGACCCACGTGACTGACGCCGCGACGGTTCAAGCCCGGCGCATCCATCGCCACCGGATTACGCACATAACGCCGCCAGGCATATAGCGCCGCCATGCCGCCGATGGCAAACATCACCAACTGCATCTCCCAACCGGGATAGATGCCGAACATGGGCAGCAGCAACACCAGCAAGCCGACAGTAATGGCCGAAATGCCATTCCACATCAGCAAGCTGCCACCGACAAAGACTTCCAGCACCAGCAGCACCAGACCCAGCAAAATCCAGTGGTGGTAATCCAGCGCGTAGAGCCAATCCATCAGGCGTTACCCTTGTTCATGGTCTGACGAACGATTTCAGTGACACCGCCGATGGCGCCCATTACCCCGGTGGCATCCACCGGCAGCATAAACACCTTGCTGTTCGGCGAGGCGCCGATGTGGCTCAACGCTTCCACATATTTTTGCGCCACAAAGTAGTTCACCGCCTGAATGTCGCCCTGAGCAATGGCTTTTGACACCATCTCGGTGGCACGCGCTTCCGCTTCTGCAGCTCGCTCGCGGGCCTCCGCGTCGAGGAACGCTGCCTGACGCTCACCTTCAGCGCGCAGAATGTCAGCCTGCTTCAGACCCTCTGCCTTCAGAATCGCCGCAGCACGCAAACCCTCGGCCTCAAGGATGGCAGCTCGCTTTTCCCGCTCTGCCTTCATCTGACCCGCCATTGCCCTGACCAGATCTTCCGGCGGGGAAATGTCACGAATCTCGATGCGAGTAACCTTGACGCCCCAGGGATTGGTGGCAAAGTCGACGATACGCAGCAGTCGCTCATTGATACCGTCGCGCTGACTCAGCATCTCGTCCAGATCCATGCTGCCAAGTACGGTACGGATATTGGTCATGGTCAGGTTACGAATCGCGAACTCCAGCTGGTTCACCTCATAGGCAGCCTTGGCCGCATTGACGACCTGAAAGAAACAGACCGCATCAATGGTGACCATGGCGTTGTCTTTGGAGATCACTTCCTGGGGTGGAATATCGAGCACCGATTCCATCATGTTGATTTTGTGGCCGATGGCGTCGATCAGCGGAATGATGATGCCGAGACCCGGCTTCAAGGTATGGGTATAACGGCCAAAGCGCTCCACCGTATATTCATAGCCCTGCGTTACCATCTTGGCGCCCATAACGACCAGCACCACCAGCAATACCAGAAATCCCAATACAATTGCCGCCACAGCAGTTCCCCCAGTGAATATCCAACAGGTTAATTTTCAAGACTCAGAACAATACGTCCTGAATCGGCGTTACCCGCAACACTTCCTCGATGGTCGTCAGGCCCCGGGCAACTTTTAGCGCACCACTAATACGCAACGGCTTCATGCCGCCCTTGAGCGCCTGACGGGTAATGGCTTCCAGATTATTGTCGCGATTGATGACGCTTTTCAGCGTCGGCGTCATCGGCATGGTCTCATACACCCCCATCCGGCCGCGATAGCCGGTGCCGCGACACTCCAGGCAGCCCACCGGGCGGCAAACTTTCTCCGGCATTTTCATCTTGAAGGGGCGGACCAGGTCATTCCAGGCCGCCTCATCAGTAGGTATTTCTTCCTTGCAGTCCGGGCACAGGGTCCGCACCAGTCGCTGTGCCATGACGCCGATCACCGTCGAGGTAATCAGATAGCTCGGCACACCAAGATCAATCAGTCGGGTTACCGACGAGGGGGCATCATTGGTATGCAATGTCGACAGCACCAGATGGCCGGTCAATGCTGCCTGCACCGCCATTTCCGCCGTGGCGAGATCACGGATCTCACCTATCATGATGATGTCGGGATCCTGCCGCAGTAACGCCTTGACGCCTTCAGCGAAGCCGACATCAATATTGTGCTGCACCTGCATCTGGTTGAAGCTCGGCTCAACCATTTCAATCGGGTCCTCGATGGTGCAAACATTCACTTCCGCGGTGGACAGCTGCTTCAGGGTTGAGTAAAGCGTGGTGGTCTTGCCAGAACCGGTCGGACCGGTGACAAAGATGATGCCATGCGTGTTGCTGGTCATCCGCTGCCACATGTCGTGGTCTTCCTTGCTGAAACCGAGTTGGTCGAACGAACGCACCAGTACGTCCGGATCGAAAATACGCATCACCATCTTTTCGCCGAAGGCGGTGGGCAAGGTGGACAAACGCAGCTCGATCTCGGCACCTTCGGCATTGCGGGTTTTCAGGCGGCCATCCTGTGGCTTGCGCTTTTCCGCCACATTCAGCCGACCAAGAATTTTCAGTCGCGCTACCACCGCCGCCATGATGGTGGCGGGCAATTCATAAACATCGTGCAGCACGCCATCAATACGGAAGCGCATCTTGCCAACATCACGCCGCGGTTCAAGATGAATATCCGACGCCCGCTGGCTGAATGCGTACTGCAGAATCCAGTCAACAATGGCAACCACGTGCTGATCTTCAGCATCAAGGTTACCCTTGCCGCCGAGCTCCAGCAGTTGCTCGAAGTTGGTGACATTGCTGAGATTCTGGCCACCCTGATCGCGGGCGCCGGCAATGGACCGGCTGAGGTTGTAGAACTCGATCCGGTAGCGGCGCAAATCCTCTGGATTGCCGAACACCACTTTCAACGTCCGCTCGCGCAGAGTGGCACGCAGGTGCTCCTCCCACTCGCGCCGGAACGGCTGGTCGCAAGCCACCGTCACGCCGTCACGACTGACCTCCACGGCGAGAATGCCATGACGTTCAGCGAAAGCGTAAGACATCACCGTGGTGACCTGATCCACCTTGATCTTGAGCGGATCGATGTGGAATAGCGGCATGGTCGCTTTCTGCGCCAGCCAGTCACTGAGGAAGTCCAGATCGATCAGACGGCCGTCGCGGCTGCGATCGGCCAGTTGGTACCTGGCCACTACCTGGAGCGGATGCCAGCCCAGCTCCTTCTTTTCCCGCGGTGTGGTGGAGATGATGTTGTAGTCTTCCTGCGCGACGCGGCCTTCGCTGAGCAGCTCACGCATCACCCAGCGAACATCGATGTCGATCTCGGGCGTCTTGCGGGCAGTGCCCTTACTGGCGGGGGTCGGAGTGGTCAAGGTCGTGGCTTCCCTGTTTTCGCCACACTTTACCCGCCGCCCGCCCCAGAGTCAGCCCCGCCGCGAAAGCCACCGAAGGCTTGATCTGGCGCATGACTTGCCCTGCCCCCGCACCTATACTGCCGGCGTTATGACACTTAGATGACTATTTGGAGTCTTTTTTATGTCACTTGGCAGCTCCATTGCCGGCCTGTTCGGCCGCTCTCCGATCACCCCCCTGCAGAAGCATTACGAGACCGTTCATGCCTGCACCGAGGCGCTGATCCCGTTCTTCGAGGCCGTGGTGGCCGAGGACTGGGCCCGCGCCCGCGACTGCCAGCGGGCGGTACAGGAGCTGGAAAACCAGGCCGACAACCTCAAGCGGGAGTTCCGCAAGAACCTGCCGAACAGCCTGTTCCTGCCCATGCCCCGCACCGACCTGCTCGATATGGTCGGCATGCAGGACCGGGTCGCCAACAAAGCCAAGGACATCGCCGGCTTGATGCTCGGCCGGCAGATGCGTATTCCGGCGCCGGTGGCGCAGGACATGCTGGCCCTCGTCCGCCGGGCCATCGACGCCTCCGCCCAGACCCTGAACGCCATCAACGAGCTCGACGAGCTGGTGGAAACGGGCTTCGGCACCCAGGTGATCAAACTGATTGAGCGGATGCTGGAAGAGCTCGACCAGATCGAGGGTGATACCGACGAGCAACAGGTCCGCATCCGCGCCACCCTGTTCACCCTGGAAAAAGACTCGCCGCCGGTGGACATGATGTTCCTTTACCAGATTGTCGACTGGATTGGCGATCTGGCTGACCGCTCACAAAAGGTGGGCGGATTCCTGCAGATGCTGGTTGCGCGGTGTGGAATGGCGCCAGAATTGGCGCTCCCTCAAGGGGCGCGCTAGACTGAGGGCATGAATCAGCCGATGCCCTCGGCGGCGCCGGCCGCCACACCACAGACCACGCTGGCTGCGATCCTCGACAGTCACCGTCCTGCATCATTGCTCGTTATCAGCCTGAACCCGATACCCCAGCTGCAGAACTGGTGCGCTCACCACGGCGCCACCATGCATTGCCTGTCAGAAGGCGACCCGGAGCCGCTGCTCACCACGCTGCCACGGGTGGACATGGCGATAATTGCCGACCAACTTGAATACATGACCCGCGAAGCCGGCGCACGACTGGTAGGCTTGCTGCGCAATCTCTACACCGAGCGGGTGGTGGTGCTGTATCAGGAGAAACTGGCGCCGGAGCGCCTGCGCTGGACTCGCAACGCCTTCCTCGCCATGGGCCTGCGCCGCGAGGCCGTTTTCCGCCAGCAGGATCGCGAGATGGCGCTCTACAGTTACGAACTCGCCCGCTACAACTTCACCCGTGACTGGAACAATTCCCGCTTCTGGGCCAACCCGGAGAATTGGGGCAAGTACTGGTGGTAGACTGCGCCCCTGCTCACTGTTGCCGACTCCCGACATGATGTTTGAACGCCTCCGCGAATCCGTCACCTTCTGGTGGCACAATCTTGGCGCCATCGCGCTGGTCACCATCCCGTTTTCGCTACTGTCGAGCGCACTGGTGCTGCTTGCCGGCGCCCCGCTGGTGCGTACCGACACGGGCGATCTGGAACTGAACGGTCTGACGCTGACGCTGGTGTTTGTGATCCGCACCCTGTCGGAAGCGGCCCTGATCGCCCAGCTGGCCGCCATCGCGGCCGGACGACCGCGGGGACTGGCCGAGTGCGCCCTGTTCGCCCTGACCATTGCCCCGGCCATGCTGCTCTGTAATGTGCTGGTGCTGACCGGCACCTCACTGGGGTTGCTGGCCTTTATTCTGCCCGGTATCTGGATCTACATCCGCCTGTCGATGGCCAGCTTCGCGGTGGCCCTCGAGAAAGCCGCACCTCTGGAGGCACTTCAGCGCAGCTTCAGCCGAACCACTGCGGTGCAGTGGGAGTTGTTGAGCGGCTGGCTGCTGCTGCTCACCGCGCTACTGCTAATCACCAGCGTCATCGGTGGGGTGCTCGGTGACCTCACCGGCAACCATGCCGGCGCCGCCGTGGTGCTGGATTTACTGACAGCGGTCGGTGCCGCGCTGCTTCATGTGCTGGTGTTTCGCTATTACGGCCTGCTGAAGCAACCAGATCAGAGCAGCCTGTGATCCCGTAGGCAATTTTTTGCGGTTCTGGCAGCAGGCACAGGAACCGAATAGCCACTTTGGCAGTCTTCACCTTCATGTTCTACCCACAGGAGAAACCCATGAAGTACCGTGCCCTGCTTGTTGCCCTGCCGCTGGCAGCGATGATTGGCACCGCCAATGCACAACCCCGCACCAGCGAAATTCGCGACAATGGCTTTTCCTGGAATTACGTCCAATTTGGCATCGTGACAGAGGATTGGGACGGCGGATTTGATCGGGACGCGCTTTATGGACGCCTGTCCTATGCGCTTGACGAGCACCTGTTCCTGCGCGGCAGTGTCAGCCTGTATGACGGTGATGCCGGCAACCGCGGTTACTACGGCGTCGGCCTGAGCGGCGGCCTTGGCTTCCACACCCCGCTGCAGCGCAACCTGGATCTGGTGCTGACCGGTGATGTGCTGCATGACCGCTACAAGGTTGGCGGCAATCGCGACCGTGAGAATGGCTTCCGCGGCGCCGGCGGCATTCGTCACCGCACCTCCGATCAGATCGAGCTGAGTGGCGGCGCCTTTATGCAACGCATGTACCGCGATAACGAAATCGGCCTGTACGGCGAGATGTTGGTCAAGGTGACGCCCACGTTCGATGTCGGCGCAGATCTGCAGTTTGGTGATGACGTAACGGCCGTGGGCGTGTTTGGTCGAGTCGGCTTCTGATTTGCCCACACAGAAGCAGGGCGGGCCCGAGCCCGCCTTGCTTTCTAGCGGCTTCGGCGTCGCCCGGCACTCAACGCCGCATGCAGTTGCTGCAAGGCAAGAATGTCAGGCACATCACCAATCACCGGCAACACCATTCCTTGCTCTGCCTCACCGAGCCAGCGTCGCAACGCCGAACTCTCGCTCAGCCATGGCATCATGGCATGGGCCAGGCCCGACAATGCCAGCGCCCGCGAATGGGCGGAAAAATACTCACCCTCCACATCGCCATGATCGTCGAGGCCACTGGCCCGAATCATCCGTTCGGCGGTGCGCCGCAGCGCATCAACAGGACAGTGATAACCGATCACCGGCAAGCGCTCGGCATCGGCGGTCAGGGCTTGCAAGTCCTCTACCAGCACGGTGGTGGCCAGCGACAGGTAACTGCGCCGCCGGTTGGCGGGCTGCTCCTCAACAGTCAGCGGCTCGTCCTCGGCCACCTCGGTGATACGGGTAAAGTCGACCGGCTGTCGAGGGTGCTCCGGTTCACCGTAAAGCAGAAACGCCACCACCTGAAAGCCGAGACTGGTTTCTTCCTGCGCCGTGATGCCTTGCTGGGCCAGTAGCGACTCGCGCGTCAGCGGCAAACTGATATCGTGAACAATGCCGCTGTCGGGCCATTGCTCCAGCCCGTCGATGTAACCCGGCAGGATCGGGAATCCATCGACCCGCTG
Organism: Alcanivoracaceae bacterium; assembly: GCA_046292765.1. Classification (GTDB taxonomy): domain Bacteria; phylum Pseudomonadota; class Gammaproteobacteria; order Pseudomonadales; family Alcanivoracaceae; genus PGZG01. The sequence continues at coordinate 183,404 of JBKBQA010000001.1, read as the reverse complement.
TAACAGCTGAGCGAAATGCGGGTCTTCGGCAGCGCGACAGACCAGCACCACCACCGCTTCATTGAAACTGCCGTATAGCTGACCCCAGGCCTCACGGGCGGTGGCCAGACGCTCGTCGCGGGGATCAGTCAGCAAGCCATCAATGGCATCCTGAAACACGCCGGCTCGGGCGCTCAAACGACGCAGCTTGTCATGCTGCTCTCGCCGGAGAAGGTCAGTCACCTCCCGCTCTGCCGCCGAGACGACAACGCCGGTTTGCGCTTCGCCGTGTGATGATGGTGGGGCCGAGGGCTCGCATCCCGCCACCAATGCTGCCACGACCAGCAACGGTGCAACCGCTGACCTCATGTCCTATCCCTCAGGCTGATGATTTTCCAGCCATGCTCCCTCGCCTCCTGCAACAACACCGGATCCGGATCCACTGCCACCGGGTGTGTAACCCGGCGCAGCAAGGGCAGGTCATTGTGCGAATCGCTATAGAACCAGCTGCTGTCGAGACTGACGTTGTGATGTTGCATCCACTCATGCAAGCGCTGCACCTTACCATCACGATAACAGGGCACGCCGTCTATCTTGCCGGTGTAGCGTTCGCCCAGCATTTCGGCACGAGTGGCAATCAGGATATCAATGCCCAACTGCTCAGCAATCGGCCCGGTGACAAAATCGTTGGTGGCGGTAATGATCATCAGGGTATGCCCCTGATCGCGATGCTGCTGCAGCAGGTCCGCCGCCGCCGGCAGCATGATCGGGGCGATTTTCTCTACCAGAAACTCCTGCCGCCAATCAAGCAGATTGAGCAGAGCATGTTCACTCAGCGGTTTCAGGGCAAAGCTCAGGTAGGCGTGGATATCCAGCCGACCATCCTTGTAGTCCTGATAGAACTGGTCGTTGGTTGCCTTGTAAAGATCACCATCCACCAGTCCCCGCTCAACCAGAAAATCACCCCACAGATGATCGGAATCACCTGCGATCAGCGTATTGTCCAGATCAAATATGGCCAGCGTCATGGCCCAGTCCCCCATCACCCCATGCAGATGGCCCTAGCATAGCAAAGGATTCCCGCGATTTGTCGCGACAAAGGGGGAGATCGCATTGCGACTGTGGCCCGCATCAAGGTTTAATTGCCTCATTACTCAAAGGCGAGCCAGATGTCCGGCATTATCGATGAACAGGGGTTCCGGCTGAACGTGGGCATCGTGCTGATGAGCCCTGACGGCAAGGTATTCTGGGGGCGCCGGGTCGGTAACCGTGATGCCTGGCAGTTCCCTCAGGGTGGCATGATGCCCGGCGAAACCCCGGAGCAGACCCTGTACCGGGAACTGCACGAGGAAGTTGGTCTCGGTGAGCAGGACGTGGAGATCGTCGCCTGCACCGAGGGCTGGCTCAGCTATCGGCTGCCACGCCGATTTCTGCGCAGTAAACGCTATCCGTCCCAGCCTTCTTGCATCGGACAGCGCCAGAAGTGGTTCCTGCTCAAGCTGACCAGCGATGACGCAGCCATTGATCTGGCCGCCAGCGAAACACCGGAGTTCAACGAGTGGCGCTGGGTGAGTTACTGGTACCCGGTGCGCAAGGTGGTGCAGTTCAAGCGTGGTGTCTATGTCCGCGCCCTGCGCGAGCTGGCCCCGGCGATGCGCCGGCTGCGGCGGGAGAATGAGCGTGCTTGATACCCTGCGGCGGATTGTTCAGGAGGTCAACAGCGCCCCGGACCTCCGTTCGGCGCTGGACCTGATGGCGCGGCGGGTCCGTGACGCCATGGGCACCGAGGTCTGCTCCATTTACCTGCTTAACCGTGACCGCCAGCGCTATCTGCTGATGGCCTCCGAGGGCCTCAAGCGTGAGGCGGTCGGAAGGGTTAGCCTGGGTGTCTCCGAGGGCCTGATTGGTCAGGTCGGTCTGCGCGAAGAACCGATCAACCTTGAGGACGCCTTCAGCCACCCCAAATTCCTTTATCTGGCGGAAACCGGCGAGGACCCTTTCCACGCCTTCCTCGGTGTGCCGGTTATGCATCAGGGCGAGGTACTGGGTGTGCTGGTGGTGCAGCAGCGCGATACGCGCCGCTTTGACCAGAGCGAAGAAGCCTTCCTGGTCACCATTTCTGCCCAGCTGTCTGCCGTGGTCGCCCATGCCCGCGCCACTGGTGACCTGACATCCGACACAGCCCCCGGCACCGAACCAGAACCAGCTTTTTTCGATGGCTTGCCAGGCGCTCAGGGGGCGGCCATCGGCATCGCCTTGCGGCTGTATCCGTCCGCAGATCTGGCGGCGGTGCCAGACCGCGATGCCAGTGATATCAATGCCGAAATCGCGCTGCTGGACAGCGCGCTGGTCAAAGCCCGTCATGAAGTGCGCGCGCTGGCCGAAAGTGCTGGCCGCAGTCTGGGTCGCGAGGAACAGGCACTGTTCGAGGTCTACCTGCGAATGCTGGACCGGCACGCACTGGGCGGCGAAGTGGTCGAAAAGATCCGTCAGGGCCATTGGGCTCAGGGCGCCCTGCGCATGGTCATTGATGAGCATGTCCGCAACTTCGAGATGATGGACGACAGCTACCTGCGTGAACGGGCTGCCGATGTCCGCGACCTCGGCCGCCGGGTGCTGGCACACCTGCAGAGTGATACCCGCCGTGAAGTGGAGTACCCGCAGCACACGGTGCTGGTCGGCGAGGAAATCACCACTGCCATGCTGATGGAGGTACCACGGGAGTATATCGTCGGCATCGCCACCAGCCACGGCTCGCGTAATTCGCACATGGCTATCGTCGCCCGCTCCATGGGCATTCCGACGGTGGTCGGCGCAGCCGGTCTGCCGCTCAAGCAGCTTGATGGCCGCGAGGTTATTGTCGACGGCTTTCGCGGCCGGTTGATTGCCAACGCCAACCATGAACTGAAGCATCAGTTCGAGCAGATTATCCGCGAAGAGCAATCGCTGCTCGCCGGTCTTGAGAAATTGCGCGACCTGCCAGCCGAGACCGAAGACGGCAAGCGCATCCTCATTGCCGTCAACACCGGCCTGATGACCGACATTTCCCGCTCACTGGAGCGTGGCGCCGAGGGCGTCGGCCTCTATCGCACTGAAATTCCATTTATGGTGCGCGACCGCTTTCCCTCTGAAGATGAGCAACGGATCATCTACCGGGAGCAGTTGCAGGCTTTCGCCCCGCATGGTGTCACCATGCGCACACTCGACGTCGGCGGCGACAAGGAACTGCCCTACTTCCCGATTGAAGAAGAAAATCCGTTCCTTGGCTGGCGCGGTATTCGCCTGACGCTGGATCATCCGGAAATTTTTATGGTGCAGATTCGCGCCATGCTGAAGGCCAGTGAGGGGCTCAACAATCTGCGTATCATGCTGCCGATGATCACCACCGTGTTCGAGGTGGAGGAAGCCCAGCACCTTATTCATCGCGCCTGGCTTGAGGTGCGCAAAGAAGGCATCGACGTCGAGATGCCGCCTGTCGGCGTGATGATCGAAGTGCCTGCAGCGGTCTATCAGGCGCGGGCGCTGGCCCAGCGCGTCGACTTTCTCTCGATCGGCACTAACGATCTAACCCAGTACCTGCTTGCGGTGGACCGCAATAACCGTCAGGTCGCCGCCCTCTATAATTCCTGGCACCCGGCAGTGCTGCACGCCATCATGCACGTGATTGAGCAGGCCCACGCTGAAGACAAACCTGTGTCGGTGTGCGGTGAAATGGCAGGCGATCCCGGCTCAGCACTGATGCTGATGGCCATGGGGGTAGACTCGCTCAGCATGAACGCCTCGCACCTGCTTCGGGTCAAGGCCGCCATCCGGCGCATGAAGATCACCGCAGCGCGCAAGCTGCTCTACGAAGTCCTTGCCATGGATAACGGCGAGGTCATTGCCTCCTACGTGGATCTGCAACTGGAGAAGGCCGGCCTTGGTGATCTGATCAGCCGCCGCCGGATTGCCTGACACTGCCCGTCAGGACAGCGTGTGATTTTGATGCGGGTCGACCACCCCCGGAATGGCGATTGGCTGGGCGCTGGCATTCTGGCAGTCTGAAAGACTAACAATACCTATAATAGCCGGCACCCACCTATGGACAGCGTGGATCAGGACAAGGACGAGTATTATCGCTGGATGGTCGAGATGGCCAACGAAGGCATCTGGGCTATTGATGCGGACTCCATAACGACCTTCGTCAACCCGAAGATGGCACACATGCTGGGTTGCCGTCCCGTCGACATGGTCGGTCGGCACATGGCCGACTTCATGTTTACCAATGAACACCATATCGCCCAGGAAAATGTCGCCCGGCGCCAGCGGGGGATTGCCGAGCAGCATGATATCCGGCTGCGCCGGGCGGATGGACAAGCGCTGATCGTCACCATGGGCAGCAGCCCCATCTTCGATGATGATGGCAGTTACCTGGGCGTGCTCTCGGTGGCTACCGACATTACCGACCGCATTCATATCGAAGTCCGCGAGGCGGCCCGCGCAGAGACGCTGTATCTGCTGGTGCAGAATGCACCGTTACAGACGGTGCTGGAATCCATCGTGCTCGGCGTTGAACGACAGAACCCGGAGGCGCTGTGCACCATTTTGTTGCTCGACGACAGTGGCAGCCAGGTCACGCTTGGCGCGGCACCGAGTGTGCCCGGGTTCTATAACGACGCCATCAACGGCGCGCCGATCGGCCCCCGGACTGGCTCCTGTGGCACTGCCCTCTGGCGCCGTGAGCGGGTCATTGTCGAAGATATTGGCAGCGACCCGCTGTGGGAGGACTATCGCGCCATCGCCACTCAGGCCGGTCTTGCCGCCTGCTGGTCGGAACCGATCAAGAGCGCCGACGGCGAAGTGCTCGGCACCTTTGCGATTTACCATCGCACCCCCCACCGACCAACACCGGAGGATATTGATGCCATCACTTCGGTGGCCAATCTGGCTGCACTGGCAATTGAGCGCGCCAATGATCAACGTCATCTGCTTGAGCTGAACGCCGGCCTGGAGCAGGAAGTCCAGCGGCGCACCGCAGAACTGAACAAGGCCAAGGAAGAGGCTGAAGCTGCCAGCCGCGCCAAAAGTGATTTTGTCTCCAACATGAGCCATGAAATTCGCACGCCCATGCACAGCATTATCGGCCTCACCCATTTGGTGCGAGGCACACCACTGTCCGCGCAACAACAGGATTATCTGGGCAAGATCGATCAGGCCGCCCGTCATCTTCTGGCGATCGTCGATCACATTCTCGACTTCTCCCGCATTGAAGCTGGCAAGATAGATTCGGAGCCCACCGACTTTTCCATTGCCATCACGCTCGACAGCATCGCCAGCCAGCTGACCGATAGCGCGCAACAGAAAGGGCTGTTACTGGCATTTTCTCTTGATGCAGAAATCCCGACGGTGCTGCATGGTGACCCTGTCTGGCTGCAACAGATACTGATCAATCTGGTTGGCAACGCCATTAAGTTCAGCGATCACGGCACTATCGCGGTGTCCGCTAAACGTCTGTCGACCGCCAGTGACGGCTGCATTGTCCGCTTCGAGGTGCGCGATCAGGGCATCGGCCTCAACAAGGAACAGATCAAACGCATTTTCAATCCATTCCAACAGGCCGATACATCGACAACACGTCAGTATGGTGGCACCGGGCTGGGTCTCGCCATCAGCAAGAAACTGGTGGAGCTTGCCGGCGGTGTCATGGGTGTACATAGCACCGCCGGTAAAGGCGCTTGCTTTTTTTTCACCCTGCCGCTGGCAACGGCGGTCAGTGATCGGCCCGAGAAAAAGGCGACCGCCCCCGAGACAAAGGAAATCGAGGGCATGTCCATCCTGGTAGTCGACGACAATCCAGTTAACCAAATGGTCACCAGCGAACTGCTGGAACGTGCGGGCGCAGTCGTTCATGTTGCAGGTGATGGCGCGCAGGCACTGGATATACTGTCTGACAAACACTTCGACTGCGTGCTGATGGATATTCAGATGCCGGTACTGGACGGCTTTGAGACTACTCGTCGCATTCGTGCCAACAGCACGTTATCGGGCAACACCATCATCGCCATGACGGCTAACGCCGCCAGCGAAGATCGACGACGCTGTCTTGAAGCCGGCATGGATGGGTTCATTACCAAACCCATTCGCCCACAATTGCTTTACGAAACCCTCGCAGGACTCGCTCTGTCCCGTGACAAGAAGCCCTCAGACCGCTGACCTGACACTAGCGTCAATGATTGGCGCGGTGCAGCCATACTGCTTTCCTGTCGTCGGATCAGCTGGGAGACTCCCTTTACTCCATGCTTTGTGGTAAACCGCACAGAACATTAATCGAAAGATGGATATATAAGATGACCGGTCGCGTGGTCAGGGAATTATTTTTCCCAAGACCTGTCTACCTGCCAGCCTGCGTGGATTTGCGCAGTTACTTTCGATCAAGGAGAGATCAACATGAATAGTATGTCTTTGCTCACCCCCAATCGCACCGTTACCTGTATTGCGGCTGCAGTGGTTATCTCTACACTCGCTGCCTGCGGGGGTAGCTCCGGGAATAACAAAGACCGGGAGACCGGAATTGTCTCCATGGCAATTACCGACGCACCGGTAGACAACGTTACTCTGGTTCAGCTCAGCATCAGTCGTATCGATCTGAAGCCGGCACGCGGAAATGTCGTTGTGTATACACCAGCGGAGCCGATTATCATCGAGAACCTGCTTGACTTGCAGGGCACCAATGCAGTCGCGCTGCTGCCGGCCACTGAAGTCCCGGCCGGCGACTATAACTGGTTGCGACTGTATATTGATGGCGGCTATCCCGACTCCTTTGTCGTTACCAATGAAGGCGGCAACGTGGACCTGCTGGTACCTGGTCAGCAAGGCAGTAACTTACCGAATACGCGCCACATCCAGCTGGTCAGCGGATTCGCCGTGCCTGTCGGTGGTCGTGCCGACTTCACCATTGATGTTGATCTTCGCCGCGCGCTGACCAAGCCAGCCAATCAGGATTACTATCTGCTGCGCCCGGCGCTACGCATCACTGACGACAGCACCACCGGCTCGATATTTGGTGTCGTCGACGAGGCGCTGGTGATGGACGAAGAGTGCACCAACAACCTCGGCAATGATCAGGGTGTAGCGGTGTACCTCTATGAGGGAACCGGCGCGACCACCGGAGACATCCATGTCAACGACAACGGCGGCACCATTGGCAATGACAATCCGTTGACCACCGGGAATGTGCGCCTTGATACACAGAGCGGCCTGCTCACCTACAGCATCGGTTTCGTTCCGGCTGGAGACTACACTGCGGCACTGACTTGCCAGGCACTGGACGACATGCCTGATCAAAATGACGAGATCCTGTTCAGTCAGTCGCTCAATATCGCGGTAGTGGCAGGGCAAAACACCAGCGCAGATTTCACCACTTCGCCATAATATTCACGTCCGACCTACATGTCCGGCCAGCGGATTTTCCGCTGGCCGGACATGTTACGTACTGAGTGGCCAAAACACGATAATGGCACCAATAGTGGCCGCACCGACGACAATATTCATCGGGATGCCGATGCGCAGAAAGTCACTGAAGCGATAACCGCCCGGTCCGTAGACCATCAGGTTAGTCTGATAGCCCAGCGGTGTAGCGAAACTCGCCGATGCGGCCATCATCACGGCAATCACAAACGGTTCCGGATTCAGCCCCAGCGCCGAGGATACCGCCAGCACAATCGGTAACATGATGACGGCTGCGGCATTGTTGGTGATGGTTTCGGTAAGCACTGACACAGTGATGTAGGTCAGCACCAACAACAGGATCGGGTTGGTCCCGGCGACGCCGAGAATACCTTCACCTAGCCAGAGTGCAGCACCAGTTTTCTGCAACGCATTGCCGATGGCAAAACTGGCGGCAATGGTAATGATCACAGTCAGATCAAGACTGCGCTTTGCTTCCGCGACGGTAACGCAACGGGTCGCCACCATCAGCCCGGCACCAAGCAGGCCAGCATTGAGCATGGTAATCAACTCAAACGAGGCCAACAGCACCACCCCCCCGAGGATCGCCCAGGACAGCAGCGCCCGGCTATGATCGGGACGCTCTTCCTCCAGCTCGCTAATCAGCAGGAAATCACGGGAATACCTCTGCCGACTGACAAAAGCAGGACGCGCCTCCAGCAACAGGACATCACCCGGCTGCAACACAATCGAGCTCAGCCGGCCCTTGATGTGGTCGCCGTTGCGGGCCACCGCCAGCACCACCGCGCCGTAGCGGTCGCGAAAACGAGCATCCTTGATAGTTTTGCCGACGCCTTCGCAACCCGGCGCCACCACGGCTTCCACCAGCTTGCGCTCCGGCACATTACGTTCGATGACCGGCTCGCGGCCCACCGATGGCACCAGACCATTAATGCGCAGCACATCGATAATGGCTTCGGTTTCACCGACAAACACCAGCCGATCGCCACCTTGCAGGATGTCGTCAGGTGACACCGCCGTCAGCACGCTGCCATGACGCTCGATCTCAACCAGATAAATCCGCTGGAGATGGCGCAGCCCCGCATCAGCGATCGACTTGCCGACCAGTGGACCGTCGTGCGCCACCGCCACCTCGAAGGTGAACGAGCGCATGTCGGCGAAGGTTTCGTCAGGGCTGCGGCGGGTTGGCAGCAACTTCGGGCCAACCAGCAGCAGAAACGTCATGCCGGCAACCGCCGCCACCAGCCCAACCGCGGTGATATCGAAGAGGTGGAATCCGGCATCGCCGGTCAGAGTCTGGAACTGGCCATTCACCACCAGATTGGTGCTGGTGCCGATCAGGGTCAGGGTGCCGCCAAGGATGGAGGCGTAGCTGAGCGGAATCATCAGCGACGAGGCCGGCAGGTTGAGCTGCTTGGCCCACCGTGTCACCGCCGGAATCATGGTGGCCACCACCGGGGTATTGTTGAGAAAGCCGGACAAGCCGATCACCGGCGCCGCCAGCCGGACCATGGCCCCGCGCGGGCCGACCGGGCGACCGAGAATGCGATTGACCACCAGATCGACGCCGCCAGAGGCACGGATGCCGGCGGCCACCACGAACATGGCCGCGACGGTCATCAATCCGCTGTTACTGAACCCGGAGAGTGCCTCCCCGGCATTGAGTACGCCGGTGATGCTGAGGATCAGCAATGCCCCCATCAGGACGATATCCGGGCCGAGCCGGGTGCTGATCAGGGTAATAAACACGCCCGCCGTGAGGGCGAGAGTAAGCCAGCCTTGCCAGTCCATCGGTATGGTCCCGGAGTATCAAGAGGGGCCCAGTGTACGGGCCCGCATGAAAACCAGAAATAATAAAACGTCAGAAGTTTAGTTCCAGAAAGAATAAGGCGCCGATTTACTCGAACAGGCTGGCCTCTGCGGCCCGGGCACCCCCGGGCTGCCACCGCTGTTCAGCAAACATCAGGCTGCCATCGACTCGCTGACACACAGCGGTACTGGCGCGGGTGCCATACGCCGCCGACTGGATAAAGATCGGCGCCACCAACCGTTCCATTTCGAGACCCACGCCAGTATCCGGCAAGACCTCGTCGTCGGGCAGCAGGCTGTCCTTCAGAATTGCCAACAGCGTTGAGCTGGTTGGCCCCTCGCGCATGGCCTGCTCGAGCAGGGCCCGCCCGCGACGGGCTTTCGGCCAGTCAGTGTCGAGCTGGCCATTGCTGAGCGCATGCACACCGGGCGCCACCGTCTGGGGCGCCGCGCCACGGTTACTCATCCACGCCAGCTCGCGACCATCGCAAACCAGCAGATTGAAGCCGCCGTATTCCTGCTGCTCAGGCACCAGCCGGGCAAGATACTCCATCGGTGCCAGCCCGCTCTCCAGGAACCCAAGCGGCAGCATGCCGCGGGAGCGGTTGCCCGGCGTCCGGTCTGCAATCGGCTCGCGATAGTTGGTGACGGCGGCAAAGCGGCCCTCGCGGCTGATGCCCAGCCAGGTGCCGCCTGCCACCAGATCAAGTCCGCAGAGCAGGTCGCCGCGCCAGCGCGCCGGCTCTGCCGGTCGATGATGAAACTCATCGCGATTGGCGGCGACAACCAGGGGGTAGTCCGGATGGGCTTGCCAGGCAAGCAACACAATGCACATGAAACCGAAGTCCTCATCAGGGCCCGGGAGCGCGGGCAGACCCGGCGCACCCGGATGGGATAGCATAGCCGCCGCAGTGTAGCCGAGGTGAGCCCGTTGCTCGAACTCCTGATCCTTTTTCTCGCCCTTGGCGTGGTGGCAGGCCTGCTCGCCGGAGCACTCGGCCTCGGCGGTGGCGTGGTAATCGTGCCGGCGTTACTGGCGATCTACCATCTGATGGACTTCCCGGCCGAGATCCTCGCCCAGCTGGCGGTGGCCACGTCACTGGCCACCATAGCCGTCACGTCGCTGAGCGCCATTTATACCCACCACCGCCTCGGCGCCATTCGCTGGCCGGTGGCCCTGCCGCTCTCCGCCGGCATTCTGGTGGGCGCTTTCGGTGGTGCGTTTCTGGCCAGCGCCATCGCCAGCGCCACGCTCGCCACGCTGTTCGGTGTCTTTGCCATGGTGGTGGCGATTCAAATGGCACTCGGCAGCGCCCCTCGCCATGTAGAGCTGCCTGAGCGGCTGCCGCCAGTACCGCTGCTGACCGCCGCCGGCACACTGATCGGCATCCTGTCGAGCATGTTCGGCATTGGAGGTGGTTCAATGACGGTGCCCTTTCTCAGCGCCTGCCGACTGCGCATGCAGCAGGCAGTGGCGATCTCCGCCGTTTGCGGGCTGCCGATTGCCATCGGCGGTGTCAGCGGCTTCCTGATTGCCGGCTGGAATCATCCGGCGTTACCGTCGGGCAGCCTCGGCTTCGTGTATCTGCCAGCGGCGGCAGGTATAGTGCTGACCAGCTTCCCGCTGGCCCGGGTCGGTGCCCGGCTGGCCCACCGGCTCCCGGCAACGACCCTGAAGCGGGTGTTCGCCGTGGTGCTGTTTTTGATCGGACTGAAGTTGGTGTTATGACCTATCCCCAGATTGATCCTGTTGCCTTTTCATTCGGCCCGCTGGCCGTGCACTGGTATGGCCTCACCTATCTGTTCGGCTTTGCCGGCGCCTGGTTGCTGGCGAGCTGGCGAGCCAGCAAACCGGGCAGCCCCTTCAACCGCGATCAGGTCGGCGATCTGATTTTCTATGGCGCGGTCGGGGTGATTGCAGGTGGCCGTCTTGGCTACGGCTTGTTCTACGGGCTGGATCAGTGGCTCGCCGATCCACTCTGGATCGTCAAGCTGCAGCAGGGCGGCATGTCTTTCCATGGTGGCATGCTCGGCGTGCTTGCCGCGTTCTGGTATTTCAAACGCAAGGTCGGGACCAGCTACTTCACGGTGGCGGATTTCATCGTGCCCATGGTGCCGGTGGGACTCGCCACCGGTCGCATCGGCAATTTCATCAATGGCGAACTGTGGGGCAAACCCACGGATGTCAGCTGGGGCATGATCTTCCCAGGCGACCCATTGCAGCTGACCCGCCACCCGTCGCAGCTCTACCAGTTTGCACTTGAAGGTGTGGCATTGTTTGCCCTGCTGTGGATTTTCTCGATCAGGCCACGACCTGCCGCTGCCGTTACCGGACTGTTCGGCATCGGCTACGGCTGCGCCCGTATCGGCGCTGAATTTTTCCGAGAGCCGGACGCCCATCTCGGCTATCTGGCGGGCAACTGGCTGACCATGGGCATGCTGCTCAGCCTGCCCATGATTGTCGTCGGCGCCGGCATGATGATCTGGGGCTATCGCAAACAGGGAGCCACCGCATGAAGCAATATCAGGATCTGTTGCGCCACGTTCGCGATCACGGCATCGAAAAAAGCGATCGCACCGGCACCGGCACCCGTGCCGTGTTCGGCTATCAGATGCGCTTTGATCTGTCGGCAGGTTTCCCGATGCTGACCACTAAAAAGCTGCACCTGAAATCCATCATTCACGAGTTGCTATGGTTTCTGAGCGGCGATACCAACATCCGCTATCTGAAAGATAACGGCGTCTCGATCTGGAACGAGTGGGCGACCGAAGAGGGCGAGCTTGGCCCGGTGTATGGCGAGCAATGGCGCAGCTGGAAAACGCACGATGGAAGAGTAATTGATCAGATCAGCCAGATACTGGCGGAGATCAAACGTAATCCTGATTCCCGTCGACTGGTGGTGTCGGCCTGGAACCCCTCGGTGCTGCCTGACCCGACGTTGAGCCCGGACAAGAATGCCGAACTCGGACGCCAAGCGCTGCCGCCCTGCCATTGTCTGTTCCAGTTCTATGTCGCCGACGGCAAGCTGTCTTGCCAACTGTATCAACGCAGCGGCGACATCTTTCTCGGTGTGCCGTTCAATATTGCTTCCTATGCGTTGCTGACTCTGATGATGGCGCAGGTATGCGATCTGCAGCCGGGTGATTTTGTCCATACCCTTGGTGATGCGCATCTTTACAGCAACCATCTGGAGCAGACTGAATTGCAGTTGAGCCGTGAAACACGCGCCTTGCCCGTGATGAAAATCAATCCGGCGGTGAAGGACCTGTTTGCATTCCGGTTCGAGGATTTCACCCTTGAAGGCTATGACCCGCACCCGCACATCAAGGCGCCGGTAGCAATTTAATCCCCTGCCGGAGCGGCAATGCTGCATTTGTAACGCGAGGAACTCTGGATGAAGCTGTCATTGATTGTCGCCCGCGCCGCTAACGGGTGCATCGGCCGCGATAACAAGTTGCCATGGTATCTGCCGGAGGATCTCAAGTATTTCAAGCACGTCACCTTTGGCAAACCGGTGATCATGGGACGCAAGACCTGGGAGTCGCTCAAGGGTCCTCTGCCCGGCCGCGCCAACATCGTCATCAGCCGTCAGTCCGGCTATCACGCCGAAGGCGCAAGGGTCGTTGCCTCCCTTGCAGAAGCACGCCGCCTTGCCGAGAGCATTGCCCTGATTGATGGTGTGGATGAAACCGTGGTGATCGGTGGCGCCCAGATCTATGCCGAAGCACTACCGCAGGCGGATATTCTCTACATCACGGAAGTGCATGCGGATGTGGCCGGGGATACCTTTTTCCCCGAATATGACCGCAGCCAGTGGATTGAGGCAGGGCGGGAGGATTTTGCAGCCGCCGGCCCCAACCCGTACAACTACAGTTTTGTCATTTACCGGCGCTCAGACAACGGCATCAATCAAACAGCTGATTGATCTGATAGATAGAGGTGGTGCCACTGACCTCGTTGCCGATCAACAGCAGTGCCTCTCCATTCGGTGAGTCCTTGGCAGCAACAAAGGCCACGCCCTCCGCACCCAGATCGCCCACCGTCGACAGGATGGTGCCCGGCGCCACATCCCACACTTCACGGGTATTCAGGTAATCGACAAAAAACGCATTGGCTGGATCAGTGATGTCATACGCCATAGCTCCACCCATGCGCTCAAGGCCGACGAAGGCATAGGTCTTCTCGCCCAGCTTGCCAATAGCGACGCCTTCCGGCTCCGGCCCCTTGTTATCACTGCGGTTGTCACGACTATTTGCCGCCGAGTGATTGGAGTTGAAGTAGTTCTTGCAGGGGATGTTACGGGCAGAGCCGGCCATGCACTCGTCCGAAGCCAGGTACTGCTCCATCTGGTCACCGGAATCCCAGACCATATTGCCATCTGCATCAAAAATCGAAACCGAGCGGCCACCGAAGGCATGCAGGGCATCGTACATGATGCGGTCACCGGCTGGATCAAGCTCACCTGCCGCCGTGTACATAACCGGCGAACCGTCCGGGTGTTTTTGATAGCCGTCCACCCAGCTGACCGTCAACCGACCGAGCACACCGTTGTTACGGCAGTTGCCCGGGTTTCCAGCAACGGCACCGCAATAGCCGAACACGGCTGGATTCAGCAAACCGCCATTGGCAAGGCCGCCCACAAATGCATCCAGTTGCGGCGGCAGGTCATTACCGCGACGCCCCCCCCAGCCGGCAGGATTGATCAGATGCGTCACGCGGATCTCCTCGACAAAGCCGAGCGTCGGATCACCACCGCTGATGCTATCGCCCCAGTAATCGTCGTTGTCTTCGCCCCAGGCGCGGGCATCGCCTTCATTTGCGGTAACGATATAGGTCTGACCATTAACCTCGTAGGAGGCAATGCTGTCCGGCTGGTACATGCCCAGTACACCCGGGTAGGTACGGATATCAATCGCCACCGGAGTATCGCTGGCATCGAATGCATTGCTGCTACCAAAACCATTGTCGTCAAGACCGTGATCCTTATAGCCCAGCGGCATGATGGCCGTCACGGTTGCAGTGGCAATATCAATCTTCGCCAGTGCATTGTTTTCCTGCAACGCAACCCATGCGGTACTGCCATCAGCAGAGACAACGATGTATTCCGGCTCCAGATCCTGCGATGCGCTGGCGCCCGGACCAAAGATGCGCACGCCACTGGCGCGAAGCGCATCTTCCTGACCATCCCAGGCATTGAAGTCCGCAGTACGGACACTAAAATCAGTGACATCAATGATGCTGACGGAGCCTTCGGGGTCAATACTGTAGTCATCGCTCGGCTCGCCTTCGTTGGCCACCAGAATGTAACGGCCATCCGGCGTAAAGGTGAGCATGTCCGGCAACGCACCCGCAGGCACCACCGCCAGTCGTGTCAGGGTGCGCGCATTGTAGATGGCGACGAAGCCGTCATCGGTCCTCACCGGTGCTTCCACGGCGAAGGCCATCACGTTGCCCGATACCGCCACACTGTTAACGATAGCGCCAGCGACAATGTCATCCACAGTCAGGGTATCGAGATAGGTTGGAGCAGCAATATTGCTGACATCCAGCACGTCGACGGCGCCTGCCAGCGCATTGACGACAAACGCTTGCTGGGTGGCCGGATGATAGGCAACGATCTCGGCAGCGCTACCCAGAAACACACCAGAGGAGTAGCGACCGGCGAAGCTGAGCGAGATGCTGCTCGGTGTACGCAGGGTGCCATCACCATTACAGGCGTAGGAAGTAGATTGTACTTCGGCGAGGTCGAGTATTCCGTTTCGGTTATTGTCTATACCTGAGTCAATGCGTGTGCCGCCGTTGGCGCAACCGGGTGTGGCCGAGACAGCGGTCAGGCTCACCAGCGCCGTGCGGCCATCGGCACCATTGTTACCATCATCACCACCACAGGCGACAAGCAGCGCCACAGGTGCAGCAAGCAGAAGACGTTTCATCAGACGATCCCGGAAAGTATTGGAATCGCTTATTTACCGCCTTCGGATGAATTGGCAATGACGGCGGCATGACGAAGCCGTGTCAGAGCGACGTGACCCTCTCGTGCAGAATCCGGCCAAACCGTTTCGCCGCCGGCCCGGCGTAGTCCGCTTCGGCATAAACCAGATAGAGATCTGCGAAGCGCTCCTGTCCTTCCGTCAGGGGTAATGGCTTAAGTGTGCCGCCAATCAATTCGTCGCGGATTTTCTCCTCCGGGTACCAGGCAAAGCCGAGGCCCATGGAGGCAGCACGGATGGAAGTGCTGAGGTGGCTCACCGTCCAGCGCTGCTCGGCGCCCAGCCAGCCGGCGTCCATGCGGCGACTGCCGGAATCTCGCACCACCAGCTGGCGATGACGGCGCAGGTCCTGAAACACCAGCGGACGACCCAGCTGATGCAATGG
Organism: Alcanivoracaceae bacterium; assembly: GCA_046292765.1. Taxonomy (GTDB): domain Bacteria; phylum Pseudomonadota; class Gammaproteobacteria; order Pseudomonadales; family Alcanivoracaceae; genus PGZG01. The sequence goes on along the minus strand of JBKBQA010000001.1, from coordinate 167,794 downwards.
ATGATCAGGATGGGCAACGGCGATAAACCGCGCGCGCATCAGGGCATCACCAATGAACCCTGGAGGTACCCGCGGCGTAATGGCCAGGTCCACCTGGTGCTGGAGCAATGTCTCATCGGTGCCACTGAGTACCGTTTCCAGCAATTCAATCCGGGTTTCCGGAAACTCACCCGCAAAGCGGTCGAGGCACTCAAGCAGCAACCACATCGGGAAGATCGCATCCACCGCCAAATAGAGCTGTGCCTCCACCCCGCGCGACAGGTTGTCTGCGGACAGCTCCAGCCGGCTGGCCTCCTCCACCAGCGCCTGAGCACGGCGATAGAGAATTTCGCCGGCTTCTGTCAGCACCGCCCGGCGTCCTTCAAGCCGGAATACCCGCACTCCGAGCCCGGTTTCCAGCTTCTGGATAGCATAGCTGACCGCGGACTGGCTCTTGTCCAGTGCCTCGGCGGCGGCGGCATAGCCACCGGCATCGACCACCGCCAACAGGGCACGCCATTGCTCCAGCGATACCTTAAGCTCCATCTCGCCCTCCAATACATCAGAAAATACGATCTAAAGAAGTAAAATTATGCTGTTTTTTATCGGAATGCCAGATCCGATACTGATCCCATCATTCCTGACGCCTCGAGGGCATCACCATGGCAACCCTTCTCTACCTGAGCAGCAGCATCTTTGGCGACCACGGCAACACCAGCCAGCTGGCCTCCGGCTTTATCCAGCGCTGGCAAGCAGCCAACCCGCAGGGCCGGGTGGTGGAGCGCAATCTGACCGCCAATCCCCTGCCCCATCTGGACGGTGATCGCGTCGGCGCCTTTTTCACCCCGGCGGATCAGCGCAGCGCCGAACAGCAGGCGGCCATCACCGAATCCGATGCGCTGGTAACAGAGTTGAATGACGCTGATCTGGTGATAATTGGTCTGCCGATGTACAACTTTGGCGTGCCGTCCCAGTTCAAGGCCTGGATCGACAACGTCGCCCGAGCTGGTGTCACGTTCAAATACACCGACACCGGCCCGGTGGGTCTGGTCGCCAACAAGCCGGTACTGGTGTTCTCGGCCCGGGGCGGTGTCTACGCCAATACCCCGAACGACCACCAGGAGCCGTTCCTGCGTCAGTTCCTTGGCTTTATCGGCCTGACCGATGTCCGCTTCGTGTTCGCCGAAGGGGTTAACATGGGCGATGACGTCAAGGCGAAGGCTCTGGAAGGCGCCCGTCAGCAAATCGGCGAGCTGCTGGAAAAGGTCAGCGCAGCAGCTTGAACCCACCCGGGGAGCCGACGGCTACCCGGCAGTGCACGGAGATCATCATGGGATTGCTGGTAAAGGGACAATGGCAGGACAAGTGGTATGACACCGACAGCACCGGTGGCCACTTCGAGCGCTCGGCGGCCCGGTTCCGCAACTGGGTCACCGCCGACGGCAGTGCCGGCCCGGACGGCAAGGCGGGCTTTCGTGCCGAGCCCGGTCGCTACCACCTGTATGTGTCGCTGGCCTGCCCCTGGGCCCATCGCACCCTGATCTTTCGCGAGCTGAAGGGACTGCAGGACATGATTGATGTATCGGTGGTGAACCCGCTGATGCTCGACCATGGCTGGCCGCTGGATCAGGATTTTCCTGATACCAGCGGGGATCGGCTGTATGGCCTTGATTACCTCTACCAGCTCTACCTGAAAGCGGATCCAGACTACTCCGGCCGAGTCACCGTGCCAGTGCTGTGGGATACGCAACAGCACACCATCGTCAGTAACGAATCGGCGGATATTATCCGCATGTTCAACAGCGCCTTTGATGGCATTGGTGCGACACAGGGCGACTACTATCCCGCTGATCTGCGCGACGACATTGATGGAATCAATACCCGCATTTATGAGCGGGTGAATAACGGTGTTTACAAGGCCGGCTTCGCCACTAAGCAGCAGGCCTATCAGGATGCGGTGGGCGAGCTGTTTGCAGAACTGGACTGGCTGGAAGATCGCCTCAGTCGGCGGCGCTGGCTGGTTGGCGAACAGATCACCGAAGCGGACTGGCGACTGTTTACCACGCTGGTGCGTTTTGATCCGGTGTATGTCGGCCATTTCAAATGCAATCTGCGCCGCATTGTCGACTACCCTGCGCTAAGCGGGTATCTGCGCGATCTCTATCAGCAGCGCGGCATCGCCGACACGGTAAACATGATGCATATCAAGCATCATTATTATCGCAGCCATCCCACCATCAACCCGACCAGAGTGGTGCCGGCCGGTCCGGAACTGGATTACCACGCGCCACATCAGCGCGCACAAATTCAATGAGGTGATGTCATGACCGTCAGAGCACTTGCCCGCATTATTCCAGGCATGAATACCAGCGATGGCGCCGGTGTTCGCCTGCGCCGCACCCTCGGCCAGTCACAGATGGCGCGAATGGATCCGTTTCTGATGCTGGACGAATTTTCCAGTGACAACGTCGATGACTATATTGGCGGCTTCCCGTCCCATCCCCATCGCGGCTTCGAAACTGTCACCTATATGCTCGACGGACACATGCTGCACGAAGATCACATGGGCAACCGCGGCGATCTGCGCCCCGGAGATGTCCAGTGGATGACCTGCGGTCGAGGCATTATTCATTCGGAAATGCCGCAGCAGAACGAAGGGCGCATGCGCGGCTTCCAGTTGTGGCTGAACCTGCCAGCGAAAGACAAGATGAAGCCGGCGGCCTACCGCGACGTACCGGCTGCGACAATGCCCTGGCATGAACCGCTGGCCGGTGTGCGCATCAAGGTGATCGCTGGCGAGCTGGCGCTGGCGGGCGAGCGTTATCGCGGTCCGATCCAGGCGGGTGGCACCGAACCGATCTACGTTGACATCGAACTCGGCGCGGAGCAAAGCTTCAGTGTGCCGGTGCCGACAAGCCACAACGCTTTCATCTATGTGTTTGAAGGCGCGCTCAACAGTGATGGCAAACAGGTGCCGACCCACGCGGCCGCTCTGCTCGGCAGTGGTGATACGCTGGATGTGCATGCGGGCCCACAAGGCGGACGCTTTCTGCTGATCGCCGGCCGCCCTTTGAACGAGCCGGTGATGCAATACGGCCCGTTTGTGATGAACAGCGCGCAAGAAATCGAGCAGGCGTTGCAGGATTACCGTGACGGCACCCTGACCAGCGGCGGCGTGCGGGCTCTCTGAAATATCGGGATAATCGGGTATCTGCGCGGTGTTGTTGCTATACTGTCGTCGATTTCACGAAGACAAGGACTGTCTCCTGCATGCGAACCATTCTGATTTGCCACGCCGACGACCTGCTGACGCGGGAGTCCATGTCGCGCTGGCTGGCGTCATTCTCCGAACTTGCCGGGATCGTTATCATCCATGAGCCACGGGCACGGATGAAAAAGCGCATTGCCCGCGAGATCGAGCGTATCGGTCGCTGGCGCTTTCTCGACGTCATCGCCTGGCGGCTTTACAGCCGGCTTTTTCTTGCACACCGGGAGCGCCGATGGCAGCAACATATCCTCGCCCGACTCAGCCAACGCTTCGCCCCTGCGCCCGTCGGCACACCGGTGCTGAACGTGGAGAGCCCGAACAGCGACAGCTGCCGTGAGTTCATTGCTGCCGCCCGACCCGATATGATCATTGCCCGCTGTAAAACTCTTCTGAGAAAAGAAATATTCGCCCTCCCCGCCCATGGCACCTGGGTCATGCACCCCGGCATTTGCCCTGAGTATCGCAATGCCCATGGCTGCTTCTGGGCGCTTGCAAGCAACGATGACAGCAACGTCGGCATGACCCTGCTACGGATTGATGAAGGCATCGATACCGGCCCGGTATACGGCTACTTTCGTTATTCGATTGATCCGCTACGGGACACACCGACCATGATCAATCATCAGGTGGTACTGGAAAACCTCGATGCCCTGCGCGACCGATTGGTCGACATCATTGCGGGCAATGCATCGCCCATCGATACCCGTGGCAGAGCCTCTGCGGAATGGGGTCAACCCTGGCTTAGCCGTTATCTTCGCTGGCAGTGGCGCGTCCGGAGGCAACAATGAAGTCTGTATCGCTCTGCTACCATGACGTTATTGACCAGAATCCGGACGCCAGTGGCTTCGCCGGCGCCAGCGCCGCCAGCTACAAGCTGGAGCGGAGCCTGATGGAGGCGCACTTCGCAACACTGGCAGTAAAGGAGACTGCCCGTGTGTCGCGTGTCGATCACTTGTCTTCACTGGATTATGCCGAGTGCCCATTGCTACTGACCTTTGATGACGGTGGCATCAGTGCCATTACCGACATCGCCGACCTGCTCGAGACCCACGGCTGGCGCGGCCACTTTTTTATTACCGCTGGCAGGATCGGGCAACAAGGCTTTGTCAACACCGACCACATTCGGGCCCTGCACCATCGCGGCCACCTGATCGGTAGCCACTCCTGGTCTCATCCGGCCCGCATTTCGCTGTGTGACGACACCACACTGCTACGCGAATGGGCCGACAGCGTTCAGTTGCTGAGCGAAATCATTGGCGAACCGGTAGAAACGGCCTCCGTGCCCGGAGGCTATTACTCACAACGCGTTGCTGACGCCGCCGCATCATCCGGCATCCGTTTCCTGTTTACCTCGGAGCCCGAGAAGCGCATCAGCCGGCATCACGACATGAGCATCATCGGGCGCTACAGCATTCAACGACATACCACCCCGGCTATGGCACTGGCGCTGGCCTCCGCCACCGCCAGCCGTGCACAACTCTGGCAATACGGCTACTGGAACAGCAAGAAGCTGGCAAAGCGATTGGGCGGCAATCTGTGGCTGGTTCTGCGCGAGGCATGGTGGGCGCGCAAGACGGGATAATGGATGGCGTAAAAGGGGGTCACCTTCAAACAGGTCCGCGACCGGGCCCCGGCCCGTGATACCATGGCGGCTGTCATCTAACACCGCGAAAGGATTCACGGCATGCCCTCCCGCTCCGCGCTGATTTTCCTGTTGCTCCCGGTAGTAGCATTATTGACTCTGTTATGGCTCAGCGGGCCGACATGGCATGCGGTGGCGGCGGGCTGGTTTGACGATGGCACCTATTCCCATGGTCTGCTGCTGGTACTGGTCTGTTGCTGGCTGATCTGGCGCGACGCGCGCAGATCGCGCTGGCCATCACCGGCACCAGATTGGCGCTGGCTGCCACTGCTGCTATTGATGTCAGCACTGTTCCAGCTGGCGCTGGTGGCTTCCGTTGATCTGTTGCAGCGCCTGTTGCTACTACCACTATTTCTGTCGATGGTCGCTGCTCTAGCGGGATCGGCATGGGCCAGACCACTTCTGTTTCCGGCGATAATGTTGTCGTTAGCTATTCCGCTGTGGGGACTGCTGATCAGTCCGTTACAGACGCTGGCAGTGTGGGCCACGGGTGGGCTACTGGGCTGGCTTGATATTCCGGCGGCGATTCATGCCACCCACATTCGCATTGCCGCTGGCACTTTTGAAGTATCGGAGGGATGCAGTGGATTACGTTACCTGCTTGTCGCGGCCGCCATTACGCTGCTTTGGGGAAAGCTTTACCTGCGCGACTGGCGTGTCAGTCTGATCTATCTCGGCATTGGTGTTATGGCCGCGCTGCTGACCAACTGGATTCGCATTCTCGGCCTGATTCTGATCGGTCATCACACCGAGATGCAGCATCCATTGATGGAAGATCACAATAATTTTGGCTGGTACATCTTTGTCGTCATGCTGATCCCCCTGTTCTGGATCGGCCGGCAACTGCCCCATCGTGATAAAGCCAGAACCACTACGACTCCGATTGCTGCCATCACTCACCCTCTTCCCTTGCTGACGCCATGGCTGGTTCTTCTGGCGCTATGGCTGCCGGCGCTGTCGCTCAAGACCTCAGCGGATAGCCGACTGGTACATCCACCGGCACCGGCTGAAGGCTGGCAAATTGGAGCACCCGAAGGGGGACGGTGGCGGCCTGGGTTTGTCGGCGCGGATCAGCAATGGCACCTGCTTTACCGGCATACCGACGGTGCGGACCTGGCACTCCACCTTGACTGGTTCGCCTCCCAACGGACTGGCACCGAATTGCTCGGTCAGGGCAATCAGGCCCGCAGGAGCGGCTGGCCATTGCGACCGCTGCAAGGCGAATGCCCCGCCGGCATGGCCTGTGGCGAACTAACAGATCAACAGGGCGAGCGAGTGCTCATCTACGGACTGCTGGTAAATGGCTCGCTAACCAGCTCGCTCTGGCAAGCCAAACTCGGGCAATTGCTTGCACCACTTTACCAGCGTCCCGGCGCCGCCCTGATTGCCTTTGAGCGCGGCTGCGCCAGCGACTGCCGGCAGGCACTGCAAGATCTGATTCACGACAGCGCGCCTTTGCGCAACGATCTATGGACTCAACTCAACGTCAGGGATTGACCATGAAACTGCTCCCCCTCTGTGTTGCTGCGATGATACTCGCACTAACTGGCTGTCAGGCGGATCTGCCCGATGCTGATACTCGCTCGACAATGTTTGCAGGCAAAGCCATCGTCGCTGTACCAGGGACACCGATGAAGCTGGTACCCCAACAACTCCCGCGAACAGAACACGATGGCGTCCGGGTGTCGGTGGTGGTGCCCCGTGGCCGCGTAACCGATGCCGGGCAGCTGTTGCTTCTTGATCATCAGGGCGAACCAGTGCCGGCCCGCCGCCGGGTGCGTCTGCACTGGCCGACAACGCATAGCGGACCGCATGGCATCAGGGTTATTGAACTTGAGATTGCAGGCAATCCGGCCACGCTGTTTGAGCAGACATTTTATCTTCGGCTTGTCGATGAGGCGGCTTCCGATGCAGGCGAATCGCTGCAGCACCCGCTCACCGCAGTCGCGATGTTGGCACCACAGTGGCACATCGACGCCATGCTGTTTGGCCGTGGCAGGGCAATTTCCGATAGCACCCACTGGTTTGATCAGTCGCTCGTCGGCTTCACCCATACTGCCACCAATCGCGTTCCGGAGTCGGTGAAAGAGAATGAAAGGATCCGGCTGGATGATCACGAACCCTGGCTGTTCGACCGCGCCGGCGTCCTGTTTCAGGTCTACTTCCGCAGCGGCATACCCTGGCACTTCGCCGAGGCCGAACAGGCCAGCCGGCTCTACGCCAATTTGCTCGATCCAGATGGCTCCTTTCGCCTGCGGCGTGGGGACCTGAAGTATGTCTATCCACGCTCACTGCTCTACCGCTGGATGTTGTTTAACGAAGAACATCAGGCCGGTCATATCACGCGCATGGCAAGACTTGCTGAAAGCTGGACCGCCGACGGTCAGTCGGCACGCTTCTGGACCGAACGTCACGTCAACTATGCGCTCGCTGCGGCCGTCCACGCCTGGGAGCTGACCGGCGAGGCGCGCCATCGGCAACGTATTGACGTGCTGCTTGACGACTTGCTGCAAATGACGCAAGCACAGGCCGAAGACGGCCGGCCTTATCATTGTCCGGCCCATCGCATGGAGGCCCACGAGGGCAAGCAGAGCGACACCCTGATTTGCTCTCCGTGGATGATGGCGCTACTGGGACAGACCCTGGACTATTACTATCAGCTCAGTGACGATCCCCGCGCTGCCGGGCTGCTGGCAGATTTTCACCAGTACTTGCTCACCGATGGCCTCTATCGGGTTGGAGCAGATTCGGGCGACGTGAAATTGCGCGGCATGCTGTTGCCCTGGTATCTGGCCGGGCGTGATTACGGGTTCAGCGACAACGGTCCATTCGGCGATCTTGAACACAGCTGTGATGTCGCCGGACTGCTGGCCCGCAGTGCCGATGTGCGGCGACGTCTGGAGCCGCTACCTGCTTCTCATGACAGCACGCTGGCGGCACTGATGAAGAGTTGCGAGTTCAATCTTCGCATGTGGCATCGACCCGGCTCGGACAGCCAGCACGGCAAGCCGGTGTGGCGTCTGTCCCCGCCGCGCAAGTACAACTGGTGGTTTGGCACGACCCAGGAGCTGACCTGGTTCCTGTCAGCGCCGTAACAATCTTGGTGGTGGCGGAATAACATAATCGCGAAAACGGGATGGATTGCCCTGCTCACCAGCCTCAGCAGCACGGACGATATTGTACATTTCTCGGGCCGTGACATAGTGCAGCTGGTAGTGCTCGCCATCGTTATAGCGACTCTCCAGATAGCTGTACATCTCGTCCGACGGCGCACCGAGCAAGGTGTCCATATCGCCATCTTGCGTGCCATGGGTGTGGATCTTGATAAACAGCCAGTCCGGGCGTCCCACCACACTGATACCAGCCTTGATCCAGAGATCCACCCGCTCTGGTAAAGGCGGCATCGAACGACGAACGTCACTGTTCTCGATGCGCGGCATCACCCCCCATTTGCGTTGCTTCCAGTTCAACATCAGCGGCCCCTGAATCAACATCAGATCGCCTTCTGGATGCCCCCCCACCCGCACGGGCATCCCGTGATTATGTGACTTGCAGTGGCCATCACGTCCCTGTGCATAGTAAATGCTGTTGACCATGGCGGTCTGGGTATCGCTCGGCGCGGACGGCAAGGTAAAGTCGGCATAGCATCCCATCTGCGCCAGCACCGCCAATTCGTTATTGACTCCACACCAACGACCATCGGCTCGGGAGTTATCGAGCGCCCAGTTGCCGTGAATAAAACTCCACGCGTAGCGACCATCATCATGACGCGGCACCAGTCCATGCTGTTGGTCGAGCACGCGGAGAAAGCCGGACAACTTTTTTCTGAGTCCGTCAGCGGTATCATTGTCGTGGTGCAGATGAATTTCCACCTCACCGAAGCCCTGTTCACACAGTGATGCCAGCTGCTCCAGATGTTCATGGCGGTACTCTTCTTCGGGGTAGAAGAACGTATGTTGGGGCGGACGACCTTCCGCATCACGGTGTCTGCCCGCCAGCATGGGATAGTCACCACACCAGCGTGATACTCGATCCCGTTCCGTCACCAGATCCGCCTTGCCCCACTGTGGCTCATAATGATCCACGAAGCAGAACAGCACATGGACCGGCTTGCCAGTTACTCTCTGGCGTCGGTCAAAAAAGTAGCGATGCAGCCACAAGTGCATGTTGCGACGCTTAAGCACTAACAGCATCAGCATGCAAAGCGCAAAAAGAAATGCCGCTATCAGCGCCGGAATCATGCCAGCTTCTCCTGCCGGGGCGCCACAATGACGCGATACAGCTCAACCAGCTGAGCGGCATTATTGGTCCACTGCCGCTCGCCGATGATGTACTCTCGAGCCGCCCTGCCGACAGCATGAATATCATTGGCCCCCAGTGACAACATCACCTCAAGACAACGCTGCATGTCCCCTTGGGGAAACAGCCAACCGGTACGGCCATCTTTGATAACTTCCGCAACCGGGCCATAGTCTGGCGCCACCACCGGCACCCCCATCGACATCAGCTCGAACAGCTTCATCGGTGAGCCATAGGTATTTGAATCAGGTAGCACCGAGATATCCATTGCGGCGATCAGCTCCGCCACCTGATGGTGAGCCACATTGCCGGTCAGTACTGCCTGATGGCGCACTCCGTGACGATCCAGCGCCTGCTCCACGCGAGGACGGGTCTTGCCATCACCGACCAGCAGCAATAACAAATTCGGATGGGCTGCCAGTTGTGGCGCCATTTCATCAATGAATTTATGGATCCCATGCCACTCGGCGAATGCCCCGAGGTAGCCACAGACCAGTTTGCCCTCGATGCCGAGCCGGCTTCGGATCGCGGAACGATCGTGTTGGGCCGGGTCGAAGCGGCGACTGTCCGCCGCATTGGGACTGATAATGGTAGCCGCCAGACTGCCATGGGCAGCCAGCACCTGATCACGGAACGCAGTGGAGACAAAGACCAGTCCGTCGCAGTGATTGAACACCCAGCGCTCGATTCGACGGGCCAGACGCTGCATCAAAAGCGGGCGCACCCGCGGCATGACGGCGGAATCATTGACCTCCAGCACCACCGGAATACCACGGCGACGCGCCAGCCACACCGTAGTCCACAGAAACAGCGAATAGCGTTCATAGATCCAGACATTCTGATGCCGACGCAAATACCCGGCCAAACGCCAGACACTCATAACGTTGTAGAGCAGCTCCACCAACTCGAACAGCCACTCTGGCGCTCCGGTCGCCACCGCCCCGGGCACCCGTCCAAGCACGCCCTGTTTACTTTTACCCGCAACCGGCTCCGACGCTTCGGGGTCGACTCCGGGCGGTGAGAGAATGTCGACCACGAAACCGAGCTCCCGTAACGCGCCGGCAACACTGCGAATATGAACACCCTCAACACTACGTCCACGGGTGCGATGGAGATACAGAATCCGGTCAGTCATGCGATACCCCGGCACACTGTGCCTGTTGCAGCAATTCATCAAGACGGTCGATATTGCGCTGCCAGCCGAATTCGCGCGCATGCGCCGCAATTTGTTCGCGCTGCCAGCATGTTGCCAGCGCCCTGGTAATCGCGTCGGCAAATTTTTCAGGCTGCTTCGGTGGCGCCAGTATGCCGGCGTGACTCGGCACCACCTCTTCGATTCCGGGCAACTGTGATGCCACCACGGGCAGCCCGCAGGCCATTGCTTCAAGCACCACGTTCGGCACGCCTTCGGCATGACTCGGCAGCAACAGCAGGTCCGCCGCAGTCATCCATTGGCGAATCTCGTCATGAGGGCGACGACCTGTGAGCGTGACTTTTCGTTCCAACCCGGCAGTCATAATGTGTTTCTCCAGCAGCGGCCGATCTGCACCCTCGCCGATAATCACACATTGATGCCATTGCGACGGCGGCAGCCCACGCAAGGCTTCGATCAAATCAATAACGCCTTTGCTCGCCTTCAAATTGCCGATATAGAGCAGCAGACGCTCGCCTTTGCCAAGCCTCAACTGATCTCGAGCTGTGGCCTTGTCACCCGGAAAGAAGCGTGTGGTATCAATGCCGTTATACAGCGTATGGAGTTTTTGCTCTGACACACCCATAGCGGCCAGCTGAACCGCAAGATCGCGGCTTACGGTTAGCACCGATGCAGCACGGCGACTGGCGGCGATAACCTGCCGTCGTCGCAGGGGCGACTGACACTGGACGTTGACATCACTTCCATGGGCCTTCATCAGCAGCGGTCGACGCCAACAGCGCGCCAGCCAGCTTGCCGCCACGGCATCCGGATACAGCCAGGTGGCCAGTAGTACGTCCGGGGCAGGATCACGAAAGCGACACCGCTGAAGCCACAGAGACAGAAAAAGTGTGATGGCGTAGCTGGCGCGAAACAGGCCTGGAAAGTACCAGTAGATCACCGGAATGACGGTGATGTCGGCATAAACATGGCGCACACACTGATGCCGGTGCCGCCACCACTGCCGCCACGGCACCGGCACCACGACACTGACCTCATGATGCGTCGCCAGCCGCGTCAGCTGCTGGGCATTAAACAGCCCCAGGTTACTATCCCACGGCAATGGAAACAGATTGGTGATGGCCAGCACCCTCATGCCAATCCTTCCTCGTAGAGCCGCTCATAAGCATCTGCCATTGACGCCACGGTCGCATGGCTATGCACCCACTGATGAAGCCTCTTGGCCATGATCGCCGCCCGCTCCGGCGACGCCAGCATTGCACCCATTGATTCGACCAGTGCGGCGTCATTGGCGGAGGGCACCAATCGCCCACTTTCACCATCGACAACAATTTCGCGGTTACCGCCTACATCGGTGGCGATAACGGGAATACCTGCGGCGGCGGCCTCCAGCAGTGCAATGGAAAATCCTTCCGTAATGGATGACAGCACGAACAGGTCCGCGTCCACGAGAAGGTCGGCAACATCGCGACGGGCACCTGCCAAGTGGATCCTCGCTGGCACATCACTGCCTGCACGAAGCTGCTGTAGTGTCGCCATACCGGCACCATCGCCAATAATCACCAGATGCAGGTCTGGCTGTTGCTCCGCCAGCGTCAGAAATGCGCGCACCAGCAGCGGGTGGTTTTTTGCAGGATTCAACCTGCCCACCGTGATAATGATGCGCGCATTCTCTGGAAGCGACAGCAGGCTCCGAAGCGCCCCTGCCGGGTGCGGCTGCAATAGGGATTCAGGAATACCGTTATGGACCACTCTGGCGCGCGCCGGTGGCACCCGGCCATCTGCGATGAACTGCTCCCGCGCCGCGTCGCAAACAAAGCAAGCCGCGTCAGTGAAGCCCATGCTCAATCGGTACAACAATCGTTGTCGACGATTGGCAAGCAGCGTGCCCATGCCGTGACGCGTGTTGATGCGGACCACATCCAGAGCGATGCTTGCGGCCACGCCATAATAGTGTGCCATGGCGTTGTGGGTATGCAGCACTTGGGTGGCGTCATCGCGCAGAAGACGACGCAGGCGAATCAGCAGTGCCAGACTGGGTCCTGAGGTCTTGTTCAGTGGCAGCACACTGATACCCGCTTCCTCCAACTCACTGGCAAGCGTTCCTGGCTCGAACAAACAGATGACGCGCAGATCATGACCGCGACGATGCTGTTCAAGGACCAGATCGATCACCACCCGTTCAGCGCCACCGACGTTAAGATTCTCCACAAGATGGTTGATACGCATCAGCCCTCTCCCAGCATCGACAGGGTCACCCGCAGCTTGCCTGCCGCGGTCAGGGGAATATCGCTGACACACTCGATACTGATGCGCATCTGCTCGCCAAGATGGCGCCGCAGTACACCCGTAAGTAGCAGCTCGGTAGCATGATCGAAGCTCGGCCCGGCAACGATGCGGATCGATAAGGCATCAAGACGTGGCTGCACCACCTGAAACCGCTCTACCCCCGGAATATCCTTCAGCAGATGGGGGAAAAACTCCCCTGGCAACATTCGGCCGTCCGGGGTGCGGATAAGATCCAGCTGCCGACCTTCCACCGTCCGCAACCGCGGCCAGGCGAAGCCCGGCGCTGGCGTCGACGCCACCGTGACCACATCGCCATTGGCGTAGCGGATAAGCGGCATTCCCTCGGCATGAAGATCTGTGAGCAGCAGTCGGCCTGGCGCCTCGGTGACCGCCCTACCCTGCTGATCGACAGATTCCACCAGAAGTTGATCTGCGTTCACCAGCATGCCGTCTACACCCGGTGCCTCACTGCCGATAAGCATCACTTCCCGACAACCATAAGTGTTGTACACCGGCGCCGAGAATGCCTTGGCAATCAACTCGCGCTGGACATCACGGAGTGGCTCAGCGCCGGTCAGGATCGCCTCGGCACCGGGCAGTGTGCGGCCTGCTGCCACCAAATGGCGAGCAAGCTCATACAAAGGGGTAACATAGGCAACAATCACCTCCGGGCGGTAGCGACGAATTGCCTGTTCGTACTGCACAAGATTATCGCGATTCATCTCGAACGAGTTGAGCATGCGACGCTGGAACAATGCATGATAGAGACGATTTTTGACGGCACCGAGCGAATTTCCCGGCAGAATGTCAGCGCCCCAGAGATAGAGTGTGCGACGCCCCATCCGCGCACCAGCTCGGCCGTAGCCTCGCCACATCACCGCCATGCGGCGTTGATAGTCGTCCCGTGTCATCTCGAAACGGAAAGGCTCGCCGGTAGAGCCGCCCGTACGCTTGCTGAAGGTGCGGCCGCGCCAGTTCAACGCTATCAGATCCTGATAGTGATCCCGTACCACTGCCTTGGTGAGCACCGGCAGCACCGACAGCTGCGCCACATCGGTGACGTCTTCCGGTATGAGCCCGCACTGTCGGAACTGATCCTGGTACCACGGAACCTGATCCCGAGCATGCGCAAGCAGTGATCGCAGGCGCTGCAACTGGTACTGCCTGAGCACCTCACCAGACCAGTCATCATGGCTGTCTATCTCGCCCATCTGCCGCAGTGTATCGCGGCGACGCAAATGCTGCTCATAAAGCGGATACAGAAACCGCCGGAAAAGATTTTCATAACCGCGAGACCAGAGCGATGTCATGACGAACGCCCTCCGGTCGGCAAGCTGGTCCAGACCTGACGACCGCCACCGGACCATGCAAGCCATAGTGCCTTTGCTGCAGCAAGATTAAGCAGGACAAAAAAATAGCCGGTGGAAACCAGCGGCAGTTGCCGAAGTACCGCTACCTTGTGCGCCACAGCAACGAGCAGGTAGCCAAGCAGTTGCAACAGACCAAACAGCGTCCAGGCCCCACCTGCCAACAGGCTTGACAACAACAGCGCCAGCAATGCCCAGGGCACCAGCAGGCGCGAGCCCTTGTGCGCCGCAAAGCGACAGGCATCGCCGCCATAACCTGAGCGGACCAACCGCCACACCAGCGGCAGCGCCTGCCAGACGCCGGTCAGGGTGCGCACCTTGCGCAACCACTCGCGATGATGATCCGTCGACGGTTCATCCCAAGCGCGGGCGCGCTCGTCGAACACCACCCGATAGCCCTGTGCGATTACGGCCAGCGGTGTAGCCAGATCATCCACCAGCTCATCTGGCCGCAGCGGCAGGAACAGCTCCCGTCGTAATGCATAAATGGCGCCGGTGGCGCCCATTACCGAACCGGTCAGTGCCTGACAGTGACGAATGGACTTTTCCAGCTGCCAGTACAGTCCTGCTGCCTCGTCCCCACTGCCGGAAAAGCAGAGAGCGCCGCTCACGGCACCGACGGACGGGTCGGCGAAATTTTCCAGCAACAGTGTAATGACATCTGCGTCAAAGGTCTGACGAGCATCGGCAAAGAGTACAATCGGCGTACCCACCTCGCCCATTGCCCGATTCAGGGCCATGGACTTACCGGCTCTAGGCTGTTCAATGATGGTGAGCTTAGGCCCATTCGATCGCTTCCATCGTCCAGCTAATTCAGCGAGCAATCCTGCACTGCCATCGCTACAGCCATCCAATACCACAATGATCTCCTGCAGCAGCTCAGCACCGTGCATGGATCGGAGATTACCCAGTCTTGCTTCAAGCCGCATGGCCTCGTTGTGCGCCGACAGCACTACCGTCACCGGCATTGTCACAGCAGCTTGCTTCCATGGGCGGGGGCGCAGACGCACACGTATCCGCAGCCATATCGGGTAGAGCAGGTAGCTGGCAAGAATGAGCGCTATAGAGAATGCAGCAGCAGTACTCACAGCAGGATCCTCACCATAAGCCAGAGTCCGATCACGCTCACAGGCAGCAGCAACACGATAAACAGGGTCAGCGATCGCGCTGTCACCGCGACAACGTCAGGATCCATCCGCTGCACCTTGTGGAAGTAAGCGACAGCCATACCACACAGTATGTAGAGCACCACAATATAGCTACGGCTGAGGAAGAAACTTGCCGACAGGAATGCCACCATGGAGTACAAGATCATATTGCCCTCGATGACCAAAGCCGGAAGGCGACGATCGGGCGGTGATGGCGCGGCAAAGCCATCGCCATTCGATGCCGGCACCGGCACTGGCCCACTGACGCGCCCATGCACAGCACGCCACACCATCAACATGGCGGCACTGATCATCAAGGTCCAGAGCATATAGCCCGCCGCACCCAGCTCTGCCAGCACAAGAATAAAGCTGTTATGCGCCGTGAGGTGATGGTACTCAGTGAACGCGCCCATACCGACGCCGAACAGCGGGTTGCTCTTGAATAGCTGAATGCCGCTGTACCAGGCATCGATACGACCATAGGCAGATTCCTCATCCACCTCGATGGCACGCATTTTAGCCAGCATCAGCAACATGCCCGGCATCGCCACCACGCCAGCCAGTATCAGCTTCCTCATGCCGTAGCGACGGTAAAATGCGATGGCTGACAGCAATCCAAGGGTGAGCAGAGCACCTCTGGAGTGGGTCAACCAGACACCATAGACGTGCCCGCAAGTCAGCGCATACCAGAACCAGCGGACGATTTTTGTATTCGCCAGCTGGGCTCGCATGAGCAACATCGGGATGGCGACCAGAAAGAGCAACCCCAGATCATTCGGGTCATTGAAGATGCCCACCCAGGTCACGCGATTGCCCTCTACAGCGCTGGCACCAGTCCAGCCAATGCCTGTCTTGGCCTGTTCGATGCTGTGAATCAGGATCACCGTGGTACACAGGCAGATCACCAGACAGGCATGCCGAATCCTTTCACCTTCACGCAATAGTCCGGCATAGATAAGATAGGTCACCAATACCGTGCCGAAATCGCGAATCACATAGATCGCGCCACCGACCCAGCCATTGAATATGGACGACAGCATCATCACCAACACCAGACCAAGCAGTGCAACGGTGGGCAGATCGCGAAGGAAAACACGTCGCGACATTAGCGTGGCAAGTAAGGCACCGGCAAGAAAGATCATCATGTACGGCGCGCCGGCGAATGCCGGAAGAAAATCCTGCGGCCGCAGAATGAGGAATACGGTGTATAGCAGTAGCAGCAGAAACGCCATCAGCCCGTGCTCCGCCTTTTCCAAACGCTGCTACGTTCAAGCCAGATGCCCAGCAGGCACCCACGTAAACTGTTACCGGGGAGAATCCAGTCTTCCAGGTCGGCAGGCATGGCGCCATAGCGTGCCTTCCACGACTGCTCATCACCGCGCATGAAATCGTAACCAGCCAGTCCGGAAGATATGGCATCCCTGATCATCAGCAGATGTAATGCTTCACCCGCTGGCAAGCCCTCCGCCGCTTGCGCGTCAATGCCGCTCTGGTAGTAGTAACGGGTGCCTTTAATATCAAATCCATACCAGAGGGCTAGCGGTAGCGCTCCATGAAACAAGCCTGAAAGTCGCGCTTCCAGACCGCCATTCGCCAGCAATGCCCGGTGAAATTCTCTAAACCGTTGGCTGGCGAAGGCACCAGGTTGGCCTCGCTTATGCCAGTGCTGTTGATGCAGCGACGCCACCTGCTCCAGCGCATCAGCTTCAAGCCGTGGTTCGAGGCGCAGACCGCGCTCACCAACCTGTCGCAGTGTGCGACGGAATCTGGCCCGAGCCGTAGCCGACAGCGTGTCAAGCCAGCCTTCAAACTGACCCGGCAGCGGGACACGGTAGCGCCGCCCATTGACGCGGCGGAATGCACCGGCCCTGGTCAGCGCCTGAGCCAGAACCGAGTGAGGCTCCACCGCCTCGGCTGCCAGCAGATCCCAGCCACGATCAGCGCGAAGCCAGGCAGTCAATGCGTCGACGGCCTGAGGCACCGTCACCCCGTCAAGGCTAACATCCGGATACTCGGTCGCCACCTCATCCTGGCTATCGTCGCCACTTCCCAGAAACCGTAGCTCGCGCCAGCATAGGCGCTTACGCTTTACTGGGCGGATCATCATCGGGGCCAACATCGCACCCGAGCCAACATCAAGGCGAACAACACGTGACTCATCTTCGGACCGCCCGTAGAGAGCCATCCACGGCAACAGCCATGGCGCACCCGAGAACGGCGGCGACTTATCAGCGAAATCACACAACAACGACTTGATCCGATCGCGCTCCGCCGCAGACAGCAAGGGCATGCCCGTCACAACTGCCCCCGATACTCGATAAACAGGGAGTAACTGCTGTAACTCGCACTGCCAACTGTGCTGTCACGCTCGAAATAGCCAGTGCCGATTGAAAACTCATTGCGAGGATTGACCAGGCGAGTACCACGTAATGTGATACTGTGATCCCGGTCTAACCTGTTAAAATTGAGAAAGTCGCGATGCCCGGCTGATGCCAGCAGCATCACAAAGCCGACATCGGCGTTATAGAGCCGGACACTTGTGCCAATCCCGCTCTCCCGGGTGTCGCGACTGGCAAATATGGGCCGCTGATAACGACGCTCGCGGTGCCACATCCTTACCACCGGGTCTGCTATGCGGTCACTACCGCTATAAACAATCTCATGACTTTCCTCGCGGAACGCACCAACGGTATCAACAACCCCCTCCAGCAGCTCATCGCTGACACCCTGAAGTGCCGAGACCTCATCGCCGAACCGCAACTGGCTTCTGGCGGCAAGGCTGCGCCCGCCGCGAACCAACCAGCGGGCATTAACTGCCCCGGTCTCAGTCTGTTGCTCGCCGAGAAACTCCTGGTCGAGCCAGGACCGGCCACCTTCAACCCGGACATTGAACCGGGACCGGTCATAGATATATCCGGCCTGCGCATTGCGGATTGAAAAGTCCTCGCGACTGTCCCCGTATTCCACCCGCGTGAACCCGCCGCCGGCAAACACCCGCAGACGGGGGCGAATCTGCCTGAAGAGGGTGGAATCGCCAATATTGCGGTAGTAACCCTTTATACCGCCCTCAATACGCTGCCGTCGCAATGAGATTACCAACTCGTTCGATTCCAGCAGCGACAGCCGAATCACCGGTCCCGAACCGAAAACCCGCACACTCCGCTCATTATCAAATGTAGCCCGACCGGCAGGGTCAATCAGCTCCAGGGATTCGATATAGTCAAAATTCCATTCCAGCGCCTGGGGCACCATGAACCATCTTGCATTGGCAAACGCATTACCAAAGAACTGCTTGCTGAAACGATCGTTGTCATAATGCTGATAGCTGAACTGACCGTTCAGATTCCACGCATATTTCTGCCAGGTCTCTTCGCCGTTTGCCTCAAGACGAAGACGGGAAAATGCGCCCGATTCAGGGTTAAAGGTGGAGGAAGTGATGTTGCTCTGGCGCTCGCCGTAGAGTGAGCCGAACATGCTGAGCGAACTCGCTGCCACCGAGGCCGGCAGAACACCGATCACCAGCAGGACCAGCAATGGGCGCATAAGGCCTCAACGATTCAGGAACGGGATAATGGGAACTTCGCTGAGCACCACACCAGCCAAGCGCTCCCGCCCGACGATATTGGCTGCATCCATCAGCCGAGACTCAGACACCGCGCCGTAGCCGGCAACAAGCACCGTCATGTCACATAGATCGGCAAGAATTCGACTGTCGGCCGACACGTCCACAGGCGGTGCATGCAGAATAATAAAGCGATCCGGGTATCGTAACTTGACCGCATGTAGAAACAGCTTCATGCGCGTCGAGGTGAAGAACTCGGCACCACTCTCAAGATGGGAACCAGCAGGGATAAGTCGCAACCGGGCAATGCCGGTCTGATAGAGAATGGCTTCCATGCTAACACTGTCATCCATCAGGCAATCCGAAAGACCAAGACCAACCTCTACATCGAGTATTCTGTCCAGCACGGGATCATGAATATTGCAATCGATCACCAGTGCAGTCTTGGTACTATCAAGAGCGAAGCTGATAGCAAGGTTAAGCGCCGTGGCTGCGGCCGAAGCGCCGTCACCGACAGCCGTCACCAGCGTGATCGCATTACTTCCTGCCGAGCGTTGCAATAGCCGCGTGCGAACATTCCGGTATTGATTGAGCAAACGCTTGTCTGCCATTCTGGCATGGATCAAGTGACGATCCTCAAGGAACGATACCGAACGCGTCGTGCCTTCGCGCATGAGCGCGATCTGCGTTGTGCTATGGGGCGCCTTCGCCGGAGCAGGCGCTACCAGTTCATTTCCGTCTTCCCTGATATTCATTATCAAATCACCTGAAAAATCTTAAGCAATGAGACAAGCGCGTAGAATGCAATCATCAGCAGAACACCATTGATCATCCATCTGCGGCGCTTTCTCTCATGTTTGACCTCAGCGACATTGGATGTCTGGGACACCTCTCCCAGCATCGGCAACCCTAGCCTGCCACTGATCTGGTCTGCGGAGCGCACTCTGGGATCGACTTGCAGCAATACCGAGATGAAACCAATGGGTAACAGGAACCCGAGGGGTATGCCTAACATTGCCAGATGCAAGTAACGCAGACCCGATGGCTGCAGCGAAAGTCGGGCCGGCTCCTGAATTTTCATGGTCAGCCCTCGCTCCTCTATATCGAGGTGCATGGAAACGCGGGCTCTCTCCCGGCGCTTGAGGAGGTCCTGATAGATGTCCCGGTTGACTTCATAATCCCGGGTAAGCTCAGCCAGTGTTGCTTCCGTATCATGTATTCGCCGGATGCGATCGTTCTCTTCCGCCAGCAGTTGCTCGGTTTCCGCAATACGGGCCTTGAGAGTAGCAATGATCGTGGTGTTACTGGAAAGATCGCTTCGGATTTGCTGAAAAAGCGGCGAGCTGGCGATCGACTCATCCACATAACTGCCGCCACGGGACCTGGCCTCCCGAGTTCGACGCTCCCGCTCGCGACGCTCTTCATCGATGGCGATGTTGAGCTCCGCAATCTGGTTTCTTAGCTGCACAACGTCAGGATAGGTATCGTGGAAGCTCAGCCGCAGTGCATCAAGCTCCATCTGCAACTGCGCAATTCGATTCTGATAAACACCCTCGCGCATCATCCCCTTGGAAACATCTGCCTCGCCAGAAAGCTGCCTTTGCAAGGCGGACGCACGGATATTCGCCTCGGTAAGAGAGAGTCGGGCGGCCTCAAGGCGCTGCCTCAGATCTGAGATACGCTTGAAAGAATCCGTTGCAGTACCATCGATGTTGTCGGATCGGTACTCTTTGAGGCGCAGCTCTGCTTCGCTCAATTTGGCATGATACTCCCGCACCTGCTTATCGATGAAAGAGTAGGCATCGCGGCTTTCCTGTCGCTTGGTGGTGGCACTTTCGGTGACAAAGTGCTCGGCAAACTTTTGCGCTACACGGAACGCCATTGCCGCCGACGGGTCGCGATACTCAATCCGGATGAGGTTCTGGCCCATGGTATTGATGGTGGTACGACCCTGCACCTGATCAATCAGGCGCTCGAGCTGCAAGTCATCCATGTCGCTTATCGGCATGCCGGACTCTCGCAGGACCTGGGTGATAATGCGGCGACTGAACAGCAACTCTCGGGCATTTCTTGCCTGATCCTTGACCGATGTCGCAAAGGCAGTGCCCTCCATCAAAGGACGGATGATATTGCCCTCATCTGCATGAATCACTGAGAAAGAGCTGTAGGTTTTCGGCAGCACCGCCGCCGCGACGACTATCACGAGGCTGATCAGCATAAAGCTGAAAAATGCAACCACACGGAGCCGATACAGCTCGCGGCCGAGGGTCAGTAGGAACTGTTCCAGTGTCATATTCATGTCAGAACAGCCGCTCAGGCACGGTGATTACATCACCGGGTAGTAAGGGATAATTTGTCGCCATTTTTCCTTGTCTGAGGATGTCGTCCAGCGCCACACGCAAGGCCGTGGACTTCCCTGTGCTGCCGGCTTCTCGTCGATATAGCCTGGATCGACTCGGCGCTGCGAACTCATTCGGGCCACCGGCCAGCAGAACGAGATCGAGCACGGTCATGCCCTGCCTGTAGGGCACTGACAGAGGCGAGCGAACAGCTCCGGTAATCCGCACGCGGGAAATAAATTCGTGACTGCGAAGTTCCAGAAGAATAACGCTCACCTTGGGATCGCGCACATAATTACGCAGGGCCGTTTCGACCACTGAGGCGACTTCTGACGGCGTCCTCCCGCCGGCGATGACATCGCCAATCAACGGCACCGATATCCGTCCATCCGGACGCACAGGGACAGTGATAGACAGGTTGTCATTTCCCCAGACGCTCACCATGACCCGATCATCGACGCCGATCCGATACTCGTCGGTAAGCGCGAACGCAGCCATGGGCGAAACATCGCCCTGCTGATAGACATCACCATCATCAGAAATAACAAGACCGGATTTGCCAAAACCCGCAGCAGAATTTTTCGACGTTGGCACGACGGCGGCACAACCAGCCAACACGACTACCAGTAACGCCACGACCATATTGCGAATGAACACCCTGTTCTCCCTAATCCCTTGAATCCGTCGCACAGCCATTGTTGAACTAAGTATATCGCCGTATTTTTCATTTTTGTGCTGGAGCCATACTACACCTGTACCATGCGTTGTCGTCAGTCTCTTGTCATACAATCACGCGGATGTTTGTCGATGGACTTCATCACCGGTTATCGCGTTCTCGGGCTCGATCCCGAATGCGACTGGGACAGCGCCAGACAACGCTATCAACAGCTCGTCTCTCGCTACCATCCCGACCGCACCGGCCCCGATGCAGACACTGCTACGCTTGCCGAGATCAATCGCGCATGGAGACCACTAAGGCATCATTATCAGACGCACGGCTTCATGCCACTGCAAAGTACTGATTGTGCCGCGACAAGCCTCGCCACTACGCCTTTCGATGTACCGCAGCAACCCGCTCGGAGAAGTCGTTACCGGATCGCCATTATTGCGATACTAATCCCGGCATGGGTCATTATCATGAACCGGGAGCAGCCCAGCCCGTCCGACCCACCACACGCCATGCAAACCACTTTAACCAGCCCGTCAGAAGTCGATAAGCCGACAGAAATAATTCCCTTGGGAAGGCTCGGCGCGGGTGATAGTCTTGGCCATGTTATCGAGCTTCTCGGCCCACCCGATGAAACCCGTGGCACACGCTGGTATTATGGCAATTCATGGATTGATGTCAGGGATGGGCGCGTCAGTGATTGGTATTCTTCAGCGGATCACCCTCTTCCATCCGACACCCTCAGCAGCCCAATCTGGCCCTGAGAAACTATGAATCGACAGCGTCTGCTGGCCAACACGATGCTTGCCACCGGTACTTTGGCACTGGCAAGACATCTTTCCACCCCCCAAATCCGAATCCTGGCTTACCACCGTATTCTTGACGACCACCTTGACCCTCGCTCGCTAACCGATGCCGGTCTGTTCAGTGCGACGGCATCAGGATTTTCCCGGCAACTGCGCTGGTTGAGTCGTCACTTTGACTGCATCACCTTTCATGATCTGGCTTCTGGCAACTACCAGCGCCCGTTGATCATTACTTTCGATGATGGCTATGAGGATAATCACCGTCTGGCGTGGCCAATTCTGCGTTCGCTGGGTCTCAAGGCGGTTTTTTTTGTCACCACGGATTTCATTGATGGCCATGGCGCGTTCTGGTTTGATCGTGCCAGCGCCGCAGCATCCATAGCACAGCCTGACGAGCCCATCGCCGCGCTGCTCACTCAACTTAAGCGACTCAATAGTGACGAACGAGGACGACAGGTCCATCTGCTGGAGCAGCAAGCAGGACTGGCAACGCCGGCGCAGGGGCCGGCAATGAGCTGGCAGGCACTACGCGAAATGGCTGACAGCGGAATGGAAATCGGCTCTCATTCATGCAGTCATGCTGTGCTGGCCAATGAAAGTGTCGAGCGTATCCATGCTGAGCTGGCGATCTCTCGTCAGCGCATTGAACAACAGCTTGGCCATCCATGCACCAGCCTTTCCTATCCGGTGGGTGGCCGATCAGCGGTAAATGGCATCGTCGAACAGCAGGCAGAACAATGTGGCTACCAATATGCCTGCAGCTATATTAGCGGCACCAATCGGCTTCCGCTTGAAAGACCGCTGATGCTCAATCGTCAGCATGTGGAGATCGACCAAAGTCATGCGGAATTTATTGCCAGCACTTCCATGCCGGCATTGCTCGGTTACCGGTGACCATGGATCGCCGGCAGAGCTCGCTCCGCAATATGCTGTCAAGCGGTGTTGCCTCGTGGGCAGAGTTTTTTCTTGGCATGCTTGCTTCGATCCTGATTGCCCGTAGCCTTCTGCCAGAGCAGTACGGTCACTTCAGCTTCATGATGTGGTGCGCCACTTTTTTTGTAATAGCCAGTAATGGCGGCCTGAGTACCGGGGTCATCAAATTTGTTGCCGAGAGCAATAGTGATGATCGTCGTCTGGTGCTGGCATGGCTGGCACGGATCCAGATGGCATTTCAGGCCCTGGTATCGATGGCGGCCATTGCCGGCTATTTTCTCTTCAGGGATTTTTTTGCTGCCAGCGCGCCACCATTAGTGTGGGCATTGCTACTTGCCGCCAGCCTGTTGAAGGCCGGATATATTTTCTGGATGTCCGCTTCTCAGGGGGAGGAGCGCTTCTCTCGTATTGCCAGAGTCGTGCTGTTTGTCGCGCCGATCAATCTGGCGCTGAATGCATGGGTGGCATGGCTCGATCCCACGGTAATGCACTTTGTGATGGTATACCTCGTCACCAGTCTTGCCTATCGACTAATGATCGCTCCAACAAGAATCCGCGCCGATAATGCTCCCGACCAAGACCTGCGAGCACGCATCCGCCGCCACCTCTGGATCACTGGCGCAAGCATTGTGCTGTCATTTATGGTGCTTCGCCAATCCGAAGTATTCTTCTTGCGCCTGTTTGCAGATAGCAGCGACATCGCCTTTTTTACCATTGCCTACACCATCGGCTTTGCCTTGGCGGCGCTGATTCCGGGCGCCTATGCCAGCCTGCTATTGCCAATGATGTCACGACAGTCGACCGACAGCGATCGGGGCGGCGATAGCCTCCAACAAGCATTACGTTATCTGATGCTGCTCGCAGCACCCATGGCGGTGGGCACGTGGCTACTCGGCGACGCGCTGATACAAACTCTTTACGGACCTGCATACATGACAGCCGCGGGAACACTGCGCTGGGTCATTGGCGGTGTCGCCATCAGCGCTGTTTGTCAGGCGGCGGTCAGCTTGCTGGTAAGCCGTGATCAGCAGACCCGGGTGCTGTTGCTTAATCTGGCATCCGCCGCGGCAGTGGTACTGGTCGATATTTTGCTGATTTTCCACTTCGGGCTCGCCGGTGCGGGACCAGCATTTCTTGTCGGTTGTCTTGTTCATGGCGTTCTGATGTCCCGGGCTGCGCTGTCTTTTACCGGCAGTCGCTGGCCTTGGCGCAACACAGTGCGAACGGTCGCGGCAGCGGCCATACCAGCGGCGCCGGTGTGGCTGATACTGGTGCTACCGCCGTGGCAGGGCGCGCCGATATGGCCCATGCTGCTGGCCGCGCTGACCTACACCGCTTTATATCCGCTTTCATCATTGATTACCGGATGCTGGAGCGACGCCGATCTGGAGAGAATGCAACAATTGGTGCACCACCTGCCAGCGCCACTGGCGCAGCTGGGCGTGACCGTGCTGCGCAAGTTTCGCTGAATGGGTTACTTTTCTGGCGGACACTGTTCCATCAGATCCTGCCGAATGTCTTCAGCCACAATCTGGCGAATCAGTCGAGCCGGATTGCCTGCAACAATGGCATTGGCTGGCACATCTTTCACCACCACCGATCCGGCGCCAACAATGGCGTTTTCGCCAATAGTCACGCCCTTCAGGATGATCGCCCGACGCCCGATCCAGACGCCGTCGCCTATGTTCACTGCCGCCACTGCGGACTCCGGCGCAGGCTCGTCTGCACGACGCGCCACCGCATCAATGGGATGGCCATCGTTATCCTGAATGATAATACCGCCAGCCAGCAGGCACTCTGCACCAATATGAATGGCGTGCCGCAGGTTGAAGGAGCATTCGTGACCGATAAAGGTGCGGTTGCCGATGGTCAGCGAAGGGGTTACCCCGGCAGAGCGCGAGGACAGCCCGATGCCGATTTTGCCCGAGAGATAAACATCGACGCCAATCCTGATCGCCCCGCGACCACGAATGTACGGCATCCTCTCAATGCGCAACCCGGCACCCACATCGGTACAAACAGCCCGCATTACCGGTACCAGCACCAGCCATTTATAGAGCAGGCTCAGGCCTTCGCTGATCAACACGCCGCCCTGATAGCCTGCACGAATCACCGGCAACAACACACCAGGGATGGGCAGCTCCGAGTGCAGAAGCCGGACAAAGGTACGACGGTATCGTTGTAGCATAGGGCCTCCTGGCATAAGCCCCATTATCACCCTGCCAGCGCAAACAGGGAAACTTCTCCACTCTACCAACACAGTTCACCAACAAACAGGCTAGAATCAGGGCCGCGCTCACAAGGACGTTTCCATGCCCGATACTTTGCTGCTCCAGCTGCTGATGGTCCCGGCGCTTTTCTGGCTGATCCCATTATGGCGCGCCCGCCTGATCGGCGCCGGTCATCCGTTACGCGTGCTGCTGCCAGTGCTCAGCATCAGCCAACTGCTATGGCTGGCAACGCTGACCCGCCCGGAACATTGGCCTGCGCCGCTATGGTTGATGCTGAACCACGCCAGCGAAGCACTGCGTCTTGCGGTCTGGTGGTGGCTGCTGGCGGCACTGGCGACACTCACCGGCATCCGCTTCAGTCACGAGACCGGCACCACCAGAAAATTGTTTATAGTGGCGTTGCTGGTGACCGTGTATGCCGGCGCTGCTGCGTGGACAGGGCTCCCGGGACTACGTTCCGTCATTCCCTATACGGCGCTCGTTCTTGCTCCGCTGATGCTACTTGTCGCCGCCGAGCAACTGTATCGCAGTGCCAGCAGCGAGGCGCGCTGGACACTCAAGTTCCCGCTGCTGGCACTGGCAGTACTGTGTGTCACGGAAATTCTTACCCACGGCTTCGCCCTGTTGCACCAGCGCCCGCATCCGGACCTGTGGATGGCCCGAGCCCCGGTCAGCGTTATCAGTGCGGTGCTATTACTGACGGGCCTGCGCCGCGTGCTGCGCATGCCGCGCGGCGTCAGCCTCTCCCATCAGATGGCTTTCTATACTGGCACCCTCACTCTTGCCGGGCTGGCACTGATCATCACCGCACTGGGCGCCTGGTATATCCGCGATGGCGGTGGCCGGTGGTCGACGGTCGCCACTATCGTTTTTCTCGCCGGCGTCGCCACCATGCTGGTCAGCGTCGCCTTGTCAGGACGCTTTCGAGCACGCCTCAAGGTATTTCTTAGTCGGCACTTTTTACCCTACCGCTACGATCATCGGGTGGAGTGGCTGCGTCTCAGTGACCGGCTCGCCACTGGCGTTGCCAGCCAGACCCTGCCGGAACAGGTGATCCGCGCCATTGCCGATATCGTCGACAGTCCGGCGGGACTACTGCTAATGAGGCGTCAGCAGAAGCTCGAGTGTGTCGCCAGCTTCAACATGCCGGTCACCGCCTCGCTAGCGCCATCGGCGGTAACCATGGCGGAGCTGGACCGCCAATGGATTCTTGACCGCCACCAGCCCGGCGTCTTGCCGGAATGGCTTAGCGGACTGCCGCGAGCCTGGCTGGCGGTCCCCCTGACCGACGGCGAGCGATGTATTGCCGTTGTAATCATCGCCGATGCGCGCGCGCCACGCAGCCTCAACTGGGAGGACTATGACCTGCTTCGTGCCGCCGCACGTCATGCCGGCGCCGTGATCGCCCAGCAACAGAGCAGTGATGCACTGGCCCGCGCCCAACAGTTCGCCGCCCTTCATCAGAGCACCGCGTTTCTCGCCCATGACCTCAAAACCATGGTGGCGCAGCTGTCGCTGCTGGCTCGCAATGCGGACAAGCATCGGCACAATCCCGACTTTATTGACGACATGCTGGACACGGTTCGCCATAGCGTTATAAAACTTGATCACATTCTCACCCAGCTGCGCCAGCCGCCCGACGCCGATCAAGCAGTGCCCATGGCCGTTGCCGTCCATCCATTACTCGCGGATACCTGCGCCCGACTCAGCCGCTTTAACCCGGCACCTGTATTGATGCCCTATGAGGAAGATATCCATGTCCTTGCCACACCGGATGCGCTAGAGAGTGTTTTCAGCCACCTGATTCGAAATGCACAGGAAGCCTGTGCGGATAGTGGTAGCGTGACGATCACGACTGCCATTGAAGATAATCTTGCTGTTGTCCGCATTACCGATAGCGGCCATGGAATGTCGCAGGAGTTTATCCGCGACCATCTTTTTGCGCCATTTCACAGCACCAAAGGTGTCAGCGGCATGGGCATTGGCGCCTTCCAGAGCCGCGCTCTGATTGAAGCACTGGGCGGCAGCCTGAATGCCGAGAGTCGCCTCGGTACCGGATCCTGCTTTACCATTCGACTGCCACGACATTGAGACCCACTGCTATGGAAAAGCGCTTGCTGATTATTGAGGACGACCCGGGCCTGCAGAAGCAGATGAAATGGTGCTTTGATGACACCACCGTCGCCATCGCTGACCGTCGTGAACAGGCGCTTGCCGAATTGCGCCGCGTTGATCCTCAGGTGGTCACACTTGATCTTGGCCTGCCGCCGGACGCCGGTGGCAGTAGTGAAGGCTTCGCACTGCTGAAAACCATTCTCGATCTTCGCCCGCAGACTCGTGTGATCGTCATTACCGGACGCGAGGAGCGCGAACTGGCAGCCCGCGCTATCGGCATGGGTGCGAGCGACTTCTACCAGAAGCCACTGGATGCTGACACTCTCACTTTCGTGGTTAGCCGCGCCTTCCGACTGGTGGAGCTGGAAGAAGAGAACCGCCGCTTGAGTATGAGCACTAACTCACCACTGGCCGGCATCATCGCCACCAGCCCGGAGATGCTGCAGACCTGTCGCCATGTCGAAAAGGTCGCCAGTGCCGACATTACCACACTCATTCTTGGCGAAACCGGAACAGGCAAGGAGCTGATTGCGCGCGCCATCCACGAACTGAGCGATCGCCGCCAGCGGGGCTTTGTTGCCATCAACTGTGCCGCCATTCCGGAAGCGCTGCTGGAAAGCGAATTGTTTGGCCACGAACGGGGAGCCTTTACCGGCGCCAATCAACAAAAGAAGGGCAAGATAGAGACTGCCAGCGGCGGCACCCTGTTTCTGGATGAGATCGGCGACATGCCGGCGCCCTTGCAAGCCAAGTTACTGCGCTTTTTACAGGAACGGGTGATCGAACGAGTTGGCGGCCACACGCCGATTGCTGTTGATGTTCGTGTCATCGCCGCCACCCATCGCAATCTGGAGCAGATGATCCGAGACGGCGGGTTCCGTGAAGATCTTTATTATCGTCTGGCGGAAATGGTGATCCAGCTACCGCCCCTGCGCGAGCGCAGTGGCGATGCCGTCGCCTTGGCGCGCAGCTTTGTCAGTCGGTTTGCGGAGCAGCTGAAGCGGCCAGTAAAAGGCCTATCTGAGGACGCCATCGCAGCGGTGGCCAGTTACAGCTGGCCGGGCAATGTTCGGGAAATGGAAAACCGGTTGAAACGCGCGGTGTTGATGACGGACACGCCTTACGTCACTGCTAACGATCTCAACATCAATAACAGCAATGATATTACGCCGCCAGCCAAGGTACTCAATCTGCGCGAGGTGCGCGAGCATGCCGAGTCGAGAGCCATTCGCGAAGCATTGCAGTTATGCAACCACAATATTGCAGCCGCCGCCCGTCAGCTTGGCATCACTCGACCAACACTCTACAGCCTGTTGGAAAAATACCACATCCGCGCCGACTGACTTCGAGCACTACTTAGCGGCCGCGGCCGAACAGCACGACCTCAACGGTCTGCACCAGAATGATCAGATCCAGCAATACACTTCGGTTCTTGATGTAGTAGAGATCGTACTGGAGCTTTTCCTGTGAATCTTTCTCGGAAGCGCCGTAGGCATAGTTCAACTGCGCCCACCCGGTGATACCCGGCTTAACCAGATGCCGCTCATTGTAGAACGGTATCTTGCCCTTTAACTCCTCGACAAACACCGGACGCTCGGGCCGTGGACCCACAAATCCCATCTCACCACGCAGCACATTGAAAATTTGTGGCAGCTCGTCAATACGGTACTTGCGGATAAACGCGCCGATACGGGTCACTCGCATATCGTTCTGCTGCGCCCACTGAGCTCCATTACGCTCGGCGTTTTCGATCATCGAACGGAACTTGATGACATTGTAAGGCCGTCCCAATGCACCGATACGCTCCTGAAAATAGAACACCGGAGCCTTGCGACCATCTTCGAGCTTAATGGCCAGCACAGTCAGTAACATGACCGGCCAGGTAACCAGCAACAATAGCGAAGAAAACACAATATCCATGCCACGGTGAAGGCGGTCATTGATAATATTGCGGACAAACCCATCGGAAAAAATAAGATGGCTTGGCAGCAGCAAGTCAACCAGAATCATGCATGACTCCCGCTCGAAGAAAGTCTGAACATCAACGATCTTTACGCCCTCCAGCCGACACTGGAGAAGATCGTCAACCGGAACATTGCCGCGACGGTTGCTGGCGGCCACGACCACTTCATCAATATCCAGCGCCCGGACCAGATCACACAGCGGAATGTTTCCGGCCAGCAGCAGAGGGGGGTCCACCCTCAACGGCTCTCCGGGCAACGGATAAAATCCCATCAGGCGGAAGTTGCGCTGGTCCGCGCGACGACGCATGCGCTGAAGAATGCTGTTGGCTTGCTCACCTGCACCCAGCACCAGCACTCGGGTCCGAAGCCGGTCAGTGCCAACAATCCGGTAAAAGAGGGCTCGGCAAACCAACACCAGTATCAAGCTGATCAGGGTCGCCAACGCCAATACACCGCGACCCAGGAATGCAGTCGGAATCAGGTAGTACAGCAGTGCCAGAGCCACTGTCCCTGCAACCAGCGACACCACCAGCCGGATCACAACCCCGGTGAAACCATCGCGCAGATTGGGAAGATACAGACCCAGAGCAAGGAAACCGAGCCAGTGCACAGCGGCGAACAGCAGCGCCCGCGGCCACAACAGACCGATACTCTCGCTGATCGCCTGAAGGTCGCCTTGATAACGCAGTAATGCCGCCAGAATCACCGCCGCAAAAAGCAGCAAAAACTCAATCAGCGTCAACCGCAGAAACGAAGAATCAATGTGATGTCGAAAAATCCTTACCGTTGTCATGGCACCTCTATTCCCTTTGGCACCCGTTATCCCCCATGGCGGCATCGCCACCACGTCAGGCTGAGGATTATGCACCGGGCGATGTCGGTTTTGTGATACATCTGACAAATCGGACGCAGAATCAGCATAGCGGCGGATGGATGGCAATAAAGACGTCTGATACTTGCCATGCTTTTTATCCACCCGATAATAACAACGGCGTAGATGCAGCTAAATTCCTTGTCGGCAACGTCGCAATTCACCGTTTACCGATTACACTGCAGACCACCACGATAGTCACAGGGTCTCAGGATGAGTGCGCAACACCCTAACAACCTCCGTCATTTTCTCGTCGTCATTGCTGTCGCCAGCACCCTCGTCTGGCTTCCCGGATGCGGGGATCGCGATGTCGACAAAGCCCGCGCAGCGGCCGTCGAACACCGCTTTCTGGCAGAAAGTCATCTGCGTCAGGGCAAGTTTGGCGCCGCCATGGTCGAACTGCAGAACGCCGAGCAGCTGGCGCCGGGCGAGAGCGAAACCCTGTCCCTGATGGCCCGCGCCCTGTTTGCTGTCGGCTCTCTGGAGCGAGCCCAGCAACTGTTCGAGCAACTGCTGGACGCCGGCAAACTGCACCCTTCGGATGAGGCGGAATACTTGCGATTATTGGTACGCCGGGGTCGCTTTGCCCGGGTGATTGAGTACACAGGAAATGTGCCTCGCGATGAGCTGGCCGGCATCCGCGCCCAGGCGTTGCTGGGCAAGGGCCAACGTGCAGAGGCCATGGCGCAAGCCGATGGAGCGCTGGCACATCAGCCCGCCAACGCCGATGCGCTGATTGCCCGCGCCAGTGCCCTGTTTCTGGAAAGTGACGCGGAAGCATTTCAGCAATCACTTGAGCGGCTCGGCGACGCCGACACCGCCGAAACCTGGCTGTGGCGCGCCAGGCTCGAGCAGGGGCGCGGCCAACACGAGGCCGCCATTAGCTCTCTGTCGCGCGCCATGCCCTTCTTCGCCCAGCACGACATGATGACAGCCGGGCGCTACGAGGTGCTGCGCCGCATGATGCAGTCGCTGATCAGTCTCGGTCGCGCAGACGAGGCCATGACCTACTCCAACATGCTCGCCAACAGCAGCGCCGGCCAGCTAGCGTCCCGCTATGAGAACGCCATCAGCCTGATCCGCGATGGCAATCTGGATGGCGCCACCGCCACCTTTCAGGAGATTCTCAGCCGGTCACCTGGCCATAGCAGCAGCGCCATGGCACTTGGCATGATTGCCCTGCAGCGCGGCGAGTACGAGGATGCCGAGCAGTATCTGTCGACCGCCGTGGACGAGGGCGCAAGTGCCAGCGATGCCGTCAAGTATCTGATTGCACTGCAGCTGCAACGCAACGATCTCGACAACGCCGGGCAGCGGATTGATCGGGCCATCAAGGATTATCCAGGTGATACCGACCTGCTTGCCCTTAAAGGTCTGATCCGTCAGCGTCAGGGCCAGACCGTCGAGGCCGTCGCCCTGTTCCGGCAAACGCTGGATGCGCAACCCGGCAACATTGGTGCTCACATTAGTCTTGGCCAGATTGCTCTGACAGACGGCAACAGTGAGCAGGCCGAGCGCTATTTCCGTCAGGCACTGGCGATACGCCCGGAGGCCGCCGATGCCCACCGTGGGCTGGTGATGGTTGCTGATCTCCGCGGTCAGCGGGATGCCGGCATGCAGGCCCTGCGAGCCAGTCTGCGGCAACTGGAACGGGCGGATCTGTGGCTGGTGGCTGCCTCTCTGGCGCTGCAGTTCGACGACCACGCGGGCGCCCGCCGCGACATAGACGCCGCTCTGACACTGGATCCGGAGCACGCCCGAGCCCGCGCCATGCGTGGGGCACTGGACTATCTCACCGCCCGCGAGGCATTTGCCGAAGGGCGTTACGCCGATGCCGAGAAGCATGTTGCCGCGGCGCTGGTGTCACTACCCAACCATCTCGGGCTGATGCTGCTGAAGGCGTCGGCGGCCACCGCCCGCGGCGACCGCGCCGCCGCGCTTGCGGTCGCTGATCACGTCAAGTCTTTGGGGCCGACGCTGCATCACGGTCATGAGCTGGAGGGCGATATCCACACCCAACTCGGCGACCAACCGGCCGCCCTGCGGGCCTACCGTCAGGCTTGGGATCGTCATCGCAACAGCGTGCTGGCCGGCAAGTATCTGGCCGCCCTGCGCGCTAACGGTCTGGACGGTTTGTCGGTGCTTACCGAGTGGACCCTCGCCCAACCGGATAACCCGGAAGCCTGGTTGAGTCTGGCGTCGTTACAGCAATCAAAAAACCGCAGCGCCGACGCCGCCGACAGCTACGAGCGGCTAAGCCAGCTGATACCAGACAATGCCGGGATTCTGAACAATCTGGCCTGGCTGTATCAGCAGGTCGGAGATCGTCGGGCGGCGGCCACGGCCGCGCGCGCCTACGCGCTGGCGCCGGACAACCCTGCCATTGCGGACACCTATGGCTGGATTCTGGTCCAGACCGGCGAACGGGAACGCGGTATCGGACTGCTCGAACAGGCCGCCCGCGCCGCGCCGAACGATGCCGACATCCGCGCCCACCTGGAAGCGGCGCGCCGCGGCGGCTAACCGTCAGGTTTTTTTACGCCACCATCAGCGGACGGAAGCCATCCGTCCGTTTTTTTTACGCTCTGCCAGCACCCCACCTCAGCTATGAACGATAACCTGTTGATATCAATATCTATTGCCTTGCTGGCATGAGACCTGCATCTCAATCTGGTGAAACGCCATCAAGCGTAGCGAGCACGATAAAAAACTTTCAGGGAGAAGCATCATGATCAAATCTATCGCACAGGGAGCCGTGGTCGCCGTCGCATTGGCCGCCAGTCAATTGTGGGCCGCTGCCGTCCCCCTCACCTACCAGTGCAGCGCAGGAGCATCCGTCAACGGCATCAGCATCTCGGATGTCACCGGCAATGCGGGCGGATCCAGCGACTGCTTTGGCACGTTCAATGGCAATCTTTCCGGCCCGAACACCACTCTGACCCATGATGGCCGCGAGTGGCAGTTCGTCAGCAAGGTTGAGCAGGAAGGCATCGAGGGTGCCGACATCGGCCTCTACGTTGGCGACTTCAACACCTCGGGCGTCTGGGGCTTCGATCAGGGCCTGAACTTCGAATCCTTCATCATCGTACTGAAGGCTGCCGCTCGTCCGGGCTGGGCTGCCTGGCTGTTCGACGGTGGCGATGCCGCGTCCTACCACGGCACCTATGATGTAGCGTGGAACCGCGACCTTTCCCACCTGTCGGTCTACGCCATTGTCGGCTCAGTACCGGTGCCGGAACCGGGTTCGCTGGCCCTGCTGGGTCTGGCTCTCGCAGGCCTTGGCTTTGCCGGTCGCCGCCGTCGCCAGAAGTAATTCCGCGCCATAAAAAAACGCCCCGGAAACGGGGCGTTTTTTTATGGCGCAAAGGCTGCCATTCGCGCTCAGGCCTTTTCCAACGCCTGCGTAATGTCTGCCAGAATATCGTCGATATGCTCAATGCCAATCGACAACCGCACCATGTCCACCGACACGCCCGCCTTCGCCATTTCCTGCTCGCTAAGCTGACGATGGGTGGTGGTGGCCGGATGACAGGCCAGTGATTTGGCGTCACCAATATTCACCAACCGCTTGATCATCTGCACGGCGTCAATAAAGCGCGCGCCGGCATCACGACCGCCTTCAATCCCGAAACTGAGGATCGCCGACGGCTTGCCACCCATGTACTGCTGCGCCAGCGCATGATAGCGATCGCCAGGCAGGCCGGCATAATTGACCCACTTCACCTTGCTGTGCGCCTTCAGGAACTCGGCCACCTTCTGCGCATTCTCGCAGTGACGTTCCATGCGCAGCGAGAGGGTTTCGATTCCCTGCAGGATCAGGAAGGCATTGAACGGGCTCAGTGCCGCGCCCATGTTGCGAAGCGGCACCACCCGGGCACGACCGATAAAGGCCGCCGGACCCAGCGCTTCCGCATACACCACACCGTGATAGCTCGGATCTGGCTCATTGAATTGGGGGAAGCGTGGATTGTCTTTCCAGGGGAATTTTCCGGAATCAACAATAATCCCGGCGATGGTGGTGCCATGGCCGCCCATGTACTTGGTCAGCGCATGCACAACAATGTCCGCGCCAAAATCAAACGGCCGGCATAGCACCGGCGTCGCCACGGTATTATCGACGATCAGCGGCACACCATGTTTATGGGCCACGGCAGCGAGGGCCTTCAGGTCGACAATATTGCCCGCCGGGTTGCCGATTGACTCGCAAAACACACCCTTGGTGTTGTCATCAATCAGGGCTTCAATGGCAGCCGGATCCTCGCCGGAGGCCATGCGCACCTCAATGCCCTGCTGCGGCAAGGTGTGGGCGAAGAAATTGTAGGTGCCGCCGTACAGTTGGCTTACCGAGACGATATTGTCGCCAACCCGGGCAATGGTCTGGATGGTGGCAGTAATGGCGGCCATGCCCGAGGCCATGGCGAGCGCGCCGATACCGCCCTCAAGCTCCGCCACGCGCTGCTCCAGCACCGCATTGGTGGGATTGGTGATGCGCGAATAGATATTGCCCGCCACCTTGAGATCAAACAGATCCGCACCATGCTGGGTGTTATCAAAGTAATAGCTGGTGGTCTGGTAGACCGGTACCGCCACGGCGTGGGTTTCCGGGTCGCCGGCAAAGCCGCCGTGAATGGCAATGGTTTCCGGTTTCATGGAAGCGCTCCCTGTTGTAATGGATGTGAATGGCAAAAGTGGGACGGCAAGACCGCCCGAGCGCAGGACTATACCATCAGCCGTCGCTGCGAATCAGACGGAAGTCCGGATTGCCGAGAAAGCTCGACGGCAGGGCATCGAACATCTCCCTGGCAGTGCGAATCAGGTGTGGCTGGTCGTAGAAGCCGGCGGCCTGCGCCAGCTCGGCGGCGGTCATGCCCG
Organism: Alcanivoracaceae bacterium; assembly: GCA_046292765.1. Lineage (GTDB taxonomy): Bacteria > Pseudomonadota > Gammaproteobacteria > Pseudomonadales > Alcanivoracaceae > PGZG01. The sequence continues at coordinate 132,289 of JBKBQA010000001.1, read as the reverse complement.
GTTGCCAATGATGTAGCGCACGTTGCATCTTCAGATGCAGCAGGAAGCGCTTCGGGGTGACCCCGAAGGTATCACGGAATAACCGGCTGAGCCGGGCCGCCGACAGGCCCGCCTGATCAGCCAGACCGGTAAGATCAAGACGCTCCGGCAAGTCTTCCCGCAGACGCCGGGCAAGCCCGACAGCACGCTGATCAAGGCGTGTGGGAGGGCTGCATTCCTGCCCCGATGCCCCGCCCCCCCATGCACCGGCGGCGGTGATCGCCAGGGGATTGGCAAAACCGGGCATGGACGCTAGCAGTGTTCGAGCCGCACTGGCGTCATCACAGTCCATCAGGGTCGCCAGACATTCGGCCTCTTCTTCTGCCCAGGGCAGCAATCTGCCCGTCTCCACGGCGTCAGACAGCGTCAGCCAAAGTGCGCTGTCCGGGTCGAGATGCACCACCAGCGTGTTGCCGCCGGAATCCAGTGACTGAACCACATCCGGCGCCACCAGCACCGCCCGGCCGCTGAACAGCTTGCCCCCGGCCTCCACCGCCAGAGGCTGATCGAGTCCAAACAGCAGCGACGCGGCCACATGGCGGTGGCGACGGTTGTGGATCGGTCCGGCCAGCAACATCCAGCCGTCGGCCCACAGAAACAAACGACCCTGCACGTCAACTCTCGCAATGAATACGGTGGGCCAGTGTCGCACCCTTTGCCGCGACAACAAACCCGCGCCCAGAAGGCGTTATAGGATGGGGCTATCGAACCGTGCGGAATTATAAGCTTAAGTATCTCTTCACTTTTTCCTATTATGCAGTCCTCGGCTTCAGGCCGAAGGCCAATAACCCAACCAAGGAGATCCCCCATGGCGAACCTGATCAACACCGAAGTCAAACCGTTCAAGGCCACCGCATTTCACAATGGCGAGTTTGTGGCCGTGACCGAAGCCGACCTGAAGGGCAAGTGGTCGGTGGTATTCTTCTACCCGGCTGACTTCACCTTCGTTTGCCCCACCGAGCTGGGCGATCTAGCGGACAACTACGCCGAATTCAAAAAGCTGGAGGTCGAAATCTACGCCGTCTCCACCGACACCCACTTTACCCACAAGGCCTGGCACGACACCTCCGACACCATCAAGAAGATCCAGTACCCGATGATCGGCGACCCGACCGGTCTGATCTCGCGCAACTTCGAAGTCATGATCGAAGAAGCCGGGCTGGCTGAGCGCGGCACCTTCGTGATCGATCCGCAGGGCAAGATCCAGATCATCGAAGTCAACGCTGGTGGCATCGGTCGCGACGCCTCTGAACTGCTGCGCAAGGTCAAGGCTGCCCAGTACGTTGCCTCCCACCCGGGTGAAGTGTGCCCGGCCAAGTGGAAAGAAGGCGACGCCACCCTGGCACCGTCACTCGATCTGGTTGGCAAAATCTGATCCATCCCTGAAGTCTCCGACAGCCGTGATCCGGCTGTCGGTCCTCTCCGGCGCCACAAGCGCCGGTGTACTTTCCGTCACCGATAAGGAAGGACATTGCCATGCTTGATGATGCGATGAAGGCCCAGCTGCGCGCCTACTTTGAACGGCTCGTCAATCCGATCGAGCTGGTGGCCTATGCAGGAGACGATGATAAGTCGCGGCAGATGATGGAACTGTTAAACGATATTATTTCGCTGACTGATAAAATCAGTTTGCGTCAGGGCGACAACAGTGTTGCCCGCAAACCGACCTTCGCGGTAAACCGCGTTGGCGAAGATACCGGCGTACACTTTTCCGGTCTGCCCATGGGGCATGAATTCACCTCGCTGGTACTTGCACTGTTGCAGGTCAGCGGCTATCCGGCAAAAGTCGAAGCGGAAATTCTGGAGCAGATTCGCAATCTGGATGGCGACTTCCACTTCGAAACCTTCATTTCACTGAGCTGCCATAACTGCCCGGACGTGGTGCAGGCCCTTAACCTGATGGCGATGCTCAACCCCCGCATTCGCCATACCATGATCGACGGCGCCCTGTTCCAGCCCGAAGTCGATCAGCGTCAGGTTATGGCCGTGCCCACCGTGTTCGTCAATGGCGAACATTTTGGCCAGGGCAGGATGACGGTAGAGGAAATTCTCGCCAAGGTGGACCGCGGCGCCGCCGCGCGTGATGCGAAGAAACTGAATGCAAAAGAAGCCTATGACATGCTGATTGTCGGTGGAGGTCCCGCCGGCGCAGCAGCTGCCATCTATGCCGCCCGCAAGGGCATTCGCACCGGAGTGGTCGCCGAGCGCTTCGGCGGTCAGGTGATGGATACGCTGGCGATCGAGAACTTTATTTCTGTCAAGGAAACAGACGGGCCGAAACTGGTCGCGGGCCTTGAGCAGCACGTCAAGGCCTACGATGTCGATGTCATGAATAACCAGCGCGCCGCCCGACTGGTACCCGGCAAGCTTAGCGAGGTGCACCTGGCTAACGGCGCAGTCCTGAAGAGCAAGGCCGTGCTACTCGCCACCGGTGCCCGCTGGCGCGAGATGAACGTCCCCGGCGAGCAGGAGTATCGCGGCCGCGGCGTGGCCTACTGCCCGCACTGTGATGGCCCGCTGTTCAAGGGCAAGCGCGTCGCTGTTATCGGTGGTGGCAACTCTGGCGTCGAAGCCGCGATTGATCTTGCCGGTGTCGTCAAGCATGTCACCCTGATCGAGTTCGACAGCCAACTGCGGGCCGACGCTGTGTTGCAGAAAAAACTTCATAGCCTGCCGAACGTCACTGTGGTGGTGTCTGCACTCACCACCGAAGTGCATGGTGATGGCGAGCGGATGAATGGCCTGACCTACAAGAACCGGACCACCGACGAGGTGGCAAAGCTGGATCTGGAAGGCGTGTTCGTGCAAATCGGTCTGGTGCCCAATACCGACTGGCTGAAGGATACGCTGGCACTGAGCAATCGTGGTGAAGTCGAAATTGACGTGAAGGGTCAGACCAGCGTCCCGGGCATATTCGCCGCCGGCGACTGCACCACGGCTCCGTACAAGCAGATCATCATTGCCATGGGTGAAGGCGCCAAGGCCTCACTGGCAGCGTTTGATCATCTGATCCGCGCCTCGGTGGAAACCGAAGAGCAGGCGCCCGAGGCCGTTGTTGCCTGATCCAGCTCCAGCAAAAAGGCCGCGTGATGAACGCGGCCTTTTTTGTTTCCGGCATCAATCAATGCAGAGCATAGCGACTGCGAATGCCCAGTTTGGCACCGATTTCGACCGACACGAACACCGGCCCGACCAGCAGGAACACCAGATCATCCACAAACGAGGGCTTCTTGCCTTCCACCTTGTGTCCCCAGACCTGCCCGACCCATGCGGCAACCCAGATGGCCACAGAAATCCACAGCAGTGACAGGCCGGCGCCCTGAATCGCATAGATACCGGCAACTGACACCGCAAACCACACTGCCATCATCGCCAGCACCCACAGCTTCAGGCGCAGATAAAACACGAAGCTGACAACCGCAAGCATCGTCGCGCCATTAATCCACTCCGGCAAGCCAATCCAGCGGCCCACCGGCACCAGCCAGAGCAGCGCCACAGTGGAAAAGAAAATCAGCGGCACACAGATAAAGTGCACCCACTGATTAATCGGATTCTGATGGCTCTCGCCATAGGCGGAGAGAAATTGCTCCAGATTGCGCATGGTTGGCTCCCTGTTGGTATCGTTGCCACAGAGTAGCTCCGGCGCGTGCCGCTGCCTTGTACGGAAATGACGCTGATGCGGAGTCTGGGGGGAGCGGCCATCCTGCCGCGAACAGGTGGAAAGCAGCCTGATGCCAGGCCGGGGTGGAGGTGATGCCCTGACGGGACCGTGTGCAGCAGGGATGCTGCACGCGAGCCCCCAGGGATGGGTTCACGGCGCGTCCCGGCAGGGCATCACCTCCACCCCGGCCGGGACGTTCACTGCCACACACCTGCTTGCGGCAGGATGGCACCGGGTCAAGCCAAGGGAGGGTCCTGCCAGAACGGCGTGGCCGGCATGTCCGAGGATACCCGGGCGGTAAACACCGGATCGCGCTTCTCCAGAAACGCCTTGAAGCCGTCTCGGCCATCCATCTGCTCGCTGGTGATGTACATCAGTCGCGAATCAACCTGATGGGCATACATCGGATGAGCAAAGGTCGGATTGCGCCACAGCATCTGCCGCGCCAACGCCACCCCAGTGGGCGAGGTCTTCTGCATCAGCTTTTCCGCCAGCGCATAGGCCGCCTCCAGCACCGTGCCACGGGGATGGACGCTGCGAATCAGGCCGCCGGCCATGCCTTCTTCGGCGGTAAATATCTCGCCTGTCAGCACCCATTCCAGTGCCTGCTGCATTCCCACCAGCCGCGGCAGGAACCAGCTCGAACAGGCTTCCGGCACAATGCCACGCTGACTGAACACAAACCCGAGCTTGGCACCTTCGGCGGCGATGCGGAAATCCATCGGCAGGGTCATGGTGACCCCGATACCCACCGCCGCACCGTTAATAGCGGCAATGACCGGCTTCTTGCTGTTATACAGAGCGAGTGACAACTCACCGCCCGAATCCCGGATTTCCTTGATATTCAGCGTCTCGCCCTGCGGCGTGTCGTAACCGAAGATATTGCCCTCGGGTCGCACCAGCTCCATCCCGGCGCAGAAGGCCTTGCCCTCGCCGGTCACCACAATCACGCGGATGTCGTCGTCGGCATTGGCGCGCGCCAGAGCGCTCAGCATCTCGTCCCGCATCCGCAGGGTCCAGGCGTTCATGCGCTCCGGCCGGTACAGGGTGATGGTCAGGATGTGGTTTTCGACCTGATAGCGGATGTCCTGATAGTCCATGATGGCCTCGTGAGAATGGAAAGCCATCACCCTACCCGAGCGGCCGATGAAGGCCAATGTCCCGGCGCATGAATGGCCCATCCGCACCCGGACCGTGCGGTACCGTACATTGTAGCGCCGTGGTAGAGTCGGAAATCCGGCTTAGGCGTGCCTGCGCGCCGGAAGTATCCGGACGACAGCACACCACATCAAGGAAGCCCTGATCATGCGTAAGACCCTGCTAGCCAGTGCCATTGCCGGCACACTCATCAGCCCCCTCGCCCTCGCCGATGTGTACGATGCCCGCGCCATGGCCCGTGGCGGCACCGGCATGACCATGGGGGAATATAATCAGGCGATCTACAACCCGGCCCTGATCAATCGCTTTGATGACAACGACGACTTCAGCTTTGCCGGCAACATTGGCGTACTGGCCTCGGACAAGGACGGCTTTATCGAAGGTGTCGAGGATGTCCAGGACGAGATTGAGCGACTGGAGGATGGTGCCGGCGCCACGGCAGCGGACGTTGATGTCCTTCTGCAGGACCTCGACGGCAAGCTGGTGCAGATTGAGGTCGGCGGCGCGCTGATGGTGGCGATTCCCAACAACACCCTGCCGATGGCGTTTATCAGCAAGGGCAAGGCCTCTATCGGTACCTCGTTCTCCTATGATCCATCCGACTTCCTGATCCTTCAGGCAATCGAGGCCAATACCCCTGGGGTTGATGGTGAAGATCTGAACTCAACCATCGATGCTTCCCTGCTCTGGATTGCGGATTACGGCCTGATGCTCGGCAAGGGCTTCGAGGTTGCCGGCCTGCAGGTAGACGGCGGTGCCACGGTGAAGATCCAGACCATCGAACTGATTGCCTACAGCGCCAATGCGGCCAACTTCGATGCCGGTGATATCACCGATTCCAACAACCTCAGATCGCACACGAATCTGAACGTCGATCTGGGTGTCACTACCCGCCTCGGAGATGACGGGCAGTATGTATTGGCGGGCACCATCGAAAACCTGATTCCGAAGACCTTCGGCGGCCCGAATGCGTCCGAGTACAAGATGGCGCCGGTACTCACCGTCGGCGCTGGCTACAACGGCAACTGGTTCAAGGCCGAAGCCAATCTGGATCTGACCCAGCGCAATGGCTATGACCTGCTGCTCGACACCCAGTTTGCCCGGGTCGGCGTGGAAATATCCGCAGGGCGCCATTTCCACCTGCGCGGCGGCTATCGCACCGACCTGAAGAGCAATGTTTCCAACGTACTGACCGCAGGCATCGGCATTACGCCCTGGGATCGTTTCAATATCGACCTCACCGGCGCCATCGGTGAAGGCGACACCTATGGTGTAGGCCTGCAGCTTGGCTTCAAGATCTGATCCGGTAAAACGGACTTAACAGGAGACAGACCATGACTCACCCGACCTGTTCCAAACTTGTTCTACCAATCGTTATCGGCCTTGCCAGCGTATCGCTCAGCGCCTGCAAGCTTTCCGACCTTGTGGGCGATGACGACGACAACACCAGTTTTGTTGCCCTTCAGGGGCGTGCAGCCAATGCTGACGGCCCCATGGCGGGCGCGACCATCAAGATCAAGGATGCCAACGGTGAAGCATTCACTGTATTCAGCAATGCCAGCGGTTATTTTTCGCTGCGGCAAGATACCTCAGAAGAGGATTATGTTGAGCTGGTAGCGCCGATCATCGTCAGTACGGATTACAACACAGACACCTATAATTCTGTGCTGTGCAATATTGTCTACAGCAACCTGAGCAATGCCATTGATACAGTGAATGTGCACGCAGTCACAGAGGCGGTAATGGACGCCACCAGCAGCACCGATAACGCCTACAGCAACTGGGAGTTTGGTGCACAGGGTAACTACTGCAATCAAGCGTTCGCCGCAAATTTCAACGACGCAGCCAATGCACTGGACACCACCTTTAATTTCTTCAACATCCTGTTTGATGCCAATGGCACCGGGTTTGATGCTCTGCAACGCGCATTCAACCCGGAAGAATTCGAGCCCCCATATCACGGTGAAAGCCGGATTGAGGACAGCCTCGGCAGCATCGTCAACTTTGAGGATGGACTCTGGCTAATTCAGGCAACCGGCAACTCCGGCTCCGACACCATCAGCGCCACACGGGAAGAGCAAGCTATCACCATCACCCTGCCGGACCTGAGAGCTTTTATTGAGGAGCTGATCGAAGAGGCGTCCGAGGCGGATATTACCATCACCAGTCTGACCGCCACCATCGACGGCGACGGCCTTGGCGAGGTCGGCACCGAGGTGACCGCCAATCTGCGCGGGTCGGTGGCACTGCAAGGCGCAGCTGCAATCAGGCGCAACTTCAATATTGATGTGACCGTCCAGCGAGTGGGTGGCGATGTTGGTGGACCGCTGTAACCTGTCGTGCCGACCGGCGCCCTAGTGGCGCCGGTCAATCAAATAAGCCAATACCTGAGTGCGCGTCAGCAGGCCCTGCAGTCGGCCACCCTGATCCACCACCGGATAGACTTTCGGCTTCTGCTTCACCATCTGCTCGGCGATATCCACCACCGAATCATCCAGTCGTACCATCAACGGTTCGCGGAACATCACGTCCTCAACCCGGGGTGACCCTTCGCTGTGGTAACTCGACACCAACAGGGTGCGCAAGCAATCCTGCTCCGACACGAAGCCCACCACCCTGTCGCTATCATCCACCACCGGCAGGCCGGTCATGTGTTGACGCAGCAGCACCTCCACCACTTCGGGAAGCACCGTGCCGAGTCGGATCGAAGCCGGGTGCCGGGCCATGATGTCGCTGACGCGTTCGCCGCCGTTTGCCATGATGATCTCCTCCTTGCTGACATCTGCCCGACTATACACTGCTGTGTCCGGGGTGGCACAAACCGCAGCACGAGGCTTCGTTATTGCAGGTGCGCCGACAGCATCCAGGCTGCTTTCTCATGGATCTCAATGCGGCCACTGGCCAGCGCCGCGCTGCCCTCGTCTTCGTGCCTGGCTGCCAGCTTCATGACTGTGTTGGCGCGCTCCGCCACCAGCCGGTGGTCTGCCGCCAGATTGGCCAGCATGGTGGCCGCATCCGTCACAGTCTCGTCATCCTGCACCCGCGACAGCCGGCTGAAAGCCGCGTAACTACCCGGCGCAAATGCGCCCAGCGCGCGGATCCGCTCGGCCACACTGTCCACCGCCAGCGCCAGCTCGGTGTACTGCTGCTCGAACAGCAGATGCAGGCTGTGAAACATCGGACCAGTGACATTCCAGTGGTAGTTATGTGTCTTCAGATAGAGCGTATAGCTCTCCGCCAGCAGCCGGGACAGCTCGTCTGCGACTTCTTTGCTGTGTTCAATCATGGGTCACTCCTTGTGAAAACGTGCCCGCAGGCACCAACACCTCTACCGTACCTGAACCAACGCGGAAGTCCGAATGAGATCTGGTCATCACCTGTATAGCAATAAACTATTGAACCCGTGATTCCGATATGGATGATCTGAGAAAACCCCGCTCGCCTGTCGCCTCCGATGCCGCTAGAATGCGGCCCCGGTGACGCTGGCCTGCCAGCGTCCACCCCACTCCGGAGAGGTGGCAGAGTGGTTGAATGCGCACGATTCGAAATCGTGTTTACGTTCATAGCGTAACGAGGGTTCGAATCCCTCCCTCTCCGCCAGATATAAAAAGGCCCGCGCAAGCGGGTTTTTTTATATCTGGCGGAGAGGGAGGCTTTGATGAGAGCCCTCGTTCGACAAGCCGCGCCAGCGGCGCAGGACGCCAAAAGCGCCCCGAAGGGGTGAAGCAATCGCCACAAGCGATTGCGTAATCCATCCCTCCCTCAGGCGCGCAACGCGCGCCCGAAAATGGCGCCGATAGTGGAAAAAGCCGTAACGCGCCCTTCACGCCCCCCACGTCAGGGTAGGTAGAAATTCCTAAGCCATGCTTTGCAGCCCCGAGGTACCGTCATGCTCCGTCCCCTTCTTCTGCTGCTGCTCGGTGCGGCCTGGTCCGACCACGCACTGCCTGCCAGCGTAACGGTCCGGGTCACCGATGCCGGCGGGGTACCGCTGGCACACGCCGTGGTCACTCTTTCTGGGGCGGGGCTACTGCCCCAGGCACCCCCCGCTCGAGCCGAGGTGAATCAGCTGAATACCCAGTTCCAGCCCCATGTCCTGATCATTCCCCGGCACACCAGCGTGGCGTTTCCAAACCTCGATAACACCCGTCATCAGGTCTATTCATTTTCCGCAGTGAAGCGCTTCACCACCAATCTGTTTGCCGGTCACGAAGCCGACCCGGTCGAGTTCGATCAGCCCGGGCTCGTGCCCATCGGCTGCAACATTCACGACCGCATGCACGCCTACATTTACGTTACCGAGGCACCCCGTTTTGCCGTAACCGGCGCCGACGGACTGGCACGGTTCGACGGTCTCAACGCCGGCGATTACCGAATCGAGGCCCTCCACCCATGGCAAGCACGAGCCAACAGCCTCATCCGGGAAGTACGTGTTCGTCGTGCCGGCCAGACGCTGGAGCAGACCGTCAATGTCGGCACGATAGGACCGGACCCGCGCACGCCGCGTCGGCAGAGCACTAACCCCCTGATCAGGAGCAATCCCCTTGCGCGTTAAATTCTCCCGAGCCCTGTTCCTGTCGATCGCGCTCACCATGCTGGTGGTGGTTGTCGCTGGCACCCTGCTGGCCCAGCAACTGGTGCGTGACTCAGTCCGCCGTAGCGCCAGCGAGTCACTGCTGCAAACCAGTGAATACTTTATTCAGCAGCTTGGCATGCGCGCCGGCGAGCTGGTTGCCGCCACCGAGGTGCTGACGTCCGACTTCGGCTTTCGCGAAGCGCTGGCGAGCCTTGATCCGCTCACGATCCAGTCTGCTCTGGAAAATCAGGTTTTCCGGATTGGCGCTGACCATGGCGTGGTGAGACTCAGCGATGGTCGCATCGTTACCACTGGCAGCAGCGCCCCCACCGGCATTGCACTAGACCCATCTGCACGGGCGGATGAGCAGGCACGTATTACCACCATGGATGGCCGGCCTTACCTGCTGATTTCAACCGCCGTGGATGCACCATTGCCCAGCGGTCAGCTACGGCTTGCCTTCAGTCTGGGTCAGGATTTTATCAATCAGTTCTATCACCTGATTGGCGCCGACCTCTCCATCCAGATCAGCGACGAACGCAGCCAGCCGTCACTGATGAGCAGCCGCCTCCTGCCCGATGGTCGAGCGGACCGCGTCAGCCTGATGGCGCTACTGGATGAGCTGGCGGAGGGCAGCACGCTGATTCATGACATCGGCGATGAACGGCTGATTACCATGCGCGTGTCCGCGCCTGGCACCAGTGACGTGCGAATGTATCTGCATCGCTCGCTGGCGAATGAAGCCGATACACTGAATGCTCTGGCAAAGGAACTGCTGATACTCGTTATCGGCGCAGTGGTGCTGGTATTGGTACTGTCTTCCTGGCTATCGCGCAGATTGACGCGGCCGCTGGGCCAGTTCGGCCAGCTTGCGGCGCGAATGAATCTTGGCGACTATCAGCGACATCTACCTCGCCAGTCGATAACCGAGCTGTCCGATCTGGCCGACGCGTTTAACAGTATGCAAGATGCCATCGCCGAGCGGGAAACCAGAATCGCCCATCAGGCACGCTATGATTCTCTCACCGGCTTACCCAACAGACTGGCTGCACTTGAGTTTATTCGCGGCCATCTGGAGCGCTCGCAGGGACAAGCTCACTGCGGACTGCTAACAGTCGACATTCATCACCTGCGTGACATCAATGAATCATTCGGCCAACAGTGCGGCGACACCGTCCTGCGTTGGCTGGCGACCAGCCTGGTTCAGGCTCAGCCACGGAATGCGCAAGTATTTCGCATTGCGTCAGATGACTTTCTGATGGTGATTGCCGGCGCACAGGAAGAACAATGCCGCCTGATCGCGCGCAAAATGGAGCAGGCCTGTAGCCATCCAGTGGCGCTTGGCGATGGCCTCACCACGACGGTGCGCCTGCATCAGGGAATTGCATTATCACCCGAACATGGTAGCAACGCAGAAGTGCTTATTCAGCGAGCCGAGCAGGCGCTCTATCGGGCCAGAGAGAAGACGGTATCGGTGCATCTTTATGATCCCGAGGCGGAGGCCAGCCGAAAGCGTCGCGTCACCCTGCTGACAGAACTCAAAGACGCTCTTGCGCGCAACCAGCTCACACTGCAATTGCAGCCTCGCATTGAGCGAGACAGGCCGCTTGAGGTGCTGGGTGATGCTCAGCTCAGATGGGAGCACCCGCAGTTTGGCGATATCAGTGGCACCGAGCTGCTGACTCTGATCCAGACCGCCGGACTCGCATCAAACGCCAACAGTTTGCTGCTGCAGCAAAGCTGCGCCCTGATCGCCGACTGGCAGAGTCGGCGAATTTCGTCAGCGCTTTCCATGGATATTCTCGCTGACGATCTGCGCGATAGTCAGTTTGTCAGCAGGGTGCTGGATATCACCCAGCGCTACGGTGTCCATCGCTCCCTGATCCGGATGGAAATCAATGAAGCATTGGTCAGCGAGGAGTTGGCCACGGCGCGAGATGTGATTGGTCGACTTCGCCGGCAGCAAATCAAGGTGGTCATCAGCCAGTTCGGTACTGGCATGGCCTCGCTTGCCCTGCTCCGCGATATTGAAGTCGATGAAATCCGCATCGAGCGGAGGTTTATCAGCAATCTGGGGCACAGCAAAGCGGATACAGCCATTGTCGAATCCATCATCACCCTCGGTCATCGCCTCGGCATCCGGGTCAGCGCGGATGGTGTCGACAACCGGGAGCAGCTTAGCCAGCTGGAGCAACTCGGCATTGATGGCGTTCAGGGGATGGTACTGGGTCGCATCATGTCTCCATCCCATTTCGAATCCTGGCGCGACGCCTGGATCACCAGCAAGAAGAGGAGTCTGGCATGATCAGATCATTACTCATTATCCCGATTGCCGTCATGCCGATGCTGGCAGGGGCCTCAGCAATGGCAACCGGCGAAGGCAGGCTGCTCGCTACCAGCGCCGTCACCACCATTGATGGCAGCGCCGGAGGGGGCATCGTGCCGATGGCGATTCTTGCCGGCTACGGTACCGAAGAGCAGCATGGCGGTACCGTGTTCGCGAGTCGGGTTGAAACACAGGATTTCGCCCTGCGCGCCTATGGCGCGGCCTGGTCCTGGCAAAATCGCATTGAACTTTCGCTGGCCCGGCAGGAGCTCGATATCGGTGCGTTCGCTCCGCTGGCAGGACAGGAACTGCGCACCAATACCGCCGGCATCAAGCTGAGACTGGCTGGCGATATTCTTTATACTGCCATGCCGCAACTTTCGATCGGCGTGCTGTATCGGGAATCCCTCAATCCCGATATTGGCGCGCTCGGCGGCGTAACCGTACCAGAGGCACTGGGGTCACGCAGCAATCAGGGTACCGACGTCTATCTCGCAGCCACCAAGGTCTTTCTCGGCGGGCCCTTTGGCCGCAACTGGCTGGTGAACGGCGTCGCCCGGGCGACGCGAGCCAATCAGGGTGGCCTGGTCGGATTCGGTGGCGACCGGGACAACCGGCACAGCGTGGTCGCAGAAGCCTCGGTGGGTGTATTTCTCAACAAGCACTGGCTGCTGGGCGCAGAGTATCGTCAGCACCCCGACAACCTCAGCGCCTTTCAGCAAGATGACTGGTACGACGCCTTTGTTGCCTGGTTCCCGAACAAACGCTGGAGCGTAACCGCCGCCTGGGTAAATCTTGGCGGCCTTAGCACTCCGGCAATTCCCTACAACCGTGACGACCGCGACCAGACCGGCGCTTACCTGTCACTTACCGGAGCCTTCTGATGAGATTGTCCATTTGGGTATTGCTTGCCGCGCTGCTGAGCGGCTGCCAGACCGCCCCCCATGCCAGCCTCTTTAACGACTTGGGAGGCCTGAGCGGGATCACGAATATCGTCGATGACTTCCTTGTCGGTCTTGGCAACGACCAGCGCATCGCCCATCACTTTGCCGGAGCCGACCCGGAACGGCTGCGGGAAAAGTTGATCGAACAATTCTGCGCCGAGTCCGGGGGCGGCTGCGACTACACCGGCGACTCCATGCGCGACTCCCATGCCGGCATGAACATCAGCCACGCCGATTTCAACGCGCTGGTGGAGGTACTGATTGCCGCCATGGAACAGCAGCAGGTTCCAGTAGCCGCGCAAAACCGGCTGCTTCAGCGGCTGGCACCGATGCATCGGGACATCGTCGGACACTGAGCAGACACCGTCGCTCGCCTGACGCCGGCCAGCAGTGATACGCTGGCGGCCTGCGTCAGGAGCGACCATGTCACTGGAACACTTTCCCCACGAACCCCACTACTCCCTGCGTGAGGAACGACTAAACAGCCTGACCCACGGGCTGGGTGCCGTCATGAGCGCCGTCGGCACTCTGGTGCTGGTGCTGGCCGCCAGCCGCCTTGGCGATATCTGGAAAGTGGTCAGCTTCAGCATTTTTGGCGCCAGCCTGATTCTGCTCTATTCTGCCTCCACCTTTTACCATGCCAGCCGCTCACCGCGGGCACGGGAAATCTGGAAGATGCTCGATCACTGCGCCATCTTTCTGCTGATTGCCGGCACCTATACCCCGTTCCTGCTGGTTAACCTGCGCGACGGTAGCGGCTGGGCCCTGCTTGCGGTGATCTGGGGGCTGGCGTTGGCCGGCATTGCTCTCAAACTGATTTTTGGCCACCGCTACAAGATCCTGCGGGTGGTTGTCTATCTGGCCATGGGCTGGCTCATCGTCTTTGCTGCCGGGGAGCTGACCACCCAGGTCAGCCCGCTGGCAGTCCGCCTCACCGTAATCGGCGGCGTGATCTACACCTTGGGCGTGGTGTTCTATCTGGCCGACCAGCTGCCCTATAACCACGCCATCTGGCACCTGTTTGTGGTCGGCGGCAGCCTGAGTCACTTTTACGCCATTTATTACGGCGTCCTCCCCCACGGACTGACCTGACACGTTGCGACGCTTGCAAAATATATTATATTTATATATATTGTTTTTTCCTTAATCAAAAGCCGACACCATGGCCAACCCGGTCCTCAACATTGATGCCCTGCGCCAGTCCGCCGATGCCGCCACGGTATTCCTGCGCACACTGGCCAACCCGGATCGATTGTTGCTGCTTTGCCAGCTGACCGCCGGAGAGCGCTGCGTCGGCGATCTCGAAACCGACACCGGCATTCCGCAGCCAACCCTGTCCCAGCAACTGGCCGTGCTGCGACGTGAGGAGCTGGTCTCCACCCGGCGTGATGGCAAGCAGATCTACTACTGTATTGCCGATAGGCGAGTGCTGACCATGCTGGGCCAACTTCAACAACTTTTCTGCCCCGAACAGGAGTGACCCGATGACCATTGACTGGAATGCCTTCACCCCCTGGGCATCGTTGGCCGGAGGCGCATTGATCGGCCTGGCGGCGGCACTGTTCATTCTGCTAAACGGCCGCATCGCCGGCATCAGCGGCATCGTTGGCGGACTGATCGTGCCGTCCCGTGGCGACATCGCCTGGCGTGCTGCGTTCATCATCGGCATGCTTGCCGCACCGACGGCCTGGCTTCTGGTGGCTGCGGCACCAGCCATGCAGATCAATGCCGATTATCCGTTGCTGGTTATTGCCGGCCTGATGGTGGGCATCGGCACCCGTTACGGATCCGGGTGCACCAGCGGTCATGGGGTCTGTGGTTTATCGCGACTGTCGTTACGCTCACTGGCAGCAACCCTAGCCTTCATGGCGGCCGGCTTTATCACCGTCTTCATTGCCCGTCACCTGACAGGAGGATTCTGACATGCAAAAGCATACCGTTAGCGCCCTGCTGGTGGGCCTGTTGTTTGGTTTGGGCCTTATTCTGGGCGGCATGACCAATCCGGCAAAAGTACTCGCCTTCCTCGACCTGTTCGGGCAGTGGGATCCTTCTCTGGCACTGGTAATGGGCGGCGCCATCGCTGTCGGCCTGCTGGCGTTCCGCATCGCCGGCGGTCGGCCCACATCACTGCTTGGCGAACCGATGCGAATGCCGACGGCCAGCCACATCGATCGCCGGCTGATTGTTGGCTCACTGGTATTTGGTGCCGGCTGGGGGCTGGCCGGGTTTTGTCCGGGTCCGGCGCTGGTCGCCTTCGGCAGCGGCAGCCTGAAAGCAACCGTGTTCGTCGTCGCCATGCTGGTTGGCATGGCGTTGTTCGAATTCATCGAACGTCGCCGCGCCAGCGCCTGATCATAAACGCGATTTTGTCTTGGGCAGGGAGAGACTCCCCGCCCATTTTTCTACAGCAATTTCTCAATATCTTTTTCCAGCGACGCCGGCGTATCCGTCGGCGCATAGCGCTTCACCACCTTGCCATCCCGGGCGACCAGGAACTTGGTGAAGTTCCACTTGACCGCCTTGCTGCCAAGAATCCCGGGGGCTTCTTCCTTGAGATGACGGTAGAGCGGATGGGCATCATCCCCATTGACATCGATCTTGCCGAATAGCGGGAAGTCGACGCCGAAATTAAGCTCGCAGAACTCGCTGATCGCGGCCTCGTCGCCCGGCTCCTGATGGCCAAACTGGTTGCAGGGAAAGCCGAGCACCTCGAAGCCGCGTTGCCGATACTTCTCGAACAATGCCTGCAGCCCCTTGTACTGAGGGGTAAAGCCGCACTTGCTGGCAGTATTGACGATCAACAGTACCTTGCCCTGATAAGCGGACAGGTCTACATCCTTGCCAGCAATGTCCTGCGCCGTGAAATCGAAAACGGTAGTCATGGGGCCTCCTTCGGCTATTTGACGTCTGCATCATCATCTCTCGCCATGGCGGGGAACTCAATCCACCGCTGGAGTGAAAGGCATCGGTACAGTATCGTTCGGCAACGATGAATAAACAGTCACGGGATCCCGCCATGACGGAAACCGCCGCACCATGACGCTGCTCTGGGTAATGATGGGCAGCGCCGCTGGAGCCATGGCTCGGTTGTGGGTGGTCAACCGAGTCCAGCACCAGCTTGGTCACGCATTCCCGTGGGGAACGCTGGTGGTGAATGCCACCGGCGCGGTGCTGATCGGGCTACTCGCCGGCGGCCTGCTGGCGCACCTCTCTGGCGACTCGCCTGAGGCCTGGTCTCTTGCTATCACGGGCCTGCTCGGCAGCTACACCACGGTGTCGTCGTTCAGCGTGCAAACACTGGCACTGTGGCAAGCCGGCCAGCCCCTGCGTGCCGGTGCCAATATCGTCGTATCCGTAGTGCTGTGTCTCGGCGGCGTGCTGGTCGGCCTCGCCCTCGCCGGGGGTCTGACACCATGAGCGCAGCGCCGCGTTCCGGCCAGGTTGCCGCCATCTATCTCGCCGTCGCCATTGGCGCCGCCATCGGCGGTGGCGGACGCCACCTGATCAGCCTGATGATGGCGACCAGCGATTGGCCCTGGCCAACGCTGCTGGCCAATGTCAGCGGCTCGCTGCTGATCGGCCTCTATAGCGCATTGCCCGCCGACAGCCGCTGGAGTCAGGGTTCGCTGCATGGTTTCGTCACCGCCGGATTTTGTGGTGGGCTTACCACCTTTTCCATCTTTAGCCTGGAGGTGATCCAGCTGATGGCGGCAGACCCGCTCACCGCGACCGGCTGGCTGCTACTCTCCCTGACCGCGTGGCTCGGTTCGGTGAGCGTCGGCTACTTTATCGGCAGATCAATGCTTTCTGCCTGACACGGGAGACATGATGGATTGGGCAACGCTTCTCAATAAAGGTCGGCTTGGCCACCGCACTGCCAAAGATGAATCCGGTCGCACCGCATTTCTGCGCGATCACGACAAGATTATTTTTTCCGGCGCGTTCCGACGACTGGCGCGGAAAACCCAGGTACATCCACTGGCCACCAACGATCATGTTCACAATCGGCTGACCCATTCCCTTGAGGTGTCCTGCGTTGGGCGCACGCTCGGCATTCAGGTCGGCCAGCGCCTCGCCCGTCGCAACCTGCTGCCGGCGCTCATCGATGCAGCTGATCTCGGCGACATCGTACAATCCGCCTGTCTCGCCCACGACATCGGCAATCCGCCATTCGGTCATACCGGCGAACGCGCCATCCGCGCCTGGTTCCGGCATCAGGGTAGTCACTGGCTGGAACTGTTGAGCCCGGCGCAACGCAATGATCTGGCCCTGTTCGAAGGCAATGCCCAGGGCTTTCGGATTCTCACCAAGTCCGAGTACCACCAGTACGATGATGGCATGCGACTCACCTACGCCACCCTCGCCACCTTCCTCAAGTATCCGTGGCTGTCCTCCACCAGCGACCAGCCAGACTGCCCGCGCCCGGGCAAGTACAGTGCCTTCGTCGCCGACAGCGATGCCTTCGCCGAGACCTGCGAAGCCACTGGTCTGCGGCAGCTTGGGCCAATGCATTACATTCGTCATCCTCTCGCCTATCTGGTCGAAGCCGCCGATGATTTCTGCTACGCCATCATTGATCTTGAGGATGGCCTGGAAATGGACCTGCTGCACTGGGATGAGGTTCATGCCCTGCTTGCACCTGCTTTTCCGGATAGCGATGAAGTGCGTGCCCTGCTGCAATCCGACATGCGGGTCGGTCGCAAAGCGGCGCTATTGCGCGGCAAGATTATCGAACGCTTTATCGAGGCTGGCGTAGAGACCTTCATGGCCAACCACGACCGGCTGTTGGCTGGCACCCTTGAGGGCGATTTGATTTCCCATTGTGAACCGGCGGTACGCAATGTGGTCGAGAACGCCAAAATGCTGGCGAGAACAAAGGTGTTCGAGCATCCACGCAAGATCGAACTGGAGATCGGGGCATTCGAGGTGATTGGCACATTGCTGAACGGCTTGATTGAAGCGGCCGTGGCCCATGCGAGGAAGGATGATTCCAACTACCGCCATCAACGCATAATCGATCTGATCGGTCGTCACAGCTTTCCGCCCCTTCTCGAACGGATGGACGAACAGCAGCGAATCTACGAGTGCATCATGCGAGCAGTGGATTTTCTATCGGGGATGACCGACAACTACGCCACCTATCTGGCCAAACAGTTTGCCGGCATGGCAGAAACGCGATACTGAAAAAAGGTCCCCGCGCTTTGCGCACGGGGACCCTCGAGCTCAGGCCTGACGACGGCGACGAGCAGCGCCAAGACCGGCCAGTGCAGCAGCAAGCAGCAGCAGGGTACCCGGCTCCGGCACCGACACCGGCGGGACAACCGTGGTGAAGGACGCCATCAGCTGAGCGGTATTGGTTTTGCCTTCCTTCGTGCTGAAGTAGTCGGTGAATACACCACCCTGCAGGAAGCCCAGCAGCGTCAGGGTGTAGTCAACGCCATCAACGCTGAAGGTGTCGCTGGACACCAGATTGTCGAAGCTGACAATGTCGTTGGCACAGGTCGGCAGCGGCGTGCAGGCATTCGGTGTCTCGTTATGGATAAACGAGAATACGAACGGACCCTCGGACAGCGGCGTCCCCTGAATAGTCAGGTCGGTCATGATGTTCAGATTCAAACCGGTAATGGACGTACCGGAGCTGATCGGGAAGTTGAAATGGGTGAAGTTACCCAGCGAGAACTGGGTGCCCGTCTCAACAGTGAATGCCGGCGGTGCCGAAGAGTCGAACCGGTAGCCACTCTGGCTAGCGCCACCAGACACCACACCCCAGCGCACTTCTTCATTACCGGCGTAGCCGTCGGTGTTGTAGAAGTTAACGTTGGTGCCGCCCTGGACATTGTTGAAATCGGCGCCCACCGTGTTGATGGTAACCGGGACCGCTGCAGCCTGCAGTGCCGCCGCCAGCAGCGCCGCGCCTGCCAAACTCTTTCCGATGAATTTCATAGTGTTCTCCTGTTCCCTTAGGATTCTGCATTAGTCGGACAGACGGTGTCCGGATGCCGGTCGTCACGCTGCCCCTCAAGGCCACGCTGCTGACAGACTAGGAAAAGCAGGAACCGTGCCAGCTTATTAAGTCCTTATAAATCATAATATTACATAACATCGCAGCACGCTGTGTAAAGAATGTCGACACTTTTACGTTGTGAGCCACGTCACACTGTAAAGCGCCCTGACAGTACGCTCAGAAAGGCAGTGACAACAGGCTGGCGGCGTAGTCTTCCCAGCTCCACGCCAAGGGTTCGACCAGCTCAATGCTCTGCTCGAAGTGGGGCTGGAAAAGCTGCAGGTTCAGCCTCGCCACGGTCTCGACATCCGCCGTGGCCAGATTCAGCTCCTGATTCACCTTGGCGCTGAGACGATCGAAGTTGGCGGAACCAAAACAGGCCCAGCCGTCATACACGGCGGCCTTGACGTGCGTCATCCCCGGGTAGATGAATACTCGCACGCCACTCTCGATCAGCCGGTTGGCAGTGAACAGGTGGGCGCTGTTCATCAGATCATGATTGCCCTCCCCCGGCAGCACCACCCGCACATCCACGCCACGGGCACGGGCCTGAATCAACGCCGAGATCACATCCGGCTCGGTGAAGTACGGAGTGATGATGTGGATGTAGGACTGGGCACGGCGAATGGCATCGAGCTGCGCTCGGTGAATTTCCCGCCGACTGGTGCGCGTCCGCAGTACCCGCACCGGCACCATGGAGGCATCTGCCTCCGGGGTAAAGGTCGCAATGGTGGGAAGTCGCAGTGACTGAATGAGATAGGCCAGGTCGCCGCCGGGGCCGGCATGGGACCAGGCTGTCTCAAACTCTTTCTGCAACCGCCAAACCACCCGCCCCTCGACACGAACCATCATGTCCTGCCAGTCGTAGCGATACTCTTCGCCATAATTCATGCCGCCGACATAGGCGAGATCACGATCAATCAAGGTGAGCTTGGCATGGTCACCGGTCAGCCAGGGATTACCGACCCGCCGCACTCGCACCCGGCTGTCCGTGGTTAGATAACTGGCGATGTCAGAGGGCGGACTGAAACCGGCTGGATAGCCATTGGGTGGCGCCTTCAGACCCGCCATCAGCGAGCCGAGATCATCCATCATTACCCGTACGCGGATATCGGCACTGCGTGTCCGCAACAGGTTGGCCAATCCCACCGCATACTCGTCGTTATCGAATATATAGGTCCGAATACTGACCTCGCGATCCGCTCCGCGAATTTCCTCAATCAGCTCGGGGAAAAATGCATCGCCGCCGACCAGAAAGGTCAGCCGACCCGCATAACGACGGGTACGGGTGATGCGATACAGGCGCCGCTCCCAAGCGTCCAGATCCATCCCGGGACCGTCGTTGAGCGGCGCAATTTCGGCCGGCGCCGCCGGTGTACGACGCACCAGACTGGTCACCGCATCGTGTCCATGTCCGACCAATCTGGAAAAAGTTGTTACCGGGTTTTTGACCATGGTGACGAAATGACTTCGGAACACCACCCGGTCAAGGGTCTTCATGGACACGCGCAAACGCGGTTCCTGAATGTCATGGCCAGAAAACGGCGACAGGATGTAGTAGATCTCGCCAGCAGCGACGTCGGCATAAATCCAGCCGCCGGCTCCGGTCCGATCATTCTGCAACGAGAACATGATCTGGCGAATGGCGCCGTCCGGGTTGTTCGCCAGCATATCGCGCAGCAATAGCACAACGCGTATGGCCAGCTGGTGATCATCCATGCGGTCGCTGATCTGAACATGACCGGGCAGCTGATCCCAGGGCTTCATCTGCAAGGTGCCTTCGTCATCACGCCAGCTCACCAGCTCGCCCCGTCGCAGCGTCAGCGCCAGCCCCTCGTCTGGCCCCAGCGGCGTATAGAAGCTCATCACATCACGCAAGATGGCGGTGAACTGATCCCTCTCCACCACCGGAATTCGCACGACGTCCTGCCTCGGCCGGCGCAGCCGGTGGCGGGTATCCAGCTCAGCGACATGGACCCGTACACCATCATGCTCTGCCTGCTCAATCCGCACCGCCTCGAACCAGAGCTGCTCGTTGTCGTTGATGAAGCCCATCCGCAAGCGCCCGCCTTCGCGAACTGCCTCGATATGCACATCCGCCAGCGCGCTCTCCAGTGCCGGCGCGGTAAGCCGGAACGGCTCGCCGGTCAGCGACTGGCGGCCGACACAGGCAGACAGGCTGGACATAACGGCAAGCAGAAAGACAACGCGAATCAGAATTGACATAGGCCCGACAGAAAATCGACACCGAGTCAGCCTAGCGGCTCCCTCAGGGCAAGTCGACCTTCAGGCCAGATCCAGCCGCCGCCCCTGCACCGCCGAGACACCGGCAAATCCCTGCCGGGTGAGAGGGCGACTGACCCGGCGGCGCCAGTCTCCGCCGGGTAGCGCACGGGCATGCTGCGGCGGTTGCGGCTGGTAGTAGATCCAGGCCGGACCGTAGCGGGTGGGGATGCGACAGCGAAGGTAGTAGCGAGGACACTCCTCAAGAATGTCCAGCGACCGGAGGTGGGTGGCGCTCAACTGATAGACCTCACCCCGAATGGACTGGCGGCCATCAAAGCACAGCACCGGGTAACTGCCCAGCGACCAGAGTCGGAACCGTGGCGCGGTACGCGCCGGCCCAAGCAGTCTGGCGCCCTGCATCCAGTGATGATTGCGCTCACCCTGCAGGAGGGTGCCGTAGACAAATACGCGCTGTTGCATACAGCAGATCAACGTTCAGAATACCGCTAACAGACTACGAACCTTGCCGGCGAAAGTATACTCAGGCCAAGCGCGAGCCAAGGCACGCACCTGTCTGCGGCCGCCTGATGTACTCAGATTAACGACCAGAAACACCCCGACTTGCCTTATCGGGTTGCCGTTCCTCAAGCCAGCCAATGATATCCTCCCATACATCCTTGCGCTGGATATCGTGCAGGGTCGCGTGGCTCATGCGCCGGTGTACTCTTAGTGTCTTGTCCTCGCTGGCCAGATTATCCAGCGTGTATTGACTAGACCGGGGAGGCACCAGCGCGTCCCGTGTTCCGTGAATGATAATCACCGGCGAGTCAACGCTGTCAAGCCCCTGACGCACCCGTACCCCGGCCCGGCGCAGGCCATTGAAATAGCTGTAGGGCAAAGCCCGGTGCAAGGAGTGCGGATCCTGCTTGAAACGCCCCCGCACCTCCTTGTCTTTCAGGACCATCGGAATACCCCATTCGACCACCGGCCCGGGCACGGGCGTCGGCATGTTGGGATATACTCGACCGGGCTGGCTCAATCCCCATAATCCGAGCCTGTTTGCCCACATCGGGAAACGCACCGGACCGAGGCTCAATCCGGGCTGTATGGCTGGCGCATTGAGAATCATGCCGTCGACCTCGAAGCGACACTCGACCTGTGACAACAATGCAATGGCGCCGCCCATGGACTCTCCCTGCAGGTACAAGGGCAAATCCGGATAACGACTACGCACTTCCTGGTAGGCCAGCACCGTATCCTCAAGGTACTCGTCATAATCATAGATTACAGCCCGACGCCCATAGCCCTGAGACTGCCCCCAGCCCCGTAGATCTATGGCAAAAACAGCGTAGCCGTGATCATTCAAATGTTGCGCCCAAGGATAGTAGAAACCCGAATGCACCAGAGTGCCATGCAGTAGCAAGATCACAGCATCAGGCGGTTGCTCCGGCTCCCACCACTGGCCGAACAAACGCAAACCACTTTCCGTTTGAAATACGCGATGCTCGCTGGCGCCTGGTGCTATCTCATATGCTGCCGGGATAGGGCTCGCTGATGGAGCCAAGGAAAAGCTGGCGCAGCCATGAAGCAGCAACGCCATTGCAATCAGCGCCAGCCTCAAGGCGTTGAATATTGAAACCTGCCATGTGAGATTTCTCATACTTCCGATTTTCTCTGGAAACATATCAAAACTCTCCGTCAGGGCAGGACTGCCCGTCATCAATCGCTCTTTCATCGATAACCATGAACTGATTTACGGGGACATCGAAATAGCAGGTCAGGTCTCCGTTCGGCCACCGCACACGCAGCTCACTAACAATCTCTGCCGATCCCAATCCGAAATGAAGATCCGGCAGATCCTGCCCATTGAAGTTACTATTCGCGTGGCTGGCTCGGAGCATGGTCTGCTGATGATGCGGCGCGCCAACATCGGCAGTGACGTAGACTCGTGCGCCCAGCGCATCCGTATTGGGGGCCGCACCGACCAGGCGGACGCCAAGAAAACGGCGGCCTTGTCCGTGGCCAGTGCGATTCTCAAAGAACTGTAGCCGGTTGGACTGATCTACTAGCACAATATCGATATCGCCATCCCGGTCGTAGTCGAAACAGGCGACACCAATTCCTTCCGATGGATAGACCAGCCCCCAGTCTTCTGCACTTTCCGAGAACGTGCCATTGCCATTATTGATAAACAGCCGAGGCGGGACGCCCTGTAAAACCAGATCCGTCTTCTCAAGATAAAACTCTCGAATAGAGACCTGCTCTGCGTTGCGTGGCACATCTACCGGAATATATCCAAAGCCATTTACCTGAAAAATGTCTACGAACCCGTTATTATTGAAGTCAGCAGCACAGCTTCCCCAGCTCCAGGCGCCATCCGCTACGTCGCCAGACTGCTCGGTGACATCTTCAAAGCGTAAATCATCAGGCGTGCTTCTGTTACGATAGAGCCGATTTCCAGACTCGCCCCAACCCATAAAATCAGCGCCTCGCGGGTCATAAATTGAACCCACAAACCAATCGAGATGGCCATCATTGAAAAAATCCGCGACGAGACCCGCCATGCCGTTTTCATCCGTGATTACCGATCGCTCGGTAACATTCTCAAAAACAACACCCATGGGAGCATCACGGTTCCGCAACGTCTGGCTAGTGCGAGCATCAGAAGCAATCAGGAGATCCTGACGTCCATCACCCGTGATATCAGCAAAAGATGGCGTAAAGTTCAGGATCTGATCCACATAAGCAGATGATGTCTTTGCAACATTGTCATAGGGCAATAGCACTCCTTTCAACGAATCATTTTTCCATAGCGAAGGAGCTGTCCCGGGGTTTCCGGTAAGCGACCAATGCGCCAGATAGAAGTCAGGGTAGCCATTCTGATCGATATCGGCGAAAGACATTCCGAAGGTGCCCCGCCCCATGGGCAGCTCCGCGACCGAATGATATCGCCCATCAGCGCCCGGAGAAAAAATCTTCACACTTCCAGGAAGATGATTTGCAAGGAAGAGCTCTCGGCGGTAGTCGCCATTCAGGTCGACATGGGCCGACCCGGTAAACATATTGCCCGGTGGAGCGGAAAACGCCTCATCGACAACCTCGAAACCCTGTCGGCCTCCCTTGCTGCGATAGACCACAACACCGGCCGCCTCGCCACTTGAGAATACAAGCGCAGGCCAGCAGCTTCCTTCGATATAGGTCGCCGTAATGCCGCCAGCAAACATTGCGACCTCATAACTGGCTCGGCCATCCGAGAACCAGGTTTCATTCCGCCATCCGTGCTTCTCGCTCAGGCCAAACCCGCTGTCATTGTCGGAGTGTCCACGCCGAACAAAACCAGCACCACTATTGTTGTCATTGCCCGGAAGCATGTATGCATCTGCGCAATCCTCCTCAAGCTCCGAAAATGTCATCCGAGCCGCAAGCTCAGGGAACACCACTGGTATTTGTGTCGGATAGCTCTCATCATCGGGCGGGCTTGGCGGGTCGATCAAACCAGCTTCCCCGGCAACCAGCATATTGCCGTCCGGGTCCTCGCTTTTCTGCGGGACCCATTGTGTCACGCACTGCTCCTGGAGTACGCAGGGATCAGTCAACGCCTTAAGAAACGCTATTAGATCCTGAACCTGCTGCGCCCCTATGGAGCCTGGCAGGAGCTGGGCGGCCAGCGAGAATGAAGCGCTGGACAATGCGTCCCGCGTGAGCCCTTCCGATTTAGGATAGAGCTGAACACCTGAATTATGACCCAGAAACTGAGCAAGCCCCGATATAGTGTCAGCCGAAAAGAATTGATCCACTTCGCGTAGCGGGTCAGCGTGATAATGCAGTAGCTGTTCCAGCGTATCGAACGTGCCAGCATGACCATAGGGACTTGTCGCTGCAACATTGAGAAGGTTTGGTGTGCGAAACGAGTTTTGATCAGCGCCCATCTGGGTCACCTGCCAACGACCTGGATCACTACTGTCCGCTCTTCTGCCCCGACCAATTTGCGGAAAACCCACGTTATAGAATTTTTCATCCGTAAACCGATCGCCAGAATGGCACTGATAGCATCCCAGCCCACCGTCGCTTGCATCGCCAAGAAAGAGGATCGCGCCTCTTACTGCCGAGTCAGTTAATGAGCTTTCATCGCCTTGCAGGTAGCTCTTCCAGGGGCTGTCGACGAAGACCAAGGACGCCTGGTATGCAGCCAACGCCCGCTGGACATTCTTTAGCGTGAGGTACGGCCCGGGCTCGTCAGAAAAAGCGGCTTCGAAGCGGGCAAGCCAATTTCCCGCCGCTCCCGGCGTCTGCCGATCAAGCTCCACTTCACCACGAAGCCTGCCAACCAGGAATTGGCGATACTGCTCGGGATCCGCCAGCGCAGGGTACCGGAAATTTCGCATTTCACGATTGCTAACCAGAGGAAATCTCGCTTGAGCTTCGAGAAGACTTTCTCCGGCGTCAAAATCAGGCGCACTACCACTTTCGGGCGTTCTGATCATCTGGCCAGCGCCACCGGGCAGGACTTCCTCCGCAAGAGAAAACACGCGTCCATCATGCAGCAGAGCTCTGTCGTACATAGCCACGTTAAATACCGTTTGGCTATTACGCGGAACATTCGGACCACCATCCTGATTGGGGTCCATATCATACACAGGGTCTATATTTCGACCGGGGCCAATCAGTTCTGGCTTCGCGGCTGCGACACCTATGGAAAGGGAAAGTGCATCCCCTCCGGCGAAATGTGGGTGATGGCAAGAGGCACAGGCAACATCATAAGCGCCGCTGAGTGTTTTAGAGAAAAACAACAACTGTCCCAACTTCTCAAGCGGCGCATTATCCGGATCCGGAACGCGTGGACTCAAGTTTCGGGAAGATGCAGGGTCTCCGGTCAGGGCGCGTTCAGCGACGAGTCTCTGCAACAAGACAGAGGCAAGCTCGCCCTCTGAGGCCCCTCCTCCACCAGCCCCAGTGTCGGAGCCATTGTCTTCTTCGTCGATTGAATCGATTGACAGTGGATGGGGCTTGTTAGACGACCAATCGCCGCCGCAACCAGCAGAACCGAGCACACATAAGATGAGAGCAAGTATCGAGAATGAATGCGGTGGCGCTATTCTCATCTGTGTTCTTCTTTTTTTCAGCTTCGAAGGCCTTGAATCGAATGCCGTCAGCCTTGCCGAGTGCTGCATTAGTTCGGAATTTTCATGATGACTTCGCTGTTCCAGGTGCCTGCTGGAATGGCAATGCGTCCGAAATCCTCCGTGCCAAAACCCATCGTTCCGACCAGGGGCTGCCCCGGCGCCCCTCCAAAATGGCCAGATTGGCCAATTACCAGATCATTGCGAATCGCCAGCTGGGGCAAGCCATCCGGGGTGTTCTGCCCCGAAACAAAGGAAAGACTGCCATCCTTCCAGCCAATGCGGCCGGACACATCACTGACATAGAACTGCGACTGCGGGCTGGACACTTCGCCAACACGTATATAAGCATTTCCATCGAAATCGAGAAGGCCATTAAAGCCTATAGGCGCAGCACCGGTGGCACCGTCTACTGGCAGCGGATTGAGTACGAAGATAAATCGACTGGTTTGCAGATTTACATCCATCAACGATACCTTGGTAATCGAGGCATAGCTCAGATCCGCCAGATCGCCACCACCGAAGATTCCACGGAAGTTGTATTGGGCGAGGCTATCTGTTTGCAGCCAGAGCCCACCTGGCATCTCAGGATAGGCACTATCTCCATCCGTTACCCGGACAAACAAGTCGCGCGCACGGTAGATGATATCGCCATTGATGAAACCGACGCCGTTGTGACCGCTGCCAATCGCGGAATTGGTATCTGCCACCAGAACATGGGTATTAGTACGCCATCCGTCACCGGCGGTCGCCCTGATCGCAGCAACATTCGAATTGGCTCTCCGCCACGCATCAGGGGACTGGGCGAGCAGAGTAATATCAGCACGAATGCCCGTGTCCGTGGTGGCCAGCGCGGCGCCGCTGGCACGCCCCTCTGGTCTCATGAAAATATCCGCATCCAGCTTGCCGTAGGTGAGTACCACCCCCCAGTTGATCGGCGTCACCGCGCCTGCCGCCAGCGGATCAACCACCTCAACCAACGAACTATAGGCATGCAGATGCGCATCACGGATGAGCACACCAAATGCAGCTTCGCCAGCCGGGAATCCACTCGAGATAAACTGCCCGCCTGCGCCCACGCAGGAGCTCTCATTGGCAACCCCGGATGTGAACGGTCCGGCACAGAGACCTTGCGGTGCCGCGCCAGCCTGGAGCACATCAAATATCACCGGGAACGAGAACATTGGCCCGGCCACACCGCCAAAGCGGCGCCAATCGGAGAATCGGACATAGCTTCGATTGCCGCCAGCCTCCCCGATAATCAGCGCGAAATCAGAATCGAAGTCCCACTGGCTGAGCAGGTTCAACCCCTCTGAACGCTGAGTGATCCCGGAACCATCAAAATCCTGAAAGGTGTTAGGCCCAGCCATGTAGGTGCCATAACCATAGCCGCCACTGCCAACGCGCTGCATTGCGTTAGTCAACCCACCCTGCCAGCCGAACCTCAACAGATGGGCGCGCCCGGAGGTGTCGAAATTTGTCGGGTTGGCTTTGAATGCAAGATCAAATGTCAGCTCCACATCAGCATGATCTGCTGCAAGCAGGAAGCCAACGCCGTCAACACCTACGCGGCCTTGCGCGTGGTTATGCCCCGCCGCTGCTCCATCGGTAAAGGCCATCCGGAACAGCAAATCACCAAAGCTGAGCTCCGGGGCCCCGGGACCACCCTGTCGATATATCAGATCACCTTCGGAGTGGAAATTGAAAAATGCTGTATCCTCGCCACTGTTGAACAGCCCGCCGCGATTGATGAGCGATGCCGCTCCATGGCTCTGCAGCGCAAAACTCCCCAGTGACTGGGCGCTTGCATTTCTTGTTGAGGTATTGAATGTCAAGCCGCCAAGTACCGCCCTGATCGGTGCCGCCGGTCGGCCCCAGCGAGTCTGAACGGCCATATACGGAGCGCCGCCACTCACGCCAACATCCAGCTCCGCACCGACTTCCAGATCCCCGCCCACGCCGGCGATGCTGATGTCGTTGATCAGCGTGCAGGCGTGCTGATTTGGCACGCCACCGGTGCAACTGAAGTCATCAAGGCCATTATCATCCGTTACCCACCTCAACTGGTTTGCGGCTATCCCATTCTCACTACTGAAAGTGACCGCCAGGCCATCCTGTCCAGTGATAGAGGAGAGCTGATCATCTGCTAGCGGCTGCATCGCTACAGCGCTCTCGAACAACAGAAGTCCGATCCAGATAGCGTTCGCTTTCATTTTGCCTCCTAGCAGAAAATCGCCGTGCCATAGCAGTTACGCGCAGCAACGAAATCCAACCTCGGATTATTGATATGAATCGGGCTGTTGTCAGGCCCCAACGCTGAAAGCAACTGAATCGAATTGTACGACCCCGGCAGTACAATGGTGTTTCCAGGTCTCAGGTCCAGCATCTTCGCGTTACTAGCACTTAGCCACCAGCCCGTATTTGCCCTGGGGGCGTAGGCGCTGCTGCAACGAGCAGTCACCTGACCATAAGCAGGATTGCACGCATCAAACTGCAAATTGTTTGGCGGCGGCGCCTTCTCGTAGTGCGGCCATGAAACAGATTCGCGCTGTAATGACAAGAAGAAGCCAGAGCTATTCGGCGTCAGCAGGTAGTGCACCTGTCTGGTGTTGAGTTCAAGCGAACCATAACCTTCCAGATCGAACCCCAGAAGTAGGTCCGGAGCCAAGTTCAACTTGGCTGCTGCAACATACAGGTTATCCATCCTTGTTCCCCCAGCATCGATAAAGAATGGCGTATCGTTTGCAGAGCAAGGGCTATAATTTATCCGTCCAATACAGCCATCCATGTTTACGGGTATGCCGATGTAGAACGGCCATACACAGCCCAAAAATACGGTGCAAAGCGTGGCTCTTGCCCTGAAGCCTGCCGATAGTTCCAATCCGGCCAAGTAGCCACTGATCGAATTCAGCCCGGAGTGGCAGTTGACCACACCGGCTCCAGTGGTGGCGCTCGGATTACAGGTACCACCATGCTCCTGATTGATCAGGCTAGGCTCCTGCCCCAAGCCCGAACCAAGACCGAGATAGTCCCTGCCCATTCGTATTGCGCCATTGATGCGCTCGCCTCCCAGCTTGATGCCGACCACCTCACGCATTGTCGGAGATCCATCGTTCTTTATAGCGAGCTCCATATAGGGGCGAAGCAATTCAAAGGCGCTATCGGGGCCAAAATTTCCGTTAACATCAGCATTGGCGGCATTGTACGCCGGCCGGTTTGCCGCCGCATTGATGCCCATAAATCCGAGATAATCGATATCGAGATCGCACGCAACGGAAGGCGTCAGAAAATCATTCACGCCGCCACAACCAAGCTGGAACTTGTCAATATTCAGGTTCATCGCCAGCTTCACGTCCATGCCCATGCGATAGAAGCTGAAGTTGGCCGTTCCATCTGCCGGCGCGCCAACCAGTTCGTTTGGACCGATATAGTCTGAAACGAAGAGACTCCCGGATTGCCCGACTACATTAGCCAACTGATCGTCATCCAATGGCATCATGGCCGATGCCATCCAAGGAATGATCGTGCAGATCAGCATTATTATTTTTACGGGCCTAGAAGCCAAAGACATATGCCACTCCATCAAATCTTGCACGCGATGGCGCATTGAGGCCCTGGCTATCCGCCATGCGGAAGCCCAAGACGCTCCCAGACGCAGCATCACGCATGTACCCCGGCGTGAGTCCATCATCGAACTCCAAAGAGGTTCGACCGATGTTCATTAGCAACGTGAAGTCTTCGTATTGCCCGACTAACTTGCTGAATGGATAGCTTATTCTGACAGCCTGCATTCCAATCGGATTGCAGGAGGCTACGAGGCAGCCGCCGTCTGCACCTAAAAACCGGCTTGCATTGAAGTAGGGGGTATTTGAGACGGGGAGAATGTCTCCCTCCAGTCTTATGTCGTTAATGCCGAGAACGCCATAGTAATCCTTCAGCATCAGCCATACGCCTTCTCGCCCGGCAAACTCAATGCCCATGCGGCATGGGTTCAAGTATCCCGAGCAGCCGATTGGCGATCCAGTGCTGTCGACGTTATTGCGTAACCTCAATGTAAGCTGTACGCCCTCTGCGCCACTCACATCCGACAGCTCAACATCATCCAGCGGCTCCATGGCAGCTGCATTGACGCAACACATAAGTGAAATCAGGAACAGGAGCGCTGCCTTCGACATCAGCATCCACCCCCCTGGCAGCTTGTGATTGTCAGGTGATGGATCAGTAGGCCCTCGATTCGCGAATCACCAAGATTGACCGCCGATGTGGGGAACGTGCGACTCCAGTCACCTGCGCTCGCAGAGAACACGGGCCCGCCGTTAGGGCTGTTTACGGTGCAACCGCCGACATTGCCCGTGCTGCAATTATAGTTTTGGGTTCGCTGACGGCTAAATGTCTCGCCGCGTTTGTCAATAACAATTGGCCTTCTGGCAAACGCGCGGAAGTCGCTGCAGCCGGGGCATTTCCGAAAGAATATTCCGTCTGAGACATTCGCTGCTGTGTTTCTGGTGCCCGACGATGGCGCCCAGGCAGCCGAGCCGGGATACCAATCACCGTAGCGGACATAGCCATGCGAGAGGCGTCTGTTAGTGCAGGCCTCATTGCCAACCGCACAAGGAATGTTCCAGTCTCGCACCGCCGCTAATGCCGTAGTGTAGCCACGATTGTCGCCGGGATTAAGGCTATAGAACCGCTGATACACAACCGGATTGTTCGGCACTTTCGTCAGGGCCAGGGAAAAATTCCCCCCCGTACCCACGGCATCCAGAACCAGCGCTTGATAGTACAGTTGACCAAAAGGGAGGAATGCATCTACGTTTCTGAAATGGAGGCCTTCGATGTTCTCGAAAGAAACTGGCGTCCCGATTTCATCAGATGCATACAGGGAATTCTGGGCTACACTAAATCGGAAGTCGCCCCTCAACCTGCTGTGATAGAACATTGCAAAGGTCTGCCCATACGAGGGGTCGGCAGCGGTTTCAGTGAACTTGAACATGCGAAAGATACTGCCGGCCGCATTTCCCCGAATAATGGTCTGACTTTTCAGCAGGCCGCCACCGGCAGGATTGGCGGCACCCTGACCAATTGTCAGTGCTTGCAGGGCGGGATTTCGTGTCGCTCCGACTTCGATCTCTCCCCAGAATGACATGATGTAATCTGGCTGCTGTGTCGGAGCAAGGTATTCATAGATGGTTTTCGTTGGATTGTTCGGATCAGTATTGATCAGTGCGCCGTCAAAGCTCATGCCCTGAGGCGACCAGGCGCGCATGATGTAAGGATTGTCAAACGGCGAGAACCAACCCTCGGCCCCACCTATAACTCCGCCTCTCGGACAGTTCATCGCCGCCACACCGGGATTGCAGGTGTTTTCTGTCCAGTGGCTGCCGCTTCCAGCCACTGGCTCGGCGCCCGAAATATTGATCCCATACCATCGGAGGTCGCCACGACGCCAGCAGTGCGTATTCGAGGCGCTCGATCCGGTGCCTGTACAGGCCGCAGCCCCCGCCGGTGTTATACCGACCTGCTCCATGTAGCTCGTCGGCGCCATCATGAAGCGGAAGTCCTGCAGCGCTACAGCTATACCGGCACCGTTGATGTCCTGCATTTCACCGTCAGACATCGGTTGCAACCCGAGCGCCAGCAAAGAGCCCGGCGCACAAGTCAGCAAAGTCAGCAGTAGTCTCTTCACAGAGGGGGCGGCCATGTCTCGGACAGCTTTCTTCTTATAGGGACATCAGGATGGCAGCAGTCCAGCTCCGACTGCAGCGGCGAGTCCCGTCAGGCTGGCGGCAAATCAGGACAAAAAAAGCGGCGCAGAAGCGCCGCGCGGGAATCCCGAAAACCGGGCAACACGGAGAAATCAGTGAGCACTTACGTGCTGCGCATCCTTTGTAACAGCGGGATGTGACTGCTCAACTAGCTCAATCAGGCTGGCCGGCAGATGCACCTCTCCAGCAAACGTCACCCCCTTGTCAAAATCCATCTTCAGGGTGTTGAACTGGGGGTGGCGGCTGAACAACATCAGCCCCAGCTGGTCCCCCGGCCGCAACGCCACCGCCATCGGCGGCAGGGTGGTGTCGCGGCCGGTACGCACTGGCGCCAGCTGGTTATTCACAGGGCGCGGGCGGGCCGAACCGGCGCGGCGCACGGCCAGGGCGGCCAGCACCGGGATGTCATCACCCTCGGCGGAGGTTAGCCGCACATTGACGGAACCGAACCGCTGCTCAGCCTGATCCGCCGTGTGCAGCGGCACAAACGCCGGCCGCAGGCGGCCGTCCCGAGGCTCACTGAAGCGTTCCGCCAGTGACCGCCGGGTACGCCAGCCGGCAACCCAGTCGGCACTGCCGGTCACCCAGCGCCAGCTGCCACTGCGGCGACCGGCAAGTGTCACTGCGTCGAAGGAAATCGCCTGCTGGCTGTCCGGCCAGTCATTCAACGCCACTCCCCAGTCATGGACCGACAGGCACACTGGCGGCAGAGCCGGCGGCTCGGCATCGGTCAGCTTGGCCGCCAGCCAGTCCCCGACAAGGGCATTGGTACGCTGCTTCTCGCCATTGCAGTGCAGCCATTTCTCCCAGTACCAGACCGGCGTCGAGGCCGTGTGCTGCTCCATCGGCAAAAGATGGCCGCCGGTCTGGGCAATCAGGCGCACATCACCACCGGCCTGCTGCAGGCATTCCCGTGTGCGCAGCGCCTGATCGACATCGAACAGCACATCGCGAAAGCCCTGGACCAGCAGCGCATCCACCGCCCGCGCCTCACCTCGCTCGCAGTAATGAGAGAGGCCGTGGGGAGCGTAACGCTGCTTCAGCTCTTCGGTGATCACCCCCTCCCGAGCGAGCGAAAAATTCTCCCGCAAATAGGGGTGCAGCTTGCGAAAGTTCCACCAGTCGCCCATCAGGTAGAGCACCTTGATCCAGCCCCCCTTGGGGACATCGGACGGGCCGAGGGATCCGGTGAGGTCGTACCACGTGGTGATCGGCACGATGGCGTCAATACGTGGCTCATGCACCGAGGCCAGCAGCTGAACCCCGCCACCGTAGGACTCGCCGATCATGCCGACACGAATATCGCCATCCCCGGCGCGGCTCAACCGGGGAATATTCTGCTCGGCCCAGTCCAGCAAGGTGGTGACGTCGCGGACTTCTTTTTCCGGATCCATCACGTTGATCACGCCGTCGCTGCCGCCGTGGCCGCGCTGGTCCCAGGTCAACAACCAGAAACCCCGCTTCCACAGATCCTTGGCCACAAGGCCCGAGGGAATGATGTTTTCATAGAGCCCGACCAGCCCGTCCATGCGCGTAATACCAAAACCATGGGTGTGCATCACCAGCGGCGCCGACTCACCAGCGGCCAGCGCCGGCTGCCAAACAGTGGCGGCGATATGACCACCATCGTGCGCCAGCACCTTCACCTGAAAGCGCTTGGCCTTGAGGGGCTCGTCGTTCATCGGCGGCAACGAGGTACGGGCAGAACAGGCCGCGAGCAGCCCGAGCAGGGCTATCAGTAGGATTCGGGTCATTATTATTCTCGCCAGACGGCATCGGATTTCCGGGCTGCGATCATCACCCGGTGGGAGCAGCACTCACAGTGGCGCCGAAAGACAGCCCGGTGGCAAATGGCGCCAGTGCTATTTCTGTCGATATTCCGAGGGGGTCATGCCGGTCCAGACCTTGAATCGACGCTGGAATGCCCGAAGATCAGCAAAGCCCAACCGCTCGGCCACTTCCCGAACCGTGACCGCCGGATCTGCCAGATGCTCGCGCGCCAATTGCAACCGCAAGCTGTCCAACAGCGCCTGCCAGGTCAGGCCGGCGTCGGCGAGGCGCCGATCAAGGGTGCGCACCGATATCTTCAGACGGTCCGCTACCAGCTCACGGCGAGGCACTGCCGTCATCATCAGATCATGCACCTGCATCCGGATCTGACTGAGCACGTCACCAAATTGTTGCTGCTCGTCCAGTTGCCGACGCGCCAGCCCTTCAGCCATGCGCATAGCTTCATCGCCATAAGCATTGAGCGTCACTGCAAGCGCTTCCGGGCCAATTTCCAGACCGCTGCGACCGGCGTGGAACTCCACCGGGCATCGCGCCTCCCGCTCAATCATGGCGGCAGCGGCATCGGACACTGGCCCGTACTCCAGCCAGATACGGCGGGGTGCGAGTTCGGGATACCCGGAGACAAATCGATACATCCTGCCCAGCAGCACCAGTACGCACTCAAAGGCATGGCGACGCACCACCGGATTGCGATGCACTGCGCGCAAGGTCACCTGCAGGCAATCGCCAGACATCTGCATCGCAAGCTCGCCAACATTGCCCACCACCAGCGACTGATAACGGATGGTGGTTTCAATGGACTCACGCAAGGTGGCGGTGCCCATACCTAGCACAGATATGACGCCATAAACCGATGGCATCACCTGCTGACCAAGATGAAAGCCGATCATCTCGTCACCACTGGTGAGGATCAGTTCGAGGATAAAGCGCTCATACTGGGGAAGCGGCACTCGTGCCATGGGCTGCAAATGAACCGCCTCATCCAGCCCGCAACGACGGAGCAACTCGCGGGTCGGCAAGCCAAGCCGCTCCCCGCCGAGCACGAACTGGGACAGTGCTATGCCGGTAACGTAGTAATCTTCCTGACTATCCAATGAGCCCATCAGGCTATCCCGGGTTCTGAATCACGGCGCCATGCTATACATTTGCAGACGCACTCGCAGTACCAGTCGATCAGCAACGCACGGTTGGCGCAGCAGGCCATCACGCTGTCTCTATGTGCCGTCTTTACTCCAGACGACTTCGATACTCTGAAGGCGTGGTACCGGTCCAGACACGGAAGCGTCGCTGGAACGCGCGCACATCGGCAAAGCCGAGCCGCGTCGCGATTGTCTGGACATTTATCTCCGGATCGGCGAGATACTCCCTCGCCAGCTGGGAGCGCATGGCATCGAGCAGCTTCTGCCAGGTCAGTCCCGCATCTGCCAGCCGTCGGTCAAGCGTTCTCACCGACACGCCCAGGCGCTCGGCCACGGTCTCTCGCCGCGGCGAGCGCACTACCATAAGATCACGCACCTGGCGCCGAACCTGTGCCAGCCAGTCACGGTTCTGCTGCTGATCGGCCAGCTGCTTGCGCGCCAACTCTTCGGCCACCCTGAGCTGCTCCGGGTCGTGAATATTGAGCGGCGCATTGAGAATATCCGGACCCATTTCGATCTGATTGGCCGATGCACCGAAGCGAACCGGACAGCCATAGAGCTGTTCCATGGCCTTGCGGACTTCCGCTGATGGCGGGGCGTATTCCAGCACCAGCGCGCGCGCCCCGATGCTGCTGGAACCACT
The DNA here is from genome assembly GCA_046292765.1 of Alcanivoracaceae bacterium. Lineage (GTDB taxonomy): Bacteria > Pseudomonadota > Gammaproteobacteria > Pseudomonadales > Alcanivoracaceae > PGZG01. The sequence continues at coordinate 96,897 of JBKBQA010000001.1, read as the reverse complement.
GACAAAACGCAGCATATGGGCCAGCAAGGCGAAAACATTGTCGGTGACATGCCGGCGCATCACCGGATTCTGATGCACCATGCTCCAGTTGAAGACCATGCCATCACCTGACTCCCGAGCTTCGAATCCCTCCACTGTCCCCGCAGCCAGTGCCTGATAGCGCAACGCCATGGTCAGCGCCTCGCGACCGTTGGCTGCGCTGAATGCCAGCGCCGGCAAGGCGCCATAAATCGCTGGCATAAACTGATGGCCGATATGGAACCCGAGCTGCTCGTCACCGCTCTGCAGCGCCAGCTGCAGAATAAAATTCTCGTACAGACGTTGCGGAATGCGCTGGGCTGGCTGCAACGCCAGCACCGGATCAAGGCCGCAGGCCAACAGGATTTCCCGAGCCGGCAAACCCAATCGCTCCGCACCATAGACATACTGGGACAGACCCAGTCCCGTCATGTAGTGTTCGTCCGGCGCTACGCTCATCCCGTTATCCCTGGTTAATCCATCCAGCAATGATGCCCGCATCGGCAAAGCCGGTCAGTCGTGCCGTGGCAGTGCACGCGGTGCGTGTCCGGCCGCTTCAATCACATCCGCCGGCAGCAGAATTTCCGTTGCCACAGGAAGATGATCAGACAATCTGCAGTCACTCAACACTTCCGAGCGCGTCACCGTCAGCGACGGCGACAACAGGATATGATCAATGTGCCGATCCGGCGCCCAACTGGGATAGGTCAACAACGGATTCGCCGACAGCATCAGACCAAGGTCCGCCAGCGGTGAGCGCTCAAGATGATCGACGCGACAATTGAAGTCACCCATGATGATCACGTGCTGGTACTGCTTCAGCAACCGTGACAGATAGGCGAGCTGGGCGTTGCGGTATTTCTCGCCCAGAGCAAGATGCACGCCCACCATAATCAGCGGATTGTCCGGATGACCATACCGGGCAATGATGGCACCACGACCGGGCAGGCCGGGCAGGCGATGGTCCTCGATATGGTAGGGCACGAACCGGCTCAGCAAACCGTTGCTGAACTGGCCCAGACGACCAAGATTGCGATTCAGCTGCTGGTGCCAGAACGGAAAATCCGCCCGGTTCGCCATGTGTACCAGCTGATTGAGATTGCGGGATCGCAGGCTGCCGCCATCGACTTCCTGCAGGGCCACCACATCATAGTCGCGCACCACATCGGCAATGCGCTCGATATTTTCAACGCTGCGCGGATGAGCAACAAAATGCTTCCAGCTGCCGGTGATGTAATCACCATAGGCCTGCGTGCCAATCCCGGCCTGGACATTAAAACTGAGCAATTTCAGGCGGTCGTTGGGCAGCGCCACCATGCTCGGCCGGCGGCGCCGTTTCATGCCCTCGCGAACGAACGAAAATCCCGCGGGGCGGGTTTTCCATTCAGCATAGGCAAGACGGGCGCGATCCAGCAGCATGGCAGAGTATCAGCCACCGCGCGCCTTGCGTTCTTTCTCAACCAGAAAATCAATCACCTCGAACAGCTCGGCTTGGGTTTTCAGGTTTTGACGCAACACCAGATACTTGCCATTGACGGTAAACGCCGGCACACCGGTGATCTTCGATTCCCGGGAGGTGGCGTCGGCCTGACGAATACGTGTCGAAACGCCAAACGAAGCATACAGCTCGTTGAACTCTTTCGGTTCAACGCCGTACTTGCGGAAGAAGTTGGTCAGTGCCGGCACCGTGAACAGGGGCTCGCGATGCTTGTGGATGGCATCGAAGATCGGCATATGAATCTGATCCAGAATGCCTTTGCTCTGCGCCACATAGTAAGCCCGGGCCAGTGGCTCGGCGCCATTGATGAACAGCACCGGATTCTTAACGAAATCCACTTCCGCCGGCTTGGTCGGCAACCAGGCTTGCACCACCGACTGGGTATCGTAGCAGTGCGGGCAACCGTAGAAGAAAAATTCGCGCACTTCGATTTTGGTCGGGTCGTTTACCGCCACCGGCTTGTCGAGCAGGCGGTAGTGGGTGTCGGCGGCAAAGCGGACGTGCTCCACCTCGGCGCAGGCCGTAACAGAAAAGGCCAGACCGAACGCGGCCAGCAGCACAGACACATAACGCAACATATGGATCTCCTGATCAGAATAGATGGCGGGCGTCTGCCCCGCTCTTGTCGGACAGGGGGCCGGCGAGAAATATCCCCACGCCTGCCCACATTGTTCCCATTTTTACCGTAGTAAAACAAAAAAGGCAGCCTGAGGCTGCCCTTTTTGCGTCTGGCCAGGCCGGATCTATTTGCCCAGACCGGCAATATAACTGGCGACGGCCCGGATCTCGGTGTCGGTCATCTTGGCAGCGACAGCCTGCATCATGCCAATGGCATCGCCTTCGCTGTCGTTGGCACGGTAGGCCGGAGCCCCCAGATCCTCACGACCGGAGGCGCGGAAGGCACGAAGTTGAGCCTCGCTATAGCTGGCATGCTGGCCGGCCAGCTTCGGGAAGCCGGCAGCTTCGATGCCCTCACCCGTCGGGCCATGGCAGCCGGCACAGGCAGCAACACCGCTGGCCGGATTGCCACCGCGATAGAGGCGCTCACCCTGCTCGACGAACTCGGGCTTGGCCGAGCCACCCTTCGCGGTCTGGTCGGCGTAGAAGGCCGCCAGATCGGCCATGTCCTGATCGGACAGACCCGCCACCTGACCCTGCATAATGGCGTTTTTGCGAGCGCCCGACTTGTAATCGCGCAGCTGCTTCAGGGTGTACTTGGCACCCTGGCCCGCCAGCGACGGGAAATCACCGCCCGGGCTATTGCCATCTTTGCCATGACAGGCAGCGCAGACAGCCGCCTTGGCTTCCCCGGCAGCCGCATCACCAGTGGCCATCGCCGGCGCAGCCAAGGAGGCCGCCAGCACTACTACTGCAAATTTCAGCTTGTTCATCGTCAACCCTTACTTGGTCATGTATTCGATCAGCGCTTTGAAATCGTCGTCGGTGCAGGCGTTGCACATGCCCATTGGCGGCATGCCACCCACACCAGAGCGGGAATTCTTCACCAGGGTGTCCATGCCCTTCTGCATACGGGGCGCCCAGGCTGCCTTGTCACCGGTCTTCGGTGCACCGGCGGCACCGGTAGAATGACAGAAGGTGCAGCTGGACTTGTACTTGTCCTCGACACTGTTGGCAGACGCCACCACGGCGAGGCTGGAGAGCAGCAGGGAAAGCATCAGTTTGCGCATGTTCGATCTCCGGAAAACACCGCCCAAGCGGTGTCGAACAGAAGGAGTTTGCGTCTGGCCTTGGCTTTCTGTAGAAAGCCCGGACGCAGGCCGGCGGCGATTATATACCAGCCCCCGCCCCTGTCATACCCGTAATCAATACAAGGAATTGACGTGAAGATGCATCCGGTCGAACAGGTGCTACGCGGCATCCGCTTCGACAAGAGCGCCCCCAAGCTGGCCCAGTGCCCCCCGGACGAGGGCTACGAGATCGCCTTTGCCGGCCGATCCAATGCCGGCAAGTCCAGCGCCATTAACCGCCTGTGCGGGCAAAAGACCTTGGCCCGGACCTCGAAAACCCCGGGGCGGACCCAGTTGCTGAATTTTTTTGCCGTCGATGACCAGCGCCGACTGGTGGACCTGCCTGGCTACGGCTATGCCAAGGTCGACCGCAACACCCGGGAGGCCTGGCAGAAGGAGATAGATGGCTACCTGTCCGGTCGCCAGAGCCTGAAGGGTCTGATCCTGCTAATGGACGTGCGCCACCCGCTGAAGGATTTCGACCAGATGATTCTGCAGTGGGCTGCAGAGGCCAACATGCCTCTGCATATCCTGCTCACCAAGGCGGACAAGCTGAGCTTCGGTGCTGCCAAGACCACCCTGATCGCTACCCGCAAGGCACTTGCCAACCACCCTGCCCCCCTGACCCTGCAGCTATTCTCCTCCACCGCGGGTACCGGTAGCGAGGAAGCCTGGGACAAGATCGGTGAGTGGCTGGCACTGCCAGTGTAAGAGCGGCAATCCTGCCGCTCTTACCCGTACCTCCCCTATCGCACCGCCTCGGTCAACCAGTCGAGGTCACTGGTGGTGCCGAACCACCAGTTAAACTTGCGCGGTGGCGCCAGACGATAGAAGGTCTTGCCGGCCGCCACGGTGTCGGCGCCGGTGCGGATCCACTGGGCAGTGTTCCACAGACAGGTGTTCATCAACCGGTCCGCCAACTGCACCTGCGCGGTACCAGACTGCCCCAGCAGCTTGCGTGAGTAGGCGCTGCGGTAGGCAAACCCGGCAACATCGCAGGCATGCTCGCGATCACTCCATTCGTCCGCCACGCCGTACGTTTTCGAATCGTAGGTCGGCCCTTTCAGGTAGTACGGGAAGGTGCGGCCATTAAGGTTGGCGTTGGCTTCCGTCGACACATAGGTCGCCTGCTGAGCAAGGAAATCACCAAACTGCGCCAACTGCTTCAGCCCGGCATGACTGCCGGTGACCAGATAATGCCGCCACAAGACCTCACCATACAGCGCACTCATCCACGGCGAGCAGACCACCCGATCACTGTCACGGCCACCGCCCTCATGCTGGACCACCGTGTGCAGCACGCAGCCGCCAGACCACCCTGAACTGCGATCATCGAAGGCCAACTGATTGCCAGCAATGATGGAATTGACCCGGGCCAGATAGCCCGCTTCACCCGTCGCCTCCCACGCCACCAGACTGGCATGGACCGAGTAGGCCAGATGTCGCTCGGTCCAGAAATTGAGCGAACTGCGATACACCGGCTGGAACCAGTCATTCGCGGCGACATCAGCCATGCGGCGAATCGGCGGCAACATGGTCTGATCCCCGGTCAATGCATAGCTGATCAACAATGGCAGGTTATAGGCATACTTGAGATCGGCCGGCCGCATGTCGAAATAGCCAGTGCCAACACGGTTGCGATAGAACTGGGTCGCACGGGATGCATGCCGCAGCCACTTCACGTCGCCGGTGCGGATATACACCGTCCACAGGGTGCCGGCACGATCAAACAGCCAGGGCTCGTAGTCCGTCTGGTAGTTGATCAGATTTTCCGGGGTCACATGTGCCGGCACATCATTGACTGCCGTTTTCGCAAACTCCGGCAGACTCTGATCCAGCAACGCCCAGCGGGAGCCATCAGTGCGAGTGCTGCTACGGGTGCGCAGCAAACTTGCGCCCAGCCATTCTGCTGGCAGGGTAACGTGCACCGCCGGCTCGACGATCTGCTCGGATACCGCATACTCGTTCGGGAAGAAGTTCGATTGCGATGCCGGCACTAACAACGGCGCCGGATGATTGGTCAGCGTAAGCCGACGACGCTCGCCAACTTGCAGCCACAGCACCGACGGTGTTGTAGTAGAAAAAGTTTGCACGAATCGCACTCGCACTGATCGCAATCCCGCTTCAAGGCCGTGACCGGCGTCATGCCAGCGCAGCAGCACCTCGGCACTGGACGGCAGTTCCACTCCCTGCTTATCCAGTACGCGCAGATTGTCGGCCGTAGCAAGGACGCCGCGCGGCAGCGGAATTACCGCTTCCACCAGCACCGCACCACGATTGACCGCCTGCTGCGATGGATGCAGCGTCATCGCCAGCGCCCCCTGACCCGGACGGACGAACAACTCTTTCGCCGCAACGGTTATCGGCGGGGGAGCCACACCAACCTCTGGTTGCGGGGTCGGCTCAGGAGCAGGAGGCACAACCGGCTCCGGAATTGGTTCAGGAGTGGGCTCCGGAATCGGCGCCGTCGGTGGCTGGCGTCCTGGCGCAGACCCCGATCCACCGGGCGCTTCCGCATTGGGCCATTTGCCGCCACCCGGCTTGGCGTCGGCACCGCACGCCGACAATAGCATGGACAAACACAACAGGATCATTCCTGCCGCAGACCAGATCGTTGATGACGCTTTACGCTCAGCCAGCACTACACACCTCAAGGAGTCGAAAGACCCCAGCAACGGGAATTGAGGGCTGATGCTGTAGAATTAATTACTAGCGAATTGTGGATTACGTCATGTTTTATTCTTATTAAACAATTACCACAGATAACTGTGATCTACCGCCAGTATGAGCAGTGATGGCGGCAACATCAGAAGGGGGCCGGAATAAAAAAACCCCCGACAGCAACCGGGGGGATATGCTGCCGGGGGTACTTGCCACGTCAGCCTCTGGGGAAAGGCCAACGCCGTTCATTGACTGTGAGCCAGCGGGATCGGGGGATCGGGGGTACCAGCCCACAGTCACCAGCTCTGACCACGGCTCGTTCCGAAAAGTTCACTGCTCCCAGGGCTCACCGCGAGTATTTTTTACTTTATTTTCGCCGCGCCGCATGGCGCTCTTCGCCAGCAGGTGCGCCGACACCGGCGCGGTAATGAACAGAAACAGGGTAATCAGGACCTCATGGACACTTAGTACGCCCGTATCAACCGTAAAAAACAGCAGCGATGCCAGAATGATGGCGCCGACGCCCAGCGTGGTGGCCTTGGTCGGTCCGTGCAGGCGGGTGTAGACATCCTGCAGCCGCACCAGACCAATCGAACCAATCAGGGTAAAGCTGGCGCCGATCAATACCAACAGTGCCACCAGTGCTTCAATCCAGATCGACATAACTTTTCCTACTCAATGATGTCGCCACGCAGCAGATACTTCGCCACCGCCACCGTGCTGACAAACCCGATCAATGCAATCAGTAGTGCCGCCTCAAAGTACATACTGGTACGCAGATAAATCCCGAATAACACAATCAGCGCAATGCTGTTGATGTAGAGGGTGTCCAGTGCCAGCACACGATCGGTCAGCGACGGGCCGCGTAACACACGCACGGTGCCGAGCGTCATCGCCACTCCGACCATCACGAATGCAATCATCAATGCTGTATTCAGCATCCGAATATCTCCTTCAGTGGAGCTTCGTAACGCTGCTTGATGGAGGCCACCAGCGTCGCCGTGTCTCCGACATCCAGCCCATGCACCAGCAACAGGCGACGGTCGCGGCTGACATCTGCCGACACCGTGCCCGGCGTTAACGAAACAATGCTCGCCAGCAGGGTGATAACAAACTCGTCCTCAATATCAAGTGGCACTTCAACAAAGGCCGGCCGCAAGCGGTCTGGCGAACGCAGAATCAGTTTCGCCACGGTGACATTGGCAAGCAGAATATCGCGATGGACCAGCAGCAGGAACGTCACCAGTCGCCACGGATTGCGGATGCGTGGCCGATTCAACCAGAACGGCCGCGTCAACAACGGCACCAGCCAGGCGAAAAACAATCCCAGCACCATCTGTCCGGCAGAGAAGTCATTGGCGAGCAACAGCCACAGCACCCACATCACAAGGCTCATGAACGGGCTTGGCCACCAGCCTTTCATGGCGTCACCTCCTGTGTCGGCAACACGGCGCGAACATAGGCCTCACCATCCATCAATTGTGTCGCAATTCCGTCAAAAATTTCTGCTACCGGCCCGGCCAGCACTACCAGCGCCAGGCAGGCAGCGAGCAACAACAGCGTGGGCAGCATATCTGCCCACGCCACCGCCCCGCCCGGCTCGTTATGTCCACGCCAGAACAATGTCGAGCCGGCGCGACTGAATGCAATCAGTACCAACAGACTGGCCAACAACAGCACCATCCAGAACAGTGGCGACGGCAACGCCTGCAGCATCAGCAGTTTGCCAATAAACCCGGATAACGGTGGCAAGCCCACCAGCATCACCGCTACGACAATAAACAGCAGGCCAAGCGAAGCCGGTAGCGCTGGTCCAGCACGCAAGGCATCGGCCTCCGCTCCGCGGCGGACACGGATCAGACCAACCAACAGAAACAGTGCCGCCGCACTCCAGGTGGAATGGACCAGATAGAACAGTCCGGCTGCCCAAGCCTCTACCGAAGCACTCGACAGCACGGCCATGAGCGTGCCCACTGACATCAGCACCAGCCAGGCAGCCAACGCCGCGAGCCGCGTGGCCGACAGAGCGCCGAAAGCGGCAAATGCGAGAGTTGCCAGCGCCAGCCACCACAACCAGGGCGCCACTAGCGCTGCCAACGGACTGGCTTCCATGCCGTACATCAATGACCACAACCGCCAGATTGAATACAAACCAACCTTGGTCATGATCGCAAACAACGCCGCCACCGGCGCGCTGGCCGCAGCATAGGCACCGGGCAGCCAGAAGCTGAGCGGCAACAGTGCCGACTTGAGGCAGAACACCACCAGTAGCAGCGCACCACCCACCTGCAACAGCAGCGGCGACACCAGCTCGCCAGCAGCGATAACCCTTGCCACATCCGCCATGTTCAACGTCCCGGTGGCGCCGTAAATCAGGCCAAGACCAAACAGGAACAGGCTGGAACCCGCCAGATTGAGAATCACATAATGCAAGCCCGCTTTCGCCCGCGCCGGCCCCTGGCCGTGCATCAACAAGGCGTAGGAGGCAATCAGCAACACTTCGAAAAAGACGAACAGATTGAACAGGTCGCCCGTCAGGAACGCGCCGTTAATACCGAGCAACTGGAACTGGAACAGCGCATGAAAATTGACGCCAAGCTGATCATCGCCACGCAGCGCGTGTAGATATACCACCAGCGCCAGCACCGCCGTCACCAGCAGCATTAGCGCCGCCATCTGGTCCAGCACCAGCACGATACCGAACGGTGGCAGCCAGTTGCCAAGCCGGTACACGGCAATGTCACCAGCGGCGGCCTGTTGCCACAACAACCAGGCCACCGGCAACGCCAGCACCGTCGCCACCAGCCCGGTGAGACGGCGCAGCAACAACCGTTGTGACGCCTCCAGCAAGATCAGCACTCCGGCAAGCAGCGGAATCAGTACCGGCATCAAGATCAGGTGCGTCATTGTTTCGGCACCTCGCCGTTGACCTTCTGCTGTGGCAGCGCCTTGCCATCGACATGATCGTTGCCCAGCTCACCCCAGGCGCGCAGCGCCAGCGCCATCAGGAACGCGGTCATGGCAAAACCGATGACGATGGCCGTGAGCACCAGTGCCTGCGGCAGCGGGTCCGTATATTGATCGGCAGCACCGATCACCGCCGGCGCATTCAGCGTCAATCGGCCCATGGAAAACAGGAACAGATTGACCGCGTAACTAAGCATGGTCAGACCCAGCACTACCGGAAAGGTACGCAGTCGCAGCAGCAGGTAGACACCGCAACTGGTCAGTACCGCAATCATGATCGCCAGCAGGATTTCCATCAGATGCTCTCATCCTTGGCAACGCTGAGTTTGCCGAGCTTGGCCAGAATCAGCAGGGTCGCACCGACCACGGTAATGTAAACACCGATATCGAACAGCATGGCACTGGCCAATTCAAACTCGCCCACCACCGGCCAGTGGATGTGCTCAAACGTGGAGGTCAAAAACGGGTAGCCAAACAGCAGGCTGGCAAGGCCGGTGCCGGTGGCCAGCAATACACCGAATGCCACCAGCGGATGGTAATTGTCCGGCACCCGCGCATGCACCCACTGGGTGCCACTGGCGACATACTGCAGCACCAGCGCCACCGCCGTGACCAGCCCGGCAATAAAACCACCGCCCGGCATATTGTGGCCGCGCACAAGAATGTACATGGCCACCAGCAACGCAATCGGCAGAAACGATCGGGAAATCACCGACAGCACCAGCGGGTAGCGATCCCTCGCCCAGGGGCGACCCTCAAGATCCTTGTCCGGCAGTGGCAGCTTGAGCTCTTTCAGCAGCGCGTAGATGCCGGCAGCAGCAATCGCCATAACGGTGATCTCGCCAAGGGTATCAAAGCCCCGGAAATCCACCAGAATCACGTTGACGACGTTAGTGCCGCCACCGCCCGTGACGCTGTTGTCGATAAAGAAGGTGGAGATGGTGTCGCCAGGGTGAGTCATGACGAACAGCGCCAGTAAACCAATACCGGCACCGATGGACACCGACAGGAACAGATCCCGAGTAATATCCCAGCGAGTCGATTCGATGGTGCCGCGCCCGGGCAGGAAATACATCGCCAGCATCAGCAGCAACACTGTTACTACCTCCACCGACAGCTGGGTGAGGGCCAGATCCGGTGCCGACAATCGCAAAAACGCCAGCGACACAATCAGGCCGACAATACTGATCATCAACAGGGCAATCAGACGCTGTCGGCGCAGCACGGTCGTCGCCAGCGCCACCACCACCGTGAGCGCCGTCAGCAACACCGATAAACCGTCCACCGGCGTCAGCGGCCGCTCGCCAATCCAGTCCGGCATGCTGCTGATGACGGCCAGCATCATCAGCGCCACCGGCAGTAGCAGCCAGACCATGTAGCGTTGCAAGGCACCATTATCGATCCAGCGCACCAGCGCACCAGTGGCCATCACCAGCTTTTGTATCGACAGCTCGAATACGTCGGGGGCATGGGGCCGCGGCCACCGCCGCTGCATGGCAAACAACGGCGCTCGAAAACGGTACAACAGCACACCACCCACCAGTGCCACCACACTCATGGCCAGCGCCAGATTAAACCCATGCCATAGCGACAAACTGTATTCCGGCAACGCGCCGCCGAGCGTGGCGCTGGCAGACGCCGCCAGCAGCGGTCCGATCACCAGCGCCGGTACCACGCCCACCGCCAGACACAGCACCACCAGCAGCTCCACCGGCACGCGCATGAAGCGCGGCGGCTCCTCGGGACCATGGGCCTGCAGCGTCGCCGGCGCAGCACCGAAAAAGACATCGTTGACGAAGCGCAGTGAATAGGCCACCGACAGCATGCCCGCCACAGTCGCCAGCAGCGGCACCAACCAGTGAAGGCTGCCGTACAGCGGTGTCTGCGCCGCCTCGGCAAAGAACATTTCCTTCGACAGGAAGCCGTTCAACAACGGCACCCCGGCCATCGCCATGGCCGCCACCGTGGCCAGCACTGCGGTGTGCGGCAGGTAGCGTCGCAGGCCGCCGAGTCTACGAATATCGCGCGTCCCGGTCTCGTGATCGATGATGCCCGCTGCCATAAACAACGACGCCTTGAAGATGGCGTGGTTGATGATGTGGAATACCGCCGCCACCGCCGCCAGCGGGGTGCTGAGACCAAACAGCAGGGTAATCAGTCCCAGATGGCTGATGGTCGACCAGGCCAGCAGGCCCTTGAGATCGTGCCGGAACAGCGCCATCCAGGCGCCCACCACCAGGGTCAACAGCCCCGCCGTGCTGACCAACAGGAACCAGAGATCCGTGCCCGACAACGCCGGGTAAAAGCGCGCCAGCAGAAACACCCCCGCCTTCACCATGGTGGCGGAGTGCAGGTAGGCAGACACCGGCGTCGGAGCCGACATGGCATGCGGCAACCAGAAATGAAACGGGAACTGGGCAGACTTGGTGAATACCCCGAGCAACACCAGCACCAGTATCAGCGGGTAGAGCTGGCTGGCGCGGATCAGGTCGCCGCTGGCCAGCACCGTCCCCAGATCATAGCTGCCGACGGTCTGGCCAATCAGGATCACGCCCGCGAGCAATGCCAGCCCACCGCTGCCGGTGACGGTGAGCGCCATGCGGGCGCCCTTGCGCGCCGCCGACTGGTGCGACCAGTAGCCGATCAGCAGAAACGAGCTGATGCTGGTCAGCTCCCAGAACACCACCAGCAGCAACAGGTTATCCGCCGTCACCACGCCAAGCATGGCCGCCATAAATAGCAGCAACAGGGAGAAGAACCGTCCACCACGGTCACTTTTGTAGAGATAATAGTGGCCGTAGACGATCACCAGCAGGCCGATGCCGAGAATCAGCAGGGCAAACAGCCAGGCCAGGCCGTCAAGCCGGAACGCCAACGCCAGGCCGGCGCCGGGCAGCCAAGGCAACGACACCTGCCAAAGCTCACCGTCACCAATCACGGCGGGCGCGGCAGAAAAAAGCAGCAGCAGCGCCAGCAGGGTCGGTAGCGTTGCCGCCAGTGCTACCAAACGGCGGCCAAGGCCCTGCACGGCCCATGGCAACACGGCGCCGGCCAGTGGCAGCAGGACGATGGCAAATAAAACGCTCACTCGGCGTTCACCCCGGAAAGGTCAGCGTGAAAAGGCGGCGCAAGTATGCCATGGTGACGGAACCTGATCACCGGGGAATGGTCGGAACCCGTCGGTCGCCGCCATGTGCGGCACTTTACGTATCGTGTGAACACCCTGCACCATCCACGTGATGGCTCCAGACTTCTCACAAGGAGGTTTGTCCATGTTGTATGCCCTGTTGGGCGGATTCGCCGTTGCGGCACTGGCGCCGTGGCTGCATAACCTGACCGGCCGCCACAGCGGCTGGTTGCTGGCCCTGTGGCCGGCCTCCCTGTTCCTGTATTTCATCGGCTTCCTCGGTGGCGTCAATGACGGCCCGGTACTGATCAGCCATGGCTGGATCCCGTCGATGGAGATCCAGCTGTCGTTCATGGTCGATGGCCTCTCGCTACTGTTCGCCCTGCTGATCAGTGGCATTGGTGTTTTCATCGTTGCCTACGCCGGCCGTTATCTGGAGTGCCACCAGGACCTCGGCCGCTTCTACGCCATCCTGCTGGCCTTCATGGCCTCCATGCTGGGCCTGGTATTGTCCGATAACCTGATCAGCCTGTTCGTGTTCTGGGAGCTGACCAGCATCACCTCCTATCTGCTGATCGGCTTCAACCACGAGGACGCCTCCGCTCGCCGTTCCGCCCTGCAGGGTCTGTTCGTCACCGTCGGCGGCGGCCTGCTGTTGATGACCGGCCTGATCATGCTGGCGCTGATCGGTGGCAGTTTCGAGCTCTCGGCGTTGCTGAGCGAGGGCGATGTCATTCGCGAGCACGCGCTCTATGCGCCCATGCTGTGGCTTATTCTGCTCGGCGCCTTTACCAAGTCGGCCCAGTTCCCGTTCCATTTCTGGCTGCCCAATGCCATGGCGGCGCCGACGCCGGTATCCGCCTACCTCCACTCCGCCACCATGGTGAAGGCAGGGATCTATTTGCTGGCACGGCTGAACCCCTCTGTTGGTGGCACCGAGCTGTGGATGACCGCACTCGGCAGCGTCGGTGCCATCACCCTGTTTATCGGTGTCTGGCTCGCCGTACGCAGCACCGGCATCAAGAAAGTATTGGCCTACTCCACGGTGATGGCGCTCGGCACCCTGACCATGCTGATTGGTCTCGGCACCGACCTCGCCCTCGGCGCGGCGATGGCGTTCCTGCTTGCCCACTCACTCTACAAGGGCGCGCTGTTCATGATCGCCGGCATCATCGACCACGAAACCGGCAGCAAGGATTTGCGTGATACCGGCGGCCTGTTCCGTGCCATGCCGGTGACCGCAGTGGTGGCCGGCGTCGCCGCCCTGTCGCTGGCCGGTGTATTACCCATGTTCGGCTTTGTTGCCAAGGAACTGCTGTTTGAGTCCGTGCTCGCCAGCGCGGCGATCTGGATTGTGCCGCTGGTCATTGCCGGCGCCATCATGACGGTGGCCGTTGGCGCACTGATCGGTGTGCTGCCCTGGTACGGCGCCCGCGTGGAGACAAAAAAGGCACCCCACGAAGCGCCGCCGGCGCTGCTGGCCGGGCCGGTGGTGCTCGCTTCGCTCGGCCTTGCTTTCGGTGCACTCTCCCCGGTGGTCGACCGGGTCCTGCTGGCGGCAGCCAGCAGCGCCGTCGCCGGCCATCCCGTCACGCCGGACCTTGCGCTCTGGCACGGCATCAATCTGGCCCTCGGACTCAGCATCGTCAGCCTGGTGGCGGGCCTGTTGCTGTACTGGTGGCGTGACCATTTCCGCCGCCTCACCGGCTTCACCGATACGCTGGCGAAATCCGGACCAGAACGTGGCTATGACGCACTGATGGCCGGGCTGATCCGTGTTTCCGAATGGCAGACCCGCTTTTTCCAGAGCGGCTACCTGCGTTATTACCTGATGATCATCCTGCTCACCATGATGGCGCTGGTGTGGGCGGTGTTTACCCTCAACTGGCCGGCCCTGCGCGCCCATATTGATCTCGCCGAGGTGCGTTTGCATGAATATGTACTGGTGCTGACACTGGTGGCAGCGGCGCTCACCGCCGCACACACCGGTTCACGTCTCGGCGCCGTCGCCGCCTTGGGCGCGGTAGGCTTCACTGTCGCCCTGCTCTACGTGATGTTCAGTGCGCCAGACCCGGGCATTACCCAGGTGCTGGTGGAAACCCTTACCGTGATCCTGCTGGTGCTGGTGCTGTTCCGTCTGCCGCGCTTTCTCAAGCTGTCGTCCACTGCGCTACGGCTGCGTGACGCCGCGCTGGCGGCGCTGGTGGGCATCACCATGACCATGCTGCTGCTGTTCGGCATGAGCGAACGTCTCCATGACAGCATTTCCTGGTGGCACGCCGCCGAAAGCGTGCCGTCCGGGTATGGTCGCAACATCGTCAACGTGATTCTGGTGGATTTCCGCGCACTGGATACGCTTGGCGAAATCTTTGTGCTGGCACTGGCCGCCATCGGCGTGCTGGCAATGATCCGACTGCGCGCGGAGGACAAGACAAAATGAATACTGTCTCCCGTCAGGTTCAGTCACTTATCCTGCGCGTCACCGGCCACTTCCTGCTGCCGCTGCTGGTGTTGTTCTCGCTATTCCTGTTGCTGCGTGGCCACAACGAACCAGGCGGCGGCTTTATTGCCGGGCTGGTGTCGGCATCGGCGGTGGCTCTGCATTTGTTCTTTACCGATGTGCAGTCGGCGCGGCGGCTGATCTGGGTCGATCCCCGCGATCTGCTCGGCTGGGGGCTGACCTTTGCCGTGATATCAGGACTACCGGCCATGCTCCTCGGCCAACCGTTCCTGACCTCGCAATGGCTGGAAATGAATGTGCCGGTGTTTGGCCTTTTGAAAGTCGGCACGCCGCTGCTGTTTGATATCGGCGTTTATCTGGTGGTACTCGGCACAGTGGTGAATATCCTGTTGTCACTGGCGGAGGCGGAGGACTGATGAATACCCTGATGGCCATCGCCGTCGGCGTTCTCTACGCCACTGCGATTTACCTGATCCTGCAACGCTCCATCGTCAAGCTGGTGATCGGGCTGGTGCTGCTGTCGAACGCCGCCAACCTGCTGATCTTTACCAGCTCAGGCCTGACCCGCTATGCGCCGCCACTGATTCCCGAAGGTGCCAGCGCGATTGCCGACGGCATCGTTGCTGACCCGCTGGCTCAGGCGCTGATTCTCACTGCGATTGTGATCGGCTTCGGTGTGCTGGCCTTTGCCGTAGTGCTGATTCACCGCGCTTACGAGGTGGTGCAGGCAGATGATATGGACCAGATGAAGGACACCGATACATGAACAGTGCGGTCGCCCTTGATATTGCCTTGCCGATTCTGATCCCGCTGCTTGCCGGCGCTCTGTCGCTAGTGTGCTGGCGCTCGCGCCTGCTGCAGCGGAGCATCGGCGTGGTCGGTACCGCCGCCCTGCTGGTGGCCTCCGTGGTGTTGCTGCTGAATGTTTATCACGACGGCATTCAGGTGATGTTTACCGGCAACTGGCCGGCGCCATTTGGCATTGTGCTGGTAGCAGATTTACTCAGCAGCATCATGGTGGTGCTGACTGGCATCACCGGTCTTGCCACCGCAGTGTATTCCCTCGCCACCATCAGCAAAAAGCACGAGCACTACGGCTATTACCCGCTTATGCATTTGTTACTCGCTGGCGTTAACGGCGCCTTCCTTACCGGCGACCTGTTCAACCTGTATGTCTGGTTCGAAGTGATGCTGGTGGCGTCGTTTGCACTACTGATTCTCGGTGGCGAGCGCGCACAGATGGAAGGGGCGATCAAGTACGTGACACTGAACCTGGTGTCATCGGCCATCTTCCTGTCGGCGATCGGTTTGCTGTACGGCCTCACCGGCACCCTCAATATGGCGGACCTTGCCGTCAAGCTGGCAGACCATCAGGACAACCCGATGGTGCAAGTGGTGGCGATGCTGTTCCTCGTTGCCTTTGGCATCAAGGCCGGCGCCTTCCCATTATTCTTCTGGTTGCCGGCGTCCTACCACACACCCCGGGTCGCGGTGTCATCACTGTTTGCCGGCTTGTTGACCAAGGTGGGTGTGTACGCACTGTTTCGCGTCTTTACGCTGGTGTTCCCGCTCGGCGATACGCTGATTCGCGATTTGCTGCTGTTTATGGCCGGCACCACCATGCTGGTGGGCGTACTCGGTGCGGCGGCGCAGTTCGAATTCCGCCGCATTCTGTCGTTCCACATCATCAGCCAGATCGGCTACATGATCATGGGGCTGGCGCTGTTCACTCCGCTCGCCCTGATCGGCGGCGTGTTCTACATCATGCATCACATCATCGTGAAATCGAATCTGTTCCTGATCAGCGGCCTGATCTATCGCCTGCAGGGCAGTTATGATCTGAAGCAACTCGGTGGCGTCTATCGCAATCATCCGCTGGTCGCCATATTGTTCCTGGTCCCTGCGCTGTCGCTGGCCGGCCTGCCGCCGCTATCCGGTTTCTTTGGCAAGTTCATCGTCATCAAGGCCGGGGTCGAAGTGCAGCAGTGGTGGCTGGTGGCAGTGGCACTGCTGGTTGGCCTGCTGACGCTCTATTCGATGATAAAGATCTGGGCGGAAGTTTTCTGGAAGCAGATGCCGGAGGGCGCCGCTGCGCCGGCGCGGAACCGCGCTGGCACCGGGCTGATGGTAGGCACCGTAGTAGCATTGGCCTCCCTTACCGTCATGATCGGCATTTTTGCCGAGCCGGTGTACCTGCTGGCCGAATATACGGCGGCCCAACTGCTCAACCCGCAAACCTATATTGACTCCGTGCTGGGGGTGCACTGACATGAGCGCCTTTGCCTGGAATATCCTGCTTGCGCTGATCTGGGTCGCGGTTTCCGGCGACGTCAGCGGCGCCAACCTGCTGATCGGGTTTGTACTGGGATACGTTATCCTCGGCATTACCCTGCGCGAACTGCCAGCATTTTCAGCGTACGTGCGTCGGGTGCCAAAGATTCTGATGTTTGCGCTGTTCTTCCTGCGCGAAATGCTGAAGGCCAATTTGCGAGTGGCCTGGGATGTGGTCACCCCGACCCATCACATGCGCCCGGCAGTGATCGCCGTGCCACTGGATGCACGCACCGAAGGTGAGATCGCACTGGTGGCCAACCTGATTTCGCTCACCCCTGGCACCCTGACGCTGGACATCTCCAGCGATCACAAGGTGCTGTATATCCATGTAATGTATCTTGATGATCTGGATGAAGTACGAGCCCAGATCAAGGATTTCGAAGCGCGCGTGCTGGCGCTGCTGCGATAGGAGGCACCATGCTGAACACCATCGTCTGGCTGGCGTTCGCGATTCTCAGCGCCGCTTTACTACTGATCTTCGTCCGCCTGGTACGCGGCCCAACCCTGCCCGATCGAGTAGTGGCACTGGAGTTGATGGCATCGCTCACCGTCGGCTTTATCGGCATTCATTCCATTGCCTCTGGCAAGGTCGCCTTTCTCGATGTGGCCATGGTGCTGGCGCTGACCGCCTTTCTCGCCGCAGTCGGCTTTGCCCGCTATCTGGAAAAGGGAGGCGCGCGCGCTGATGACTGATCTTATTGTTGCCTTCTTCCTGCTGGTCGGCGCCATCCTGATGCTGCTCGCCGCCATCGGCGCGCTGCGCATGCCCGATCTGCCCATGCGCATGCACGCCACCACCAAGGCCGGCGCGCTCGGTTCAGGCCTGATTATGGTTGCGGTGGCGGTACACTTCGGCAGCACCGAAGTCACCGCCCGAGTGCTGGCTATCATTGCGTTCATCATGTTGACCGCCCCAGTGGCGGCGCATGTGCTGGCCCGCGCGGGCTACTTTGTCGGTGTGCCACTGTGGGACAAGATTATTCGCGATGACCTCAAGGGGCAGTATGACGAGACCAACCATACTCTGAAGTGTCCAGAGGAGTTCAAAGACTGGAAAAGCAACTCTGATCGACGACACGGAGAGTGAGCCCGGCAGCGCGGTGGGCTCAGGCTACAACCACCGATTAACATCAGCGTCTCGCGGCCGCTTCGTCATCCCTGACGACGGCCGCACGACTTATCATTTAACCGCGTCGAATGACTTCCAGAGCCCGGCGCAGGTTCTCCACCGCCCGATCCACATCCTGCCACTTGTCGAGCCCGAACAAACCCACCCGGAAGGTTCTGAAGCTGGCGGGCTCTTCGCACATCATCGGCACACCGGCTGCGGTCTGCA
This sequence comes from Alcanivoracaceae bacterium, assembly GCA_046292765.1. Taxonomy (GTDB): domain Bacteria; phylum Pseudomonadota; class Gammaproteobacteria; order Pseudomonadales; family Alcanivoracaceae; genus PGZG01. The sequence continues at coordinate 78,747 of JBKBQA010000001.1, read as the reverse complement.
GGCCCTGCTCGATAAACTTGCGGCCATTATGGATCAGCTCGTCGTCGGTGTAGCTCACCACCACGCCCGGCGCGGCGAACTCACTGGCCGCGACCGAACGGAATCCATGCTCGGCAAACAGCGCCCGCACCCGGCGGCCCAGCTCCCACTGATGCTCACGCAGCAACTCAAAGCCAATGTCTCGGGTTTCAAACATGGTGTCGCGGAAATGTGCCAGCGCATCGGTAGGCATGGTGGCATGGTAAGCATGGCCACCATTGATATAGGCCTGCATGATCTGGTGCCATTTCTTCAGGTCGCAGGCGAAGCTGCTGCTGGTGGTTTCAGCCATTCTCGCCAGCGCCCGATCACTGAGCATGATCAAGGCGGCACAGGGCGAAGCACTCCAACCTTTCTGAGGCGCACTGATCAGGACATCGACGCCGAGCTCGTGCATATTCACCCACACCGCCCCCGAGGCAACGCAATCGAGCACGAGCAACCCACCGTGCTGATGCACAGCGTCGGCCACGGCCTTTATCCAGCCGTCTGGCAGAATGATGCCGGACGCCGTTTCCACGTGCGGTGCAAACACCACCGCGGGACGTTCACGATGAATGGTGTCGATCACTTCCTGCAGCGGCACTGGTGCCCAGGCCGGCTGGTCGCCCTGCTCAATTGGCCGTGCCTTGAGAACAATTTCCCGAGCAGGGATGGCGCCCATCTCGAATATCTGGGTCCAGCGATAGCTAAACCAGCCATTGCGAATCACCAGACAGGTCTGCTCTCTGGCAAACTGGCGCGCCACTGCCTCCATGCCGTAGCTGCCACCGCCGGGCACCACCACCACATCGTCGGCACCATATACGCCACGCAGCGTGCCATGAATATCCCGCATGACTTGCTGAAACCGCTGTGACATGTGGTTCAGGGCGCGGTCGGTAAAGACAACGGAATACTCAAGCAGGCCCTCGGGATCGACGGCGGGAAACTGGACTGACATGACAACCTCGTAACGGAATAGCGGGGATTCTTGTTGTGGCCACAACCTTCCCACAGAAGGCGACAGCAATAAAGACCCTTCGCCGCCGAGCAGTGATGAAGCGCTGAGGGAGTCGGATCAGTGCAATCTGGGTTGCAAGATCAGCAGCAATGCCCGGGCATGCTCCAGCGCACTGTGGCCAAGACTGGTCAGATAGCCTCCATCAGGCTGGGTGATCAGCCCTTTGGCATGAAGCCGGCCAGTGGCGGCGACGGTATCGGCGGAAGCGGAATGATGGTGAACCTTGATGCCCTGTTGACTGCAGTCGGGATTGAAGCGCATCAGAACATGGAGCTCGTCAAGAATTTCCGGGGAAAGCTCTGGCTGGCCGGACATGGCAACTCCGTCTCTTGTTATCGTGTTCGGCCGATAATGCGCCGGGGCTGGAGGTGAGGCAAGCCCCGGCGCACCATCGTTCGCGCCCACACTTGTCCCCTCAACATCGAGGTGTACTCCGGCAGCAGATGGCGCTCGCTTCCTGCTTTCAGCCAACGCCACTCAGTGGGCTTCGTCCCAATTGTTGCCCACGCCCGGATCCACCACCAGTGGCACGTCCAGCGTCGCTGCGGCACTCATGCGGGTGGAGACCTCTGCTACCAGCAGTTCCACATCCTGCTCGGCAACTTCGAACACCAGTTCATCGTGTACCTGCATGATCATCATGGCATCGAGGTCGCTGCCGGCCAGCCAGCGGTCAACATCAATCATAGCGCGCTTGATGATATCCGCCGCCGTGCCCTGCATCGGCGCGTTGATGGCGGTGCGCTCTGCGCCCTGACGGATATTGGCGTTGCGAGCATGAATATCGGGCAGGTACAAACGCCGGCCGAACAGGGTTTCGACGTAGCCATTCTCGGCGGCTTCGGCGCGGGTGCGCTCCATGTAGCGCTTCACGCCCGGATACTTGTCGAAGTAGCTATCAACATAGTGCTGCGCTTCCTGGCGGCTGATGCCGAGCTGTTTGGCGAGGCCAAAGGCGCTCATGCCATAGATCAGACCGAAGTTAATGGCCTTGGCATTACGACGCTCCAGATCACTCACGTCATCCACTTTTTTTCCGGCCACTTCCGCAGCGGTGGCGCGGTGAATATCGAGCCCTCTGGCAAAGGCATCGAGCAAGCCGGCATCACCGGACAAGTGCGCCATGATGCGCAGTTCAATCTGCGAGTAATCTGCCGCCACCAGCTTGCGTCCTTTCGGCGCGACAAAAGCCTGGCGGATGCGCCGGCCTTCCTCGGTGCGCACAGGAATATTCTGCAGATTAGGATCACTGGACGACAACCGGCCGGTGGCCGCCACCGCCTGATGGTAGGAGGTATGCAGACGGCCACTGCGCGAGCTGATCATCTCCGGTAGCTTGTCGGTGTAGGTGCTTTTCAGTTTGGCGACACTGCGGTAATCCATGATCACCTGTGGCAGCTCATACTCGAGCGCCAGCTCTTCAAGCACGGCTTCCGCGGTGGAAGGCTGACCCTTTGGTGTTTTCTTCACCACCGGAATACCAAGCTTGCCGTACAGAATGTCGCCAAGCTGCTTGGGCGAGCTGAGATTGAATTGCTGCCCGGCAACCTCCCAGGCCTTTTGCTCAAGCGCCACCATCTTCTTCGCCAGTTCATTGCTCTGCCGGCGCAACATGTCGGCGTCCAGTTGGCAGCCGTTGCGCTCGATGCGCGACAGCACCGGCACCAGCGGCATGTCAATGTCACGGAACACCGACACCAGTGACGGCACTTGCGCCAACTTCGGCCACAGGGTTTGATGCAGCTGCAAGGTGACATCCGCATCCTCAGCTGCATAACGCGCGGCTTCTTCGAGACCGATCTGGTTGAACGTGAGCTGTTTTGCGCCCTTGCCGGCAATGTCGGTGAAGGCAATGTTGTTGTGGCCGAGATATTTCAGCGCCAGTGAATCCATATCGTGGCGAGTTGCCACCGAATCGAGCACATACGATTCCAGCATGGTGTCAAATTCAATACCACGCAGGGTGATGTCATAGTTGGCCAACACACTCATGTCGTACTTGAGGTTCTGGCCAATTTTTTTCAGATTATCGCTCTCCAGCAACGGCTTTAGTAGTGCCAGCACCCGTTCGCGGTCGAGCTGCTCCGGCGCACCGGGATAATCGTGTGCCAGCGGCACATAGGCAGCCTGCCCCGGAGCCACGGCAAACGATACTCCAACAAGCTCTGCCGCCATGTAGTCAAGGCTGGTGGTTTCAGTATCGAAGGCAAACAGGCCGGACGATGTCAGGATGTCAATCCAGCGGGCGAGATGTCCCTGGTCCAGAATGGTTTCGTAATGCTCACGAGAAACGGCGCTGGTTGGCGCCACTTCAGCAGCATCGGCGGCGACGGTGACGGACGACAATGGCTGCGCATCGGCGGACTCGCCGCCCAGCACTTCCGCCAGCCACCCTTTAAACTCCAGCTCACGGTACAGTTGCGCCAGCGTGTCACGATCCGGTTCTGCCGGCCTGAGATCTGTCAGGGTTTCTTTCAACTCGCAATCCGTTTTGATGGTGGCAAGCCGATAAGACATGAAAGCCATGTCGCGGTGCTCGGCAAGTTTCTCCGGCATTTTTTTCGCGCCACGGAAATCGAGCTCGGCCACTTTGTCCAGATTGACATAAATGGATTCCAGCGAGCCCAGTCCCTGAATCAGTGCAAGCGCGGTCTTTTCGCCGACCCCGGGCACCCCGGGGATGTTGTCCACCTTGTCGCCCATCAGCGCGAGGTAATCGATGATCAGTGATGGGGGAATGCCAAACTTGTTCTCGACGCCAGCCGGGTCCAGCACGGTGTCGGTCATGGTGTTCACGAGGGTGACATGCTCGTCTACCAGCTGGGCCATGTCCTTGTCGCCGGTGGAAATGATTACCGACCGCCCTTCCGCTGCGAGCTGGCGAGCGAAGGTACCGATTACATCGTCGGCTTCTACACCGTCCTCGACAATCAGTGGCAGCCCCATGGCGCGGATCAGCGCGTGCAGCGGCTCCACCTGAGCCCGCAGTTCATCTGGCATGGGCGGTCGATTGGCCTTGTACTGTTCGAACATCTCGTCGCGAAAGGTCTTGCCCTTGGCATCAAACACCACACCGATGTAGTCGGGCTGGTAGTCCTTGATCAGCTTGCGCAACATGCTGGCGACACCGCGTACGGCGCCGGTGGGCTGTCCGGTGGAGGTGGTCAGCGGCGGCAACGCATGAAAGGCGCGGTACAAATAGGAGGAGCCGTCAACCAGGACGACCGGCTTTGGCTGAGACATGTCCTGTCCTGTCATTCAGTGAGTATCCTGTTGCTGCGCAGGAACGGCATTCCTGCGGCGATTTTACGATGCCCGAGAACACCTTCCGCTGCTCGCCGGATGGACAAAGCGTGTATCGGGGAGCGCCTCCATCCGGTGGGCAGCGGAAGGTGTTCCTGCCCAACTTTGTCGCGGCAGGATTGCCGCTCCTGCGCATGAGAAAGAGAAATATCAGAGCATCTTGCCGAACGTGTGGCAGATTTCAAGGATGGCGCGACGCGCTTCCGGAACCACGCCGCCCATGCCAAGAAAACCGTGAATCAGGTGCGGATATTCCAGCTCCACCACCTCAACACTGGCGGTGCGCAGACGATCCGCGTAGGCACGTCCCTGATCCCGCAGCGGATCGCGCGCGGTCACCACCAGTGCCGGCGGAAGCTGATCTACTCGCGCTGCCAGTAAAGGCGATGCCAGCGGGTTATTGGCATCGTCTGGCGTACGGTAGTAATGATCACGGAACCAGTGAATCAGGCTGCGGGTAAGACCGAGATGCTGGGCATAGCGGGTCACCGATGCGTCGATCATCCGGCCATCCACTTGCGGATAGATCAGACATTGAGCCGCCGGCAGCGGCAAGGTGCGCGCCACTGCCTGCTGACAGATCACTGCAGCAAGATTGCCGCCGGCACTGTCGCCCATCACCGCCAGGCGTGTCGGGTCGGCACCAAAGGACGGGGCCTGCGCACGAAACCATTGCCAGGCGGCGATGGCATCTTCTGCTGCGGTGGGAAATTTGTGCTCCGGCGCCAGCCGATAGTCAACGCTGGCGAACACCGCGCCGAGACGATTGCAGAGCAGTCGGCAAAGACGGTCATAGCCGTCCACCGAACCAATTACATGACCGCCGCCATGAAAGAACAGCACACCGGGACGCAGTGCCTCAGTGGTGCCTTCGGGCCAGTACACCCGCACGCGGATTTCACCCTTGTTGACGGCAAAGCCGAGATCTTCGCACTTGCCAACCCGCTCCTTCGGCACATCCATCAGTGCAAACAGCTCGTCGTACTGACGTCGGGCCTGTTCGAATGTCAGGCTGTCAAGCTGCGGGCGCAGGCCGGACGCGGCCAGCAACAAGCGCAGTCGGGCGTCGAGCTCGTTGCGCTCTTCCGGCTCGGCCACGGCAGCAGCGGCACCGCACACCGGGGCCGGCAGTTTCAGCAAACTGCCAATGGCAAGACGTTCAAAGCGGGTGCGCAGGGTCATGGGTCAGAAGAACACCATCAGGCCGGCTTCAATACCGGTGAAATCGACATCGTTTTTGCCGCCGTAGTTCATGTATTCCAGCGACAATCCAATCCGGCGGGGCGCGTTGAATACCGGCAGCTCTACCTTCGGCAACGCCAGCTCCATGCCCACGCCAACGCCCCAGGAAATATCGGTGGTGTTATCACGGCGATAGGTGCGTGTGCAGGCGGGCGAGCAGGTTACCTGACGGGTGCGCAACTGCACATCTGCCACGCCTGCCAAGGCATGGACAAATAACTTGTCGACCAGCGGCAGCTGAACAAAAGGCACATTGAACGGAAGGCGGCCGGTGCCGTAAACACCGGCGATATGATCAATGTCGACCTGAATACTGCCACCACCCGGGGTGTATTCGACTTCATGCCAGAAGGTACGACCGAGTCGCACCTCTGCCCCCCAGTTTTTATCGACCATGCCACCAAGACGGAAGACAAAGCCGCCCGGTGTTTGGTCCAGGGTGTTGGCCTCGACATTGACCAAAGCGATATTAGCGCCGACATAGGAATTGGTCGCGTCGCGATACACCGCGATATCCGCCTTCGCACCGGCCGAGATCACCAGCAGCAGCGCCGGCAGAAAACGGAAAACCCTCATGGAATAACTCCTTATTGTTGTTCTGGTCGGGCACCGTCACGGCTCCCACGGCGCCCGACCGCAAGTATACGCCTCAAGGGCCGGGAGGAAAGGCCGGCGCGCCCTGCTACACTGGCGCCCCATGAGCGTTTTCACCACCCTCCACCAACAAGACCTGATCCCCGTGCTGGCCGAGGCCGAGCTGACCCTGCTCGCCTTTCGCCCGGCCAGCGCCGGCATCGAGAACAGCAACTACCTGATCGACGCCACCGACCCGCAGGGGCGTCGCCGCGACGTAGTACTGACCCTGTTCGAGCAGCTGCCTGCTTCGGCGCTGCCCTGGTTTGCTGAGGTCCTGGCAGCGGCCGCAGCGGCGGGGCTGCCGGTGCCCTGCCCGATCCCGCTGCCCCGGGGTACGGTGTTCGAGCTGGCTGGCAAGCCGGCCATGCTGGTGCCGCGACTGCCCGGGCAGCACCTCGACCGCCCCGAGCCCGATCACTGCCGGCAAATCGGCGCCGCCCTCGCCCGCCTGCATCAGGTAACGGTGTCCTCGCCCACGCCGCTGCCACACGAGCGGGAAGTGCTCGGTGAGCTGATGGCCGAATTACCGAAGGGGCCGGAGCGCACCAAGGCCGCCGCACTGCTGCAACGCTGGCTGTCTCGATCCGGCCCCCGGGTACTTGTTCATGGCGACCTGTTCCGCGACAACGCCCTGTTCAACGGCGATCAACTGAGCGGCCTGCTCGACTTCTACCATGCCTGCCATGACCATCCGGTGTATGACCTTGCCGTGGCCATCAACGACTGGTGTATCGACCCCTCCGGTGAGCCGCTGCTGTCACACCAGACGGCGCTGCTGGAGGGCTATGAAAGTGAGCGTTCGCTTTCGGCGGAGGGCCTTGAATTAATGGACGAGGCTTTGACGGTGGCAGCGTTGCGCTTCTGGTTGTCGCGACTTCGTGGCCGCCATCAAACGGCCCTGGACGGTCAGGGCAGCAAGGACCCGGAGGAATTCGCCCGGCTCTATCGCCGCCGTCTGGCGGCGCTGGACGGCTGACCGCTCACAAGCGGGACGGCCGCTCCCACAACCAGGCCGCTGAGGGCAGGAATACCTCCGCCACCAGCAGCGGCCGGCCACGTTTGATAAACAGGGATTGCCGGCCCCAGGCCGGCTGATCCAGCGCCACCGGCAAGCGGAACGGCGGCACCTGAGCCACCCACACTGCTAACCGGCGGGCACGGGGGTTGCGAAACAGCTCCGCGCCCAGCGAGCGACGAGCCATATGACCCAGCACCCGGTTGGCACCGGTCAGGGAGACCAGTGGCAGCACACTGCGGGCAAACACCACCGGTTTGCCATTGAGCAGCAACAACACCTCGCGGACCAGCGCCCGTTGCCGCGCGCGCAGACCGAGCAGGCGGCCCTCTGCTACCGTCGGCACCGCCACCCGCTGGCTCACCGGCCGGACACTGAACTGGCCGTGGCGTTGCAATCGCCGGGTCAGAGAGCCTTCGTCCTGCAGCCAGACGGCCACCGACTCCGGCGCCCGGACACGGCCCAGCCGCTGCCAGTGCAGCTCGGGGTCGAGACAGCGGGCGGGGCTGATGATCCGGGTGGTCTTCACGGGGCGTCCTCTGTGGCGCCGGCACTATGCGCAAGGTGTGCCGAGTTGGCAACCGCCGGACACCGTGACGCGCCATGAGGTCATTGATTTTTGCCGGCCGCATGGCTAGGTTAGCGGCCCTTGCGACTTTCCATTGGCTGATGTCAGCGTCAGCCCAGCATCAGCCTGAGAGGTAGAACATGAGAAAGTGGGAATGTGTGGTCTGCGGCTTTATCTATGACGAGGCCGAAGGCCTGCCGGAAGAAGGCATCGCCCCCGGCACCGCCTGGAACGACGTGCCAGACGACTGGGTCTGCCCGGACTGCGGCGTGTCCAAGGACGATTTCGAGATGGTCGAAATCTGATCCGCTCTCAAGCCAATCGACACGGGGCGCACTGCGCCCCGTGTCATATCTGACGTTTGCCCACGGAAAATACTATGGACCCGATTATCGTCATTGGCACCGGCCTCGCCGGTTTCAATCTGGTCAAGGAGCTGCGCAAGCTCGACAAGACCACTCCGGTTGTCATGCTCACCAGTGACGACGGCCGCAACTACTCGAAGCCGATGCTTTCCAACGGCTTCGCCAAACAGAAAGATGCCGATGCACTCGCCATGGCCAGCGCCGAACAAACCGCCGCGCAGCTGAGCGCAGAGATTCGCATTGCTGTCACCGTCAGCGCCATCGACACCGCCAGCAAGCAGGTTATCGTCAATGGCGACAGCCTGCGCTACAGCAAGCTGGTGCTGGCCCTGGGTGCCGACGTGTTCCGCCCGCCCATGACCGGTGATGCGCTGGATCTGGTCTACACCGTCAACGATCTGATGGATTACGCCCGCTTTGGCAAGGCCGCAGCCGGAAAGCGAAGCGTGCTGATCATCGGCGGTGGCCTGATCGGCTGCGAGTTTGCCAACGACCTGCTGGCTGGCGGTTTCACAGTGGAGCTGGTGGAGCCCATGGGCCGCTGCCTGCCGACACTGCTGCCGGAACCGGCGTCCCGGGCCGTGCAACAGGGACTGGAAGCTGCCGGCGTGCGATTCCACTTCGGCCCCTTCGCCACCACCTGCAATCGGCGCGGCGACGTTGTCGTCGTGGGCCTGTCCGACGGCACCGAAGTGGAAGCGGATATTGTGCTGCAGGCCGTCGGCCTGCGGCCGCGCATTGCGCTGGCCAGCGCTGCAGGCATCACCGTTAACCGTGGCATCGTCGCGGACCGGCTGCTGCAAACCAGCGCAGCGGACGTGTATGCGCTGGGCGATTGCGCCGAAGTAGAAGGCCTGGTGCTGCCCTATATCCTGCCGCTGATGTCGGCGTCGCGGGCGCTCGCCAAAACTCTGGCCGGCGAGCCGACCCCGGTGAGCTACGGCGTGATGCCAGTAACAATCAAAATACCCGCCTGCCCCACCGTGGTCTGTCCGCCGGCACCGGGGGCGGAGGGCGCGTGGCACTGTGAGGGCGACGGCCTCAACATCAAGGCCCTGTTCCGCAGCACCGATGGCGCCCTGCTTGGCTACGCGCTCACTGGCGATGCCTGCGCCGAGAAGCAGGCCCTGAACAAGGAACTGCCACCGCTGCTGGCCTGACGATGCCGACCAGAAAAGGCCTGCGCAGGCTTTGCAGGAACGGCAATCCTGCCGCGATTGGGTGAAGCCGTGCGCCTACCTTTTCGGGCAGGAGTCGCGTAGCCTTTGCGCTTTAACGACGGGTGCCTCGGCACCATCAACTCGGGGATGCTGATGAAGTTCTGGCTGATTCTTCTGGTTCTGGGCTGGCGCCTGCGCTGGCTGGCTTGGCGCAACGCCGAGTTTCGCGGCAAGCTCGCCGGCAAGGATATGGTGATGCAGTGGCGCACCAAGGCTGGCGCTCCGGCGCGATCTTTCCACTTCCTGCCCGATCGCATCGTTGCCCGCAGCGGCCTGCATCCGAACCCGACCGTCACGCTCAGCTTTGAAGATGCGCCGTACGCGGTGCAAACCCTGATGCAAGCTGGCAAGGACCAGATGGTGTTCATGACCGGCATGCAGCAGGGCAAAATCATTATCGGTGGCGATGCCTCCCAGCTGATGTGGTTCATGACGCTGATGAGATTCATCGCCCCGAAAAAGAAACAGTAATCGTCTGCCCGCGGACCGGCACTCCCGAGCCGGTCCTTGCAGGCGATCTGTCTGAGGAGGATCGCCATGCTGATCATCACGCCGTCGCTGTCCATTCCCGAGCACGAAATCCAGCTTGAGGCCATGCGCGCCCAGGGCGCCGGTGGCCAGAACGTGAACAAGGTCTCCAGCGCCATTCATCTGCGTTTCGACATTCAGGCCTCCTCGCTGCCCGAGCTCTACAAAGAGCGACTGTTGGCACTGAAGGACGGACGGATTACCGACGACGGCGTCATTATCATCAAGGCACAGCAGTTCCGCACCCAGCTGAAAAATCGCGATGATGCGCTTGAACGGCTGGCATTGCTGATTCGCACCGTCACCGTGGAACGCAAGCCGCGACGCGCCACCCGCCCTAGCCGCGCATCACAACAAAAGCGTGTCGACAGCAAGAAAAAACAGGGGCAGACCAAGGTGTTGCGCGGCCGGGTGGATCACTGACTGTCAGGCCACTCCGGTATCAAGGGTCTTTATCCGGGCATCCTGGAATTCGCTCGGCGATACTCCGGTCCAGCGACGGAATGCCTTGGCAAATGCTGACGAGTCGGCAAACCCGAGCATCAGCGCAATCTCGGTCACCGATTCACCGCCACGCGCAAAATACTCCCGCGCCAGTCGCTCCCGCACCACGTCCAGCTCCTGCTGCCAGGTAGTGCCCTGCTCCGCCAGTTTGCGGCGCAAGGTCCGACCACTCATGCCCATCTCACTGGCGGCCCGCTCCAGCGATGGGAAAGCACCGTAGTAGCGCATCAGCATCTGTCGCAGCCGAAGCGGCAGCAGGCGAATGGCGCGAGTCGGAATATTTTCGAACAGGGTTTTTTCCGCGGACATGGCCATCAATCGATTCGCCAGCGGCAGTTCATAGTGCGCCAGTCCCGCATTCCCTCTCAGACAGGTGAGTGGCTGATTAAAGCGCACCGGGCACTTGAAGTAGCGCCGGTAGATATGCCCCCACGGCGGCTCCGGATAAGTGAAATCCACACTGTTCAGCTCATGAGCCCCAGCCACCAGATGCTGGAAAATGTTGTAGAAGCTGACCATGTTCAGCTCCATGAAAAAATGGGTGTACGGCGCAAGCGAAATATTTTCGCGAATGACGAACGCGGCTTCCTGGCCGTCACCGCCCTCAAAGCCATCCATATCCAGTGGTGGAAACAGCTCCATGCAAAAGCGTCGAATGGTATCGAGACAGCCGTGCAAGGTGGGCTGGGTCACCGCCGCCACACCGGCCATACCGTGATGGGAGATGGTCATAAGGTTGCCCATCACCAATCCGAGATAGGGCATGTCCATCGCCCTGACTGCCTGATCCACCAGCGACAACGTCTGGCGCGTGCTGATAAAGCGACCGGTTTCCCCGGGCATGTAGGGAATCCCGGCACGGCGGTAAATCCCCTCTTGATCGAGCCCGGTAATCAGCTCCAGCAACAGATGGTGATGGCGCATGTCGGCCTCAGTGAGCCGACTGTGCCGCATCAGCCAGTCGCGCTCGATGACGATGCTGCGACGCAGATCAAAATAGGTCTGGATATGGCCGAGGGGAATACATTCGGTGTCGATATCCATCCGGGGCCTCTCAAGTCGTTTTTGTTGTTCTGATTTCCGGAAACGGATCGTCGGACTATAGCCCGACGGCCGTGCATGCCATATCGGACGCTCTGCCTAGCCTTTCGCACTGCCATCAGAAAAACGTCGGCCCTTGAATATGTCTTTGCACGCCATGGCCGGATTTAACCGACAACTGTCCTGAAACAGCCTGCATGCTCTTCGTCTCCCGCCTAGATTCCAGCACTGCCCCTCATGCCGAGTGGCTCGCTGCCGACGCCGTCGGCCAGAACAACAACAGTTGCCGGAGAAACACCATGAACCACTCCCTGAAAAAAATGGCGATGATTTGCGGCCTGGTGGCCGGGATCAGCGCCCCGTTCAGTCAGGTCGCGGCGGCGCCAATGCCCGGGCCGCACGACATTTCCTTCTACACGCCGCCGGTGATGCCCGGTGGCAGCGCCGGCGAGCTGATCTGGTATCGGCCCGCCAGCGTCAATTTAGGCAACGGGGCTCCGGCGGTACAGGCATGGAATGTGCTGTATCGCTCCACCGACGCGCGCGGCACGCCCAATCTCGTCACCGGCACCGTGGTAATGCCAACCTCTGCGTGGACCGGTGGCGGTGAGCGCCCGGTGGTCAGCTATGCGGTCGCCACCCATGGTCTGGCACAGCAGTGTGCGCCATCGATCCAGCTCGCCGAAGGCAAGGACTACGAAAGCGCCAATATCACTGCCGCGCTTCGTGCCGGCTACGCCGTGCTGATTTCCGATAATCCGGGCTACACCACCGGTGCCACCCCCAGCTACCTCGCAGGCCGCGCACAAGCACACGCCAATCTCGATCTGTTCCGCACCGCCACGCAGATCCCGGGAGCAGGCATCAGCAGCAATGCCAGGCTCGCGATCTGGGGTTATTCTCAAGGCGGACAGACCGCCGCCTGGGCTGGCGAGATCAAGGAAAGTTATGCCCCGGAGCTGAACCTGATCGGTATCGCAGCCGGTGGTACACCGGCGGATTTTCCGCGCACCGCCCGCTATCTTGAGGCCAGCACCGGCGCGTCCTTCCTGCTTGGCGCCGTCATTGGTCTTGCGGAACAGTACCCGGACCAGATTCCGCTTGATGACCTTGCCAATGCCAACGGTCAGGTGGCCATAGCCAAGGGCAAGAACCTGTGCGTGTTCGAAGCATTGTTCGAATTCATGAATGACAGCATTGCTGAATACACAGTGGGCAATCAGTCGCTGGATTCCCTGCTCGCGATTCCCTCCGTCAATGCAGCGGTGACGGCGCAGAACCTCGGCAATACCCGCATTCCAGTGCCAATGTACCAGTACCATGGTCAGGCAGATGAGTTTATTGCCATTGATCAGCATGCCGCACTCAAGCGTCGCTACTGTAATCGCTTCAGCAATGTGACCTTTGCGGTCTATCCGAGCGAACATATCGTTACCCAGTTCCAGGCCGCTCCCCATGTGCTGGCTTGGCTCGGTGATCGTTTTGCTGGCCGCAGCACGCTTGGCACCTGTCTTACCCTGAGACCGGAGCCGAAATCCACTGCCAATCCCGGCGGCGGCAACTTTGTTGTCTCGCTCGACAAGTGGCATCTGGATGCCAACATCAAGCTCGCGACGCTGGATCAAACCGTGCAGCTTCCCTCAGCATCCACCTTCACGGCGGATACCGACATCACTGCGGGGACACTCGATGGCACCCTGTCGGTACCGGGGTTCAGCTCTAACCTGAAGATTATCGGCATCCCGCTGGATGTCCGGCTGCAGGTGGACCCGGTTGGTCGCACCAGTGGCACGGTATCGCTTGATAATGAAGGCATGCTCAGCGTCAACGGCCTGTCGCGCACCGACATCACCGTACGCTCCGCCGGCTTCTCGTTCTTGCAGATTCCGTTTGGCTGCAAGACCTCAAGCCCGGTGGATTTCCCGATCAACTTCAGTGGCCCGGTATCGTCGCTTGGCGATGGCAGCCTGACTTTCGGCGGCACCACCAGTTTCCCGCCGTTGAGTGGCTGTGGTGTGTTCAACTCGCTGTTTACCACCCTGATGTCCGGGCCTGGCCAACAGTACTCATTTAACGTCAAACCACCGGCACCCACTAACTGGTAATGAATCGGGCGGCAGCCCTGGCTGTCGCCCGCTTTTTTCAGGAGTAGACAATGAAACTCACGTTGTCATCGATACTGTTAGTGATTGCCCTTGTTGTCTGGTGGCAGTGGACGCCATCGCCCCACAGCGACGCTGTCGCCACGGCCGGGGACCCAGACGTGATTTTCAACCCGGACAATCTCGATCCCCTGCACGTGGAACAGCAGCAACAGGAGTCCTTGCGTGCCGCCATCGCGACAGCCGGCGAACCAGCACTGACAGGCAAGATTACCCGGCGCCCCGATTTCGTCTCACCGTTTGAATGGCAGGTACTGAAGGCCGTTGCCCGCGAACGCCCGGACAGCGATCAGGAACTGACCCGAATGGTGAACTACCTTCGCTTTTCCAAGCAGCTGGAATCCTGGCAAACACCACCGGACGCCATGACCACCGAGCAGCACCAACAGCTTGGCTGGCAATTGCTGGCAGCAATTCCTGATCGGGTCAGCCAGCAGGATCTGGCGGCTCACCACGCCCAGCAACTGCAGATGATGCTGCTGGAAACACTGGTGTCCGATGACACCGAGCGTCGTCAGTACCTGCAGCGGGAAGCCGGGCGCATCGGCGTCACCTTTGACATTCACAGCAACGGTTACTAAGCACGGCCACGGGTTGCCTGATACCGGCCACCTGATGCCAATCGCCAGACCACAAGGAGAGCCATCATGGCCAGAGTATTTCTTATTATCTTCGCTGCTATTGCCCTTCAGGGCTGCTTCGGCGGCTCCCAACCGCCACCGCTGGACCCGAATGCCACCGGCGTCGGCGCAGCCGGCAGCTACGAAATTTGCTCGTACACCGGCAACCTGAGTGACAGCAACTACAGCTCGGCACGACTGTCCTACCCCTGCGATCTCTCTCAAGGCCCCTATCCCGCCACCACGCTGACCGGCGGATTTACCAACACCAAAGAGCAGATGTATTGGCTGGCCGATCATCTCACCAGTCACGGCTACGTTGTCATTACCATGACACCGAGCAATATTCTCGGTACACCGCCAGTGTGGAAGCGCGCCCATCTTGCCGGCTTTGCCAGACTGGAAATCGAGAATGCGCGCGCTGGCAGTCCAGTACATGGCAGAATCAACACCGATCAGCGCGCCATCATGGGCTTCTCTATGGGTGGTGGCGGAACACTGCTGGCCGCCGGAGAGCTCGGCACCGGCTTTACCACCGCCATCGCTCTGGCTCCCTGGCTGGGCGGACTGTCACCGGATTACCGCAATATCAACGAACCGGTGATGGTGCTGGGCAGCGCCAACGACACGCTTGCCTTCGCCTCGACGGTGGGCAGCTACTATGAGTCTTTGCCCGTAGATATCACCCGCATGTTGGCGATATATCGCGACAGCACCCACTTCGAGTGGTACGGCAGCGGTGATGAGAAGCAGAAAACAAAATTCAAGATTCTGATCACCGCATGGATGAACTGGCTGATGAAGGACGATGCGGCAGCCCGCAGCTATCTGGATGGTGTCGAGCACAACCGTCATCTTGCGGAAGACTGGTTCACCCGCTATGACTTTAAGTCCTGATCAAGGCTCACAGGCCGGCAACGCACCCCGCACCGAAGGGTCAGGCGACTTTTTTGCTCAGCGTGCCGATAAATATCGCCGCCGCCGCCAGCACAATCGACGGCCCCACCGGGGTGTCTGCCTGCCAGCTCAGCGCCAATCCACCGACAACTGCAATCACGCCGAGCACTGCGGCTATCGCCGCCATCTGCTCCGGCGTTTTCGCCAGCCTTCGTGCACTCGCCGCCGGCATTACCAGCAAGGAAGTAATCAACAACACACCCACAGTACGAATCGCCCCGGCGATCAACAGGGCCAGCAATAACATCAACAGAATCCGTGTCGCCACTACCGGCACGCCTTCCACGCGGGCCATGTCTTCATCCACCGTCAGGCTCAGCAGGTTGCGCCAGTTGAGCATCATCAGTGTCAAAATCAGCAGCGCGCCACCGGCCAGCCAGGCAACGTCCTGCCAGTTAACCGCCAGCAAATCACCAAACAGAAAGGCAAACAGATCGACCCGTACACCAGGTTGCAAACTCACCGCGACAATGCCGAGCGCCAGCGTAGTGTGCGAGACCATGCCAAGCAGGGTGTCGTTAGCGAGATGGCGTTGTTGTTGCATCGCCACCAGCACCAGCGCCATGGCCAGACACACCAGCACCACAGCCGGGTACAAGCTGATGCCGACCGCGATACCAAAGGCGGCGCCCAGCAAGGCCCCGTGGGCCAGCGTGTCGCCAAAAAATGCCATGCGCCGCCACACCACAAAGGCGCCCATGGGTCCGGCCACCAGCGCCACAGCCAGGCCGGCGCAGAGCGGCGGCAGCAACAACTCAATCATGTTTATGCCCGCCTTCCTGTTCATGCGAGTGATGGTGCGAGTGTTCATGCGCATGGCCGGGCGAATGACGGTGATGCGGATCGTCGCAACTGTGCACATTGCCGTGCAGATCATGGTCGTGATCATGATCATGGGTGTACACCGCAAGGTTATCCGCAGGTACATGCTGGCCGGCAAACAGCGCAAGGTAGGCGGGATCGAGGCGCACCGCTTCCGGGGTGCCATGACAGCAGACATGGTGCTGCAGACACACCACCTGATCGGTGGCCGCCATCACCAGATGCAAATCGTGGGAGATCAGCAGAATGCCGCAACCCAGCTCGTCACGCACATCGGCGAGCAAACCGTACAAGGCATTCTGGCCCACCACATCGACACCCTGAGCCGGTTCGTCCAGTACCAGCAAATCCGGCTTCCGCAAGATCGCACGCGCCAGCAGCACCCGCTGCAATTCGCCGCCAGACAGCTTCTGTACGGCGCGATCGCGCAGGTGTGCAACGCCGGTGCGGGCCAGTGCCGCCAACCGGTCACGCTCGGCACCGTTGCAGGCCAGCCACAGGAAGCGGTCCACCGTCAGCGGCATCGACTCATCAATCCGCAGCCGCTGCGGCATATACCCGGTACGCAGGCCGGGCCGCCGGGCCACACTGCCGCAGCTGGGCGTCATCAGACCAAGGGCGATGCGGGCGAGACACGTCTTGCCGGCACCATTCGGACCAATGAGGGTGGTAATGCGCCCCGGCACCAACGCAAGATCGACCCGGTCGAGGATGGTCTGGCCATCCCGCTCCAGCGTGATCTGGCTGAGTTCAATCAGTGATTCGCCCATTCGCCCCTCCGACATTGGCGCAAATGATAGACTACGGCGCCCGCCCTGTACCCAAGGAGCCCCTGTGCGCCGCTTGCTTGTGCTGTTCTGCTTCTTTGTCACCGCCCAAGCCCAGGCCATTACGGTGCTGGCCAGCATGGATCCGCTCGCCATGTTGCTCCGTGACGCGCTCGGCGACCGGGTTACCGTGGACACCTTCCTGCTGCCGTCCCAGACCCCCCACGACGCCTCCTTTACCCCCGGTCAGGCCCGCAAGGTGCAACAGGCCGATCTGATTGTCTGGCTGGGTGCGGACGCCGAACCAGCACTGGCCAAGCTGATGGCACGGCAACGCAGCACCAACCTTGCCATGCTCTCACTTGAGGGCATCCATCAGCGCAAGATGCAGGACACCCACGACCATCACCACGGCCACCACCATGGTGCGCTGGATCCGCACCTGTGGCTGTCGCCCGACAACATGCGGGTACTGGCCCGGGGCCTGAGTCGCCATGCGACCCTGTTCGGCATGAACGAGGCCGAGATGGATCAGGCGCTGGCCGCCTTCGAGCAGCGCCTTGACGACACTCGCCAGCGCCTGCAACAACAGCTGGCGCCGCTGGCCAACCGGCCTTACATGAGCCATCACGATGCCTGGGGCTATTTCGCCGAAGCGTTCGGGCTGCGTCAGGTCACGCCAATTGCCGCCAGCACCGATCTGTCGCCTGGCAGCCGTCGGTTTGTGGCGCTGGTGAAGCGGATTGAGAGCGACAGCATCCGCTGCTTTATGGCTGAGCCGGAATCACGTCGGGCGCTATTGGAACGACTCTGTCGCGACCATTGCCGCATCGTCGAGGCCGACCCGCTCGGCCGGCAGTTAGGATCGGTGAGTTATACGGTGCTGCTGCAGGACCTGGCCGACAGGTTCACAACCTGTCTGCGGCAGCCGGAAGGATAGTGCTTAGGGATAGCGGTCAAAGCTGCCGGATCGGCACCCCTGCCGGGAGCGTCGGCAACGGCGCTCGTTCCACCGGGGCAGCGATCGGATTGGCACTCTGGGCCTGGGTCCGCTGGCGCTCCTGATTCTGGGCGTCGGAGTCGGAATACAACTCCTCGCCCTTGACCGAGCGCATGCCCTGAACCGGTGATGCGCCAATTTCTACCGGGCTCTGCAGGTAGAGGTTTTCCAGTTCCTCGGCATCCATCACCGGGGCGCTGAAGCGCGCTTGCATCTGCTGGTCCTGTTCGCTGCTGGCATGGCGGGCCTCGTCCGGCAGGGTTTCGCCAGCGTCGGCCAGTGCAGTGAGCAGCAGTATCGGAACCATAAAGTAGCGCATGCTCTGATCATAAACTGCCGCAGGCCGAACGGCACCCCCCGGCTGCCCGGATGCCATTTGGCCCGCCAGGCGGTCGCGCGGGCATTGAGGCGTTCACAGAAACAGGTATGCTGGCCGCTCTTCTTGATCGACAGGCTCTGGCTGAATGTCCGGCATTGCATTACCACGTCTTGCTTTGGCCAGTTGGGATTATGCCTGGCTGACCCGCAATGACGCCCGTCAGGGCCCTTACCGCCAGCTCCCCGCCCGTCTCGATGCGCTGGTGGAGCGGGGCTACAACGGCCTGCGCATTGATGCCTTTCCGCACCTGATTGCTGCCCGCAGCGATGGCGTGGTGATCGACCGTTTTGATGTCTTGCCACCGCACCGGGCGTCGGTACAGGTGCAGCCACGCCGTGGCCTGATCGAGCTGGCCCAGCAGGCCCGTAGCCGCGGCATCCGGCTCTGGCTGGGCAGCCGCTTTCTGGCCGACACCCAGTCGCGGCGCAGCTTTGTGCGTCGACCGCAGGACTTTATTGATATCTGGTCGCAAACGCTGGACCTGCTCAAGCGCGAGGGCCTGCTCGACACCGTGGTGGCGGTGGATTTCTGTCATCACTTCCCGCTGCCGCAGGCCGCCTACGGCGCCAGCCGGCATATCTTCCGCAGCCATCCGCTCAACAAGCTGGCCCAGTTCGGCATCTGGTCGCGGGCCACGGAACAGCGCGCGGAGCAGTATCTGCTGGAAGTGCCACGCAGCCTGCGCGCCCTGTTTCCTGACATTGCCTTCGGTGTCTCCACTGGCGCCGCCAGCGAACGCCATTTGCGCGCCCTTGATACCTCGGAGCTGGATTTTGTTGATGGCCATCTGTGGCTGAATGACGATCCCGCCTATGCGGTCGCCAGTGGCAGTCTGATGAAGGGTGCCAGCAACAGCTTTGCTGCCCGACTGCAGAACCGGGTGGCCGGGCTGGTCTGGGAACGTGGCCGCGAACAGTGGCAGCGCCATCTCGGTGATCGTATTCGCGAGCTCCATGACTTTGCCCGGGTTCGCCGCATGAGCCCCGCCATCGGTGCTGGCTTTGTCCGCCTGCCGAGTGAAAAGGGCGCCGACTGGGGCTGGGTACGCGAGGTGTGCGACTTTGCTGTTGAACAGGCGCTGGAACAGGGCGTGTTGGTGATCTGCCCGGCGGTGCAGGCGCGTCCCCACGGCGACGGCCTGTGGGACGACGTTGCCTGGCAGCAAGCCATCAACCAGCGCATTCTCGGCCGGTAACGTTCCGCCGCCAGCCTTGCTATCCTTCGCCGGTCATTGTCGCCGGGATACCCCATGCTTGAGTTCGTACAGACCCGTCACCCCCGGCTCTGGCCGTGGATCCAGCTGATGCGGCTCGACCGTCCGGTGGGCACCCTGCTGCTACTGTGGCCGACCCTGTGGGCCGTGTGGATCGCCGGTGCTGGCTCGCCGAGCCTGCGCACGGTGATCGTCTTTGTCCTCGGCGTGATCGTGATGCGGGCAGCGGGCTGCGTCATCAATGACTATGCCGACCGCAATATAGATGGCCAGGTAAAGCGTACCGAAGGCCGACCACTGGCCACCGGCGCCCTGCGCGGCCGCGATGCACTGATGCTGTTTGCCGGGCTGTGCGCCATGGCCTTCGTGCTGGTGCTGTTCCTCAACACCTTCACCATCCTGCTCGCCTTCGGCGCACTGGGGCTGGTGGTGCTGTATCCGTTCATGAAGCGTTACACCCACCTGCCGCAAGTGGTGCTGGGCGCGGCCTTTTCCTGGGCCATCCCGATGGCCTTTGCCGCCGAAACCGGCAGCGTGCCGGCCATCGCCTGGCTGCTGTACACCGCCAACCTGCTCTGGACCGTGGCCTACGATACCCAGTACGCCATGGTCGACCGTGATGATGACCTGAAGATCGGCGTCAAGAGCACCGCCATCCTGTTCGGCGAGATGGACCGGATGATGATCGCCCTGCTGCAGGGCATGGCACTGTTTGCGCTCTGGCTGCTGGGCCGGCAGCTCGGCTTTGGCGGCTTCTGGCTGGCGGGGCTGGCGCTGGCAGTCGGGTTGTTCGTCTGGCAGCACTGGCTGATGCGCGAGCGCAACCGCGACGGCTGCTTTCAGGCATTCCTCCATAACCAGTGGGTAGGCGCCGCCCTGTTCGCCGCCCTGCTGCTGGATTACACCCTGTAGCACGGGCCGCATCGCGGCAGAAATCCCGCTCCACAACGAACGAGCTTGCAGCGGCTGTCATAACCCTGTCATATAAACGCAATCAAATAGGCGTCCATACACATAGCGAGATGTATCGGACATGGCCAAGCACAGAATCCTGATCATTGATGACGAACCGGCCATCAGGGAAATGGTAGCTGTAGCCCTTGAGCTGGCGGATTTCGACGTACTCGAAGCCGACAACGCCCAGAAGGGCCACGAAATCATTGTCGACCAGCGCCCGGATCTGGTGCTGCTGGACTGGATGCTGCCCACCATCAGCGGCATCGAACTGGCCCGACGCCTGAAACGTGACGACAATACCTCCGAAGTGCCGATTATCATGCTCACCGCGAAAAGCGAAGAGGACAACAAGATTCAGGGCCTCGAAGTCGGCGCCGATGACTACATAACCAAGCCGTTCTCAACCCGCGAACTGATCTCCCGTATCAAGGCCGTGCTGCGCCGTACCACCGTCGGCAGCACCGACAAGGCAATCGAAATCGAGGGATTGTGCCTCGACCCGGTCAGCCATCGCATCACCGCCAATGAACAGCCAGTGGACATGGGCCCCACCGAGTACCGCTTGCTGGAGTTTTTCATGACGCACCAGGAACGGGCCTATTCCCGTACCCAGCTGCTGGATCAGGTTTGGGGCGCCAATGTCTATGTTGAAGACCGCACCATCGACGTCCACATCCGCCGCCTGCGCAAGGCACTTGAACCGCACAACTATGATCGCTTTATTCAGACCGTGCGCGGCACCGGATACCGGTTCTCAACCAAGACCGCAATCGCGTCCTGATCGGTTACACTGGCGCCCACCCGTCAGGAGTAACTGAATGCACAGCACCCGCCGCACCGAAATTCGCCGCCTCGCCCTGTGGATGGGCGCGGCGGCGGCCCTGTCGCTGCTGCTCGATGACTCCTGGCCGGTTCTGATTGTTACCGTCACCTTTCTGGTTTTTTATGTGGGCCAGCTGCTACGACTAAGTGAGTGGCTGGCAAATCAAGGGCGCCGCGAGGAACTGCCGGAAACGGGCGGCGCCTGGGGCAAGCTGTTCGATGATATTTATCATCGCATGCGCAGGGAGGCCCAGTCGCGGGAAGTGCTGGAGCAGTTGATTTCCCGCGCCGAAGATTCCGTCACCGCACTGCGCGACGCTGTGGTGGTGGTGGATCGGCAGGGCCGGATTGAATACTGGAATGCCTCCGCACAACGACTGCTCGGCTTCAAATCGCCCCACGACCAACGTCAGACCTTTACCAATCTGATCCGCGATCCGCGCCTTGTGGATTACCTTGAGCGCGGCGATTTCCGCGCCCCCATCACGCTGCCCTCGCCTGTCAACGAAGCCATGCTGCTGGAGTTCACTGTGACCCGCTTCGGTGGCGGTGACTGGCTGGTGATCGTCCGCGATGTTACCCGGCTGCACAATCTGGAGCAGATGCGTAAGGATTTTGTCGCCAACGTCAGTCACGAGCTGAAAACTCCGCTGACGGTTTTGAAAGGCTATCTGGAGACCCTGCTCGATAGCGTGCCACAGGAGCAGACACGTTTGCACCGGGCGCTCGACCAGATGAATCAGCAATCCCGCAGAATGGAAAATCTGGTAAACGACTTGCTGATGCTGGCGCGTCTGGAAGGCACCGAAGTCGATAGCCAACCACAAACCATTGCCGTCGCCGAAATGCTGCAGCGCCAGGTTGAAGACGCGAAGGTGCTGGCCAGGGCACTGGAGAAAACCATCGACCTCGATATGGAAGTTGATGGCTCCCTTCGACTACGCGGCAGCATGGCAGAACTGGAGAGTGGCTTCAGCAATCTGATTACCAATGCCGTCAAATACACCCAGAATGGCGGCAAGGTCAGCGTTCGCTGGTGGCAAGACGAGCACGGTGCCTACATGTCGGTGAGCGATAACGGCCCCGGCATTGATGCCAAACATATTCCGCGTTTAACAGAACGCTTTTATCGCCCGGACAGCAGCCGCGTAACCCAGACCGGTGGCACCGGCCTCGGTCTTGCCATCGTCAAGCATGTGATGCTCCGGCACGATGGCAAGCTGGACATCCAGAGCCGCCTTCGCGTCGGTAGCACGTTCACTTGTCACTTCCCGCCGCAACGGATAGTCACCGCAAGCGAAACGCGATCAAATCCCTGAAGAACCCTACCTCCATTTGTGGAAGCAGCAATCCCGCTGCGGATTCATTTTTCGTTCATCTTCCCAGCCTAGTCTCGGCGGCAATCCCTATCGGGATCGATGCGCGCGCAGGAAGTGCGCGTCAAGGCTTGCTATCCGGGCACCAATGGAGTGCTGTTGTCGGACCCCGAGCGAACGCTGCTTATCATGACCTCCACTCCGCTTGCCAAACTGGCCATCCCCATTCACCCCCTGACGCCAGGAATCACCGTCTCGAAGGTGGCCGACCTTTTTCTGTCCGACCTCTGTCGCGATCTACTCTGCCTGCCAGTAGTCCGTGACAGCAAGGTAGTGGGCACCATATCCCGTTACACGGTGATGCGAATTTTTCTCCATCACTATGGACGTGAACTATATGGCCAACGACCGCTTGAGAAATTCATGAACACCGCTCCGATCAGGGTGGACCAGCGAATGGACATCGAAGAGGCCAGCCTTTTGGTCCGCAGCACTCTAAAGCTTCCCATCACAGAAGACTTCGTCATTACTGACAACGAGCGCTACGTTGGCATGGGAGTGGTGCTGTCATTGCTCGAAGTGATGGAACTACGCATCGCTCACCGTAGCGAAGCATTGGCGCGAGCCAACAATCAGCTGAAAAACTCTCAGGCCCAATTGGTGCAGTCGGAGAAGATGGCCTCTCTCGGCCAAATGGTGGCCGGTGTGGCGCACGAGATCAACACCCCGCTAGGCTATGTCCGCAACAATCTGGAGATTGCCCTCGACTTCATGGGTCGCACCCGCGAAACCGTCATGCAGGCCAGCCAGTTGGTCGATGTGCTGTTAAACCCTGACGCCACAGAACAGCATACACACCAAGCACTGACCGTCGCTGCCGAGAGCCTTGGGTCGCTTCAACAGGAAGCGGTGATAGACGACATGCAAACCGTTTTTGATGACAGCCTGCATGGCCTCCAACAGATCAGCGACCTGGTGGCGGACCTGCGAAATTTCAGCCGTGTTGATCGTTCGCGCATGGAGCTGGTTGATCTTCGTGACTGCATTGATAGCGCACTCAATATCGGTCGCAACGTGGTCAAGCACAAGGCTGACGTGGAGAAAGCGCTCGCAGACCTGCCGCCGGTAGAGTGCAGCGCATCCCAGATCAATCAGGTGCTGCTCAATATTCTCACCAACGCCGCTCAAGCCATCTCCGGCCATGGCCTGATCAGGATTAGCACTGAATTGGATCATGATCAGGCGCTGATCCGAATCCGTGATGACGGCTGCGGCATGCCAGAAGCGGTACGAAAGCGTATTTTCGACCCGTTCTATACCACCAAACCCGTCGGAGAGGGCACCGGACTCGGGCTCGCCATTTCCTTCCAGATCATTGAACAACACGGTGGCCGGATCGAGGTTGAGTCGCA
Source organism: Alcanivoracaceae bacterium (assembly GCA_046292765.1). Lineage (GTDB taxonomy): Bacteria > Pseudomonadota > Gammaproteobacteria > Pseudomonadales > Alcanivoracaceae > PGZG01. Next base: position 54,856 of record JBKBQA010000001.1, on the reverse strand, counting down.
GGAACAGCAAGGAACCGAGTTCCGAATCTGGTTACCTCTGCGTCAAACAACATCTACAGATATCCCACTTGAACTCAGTGCCTGACCGGAGCAACCCATGACCAGCAAGCCAACCATCCTTTTTGTCGACGACGAGGAGCGCATCCTGCGCTCTCTTGTAATGGCATTCCGAGCACACTACCGGGTACTGTTTACCACGGAGGGGCAGCAGGCGCTCGAAATGCTCGCCAGCGAAGACATTGATGTCGTAATCAGCGACCAGCGCATGCCACGCATGTCCGGAGTGGAGGTGCTGCGCGGCTCGCGCGATATCTCACCTGCCACCATGCGCATTCTGTTAACAGGCTATTCTGACCTCGCGGGCATTGTCGGCTCCATCAACGATGGTGAAATATTCCGCTATGTGCAGAAACCATGGCGACTAGAGGAGCTGAGAGAGACGATTGCCGAAGCAGCGGCCGTGGCGCAGAGCTCACGCAGCAACACGGTAGCGACCGCCGCTGGCATGATGCCGGAACTGGCGGCGATCGTGCTGCTGGACACCTCCCCGGAGTTGGCTCTTGCTCTACGCGAAACGCCTCTGGCCAACCGCGTTCGCAGGGCATCGGATCTCGATCAGGCCATCAACATGATTAGCCGTGAACCGGTTGCGCTGCTGATCACAGACATTCTGGTTGACGGTGAGGACATAAGCGCGAGCCTTGGTGTACTGAAACAACACCAGCCTGATCTGGTGACCGTGGTGGTTACCGCGTTCCAGGACACCGGCCACCTGATTCGCTTGATCAATCAGACACAGGTATACCGCGTGCTGCCCCGACCGGCGGGGCGCAATATGTTCCTGCGCAGCGTCGAATCTGCTCTCCGGCATCACGACTTGCTGAAAAAACGGCCTGCAATGTCGAGTCGTCACAGTGTGGAGAAGACCCAGGACGCTTCTCTGGTTTCGCGTATCCGGAGTTATCTTGATCGCTCGAGGGCGCCTGCATAACACTCGGCTGCGTCCTTACTCCAGCGTAACGCCAATGCCCGATCAATAATGCGGCGGGCGCTCGTCAATGATGTTCATCGACAACAGCAGCTCACCGATCTGCTGTAGCTGTTCTGCGGCCAGCTTTAACTGCCTCTCCAGCACATCAATCCGCATGGCCTGATCGGCCACGGTGCGATTCAGGGCGTTGAGCAGATCATCCTGATAGGTGATGGTGGTTTCTATATCGAGCAAACGTGTATCAGTCATGGTCAACTCCGGTTGGGCGGCCAGCATAGCACTTGCCATTTTTTTGCCCCACCCCTAGCATTGGCGCCGCTCCCGAGGCGGGAAGGCCGTGGCGTCTCGGTGCGTATCGTGTTCCCGCCGGAGAATTCCATGGAAGCCTTTATCGCCTCGCTGTCACTGGTCGCCCTCGGTGAAATCGGCGACAAAACCCAGTTACTCGCCTTCGCGCTTGCCTGCCGGTATCGCGTCCACTGGCCCATACTGGCCGGAATTACACTCGCAACACTCGCCAACCACGCGCTGTCCGCCTGGCTCGGCGTGCTGCTCGCCGACTGGCTGTCAGAATCGCTGCTGCGCTGGCTGCTGGCAGGCAGCTTTATTGCGCTTGGCATCTGGATGCTGATTCCGGATAAGGACGAAGACATCCCGAATGGTCGTCAGTGGGGCCCGTTCATGGCCAGCCTGGTGCTGTTTTTTCTCGCCGAAATCGGCGACAAGACGCAGCTCGCTACTGTGGCACTGGCGGCCCGCTTTCCAGACGAGTTTATTGCCGTGCTGGCCGGCACCACGCTTGGTATGCTGGCCGCCAATATACCGGTGATCTGGCTCGGCAACCGGGTGCGCAATCCAAACCTTGAACGATGGGCACACCGGATCAGTGCGGGGCTTTTTATCGCACTGGGGGTGGCAACGCTGCTTCTATGATCGGCTTCATCGGCCCCCGCAGCCATTCTTGCCCGCCACCAGACAGTCGCCGGCGACCAGTTCACTTTCGATCTGCAGCGTAGCGTGATGTAGTTCAAATTGGTCATCCAGCTGCTTCAGCAACTGTTCCAGTAGCTGATCCCGGTCCGTTCCACTGGCAACTACCAGATGCGCAGTAAGCGCATTGTCACTGGTGCTCATCGCCCAGACATGCAAATCATGAACACTCACCACGCCGCAGGCTTTAGCCAGAACACTGCGGACGGCATCCAGATCGATATCGTCCGGTACGCCATCGAACAGAAGATGCAGTGACTGGCGAAACAATCGGGCAGTGCCATAGATAATGATCAGCGCAATCAGCAGGCTAAGCACCGGATCAATCCAGTGCCAGCCTTGCCAGATGTACAGAGCACCACCCAGCACCACCCCCACCGACACCAACGTATCCGCCGCCATATGCAGAAATGCACCGCGAATGTTCAGATCATGTCGACTGCCGGAGAGGAACAGCCAGGCAGTAATGCCATTGATTAGCACGCCGATTCCGGCAACTACCATAACAACACCGGCATCGATATCAGACTGGGTGCCGAGCCGCTGAATGGCCTCCCATGACAGCGACCCCATCGCCACCAGCAATACCACCGCATTGATAAAACTGGCAATAATCGACCCTCGGCGCCAACCGTAAGTATGCCGTTGGTCAGACTTGAGTTTGGCGGCGCCAAACGCTGCCCATGCCAGAAGCAAACCTCCTACATCGCTCAGGTTATGCGCTGCATCTGCCAGCAGCGCCAGCGAACCGGTTTTCCAGCCGTAGAAGCCCTCAATAGCGACAAAGGCGACATTCAGACTGATGCCGATAACAAAGGCTCGGCCAAAATCAGGGGCATGGTGGTGATGCGCTGCCATCAGGTATTACCGAGACGGTGCAGCGTGCCATTCAGCTCGGCGCCTACCGAGACGGTGTTATAGATAGTGCCGTACTTTCTGACATTCTCATGCAGCAGCGCCAGCCGCGCATCGCTTTCATCGGTGTCGACAAGAATTTCGTAATTAATCGATTCCATCTTTGGCGGCACATCCTGACGGACACCGTGAAGCCGTACCTCGACACCGCGCAACTGAAACTTGAGGATCGGTGTAACTCGCTCAATGCCCTTGATAATGCAGGCACCTAACGCAGCCAGCAGCAGCTCAGCCGGATTATAGGCATCACGGCGTCCGGCCATATCGGTATCTAGCACGATGGATGCATCCTTGCAGTCTGCCTGACTGCCATGGGCATCAACGCGCTTCGCGAAGACAGAGAATGTCATTTTCCCTGCAGGTGTATCCACCATTACTCTCCTGATGACTTGACCGGTTTCCCTTTGGCTTGCCAGACAGGCATGCCGCCTTCAAGACAAGACACCTTGTCATAACCGCTAAAAAGCAGACGGCTGGCCGCCCGCCGAACATCCGCTTCTTCGCTGGCGATGATCAGCTCCCGGTCCAGTGGCAGTTCGTGGTAACGGGCATCAAAATCACTGGATGGAATCCAGACCTGCTCTGCAACGTCAAAACGCAAGCCATCAAGCTGATGCGGCTCACGTATATCTACCAGCAGAGCACTCTCCTCGACTAATTTTCGCTCAGCCAATGAAGCACAGTACTGGCCTGGATTTGCCATTTTTTTTGGCGCATAGCACACAATTGCTCGCCTTAAGAAGATAGCCACTGATCAATTTTTTCACGGGCAGGAATACCCCCCGCATGAACAACCTTTCCGTCAACGACCACTGCCGGTGTACTCATCACGCCATAGCTAACGATGTCCTGAATGTCCTCGACCTTCTCGATACGAACATTCATATTAGCATCTTTCGCTGCTTGCTCAATGCTTGCCACCGTGGTCTTGCAATTGGCACAGCCTTTGCCGAGTACCTTGATGTCTTTCATCGGTATCTCCCTAAAGAATCACCCGGATACCGCCGGAATACAGCACCAGATCAAAGTTTGGTCTGATTAACCCTCTTCATCAGCTCAACCGCTGTTTCCTTGCGTTCAGAGTAGCGGTCAACAAGGTAGTCGCTGCGATCACGAGTCAGCCAGGTAAATTTCACCAGCTCCTCCATCACGTCAACAATCCGATCATAGTAGCCAGATGGCTTCATCCGATCATTATCATCGAACTCCAGGAACGCCTTGGCCACGGACGACTGGTTCGGGATGGTGATCATGCGCATCCAGCGACCCAGGATACGCAGCTGGTTTACTGCATTGAAGGATTGTGAGCCGCCGCATACCTGCATCACTGCCAGAGTCTTTCCCTGCGTCGGGCGCACCGCACCCAGTGATAGCGGAATCCAGTCGATCTGGGCCTTCATGATGCCAGTCATAGCGCCGTGGCGCTCCGGCGAGCACCAGACCATGCCCTCGCTCCAGCTTACCAGTCCCCGCAGTTCCGCCACCTTTGGATGGCTTGGCTCATCCGCATCCGGCAGCGGCAAGCCACGGGGATCAAATATGCGGGTGTCGCAACCCATCTTGCGCAATAGCCGTTCACACTCCTCTACAACCAAACGGCTGAACGAACGCTGCCGCAAAGAGCCATACAACAGCAGAATACGCGGCGCATGCGTGGCCCGCTCCGTTGGCTCCATCCGATCGAGCGCCAACGCGCGAAAATGGGTTTCATCAAGAGCGGGAAAATCTGTCATCTCAGCGGTCCGGAAACCAGTGCCGGGTACGATTAGCCAGCGCCACCAGCGACAACATCACCGGCACCTCGACCAGAACGCCAACCACAGTGGCAAGTGCGGCGCCGGAGTGCAGGCCAAATACAGAAATGGCCACTGCCACCGCCAGCTCAAAGAAATTCGAGGTGCTGATCATGCAGGCCGGCGCGGCAATGCGATGCGGCAGTTTCATGACCTTAGCTGCGCCGTAAGCAAGAAAGAAAATACCGTAAGTCTGGATCAACAACGGGATGGCGATCAGCAGGATCACAAACGGATTACTAACGATGGTGCCGGCCTGAAAGCCAAATAACAGAACGACAGTCAGCAAAAGTCCAGTCATGGAAAGCGGCTTGATGTGGCCAATAAACTTGAACAGCTGCCCATCGCCGCCCATCGCCATCACGCGATGGCGCACAATCACACCTGCTACCAGTGGCAGCAGAACATACAACACCACTGATAGCAGCAATGTTTCCCATGGCACGCTGATGTTGCTTACGCCGAGCAACACCGCGGCAATCGGCGCAAATGCGAAGATCATGATGATATCGTTCACCGAGACCTGCACCAGCGTGTAATTGGGATCGCCCTTGGTCAGTTGCGACCAGACGAATACCATCGCCGTGCATGGCGCCACGCCGAGCAGGATCATGCCAGCAATGTATTCTCCGGCACTTTCCGGATCGACCAGGTCTGCAAAGAGCACACGGAAAAATACATATCCCAGCAGCGCCATGGTGAACGGCTTGATCAGCCAGTTCATCACCAGTGTCAGCCAGATGCCTTGTGGCTGCTTACGGATCTCCTTGATAGCGGCAAAGTCCACCTGCACCATCATTGGGAAGATCATCGCCCAGATCAGCACCGCCACCACCAGATTGACGTGGGCATATTCAATCGCTGCTATCGCGGCGAAGGCGTCTGGCACAACCAATCCCAGACTGACGCCGGCAATAATGCAGATGCCCACCCATAAGGTTAAATAGCGCTCAAACAATCCCATCGTGATCTCCGTTTGTGGGCTACGAACAAGTCTGGTGGATGCGGCTCATGGCCTGTTGCAGCTCGGCTGGCGACAGCGTTTCCAGCGGCAACGCCAGCAAGGCACTGATGCGCTGATGCATCTCCTGATAGGTGGTCTCGAACGCCACATCGATGGTGGCCTGATCGCCACTAACATGGGCGGGATCTTCTACACCCCAATGCACTTTCGGCGCCGCGCCGAACCATATCGGGCAGGTCTCACCGGCCGCACTGGCACATACCGTGATCACCAGATCAAGTGGCACCTGCTCGAATTCATCCCAGGACTGGGAGTGCGGATATTCCGGCACCACGCCGTGGCGAGCCAGCACCGCCAGCGCATGCTCGTTAACTTTGCCGGTGGGCTGACTGCCCGCACTCCAGGCCTGCAACTTGCCCTGCCCCAGATGATTCGCGAGCGCCTCACCGATGATGGAGCGGCAGGAATTTCCCGTGCACAGAAATAGCAAACGGATCGGCAGTTGCATAGCGTGTTTCCTCATGGTGGTCAGCAGCAGGCGGCTCGGCGCAGGGTATCGCTATAGCAGCGGAGCCCCGGCGTCATCAGGGAATCAATCACCTCCGTCGCCCAGCCGGGCAGGCGATCCGATAGCCGGTAATAAATCCATTGGCTATCGCGCCGGTCGAGTACCAGACCAATTTCACGCAATCTCGCGAGATGGCGGGACACCGTCGGTTGTGGCAGGGATAGCGCCTCAACCAGCTCGCAAACGCAACGCTCGGGCTGATTGCGCAACATCAGCACCAGCTGTAGTCGGGTTTCATCGCCCAAACAGCGGCACAACTCCACGGGAGTCATCGTGACGACCTCTATACCAGATCTTTATATTCGGATTGGCGAATATACTGTCGAAAAAACAGCCCCGCAAGGCGGGGCCGAAAATATTACTGTCAGCGCGGCTTGCGAACTTCAGCCTGCATCGCTTCGGTGGTCAGATGGCGCACATCCTTACCCTTGACCAGATACACCACCTGCTCGCAGATGTTGCGGGCATGGTCGCCGATCCGCTCTAACGCCCGCAGGGTCCAGATCACATTCAGCACCCGCGAGATCGAGCGCGGATCCTCCATCATGAAGGTCACCAGCGCCCGCATGGCGGAGCGGTATTCCAGATCCACTTCGTTGTCTTCCGCCGCCACTTCTACTGCCCGTTCAACATCAAAGCGGGCAAACGCATCTAGCGCATCATGCAGCATACGGCGAACATGGGTGCCGATATGGCGCACCTCCACATAGCCCCGCGGCGACTCGCCCTCTTCGCTGAGCTGAAGCGCCATGCGGGCGATTTTGGTGGCTTCATCACCAACCCGCTCGAGATCGGCCACCGCCTTGGTGATCGATACGATCATGCGCAGATCCGATGCCGCCGGCTGGCGCAACACCAGAATCCGCGAGCACTCTTCGTCGATCTGAATCTCCAGATCATCGACGCGATCATCATTTTCGATCACCGTCTCGGCCAGCTCGGAGTCGGCCTGCAGCAACGCCTGTACCGCATCAGCCACCTGCTTTTCTACCAGCCCGCCCATTTCCATCAGGTGATTGCGAACGGCGGTCAGATCCTTATTGAACGCCTGGGAGATGTGGTGGGTGTAATCATCCTTTTCCATGACAAACCTCGCAATCAGCCGTAACGGCCAGTGATGTAATCTTCAGTGCGCTTCTTCGACGGGTTAGTGAAGAGCGTATCCGTGTCGCCATACTCGATCAGTTCGCCCATGTACATAAAGGCAGTGTAGTCAGACACCCGCGCTGCCTGCTGCATATTGTGGGTCACGATTACGATGGTATAGCGATTTTTAAGGTCGTTGATCAGCTCTTCAATCTTCAGCGTGGAAATCGGATCAAGTGCTGAAGCCGGTTCGTCGAGCAGAATCACTTCCGGCTCGATGGCAATGGCACGGGCAATCACCAGACGCTGCTGCTGACCACCGGAGAGGCCGAACGCGTTGTCTTCGAGACGGTCTTTAACTTCTTCCCACAATGCTGCACCACGCAGGGATTTTTCCACCACCTCGTCGAGGATGCGCTTGGATTTGACGCCCTGAAGACGCAGACCGTAGGCAACATTCTCGTAAATGGTTTTCGGGAACGGGTTCGGCTTCTGGAACACCATGCCGACCTGACGACGCAGCTCAGCGACATCGACACCACGATCATAGATGTTCTTGCCATCCATCAGGATCTGGCCTTCGATTCGGCAGATATCCACCAGATCGTTCATCCGGTTGAAGCATCGCAGCAGGGTCGATTTGCCACAGCCCGAGGGGCCAATGAACGCGGTGACTTTCCGCTCCGGGATCTGCAGATTGACGCCCTTTAACGCCATATCGTTGGCGTAATAGAGCTTCAGATCACGAACATCGAGTTTGATGCTCTCGTTTCCCAAAATCTGCGGGGCATGGTCGCCCTGGCGCAGTTGGCTGGCATTGAAGCCATGGCTGAGGTGTTCGCGTGCGGTCATGGTGCTGCTCTCGCTGTTATCACTTAGTTCAACTGACATTGTCTGCTCCTCGCGCCATCAATCAGAGTCAGCGCGGTATTTTTCCCGCAGCCGGTTACGGATGCTGATCGCGGTGAGGTTCAGCATCACAATCAGGCCCACCAGCACCAGCGAGGTCGCGTAGACCAGCGGACGGGCGGCTTCTGCGTTCGGGCTCTGGAACCCGACGTCATAGATATGGAAACCCAAATGCATGATCTTGCGGTCCAGGTGAATGAACGGGAAGTAGCTGTCGATCGGCAGGGTAGGCGCCAGCTTCACGACGCCCACCAGCATCAACGGCGCCACCTCGCCGGCGGCCCGGGCAATGGCCAGGATCATACCGGTCATCATCGCCGGCGTGGCGAGCGGAATCACTACCTTCCACAGGGTCTCGGCCTTGGTGGCGCCGAGCGCCAGCGAGCCCTGCCGGATAGTGCTCGGAATCCGTGACAGACCTTCTTCGGTGGAAACAATTACCACCGGCAGAGTGAGCAGCGCGAGCGTGAGCGATGCCCAGATCAGGCCGGGGGTGCCGAATGTTGGCGAGGGCAGCGCTTCAGGATAGAACAGGCGGTCCATACTGCCACCGACGGTGTAGACGAAGAAACCAAGTCCGAACACCCCGTAAACGATGGACGGCACACCGGCGAGGTTATAAACCGACACCCGAATCATCCGCAGCAGCCAACCCTGACGAGCATACTCACGCAGATACACCGCCGCCAGCACACCGAACGGTGTCACGACCAGTGACATCAGGAATACCATGGTAACGGTGCCAAAAATGGCAGGGAAGATACCGCCTTCGGTGTTGGCCTCTCGCGGATCGCCGCTCATGAACTCCCAGAAGCGCTCAGTATAGAAGCCGATTTTACCAAACAGCGACATGGTGTTCGGCTGACTGGCACGGACGATATCATACACGCGAATCCGTACTTCCTTGCCATCAGCGGTTTTGGCCAGCAACGTGTCGCGGTCAGCTTCACTATACAGGCTGTTCAAACGCTTCTGAATTTCCGCGTAATCAGCATCGAGGCTGGCGCGACCCTCTTCCAGCACAGCACCTCTGCGTGCTTTCTCCGCATCGTCAAGACGCGGGTCCATATCAATACCGCGGACGCCCAGCCGGATTCTTTCCATCCGGTAGTTCACGTCGCCGATTTCCACCTTCTCGATCTTTTTGATCTGGTCATAGATCTTCAGAACGCGCTCCAGACGGGCCGCGAGCTCCGGGACCACCTGGTCGCCTGTGGCCACGACCTGATTGTTTTCCAGAATCGCCTCGGGGAAACCGTAAAAGTTGCCCCACTCCCGGCGCTCCAGCGCAATGGCATTTTTCGGCCGGGTCATTTCACCCATGGCAGGCTGGAGATACCACATGAAATCCCGTGAATTGACGTCACGGTTGCCGCGCTTGATCAGGAAGCGGGTAACCAGATCTTCCCGCTCGGCCAGATCAGGTCTACCGGAATCGATCACAATAGCACCGGAGATAATCTGGTCGCGAACAATCTCGCCCATAATCACTTCCGTGCTGCCGTTACGATCGCGGTACTCGAACTGCACAATCTCCGCCGGCCAGAAGTGGCCCAGACCACGCACCGCGATCAATCCGAGCAGGCCAATCACCATGACCATACTGATGGCAACGGCGCCCGCATTCAGCCAGATCCAGGGCGTGCCGCTTGCAAAGAAACCCTTATTACTGCTCATTGGCTCAGCCCCCGATTACAGATTACTGTAGCGTGCGCGCAGACGCTGGCGCACCACTTCAGCGATGGTATTGACAACGAAGGTCATCATCAGCAGTACCAGTGCCGCGAGGAACAGAACCCGATAGTGGGTGCTGCCCACTGCCGTTTCCGGCAACTCCACCGCCACGTTGGCAGACAAGGTCCGCATGCCTTCGAAAATATTGAAGTTCACCACCGGGCTGTTGCCGGTCGCCATCAGCACGATCATGGTTTCACCCACTGCGCGGCCGAACCCGATCATTACCGCAGAGAAGATGCCCGGGCTGGCGGTCGGCAACACCACACCTGTAACGGTCTGCCAGGAGGTGGCGCCCAATGCCAGCGACCCTTGGGTCAAGTGCTTGGGCACATTGAACACGGCGTCTTCCGCAATCGAGAAGATGGTGGGAATGACTGCGAATCCCATCGCAATTCCCACCACCAAAGCGTTGCGCTGGTCGTAATTGATACCCTGATCAGTAAACCACTGGCGCATGGAGCCGTTAAAGAAGGCCACTTCGATATGAGGGCTTGCGGTAATGCAGAACCAGCCCACCAGAAGGATCACCGGAATCAGCAGTGCCGACTCCCAACCTGCCGGCAGATAATTCTTGTATTGCTGCGGCAAACGATACCAACCATAGCCCACCAGTAGCATCGCCACTGGCATGCCCACCAGGATCATAAACACAACCGGCAGATTGGCCTCGACGAATGGCGCCAACCACAAGCCGGCAAGGAAGCCGAGAATAACCGTCGGCAGCGCCTCCATGATCTCGATGCTCGGCTTGACGATGCCGCGCATTTTCGGCGTCATGAAGTAGGCAGAATAGATCGCTCCCATCACCGCGATCGGCATTGCAATTAGCATGGCAAAGAAAGCCGCCTTCAAGGTTCCGACGGTAAGCGGGATCAGGCTCATCTTGGGCTCAAACTCATCGGTAGCTGACGACGCCTGCCAGATGTAATCTTCTTCGCCACGACCCTCGTACCAGACTTTTTGCCACAACGCCCTGAACGATACTTGTGGGTGGCGATTCCACACCTCAAACGGCGTGATAGTGCCTGCAGCATCCTTCACCAGCATGCGCCCGTTAATAGACGATATCGCAATGCGCTCTACGGGCTGGTTAATCACTTTTTCTTTCAGCAGAGTGCGGCTTGAGGTGGCAAAATGTATGCCCAGCTCGCCGTCTTCGGCCCCCGAGAGGAAACCCTTGCGGGTATATTCAGTTTCAATAAATGTCACCGCAGCCCTGTGCGGCTCAAAATCCCTTACCCGCTCCAGGGCGAAGCGATTTTCCTCGTCCCGAACAAGGAACCATTGCGACAGGGAGCCATCGCTGCCACCCACTACAATCGAAACCGTGCCCGCCAGAAAACCCGATGCAGTGATCCCGGCCCCTTCCGCTTTCGCGCGCACACGCTGGACCAGCTTTGGCGATGCCGGATCGGCAATATCGTAGTAGCCAAGGTAGCCTTCTGAGTCGACAACGAACGCATTGCGCTGACTCGAATCCACCAACAAACCAGACACCTTGCCTGGCCATGCAGGCATTTCGCTACGGGTGGCGGTTACTCGCACCTCTCCGGTAAAGATGTTGGCCTGAGCGCGGTAGGAGTTGAGCAACAACCGGCCATCGGCGGTCGCCGCAATGACCATCGTGCCCCGGGCACTTTCCTGTACCGCCATGGCCACCAGCGCCTGTCCCTCGTCATCCACATCAATGGCCGACTCGCCGAGCGGGAACGTTACCTTCGGCACCGTTACCCGCGTGTTCTCCGGGTAGGTCAGCTCATACTCAATTTTACCGATTGCGACCTGGCCGTTATCCAGCCCAAGGCCGATCAGCCCATAACGCTTTTCTCCGAAAGCGAAGGTGGTCACCGCGACGCCCTCGGGCACCGGTACAGAGAAGCGGCTATGCTCCGTGCCGTTATCGGCATCAAAGAACACGACCTGACCATCCCGGGTGACCTTGGCGCCCAGCTCTTCGTAACGATCCAGCGTCAGGTGGAGCAGTTCATCCGTGCCATCCAGACGGTAGCTGCTCTGGGCGTCCACCGAGGCAGAGCGCAGGATCGGCGCCACCTCGCTGAACAGATAGAAGAAAATCAACGCCAGTGCGCCGATGACCCCGAGGCCTGCCGCAGAGATACCCCAGCGGGACAGGTTGTCGTTAAGAGCCCGAACCTTGCGCTGCTTCTTGCGTGTCTCCACGTCTGGCAGAAGATGGCGAAAACCCGTGGCGCTGGCAGCATTCGATGAATCAGTCATGGGAATCCCGGTAAGCTGTAAGAACCGTGGAGGGCAGACTAGCCCCGGATGATGACGCTATTGTGACAATGCTGTCATATTTCCAAGACACTCGGCCTGCCTGGCCTAATGAAAAAGGGGCGCCTGACGGCGCCCCTTTCCAATCCGGCGGATATTACTCCAGACCCAGAGCCTTGCGGTGCTTGGCAGCTTCGGCTTCCGGCAGTGGCACATAGCCGTCACGGACAACCACTTCCTGACCTTCTTTGGACAGGATCATCTTCACGAACTGGGCAGTAGCCGGGTCCAGACCACGGTTCGGCGCCTTGTTCACGTAGACGTAGAGGAAGCGGGCCAGCGGGTAGTCGCCGGTGGCGGCGTACTTGCCTTCTGCCGGGAAGAATTGGCCACCGTGCTCGCGGGACAGCGGCACAGCGCGAACGCCGGAAGTGATGTAGCCGATACCTGAGTAACCGATACCATTGATCGACTCAGCGGTGCCCTGCACTACGGCAGAAGAACCCGGCTGCTCGTTGATGGTCGGCTTGAAGTCGCCGTCGCACAGCGCGTACTGCTTGAAGTAACCGTAGGTGCCGGATACCGCGTTACGGCTGTACAGGGTGAAATCGCGATTCGCCCAGGCGCCGGTCAGGCCCAGCTGGCCCCAGCGGGTAACGTCTTCTTTATAGCCACAACGACGGGTTGCGGAGAAGATGGCGTCCACCTGTGCCAGGCTCATGCCCTTGATCGGGTTGTCCTTGTTGACATAGACCGCAAGCATATCAATGGCAACCGGAATGGCGTAGGGCTTGTAACCGTGACGCTTTTCGAATTCCTGGATTTCGGAGTCACGCATGGCGCGGCTCATCGGGCCGAGGTTGGAGGTGCCTTCGATCAGGGCCGGCGGCGCAGTGGAAGAACCCGCGCCCTGCACCTGAATGCGGACGTTCGGGTAGAACTTGTTGAACTCTTCCGACCACAGGGTCATCAAGTTGTTCAGGGTGTCGGAACCGATGCTGGTGGTGTTACCAGACACGCCCGGGGCAGCCTTGTAAGCCGGCAGCTGGGGGTCAACACTCGCCAGTACCACGGTGGAGGCGCTGGTCACGACCAGAGCGGCCGCGGCAATCATGCTCTTCAGTTTCATTGTTACTCTCCAAATCACTCAGGATGGTTGCACACGGGTTCTACCCGGGTGGTGTGCGCACTATAGGCGGCCAATGTGACGCTTCCATTACATGAAATCGGCCTGTTGACGGCTGACCCGAGGGGCCGCCGCTCTTATACTTTGCGACGTTTGTCTATAAAGCCGGCCCCTGCTGCAGACCCTTGAGGAAGATTCATGGATATCGCTCACCGCCTGCTGCACCGGCTCGACCGCTTCAGCCTGATGTTCGGCCACGCGGTTGCCTGGCTGGCACTGGCGCTGGTGGTCCTCACCAGCCTGATCGTACTGCTGCGCTATGCCTTCGACTTCGGCAGCATTGCTCTGCAGGAAGGCCAGCTCTACCTGCACGCCTCGCTGTTCATGCTCGGCATTGCCTACACCCTGCGCTGCGACGAACATGTCCGGGTCGACATCTTCTACCGTCGGCTGGCGCCGAAGCGACAGGCGCTGGTGGATCTCGCCGGCACCCTGTTGTTTTTGCTGCCGCTGTGCGTATTGCTACTGTGGACCTGCTGGGAGTACGTCGAGGTCAGCTGGCAGCGGCGCGAGGGTTCAGCGGACGCCGGCGGCCTGCCTTATGTCTATGCACTGAAGACCCTGCTGGTGATCATGCCTGCGCTGCTGCTGGTGCAGGGTTTTACCGAGGTGCTGCGCAATGTGCTACGCCTGCGTCACCCGGAAGAGCCTGGCATCGAGAAGCCCGCCGGGGAGGGTGACGCATGGAGCTGATTCCGCTGCTGATGTTCGCGGTGGTCTGCGCCGCATTGATGGCCGGCTACCCGGTGGCATTTACCCTTGCCGGTGTGGCCCTGATCTTTGCCCTGCTCGGCATGGCCACCGGCACGTTCGACGGCCGTGATCTGACCTTCATTCCCAACCGCCTGTTCGGCATCATCGGCAACCAGACCCTGATTGCCGTACCGCTGTTCGTGTTCATGGGGGTGATGCTGGAAAAATCCCGCATTGCCGAGAACCTGCTGACCACCATGGCGCGACTGATGGGCCCCCTGCCCGGCGGCCTTGGCATTGCCATTATTGTGGTGGGTGCCCTGCTTGCGGCCAGCACCGGCATCGTCGGCGCCACCGTGGTCACCATGGGACTGCTGGCGTTGCCCACCATGTTGCGGCTGGGCTACAAGCCGGAGCTGGCGTCTGGCCTGATTTGCTCCACCGGCACGCTGGGCCAGATCATCCCGCCCTCTATCGCACTGGTGCTGCTGGGCGATGTGCTGTCGTCCTCGTACCAGCAGGCACAGCTGAAAATGGGACTCTGGTCCACCACCACGGTGTCCGTGGGCGACCTGTTCGTGGGCGCGCTGATTCCGGGCCTGATTCTGGTGGTACTGTATATCGGCTATTTGCTTGCCCACGCGATAATCCGACCGGGCGATGCGCCGGCGGTAGACCGCCAAGCCCTCGCTGACAATCACGGCCCGCTGCTGCTGCAACTGGTGACAGGCCTGTTGCCACCGCTGGCACTGATTTTTCTGGTGCTGGGCTCGATCCTCACCGGCAAGGCCACCCCCACCGAAGCCGCCGGGGTCGGTGCCTTTGGTGCGCTGGTGCTGGCGCTGATCCGCCGCCAGCTTACCCTGACCACGCTGCAGGAGGTGATGCGAGCCACGGCGCGGGTCACCGGCATGGTCTTCATGATTCTGATCGGTGCCTCGATCTTCTCGCTGGTGTTTCGCGGCTTCGGCGGTGATGACGCAGTACATCAGCTGTTCGATGCCATTCCCGGCGGCACCTTCGGCGCCGTGCTGATGGTGATGGTGCTTATTTTCCTGCTCGGCTTTATTCTCGACTTCATCGAGATCACCTTCGTGGTGGTGCCGATTGTCGCCCCTGTGCTGCTTGCCATGGGCGTCGACCCGGTGTGGCTCGGGGTGATGATCGCGGTGAATCTGCAAACCTCGTTCCTGACCCCGCCGTTCGGCTTTGCGCTGTTTTATCTGCGCGGTGTGGCGCCGGAACACGTTGCCACCATTCAAATCTACAAGGGTGTGATACCTTTTATCCTCATTCAGCTGCTCATGCTGGGAGTGCTGGCGCTGTGGCCGGCACTGGCCACCTGGCTGCCCGGGCAAGTGTACGGACAATAGACAATGGAAAAGCCCATGTTTGACGACGATCAAGACCCGCTGCCGGCCGGAGAGCTGGCCCTGCAAACCATCGCCATGCCCGCCGACGCCAACTTCAATGGCGACATCTTCGGCGGCTGGCTGGTGTCCCAAATGGACCTCGCCGGTGCCGTTACAGCCCGCAAGGTCGCCCGTGGCCGGGTCGCCACCGTGGCCATCGACGGCATGGCGTTCCTGCGTCCGGTGCCGATCGGCTCCGTGGTCAGCTGTCACACCGAGCTGCTCGAAGTGGGCCGCAGCTCAATGAAGATCCGCGTTGAGGTCTGGATCACGGACCACAATGATCACCGCGCTAAAGTCACCGAAGGCCAGTTCACCTTTGTCGCCATTGATGAAACCGGCCGCACCCGTCCGGTACCGAAGGATCTTTGCTGATGCGCCTGCTCGCCCTGTTGCTGATGATGCTGATCACGGCGCCGCTGACGGCGCAGACCGTGATCCGTCATCTGCCGGGCGAGACGGACGCCGATCCGCGCAATGATTATTTTCTGGCGATGTTGCAACTGGCGCTGGAGCAGACGCCGGAGGATGGCCCCTGGGAGTTACAACCAGCGGCAGAGCGGATGTCACAAAGTCGCGCCCTGCAGCGCCTCAGCGAGGGCGGTGATATTGATGTGGTCTGGAGCATGACCAGCATCAGCCGCGAGCAGCAGAACCGCGCCATTCGCATCCCGCTATTGAAGGGCCTGATGGGCTACCGGCTATTGTTGATTCGCGCCGAAGATCAGCCCTGGTTCCGTCGCGTGCAGACCCTGGACCAATTACGCGAGCTGCGTGCCGGACAAGGCCATGACTGGCCCGATACCGACATCCTGCGCGCCAATGGCCTCGCAGTCGAAGCCGCCGCCGATTACGACAGTTTGTTCCGCATGCTGCAGCAGGGTCGCTTCGATTATCTGCCGCGCGCCATCAACGAGCCTTGGGAAGAACTGGCGGCCCGACCGGGCATGGGTCTCGCGGTGGAGGAAGGACTGCTGATCCACTATCCCAGCGCCGAGTACTTTTTCGTTCATCCACAGAACACCGCACTGGCAGAACGCATTGAGCGAGGCCTGCGCCGCGCGCTGGCCGATGGCAGCTTTGATCAGCTGTTCCGTGAGCATCCGGCCAACGCCAACGCCTTCGGTCGCGCCAGCCTGCTCAAACGCCGGGTAATTCGCCTCGACAATCCGCTGCTGCCTGCAGACACCCCGTTCGACGATCGCAACCTCTGGTGGCCCCCGGCAGCACCGTAACCACACTGTGCAGCGGCAATGGCATCAACGTCGTGCTTCTAGCGCGGCGTACCGCGCCCGCGTTTCGTCGATAAACGCCTGACTGGCAATAAACGGGGAGATTGAGCCGCCGCGAAACTCTTCGGCAGCGGCGCGGCTGATGCGGTCGCGCTCTTCCAGCCAGTCGCGCTGTTCTTTCTCGAAAGCCTGGCGTGACTCACCCTCCAGTCCGCCCAGCTTGCGCAGGTACAGTTGATAGAGTCTGGCGTCATTCAGCACCGCAAGCTGACCGGCAACGCGATTGATATTTTGCTGCTGGCTCTGGCTTTCCAGCAGCAGCTCGAGCTCGGCAATGGGCGCGTCAAGATCAGGCTGCCAAACGGCGAGCGGGTCTTGCGCAGCCTTCTCCGCCGGTGTCGGCTCGCTGCTGCAGCCCGCCACCACCAATGCCACTACCACCAGCCACAACCATTTCATCATACGTCTCCCGCCAGCGCCTTCCGGGCATTCATGTAAGCGAGTTCGGCAACATTGGCATAATTTCGCACCCCACGCTCAAAGGTCCGGAATGATTGATACACCCGGCCGGCAAATTCGTTACCCGCCACCAACTCTTCCAGCACCGCATCGCTTTCCACCTTCAGACGTGCCAGCACGTCATCCGGCAGGCGGCGCAACTGCACCTGGTGGCGCTCCTGTAGCTCCACCAGCGCAGCATTGTTACGGGCGGTGTACTCGTCCAGCATGTCCTGATTGGCAAAGGCGGCAGCGGCGCGAATGATCGCCTGCAGATCCTCCGGCAGCTCATCCCACATCTGCTTGTTGATGATCAACTCCAGCGTCGGACCCGGCTCATGCCAGCCCGGGTAGTAGTAGAATTTGGCGATGCGATGGAATCCAAAGGTCAAATCGTTATACGGACCGACCCACTCGGCAGCATCAATAACCCCGCTTTCCAGCGCCGTGAAGAGTTCGCCGCCGGGCAATTGCACCGGCACCGCGCCAGCCCGCTTTATCACTTCACCACCCAGACCGGGCATGCGGATTTTCAGGCCGGCAAGATCCCGCACAGAGTTGATTTCCTTGTTGTACCAGCCCGGCATCTGGGTGCCGGTGTTACCGGCGGCGAACGGCTTCAGGTTGAAGCCGGCGTAGAGCTCATCCCACAGTTGCTGGCCGCCGCCGTGGTGCAACCAGCCATTCATTTCCTGCGCCGTAAAGCCGAACGGCACCGTGGTAAAGAAAGGCGCCGCCACATGCTTGCCCTTCCAGTAGTAGGCGGCACCATGGCCCATCTCGGCGCTGCCCCGGGAGACGGCATCAAACACCTCGAACGGCGGCACCAGTTCGTTGGCACCGAATACCCGAATGTCCATGCGCCCGTTCGACATGGTCCGCACGATATCGGCGAAGCGCTCGGGGCTGGTGCCAAGGCCGGGGTAATTCTTCGGCCAGGTGGTCACCAGCTTCCAGCGGTAGCGTCGTCCGTCAGTGGCGCCCTCTGGCCCGCAGTCCGTCTGGCCACAACCGGCGATGGTAGCGGCGGCGGCGCCGAGGCCAAGAGTGGAAAGAAACTTGCGGCGGTCCATGGCAAAACTCCTGTCTGGTAATCGGTTTCAAAACCTTCTTTTGGTGAACCGCAATTCCGCTGCTCGGTGGAATGCGCTCCTGCTGTGAGCGATGCGGGAGAACGTAGCTACACCACCTCCAGGCGAGCATACTGACTCACCAACCATTTGCTGCCGGCACGATCAAAGTTGATCTGCAGTCGGGCGTTGGGGCCCTGTCCTTCAAAGTGAATGATGGTGCCCTCCCCGAACTTCGGATGCAAAACCCGCATGCCGAGGGTATAGCCCTCTTCCGTGCTCCGGCCGGGACTGGCGCTGCTCGGCGCCACCGGACGGCTGAAATTGCCGCGGGCTCGCACTTCCTCCACCAGCGCCGGCGGAATCTCGCGCAGAAACCGGGACGGTGCATTGTAGGTTTCGCTACCGTAGAGGCGTCGTGATTCGGCCCAGGTGAGATAGAGCTCGCGCATGGCGCGGGTAATGCCGACGTAACAGAGCCGACGCTCTTCTTCCATCCGCCCCGGCTCATCGGCGGACATCTGGTGCGGAAACAAGCCCTCCTCCATGCCGGCGATGAAGACGATGGGAAACTCCAGCCCCTTGGCGGAATGCAGTGTCATCATCTGCACCGCATCTTCATGCTCACCGGCCTGCCCTTCGCCCGCCTCCAGTGCAGCGTGATCAAGGAATGCTGTCAGGGTATCGACGCCCTCCGGCACCTCTTCGTCGTCAAACTCGCCGGTGGCGCTGACCAGTTCACCGAGGTTTTCTACTCGCTGTTGGCCCTTGTCTCCTTTCTCGCTGCGGTGGAACTCCAGCAGGCCGGAAGCATGGATGACATGCTCGGTCTGCTCGCGCAGCGACAGGCCACGGGTGTCCTCCTGCAGACGATTGACCAGATCAAGGAACACCCCGAGGGTGGTGGCCGCACGACCAGGCAGCTGGCCGCTGCTGATCAGATCGCTGGCCGCTCGCCACAACGAGGTACCGGTGGCACGGGCGCGATCACGCACCAGCTCGATGGTCTTGGCGCCAATCCCGCGGGTGGGGGTGTTGACCACCCGCTCGAAGGCGGCATCGGCATCACGACTGCTGATCAGGCGCAGGTAGGCCAGCGCATTCTTGATCTCGGCACGCTCGAAGAAGCGCTGACCGCCATAGATACGATAGGCAATGCCTGCCTGCAGCAGCGCCTCTTCCAGCACCCGCGACTGGGCATTGGAACGGTAAAGAATGGCCATCTCACGACGGTTGCTGCCCTGATTAAACAGCGACTGGATGCGACTGGCGATAAAGCGGGCCTCGTCCACTTCGTTGAAGCCGGCATAGAGACGGATCAGGTCGCCCTCGCCGATTTCGGTCCACAGCTCCTTGCCGAGGCGGTCGCTGTTGTGGTCAATCACCGCATTGGCGGCCTGCAAGATGGTGCCGGTGGAGCGGTAGTTTTGCTCCAGCCGCACCGTGCGCAGACCGGGGAAATCCTGTCCCAGCCGGCGGATATTCTCGATCTTGGCGCCGCGCCAGCCATAAATGGACTGGTCGTCATCGCCAACGATGGTAATACCAGCCCCACCGGCCGACAGCAGCCGCAACCAGGCGTACTGGATGGCATTGGTGTCCTGAAACTCGTCCACCAGAATATGCCGGAAACGACGCTGGTAATGGCCGCGCAGGTCGTCGTTGTCCCGCAGCAGCTCCAGCGCCCGTAACAGCAGCTCATTGAAATCGACCAGCCCGCCCCGTGCACAGGCTTCTTCGTAGGCCAGATAGAGCTTCTGCATGGTTTTCAGGAACAGGTCACCGTGATGCTCGATGTGCGCCGCGCGGGTGCCCTCATCCTTCTGCCCGTTGATGAACCACTGCGCCTGACGCGGTGGCCAGCGCTGCTCATCCAGATTCAGCTCCCTCATCACCCGGCGCACCAGGCGAAGTTGGTCTTCACTATCAAGGATCTCGAAGGCCTCAGGGAGCTTGGCCTCCTGCCAGTGCGCGCGTAGCAGACGGTGAGCAATGCCGTGGAAGGTGCCCACCCACATGCCGGTGGCGGGCATTTTCAACAGCTGTTCGATGCGGCCGCGCATCTCGTGGGCAGCTTTGTTGGTGAAGGTCACCGCCAGCAGACCAAACGGCGTCACCTGTTCGGTGGCGACCAGAAAGGCAATGCGGTGGACCAGTACCCGGGTCTTGCCGGAGCCGGCGCCAGCCAGAACCAGCAGGGCACGGTCGTCGGCCGCCACGGCGTCACGCTGGGCGGCATTGAGGCCGTCGAGAAGATCGCTGATGTCATCCATAGGGCGGGCATTCTACCGGATTCCGGCCGGGGCGCAGCGGGCTTTGAAAAATCCTGTTTAAGTGGCGTGAAAACAGCCAATCCGGCCGGGAAATGAGTTTCCCCCCACCAGCGGTATGGCTAAACTGGCTGCATTGTTGGGCCTTCCCGTCTTGGCCCCTTATGACCGGTCGCTGGCATGACCAGAGGATCTTCGCGGGTGCCAAAGAACAATAACAACAACAGCGTTAATCAAGGCAATCTGCTATCAGAGCAGACCCGCCTGCTTTTTGGCGCCTTCCCGGTCATGAACATTCTCGAGCCGGCCTGCGCGCTGGTGGTGATCTGGCTCTACTGGCAGCCCCATTCGCAACTTTCCCTGATTGGCTGGGGCGCCATGGTCGGCGGCATGGTGTTCCTGCGCATGGTCGCCAGCCAGTTGTTCCGCAATCTTGCTCCAGACATGCGCCGGCCAGACGGCTGGCGCTGGATCGCGCTGTTTCTGGTGGCGCTGAGCGGGGGTGTATTCGGCTACGCGGCGGTGACCTTCAATCCCGCCAGCACGCTGATGGCTGCCGAGCTGCTGCCATCGCAGGCCGTGTTCGCGGCGCTGCTGATCGGTCTGATGGTGGTGGCCATGACCACCTACGCGATCTATCTGCCGGCGGTCGCCGCCTACCTTCTCTGCGCTGTGGTCCCAGGCGCCCTTAACATCGCGCTTAGCGGTGGCGACAACACCATGATGCTGGCCGCGCTACTGCTGATCTTTGTGCTGTTCCTGCTACTCGCTGCCACCGGCATGCACGGCTCGGCGATGGAAAGCCTGCGCCTGCAGTTCAAGAATCTGGCGCTGATCGATTACCTTGACCGCGCCCGCAGTGATGCCGAATCCCTGAACGAGAAACTGACCCGCGAAATTTTCGAGCGCAAGCAGGCCAAACAGCATCTGCAAGAAGCCAACGACCGACTTGAAACCATGGTGCTGGAGCGCACCCGGGCACTGGAAGAAGCCAATCGCTCCATGTCCGCCACCAGCCAGCGTCTGCAGCTGGCCCTGGATGCCTCCAACATCGGCCTGTGGGACTGGAACCTGCAGTCCAGCGACACGTATCACTCCAACTTTGATCGCCTGCTCGGTTACGACAAGCAGCGCTTCAGCGGCTTCCTCAACGATCTGGAACAGCTCGCCCACCCGGACGACTGGCCGAAGGTAAAGCGCGCCATGGTCGGCCACTTCAAGGGCCGCACCCCTCGCTATCACGCTGTCTACCGGCTCCGTCACGCCAACGGCGAGTGGCGCTGGATCGAGGACGAAGGCCGGGTGGTGGAGTGGAACAATGAGGGCCGCGCAGTACGCATGATCGGCACCCGTCGGGACATCACCGATGGCAAACAGGCGGAAGACCAGCTGCGTCTCGCCGCCACCGTGTTTGAGAACGCGTCGGAAGCGATCCTGATCTTCGATATCGGCTTCCGCTTCCTCGCCGTCAACGACTGCTTTACCCGCATTTCCGGCTACTCCGAGGAAGAGGTAAAGGGCCGCACCATGAAGGAAGTGTCACCAGCTGGCGACAGTAACGGCTCGCTCTATCTGGACGTGGCTCGCACCGTTCATCGAGAAGGGTTCTGGGAGGGTGAGCTCACCGAACGCCGCAAGACCGGCGAGGGTTACCCCGTCTGGATGCAGCTCAGCGCCGTCTACGATGACGATGGCCAAATCACGCACTACGTTGGCATGTTCACCGACCTCACCGCCCGCAAGGAAGCCGAGGAGAAGGTTCAGTTCCTGTCCAACTATGACCGCCTCACCGGCCTCGCCAACCGTTCCATGTTCCGTGAGAAGCTGCACAAGTCACTGGCCCTGGCGCGCTTGAATCGGGAGCGGGTGGCGCTGGTATGCTTCGACCTTGACCGCTTCCGGCCGATCAACGATTCCCTCGGCCACGAGATCGGCGACCGCCTGCTGCGCGCCACCGCCGAGCGCCTGCTATCTCTTGGCATCGATCAGAACAATTTTGCCCGCGTCGGCGGCGACGAGTTCAATCTGGTCATCGACAACTACCGCAGCAGTGGTGAACTCGAAGAGCTGTGTCAGGAAATCATCAATTCCATGCGCAAGCCGTTCAACATCAACGGCCACGAATTGCTGCTCGGCGTCAGCATCGGTATCAGCGTGTTCCCGGACAACGCCAAGGAAGCCCAGACGCTGATCAATCAGGCCGATCTGGCCGTGCATCAGGCCAAACGCATGGGCGGCAACAACTACCAGTTCTTCCGCAGCGATATGCGCGCCGCCTCGGTGGAGCAACTGGCGCTGGAAACCAGTCTGCGCAAGGCCATCTTCAAAAACGAATTCGTGGTGTTCTATCAGCCGAAGATCGATATGGCCACACGCCAGATCGAAGGCGCCGAAGCGCTGGTGCGTTGGCAGCATCCAACCATGGGACTACTGCCTCCGAAAGACTTCATCCCACTGGCAGAAGAGACCGGGTTGATTTCGGCAATCAGCGAGTGGGTGCTGGAACGCGCCTGCCGTCAGGCTGCCCAGTGGCACCAGAGCGGCCTCGATATCCATATTTCCGTCAACCTGTCTGCCCACCAGTTCCGCAAGGGCGACGTGGTCGAGATGGTCGACCGAATTCTGGACATCACCGGTCTGCCAGCGCGGCTGCTGGAGCTGGAACTGACCGAAAGTCTGATCATGGAAGACCTCGACAAGAACATCGAGATCCTCACCGCCCTGCGTACCCGCGGCCTCGGCCTGTCACTGGATGACTTCGGTACCGGCTATTCATCATTGAGCTACCTGAAGCGCTTCCCGGTGGATACGCTGAAAATTGATCGCTCCTTTATCGAGGAGCTGCACATCAGCCCGGACGACGCGGCCATCACTCAGGCGATCATCGACATGGCGCATAGCATGAATATGCGCGTGGTCGCCGAAGGGGTGGAAGAAGAAGCCCAGATGAGCGTGTTGCAGGGCATGGGTTGCGACTCGGTGCAGGGCTTCCTGATCAGCCGGCCGGTGCCTGAACCAGATTTCCTCGCGCTCGTCCACAAGCAAGTCCCTCCGGCCGAAAAAGCCCTCTGACCCCGTGTAGGAGTGGCAAGGATGCCGCTGCTACACAGGAATTTCCAGCGCGATCGACAGCACCGACGCCGCGATAGCGAAATAGATCAGTACGCCACTGACATCGGCGATGGTGGTAATCAATGGCGTACTCGCCGTGGCTGGATCGAACCTGAAACGCACCAGCGCAAATGGCAGCACCATGCCGATCAGGCTACCGGCCATCACCACCAGCACCATGGTCATTGCCACCACCAGAGCGATGTCATAGCCGGCGCGAATATAGCCCACCGCCATCACCGCCACGGCCATGGTAATTCCGAGTGCGCCGGCCACCAGAATCTCGCGGCCGAGCAACCTCAGCCAGTCACGCCCCGATACATCGCCAGTAGCAAGCCCCCGCACCATCAGCGTCGCAGACTGGGCGCCGGCATTGCCGGCACTTGCCACCAGCAACGGCAGGAAAAACAGCAGCGCCAGATTGGCGGCGATAACATCCTCGAAGAAGGCAATGCCAGCGCCGGTAAAAATATTCGCAAACACCAGCACCACCAGCCAGCCAACCCGTTTGCGATACAGCTCGTTGATGCTGGCGTCCCGCAGGTTGGTCTCAAGCCGACCCACCGTCGCGCTCTTGTGAATGTCTTCGGTGGCCTCGGCTTCGGCCACGTCCATGGCATCATCGTAGGTAACAATACCCACCATCTTCTCGTCATGATTAACGATCGGCAGCGCGAGAAGATCGTAACGGGAAATCAGTTTCGCCACTTCTTCCTGGGCGGCGTCAACGTCAGCACAGACAATATCGCGCAACATCAGCGCGTCAACAAGCTGGTGTGCCGGCGCCAGAATCAGCTCCTTCAGCGACACGGTACCAAGCAGGCGATGGTCTGCGTCGACGACATAGCACTGGTAGATGGTTTCCTTGTCCGGGGCCGTGTTACGCAGAATGTCGAGCGCTTCAGACACCCTGGTGCCGGAAGGAATGCTGGCGTAGTCCGACGTCATGATGGCGCCGGCACTACCTTCCTTGTAACTGGCCAACCGCCGCAAATCCTCGCGCTCTTCGCGGGCAAGGCGCTTGAACAGCGTGTGCCGCACGCTTTCGTCGAGCTGCTTGACCAGATCGGCTCGCTCGTCCGAGGGCATCTCGGTAACCAGCTCCGCCAGCGCCGGCGTTGACAACCGGGCCGCCATATCAACCTGGAAGGCAATCGGCAGATAGCCGAAAGTTTCCGCCCGACGCTCCAGATCCAGCGACATCAGCAGCGGAATATCGAGGGCCTGATCTGTCAGGGCTTTGATCAGATCGGCGATGTCCGCCGGATTGAATTCGGCGATCAGTCGCTGGACGCTGTCCTGATCACCCTCACGAAGGGCCACCGGCAAACCGGCCATCAGCACATCACTGACCATGGGCTCCTCCTCTCTCGCAGATCAGGGCGAATTGCCCGTCAGACGCTGGCGTTATTCCACCGTCACTGATTTGGCCAGATTACGCGGCTGATCAACATCGGTGCCCCGCATCACCGCAACATGATAACTCAGCAGTTGCAGTGGTACTGTGTAGACCATCGGGATCAACAGCTCTGGCACCGGCGGCATCGCTAACACGGTAATACCTGCTTCGTCCTGCACCCCGGCAGCACGATCGGCAAACACGAACAGTTCGCCGCCACGCGCCCTGACTTCCTGCAGGTTCGACTTCAGTTTTTCCAGCAGCTCGTCGTTCGGCGCCACCACCACCACCGGCATGTCCGCATCCACGAGGGCCAGCGGGCCATGCTTGAGCTCACCGGCAGGATAGGCCTCGGCATGAATATAGGAGATCTCTTTCAGCTTCAGAGCGCCTTCGAGTGCCACCGGGTACTGTGGGCCCCTACCGAGGAACAGGGTGTGCTGCTTCTCGACAAAGTGTGTCGACAACGCCTCGATACGGCCATCGAGCTGCAACACCTGCTCCATCAGGCTCGGCAATTGTCGCAACGCCACCGTATGCCGCTCCAGATCCGCATCACTCAGGCGGCCTTTGACGCGGGCTGTCGCCAGCACCAGCAGCAGCAAGCCCACCAGCTGGGTGGTGAATGCCTTGGTCGAGGCGACGCCAATTTCCGGGCCAGCGCGCGTCAGCAAGCACAACTCAGATTCGCGTACCAGCGACGAAGAGGCCACATTGCACACTGCAAACCGGGCCAGATAGTTCTCGCTATGCGAGGCGCGCAGCGCCGCCAGCGTATCGGCGGTTTCACCGGATTGGGAGATGGTCAGGAACAGGGTGTTGGCCGGCACCACGTGCTTGCGATAACGGAACTCACTCGCCACCTCCACCTGACAGGCCACCCCGGCCAGTGCTTCCATCCAGTAACGCGCCACCATGCCGGCATGCGAGGAAGTACCACAGGCAACGATCTGTACCTGCTCCACCCGAGCCAGCAACTCGCGGGCATTGCTGCCAAAGCTGGCCAACAGCTCCTCCTCACTGCCAATTCGACCTTCGAGGGTTTTCTGGACCGCCACCGGTTGCTCGAAGATTTCCTTTAGCATGTAGTGCCGATACTCGCCCTTCTCGGCATCTTCGTGATTGCCATCAAATTCATGTACCGGCCGCTCCACCACCTTGCCGTTGCGATCGGTGATCGACACCGCCTGACGCGACACCTCGGCAACATCCCCCTCTTCAAGAAAGATAAAGCGGGTGGTCACCGGCAGCAGCGCCAGTTGGTCGGACGCAATAAAGTTTTCACCGATACCCAGACCAATCACCAGTGGGCTGCCAGAGCGCACCACCATCAGCCGCTCGGGGTCCGCCAGCGTCATCACCGCCAGCGCATAAGCGCCATGCAATCGCGCTACCGCCGCCCGCAGTGCACCGGCAAGATCGTTGCCGCTGCGAAGCGCCCGGTGAATCAGGTGCACGATCACTTCGGTGTCGGTATCGGAATCAAAGCTGTAGCCATCCGCTTCCAGCTCGACGCGCAGATCGTGGAAGTTCTCAATGATGCCGTTGTGCACCAGAGCGATGTCATTGCCCGACATATGCGGATGGGCATTACGCTCCACCGGCTTGCCATGGGTTGCCCAGCGAGTGTGGGCAATGCCGGTCTGACCGCTGATACCACTGCCAAGCAGAGCGTCTTCGAGGCTCTGCACCTTGCCCTCACGACGCAGCCGGGTAATGGCGCCATTATCGACAAGCGCGAGGCCGGCCGAATCATAGCCGCGGTACTCCAGCCGCTTGAGGCCGGCAATCAAAATCTGGCTAACATTGCGCTCTGCTACCGCGCCCACAATCCCGCACATGGTTCAATCCCTTTTGTTTGGCCGCTGCCAGCCGGCAATATTGCGTTGCTTGCTGCGTCCGACGCCAAGCTGGCCGTCCGGCACATCCCTGGTTATTACACTGCCCGCGCCCACCGTGGCGCCGTTGCCGATACTGACCGGCGCCACCAGCGCCGAGTTCGAGCCGATAAACGCGCGGTCCCCGATCTGCGTCTTCGACTTATTTACGCCATCATAGTTGCAGGTAATGGTGCCAGCACCAATGTTGCTATGGGCGCCAATCTCGGCATCGCCGAGGTAGCTCAGGTGGTTGGCCTTGGCGCCCTCACCTAACCGGGCATTCTTGGTTTCTACAAAGTTGCCAATGCGCGCCTGATCGGCCAGTACCGTGCCCGGACGGAGGCGGGCAAAAGGACCGACATGACAGCCACTACCAATCACCGCGCCATCGATCACCGAATTCGCCTCGATCACGGTGTCGTCGGCGATGCGGGCATTGCGAATCACGCAGTTAGGCCCAATGCTGACCCGATCCCCCAGCGTCACCTCGCCGATCAGCACGGTGTTGATATCGAGCAGGATATCGGTGCCGCATTGAATCTGTCCGCGCACATCCAGCCGGGCAGGATCCATCACCGTGACCCCGGCGCGCATCAGTCGCTCGGCTTGCACCTGCTGATAGATACGCTCCAGCCGCGCCAGTTGTACCCGGTCATTGACCCCATCCACTTCCCAGCCGTGCGCCGGCTGCATGGTGTCGATGGCCAGTCCGGCCTGAACCGCCATGCCGATGACGTCAGTCAGGTAATATTCTCCCTGAGCATTGTTACTCTTCAGGGTTGGCAACACCTCGGCAAGGAACGCTCGCGGACAGGCGAGAATACCGGTGTTGATCTCGTCCACCGCCAGCTCCGCATCGTTGGCATCCTTCTGCTCAACAATGCGCTGCACCCGGCCGTCAGCATCGCGAATGATCCGGCCGTAACCGGCGGGGTTATCCAGATTCAGGGTCATCAGCGCCAGCGTGCCGCTGTTGGCCCGGGCCACGAAGTCTCGCAAGGTGTCTGGCTGAATCAGCGGCACATCGCCGTAAAGGATCAGCACAATGTCCTCGCTGACAAACGGCATGGCCTGGGCCACGGCATGGCCCGTGCCAAGCTGGTCGGCTTGCAGCGCCCAGTTCAGGGCTTGGCCACTGAGTACATCGCGGACGTGTTCGCCGCCATGCCCATACACCACCGTAATCGACTGCGGCAGTAGCGCCCGGGCGGCGTCGACCACATGGGTCACCATTGGTTTGCCGGCGATGGCATGCAGCACCTTGGGCAGCGCAGACTTCATCCGGGTGCCCTTGCCGGCGGCGAGAATAACGGTTGCGAGTGTCATCGGTCCTGTCCCTGCTGTGAGCCATGAGCGTAAAGCAAAAGGGGGTAGCTTCGCAGCTACCCCCTTTCGGCGCACGCACTTCCCTGAATACGTCAGCCGCGGCTTCCGCTGCCGCCGTACTTCTTTTTGAGCTGTTCAATGGTACGCAGCTGAGCCACCGCTTCGGCCAGCTGAGCCGCTGCCCGGGAATAATCCATTTCCGAGTGCTGGCCTTCAAGTGCTTCCTTGGCCATCTGCTTGGCGCTTTCGGCGGCTGCCGCATCCATGTCCTCTGCCCGCACAGCGGTATCGGCCAGGATCGTCACCACGTTCGGCTGAACTTCAAGGAAGCCCCCGGTCACGTAGTACAGCATCTCTTCTTCGCCCTGCTTCTTGATGATGCGTACCGGGCCCGGGTTGAGCCGCGTCAATAGCGGCGCGTGCCCGGGCAGAATACCGAGGTCGCCCTCAACACCAGCAGCAACGATCATCTCGACTCGGCCGGAGTAGAGCTGCTGCTCGGCACTCACGATGTCACAATGCATGCTCGCGGTCATCCCGTTTCTCCCGGGGTCAGATTGCTCATTCCGATTACTTGGCAGAGCGCTTGTTGTACGACTCAAGCACCTCGTCAATCGAGCCCTTCATGTAGAAGTCCTGCTCCGGGATATGGTCGTAGTCACCGCTGAGGATACCCTGGAAACCACGGATGGTTTCTTTCAGCGAGACGTACTTGCCCGGGGAGCCGGTAAATACTTCTGCAACGTGGAACGGCTGCGACAGGAAACGCTCGATCTTACGAGCGCGGGACACCACCTGCTTGTCTTCCTCAGACAGTTCGTCCATGCCGAGGATCGCGATGATGTCTTTCAGTTCCTTGTAACGCTGCAGCACGGTCTGCACGCCACGGGCGGCGCCGTAATGCTCGACACCGATAACCAGCGGGTCGAGCTGACGGCTGGTGGAATCCAGCGGGTCAACAGCCGGGTAAATACCCTTGGCAGCGATATCACGGCTCAGTACCACGGTCGCATCAAGGTGCGCGAAGGTGGTGGCCGGGGACGGGTCAGTCAAGTCATCCGCCGGTACGTATACCGCCTGGATGGAAGTGATCGAACCGGTCTTGGTGGAGGTAATACGCTCCTGCAGAACGCCCATCTCTTCCGCCAGAGTCGGCTGGTAACCTACCGCTGACGGCATACGACCCAGCAGCGCGGATACTTCGGTACCGGCCAGGGTGTAACGGTAGATGTTGTCGACGAACAGCAGAACGTCACGGCCTTCATCACGGAACTTCTCAGCCATGGTCAGACCGGTCAGTGCCACGCGCAGACGGTTACCCGGCGGCTCGTTCATCTGGCCGTATACCATCGCCACTTTCGATTTCTGGAATTCCTTGACGTTTACAACGCCAGCTTCCTGCATCTCGTGATAGAAGTCGTTACCTTCACGAGTACGCTCACCGACACCGGCAAACACGGACAAACCGGAGTGCTCGGTGGCGATGTTGTTGATCAGTTCCATCATGTTGACGGTTTTGCCTACACCGGCACCACCGAACAGACCCACCTTACCACCCTTGGCGAACGGGCAGATCAGATCGATAACCTTGATGCCGGTTTCCAGCAGCTCGGTAGCAGACGCCTGATCAGCGTAGCTCGGGGCTTTACGGTGGATGGAAGCACGCTCTTTCTCACCGATCGGGCCACACTCGTCGATCGGGCGACCGAGTACGTCCATGATGCGGCCGAGGGTTTCAACACCCACCGGCACCATGATCGACTGATTGGTGTTTGCCACGGTCAAGCCACGCTTCAGGCCTTCGGTGGAACCCATGGCGATAGTGCGGACAATGCCGTCGCCAAGCTGCTGCTGCACTTCGAGAACGGTTTCGGTACCGTCCACATTCAGCGCGTCATACACCTTGGGAACGCTGTCACGCTCAAATGCTACGTCGATGACGGCGCCGATGATCTGAACAATACGACCGCTACTCATGCTTGCTTCCTCTTTGTTTCCCGAGCGCCGCGGTTAGACCGCTGCAGCGCCACCAACGATTTCGGAAATTTCCTGGGTAATAGCTGCCTGACGGGCCTTGTTGTAAATCAACTGCAGGTCCTTGATCAGGTTGCCGGCGTTGTCAGTAGCAGCCTTCATCGCCACCATTCGCGCCGCCTGCTCACAGGCAAAGTTTTCAACCACGCCCTGATACACCTGAGATTCGATAAACCGAACCAGCAGCACATCGATCAAGGTCTGGGCATTCGGCTCGTAGAGATAATCCCAGGAGTACTTGGAGTTCATCTCTTCGTCTGCTTTCAGCGGCAGCAACTGCAGGCTGGTCGGCTTCTGCGTCATGGTGTTGACGAATTCGTTGTACACCACGAACAGGCGGTCGATTTCACCCTTTTCGAAAGCATCCAGCATTACCCGGATGGAGCCGATCATGCCAGCCAGATGCGGGTTATCGCCCTGATTGTTTACCGAAGCACGAACATTCCCGCCAACAGAGCGGAAAAAGCTCAGCGCCTTGGTGCCGACCAGACAGTACTCCACCGGAACGCCCTGCTCGCTCCACTCGCGTGACTCGCGCACCACCTGCTTGAGCAGGTTGACGTTCAGGCCGCCGCACAAGCCGCGGTCGGAGCTGACTACGATGTAGCCGACTTTCTTGATCGGACGATCCTGCATGTAAACATGCTTGTATTCAGGGTTGGCGTTGGCCAGATGCGCCACCACCTGACGCATGCGGGTAGCGTATGGCTTGGATGCCGCCATACGCTCCTGCGCCTTGCGCATTTTGCTGGCCGCCACCATCTCCATCGCACGAGTAATTTTCTTCGTGCTCTGGACACTGGCGATCTTGGTCTTGATCTCTTTACCAACAGCCATCAGGGAACTCCCTTAAGCGAACGTGTCGATTACCAGGTCTGGGTTGCCTTGAACTTCTCAATGGCAGCCTTGATACCGGCTTCGATGTCGCCGTTGTAGTCGCCCTTCTCGTTGATCTTGTCCATCAACGCTTTCTCTTCGCTGTCCATATAAGACAGCAGTGCCGCTTCGAAGCTGCCGATCTTGTCCAGCGCCACATCTTTCAGATGGCCTTCGTTTGCGGCGTACAGCACCACACCCATCTGCGCGACAGACTGCGGGGCGTACTGGTTTTGCTTCATCAGTTCGGTAACGCGCTGGCCGTGCTCCAGCTGCGAGCGGGTCGCTTCGTCAAGGTCAGAAGCAAACTGGGCGAACGCCGCCAGTTCGCGGTACTGGGCCAGTGCCAGACGAATACCACCACCAAGCTTCTTGACGATCTTGGTCTGCGCTGCACCACCTACCCGCGATACCGAGATACCCGCGTTCATGGCCGGTCGGATACCGGAGTTGAACAGGCTGGTCTCAACGAAGATCTGACCGTCGGTGATCGAGATCACGTTGGTCGGTACGAATGCAGATACGTCACCGGCCTGGGTTTCGATGATCGGCAGCGCAGTCAACGAACCGGTTTGGCCTTTCACTTCACCGTTGGTGAATTTCTCAACGTAGTCGGCAGAAACTCGCGCGGCGCGCTCCAGCAGACGGGAGTGCAGATAGAACACGTCACCCGGATACGCTTCACGGCCCGGAGGACGACGCAGCAGCAGGGAAATCTGGCGGTAAGCCACAGCCTGCTTGGACAGATCGTCATACACGATCAGCGCGTCTTCACCACGGTCACGGAAGTACTCGCCCATGGTGCAGCCAACGAACGGTGCCAGGAACTGCATGGAAGCCGGCTCGGAAGCGGAAGCAGCCACGACGATGGTGTTTTCCATCGCGCCGTGCTCTTCCAGCTTGCGCACTACGTTAGCAATCGAAGATTGCTTCTGGCCGATGGCCACGTAGATACACTTAATACCGGACTTCTTCTGGTTAATGATGGTGTCGATCGCGATAGCGGTCTTACCAATCTGACGGTCACCGATGATCAGCTCGCGCTGGCCGCGGCCAACCGGGGTCATGGCGTCGATTGATTTCAGACCGGTCTGTACCGGCTGGTCAACGGACTTACGCCAGATAACGCCAGGAGCAACTTTCTCCACAGCGTCGGTCATCTTGGTGTTGATCGGGCCTTTGCCATCGATCGCATTACCCAGCGCGTCAACAACGCGGCCGAGCAGTTCCGGACCAACCGGAACTTCAAGAATGCGACCGGTACACTTGGCTTTGGCGCCTTCGACAATATTCAGGTAGTCACCGAGAACAACGGCGCCAACGGAATCCTGTTCGAGGTTGAGGGCCATCCCGTAGATGCCGCCGTCAAACTCGATCATTTCACCGTACATCACGTCGGCAAGACCGTGGATGCGAACGATACCGTCGGAAACGGAAACGACGGTACCCTCGGTGCGGGCTTCAGTTGCGGTATCAAGCTTGCTGATGCGCTGCTTGATGATCTCGCTGATTTCGGACGGGTTGAGTTGCTGCATGCTCCAATCCCTCAAACTCTAGAGTTCAGTTGCTCCACCAGCTTGTTCAGCCGGCCGCGCACACTGCCATCGATCACGGTATCGCCAGCACGGATCAGGACGCCGCCAATTAAGGACGAATCGACCTGCTTGCTGACACGGACTTCCACACCCAGGCGCTTCTTCAGCGCGGCCACCAGGCCTGACACGTCGGCATCTTCCATGGGGAATGCGGACACCAGCTCCACATCCGCGAACTTGCGCTCAGCAGAGAGGAACTGATGGAACAGACCACCGATGATAGAAAGCAGACCGAGGCGCTTGTTCTGCGCCAGCTGGTCGAGGAAGTTGCGGAAGCCATCGTCGATGGCATCGCCGCAAATCTCGGCCAGCACGGTTGCTTTACGAGAGGCACCCAGAGCCGGATTATCCAGCGCCTGGCGTACACTCGGCTCGGCCAACACGGCAGCTGCCGTGGCGAGCATCGATTCCCACTGCTCCAGCGCATTCTGTTCTTTGGCGAACAGGAACGCCGCTTTCGCGTAGGGTCGTGCAATGGTGGTCAATTCAGCCATGGTTTATCCGTCTGTCAAAGTTCAGCGGCCAGCTGGTCCAGCATCTGCTTGTGGGCAGCCGGGTTCACTTCACTGGCCAGGACCTTCTCGGCACCAGCAAGCGCCAGCGCAGCGACTTCACGGCGCAGCTGTTCACGGGCGCTGTTTACTTCGCGCTCGATCTCAGACTGGGCCTGTACAATCAGACGCTCGCCTTCCGCGCGGGCCTGAGCCTTTGCTTCCTCGACGACCTGATTGGCGCGGCGGTTAGCCTGCTCAATGATTTCGGCGGCCTTGGCCTTGGCTTCACGCATATCACCGCTCGCCTTCTCTTGAGCGAGCTCAAGATCACGGGCGGCGCGGTCTGCGGCGCTCAAGCCTTCAGCGATCTTCTGTTTCCGCTCGTCCAGGGCTGCCGCAATCGGCGGCCAGACAAACTTCATGCAGAACCAGACAAAGATCGCGAACCAGATGATCTGGCCGATAAATGTTGCATTCATGTTCATACGAACACCTCACAACCGCGTTGCTGCGTTAATTTCCCGAACAACGACTGCCCGGATCGGGGCAAATCGATTATTGGAAAATCATCAGGAACGCGATAGCGATACACATGATCGGCACGGCGTCGAGCAGACCGGCGATGATGAACATGCGGGTCTGAAGCATCGGAGCCAGTTCCGGCTGGCGAGCAATGCTCTCCAGGAAACGACCACCCATCAGACCGAAGCCCAGACCGGCGCCAATGGCCGCGAGGCCAGCGACGATAGCAGCTGCAAGCAGGTTCAGACCTTCCATTTTGTAACTCCCGTTTCGTTGAATGACTAAATCTAAATCTTGAACTTCTGGTACTGCGTGTTACTCAGTGATGCTCACTGGCCATGCTCAGGTAGACAATGGTCAGGATCATGAAAATAAACGACTGCAGCGGAATCACCAGCAGGTGGAAAATCGCCCACGGCACCGAGCCAATAAACTGCCAGTAACCCATCATGGCGGCCAGCAGGATAAAGACGAACTCGCCAGCAAACATGTTGCCGAACAGTCGCAGGCCGAGCGACACCGGCTTGGCCAGCAGCGCCACGACTTCAAGGATCAGGTTGACCGGCACCAGCAGAAACTTGGTGATGCCTTTGGCTTCGAAAGGATGGAAAGCGAGCTCCGCGAAGAAGCCGCCAACGCCTTTATTCATGATCGAGAAGGCAATGACCAGGCCCAGCACCGAGAACGACATGGCCAGAGTGATGTTCGGATCTACCGTCGGCACGATCTTCATGTAGCCAAGACCCAGCGCTGCGGCGACAACCGAGGCGGTGTCGACCGGCAGCAGCTTGATGCTGCTCATGATGAACACCCAGCAGAAGATGGTCAGCGCCAGCGGCGCGATCAGCTTGCTCTTGCCGTGGAAGCTGTCACGCACCGAGGTGTCAACGAACTCGACCACCATCTCGACAAAGTTCAGCATGCCGCTCGGCACGCCAGCACTGGCGCGTCGGGCAACCATCGAAAAGATACCGACGAAGATCAGACCCATGATGCCGGACCAGGCCAGCGAGTCAACGTGGAATGCCCAGAAGCCCATGGCGTCTACCTGTGCGTCACAACGCGCCAGGATCCAGGAAGCCTGCTGGAAGGTCTCGCCAGTCAGGTCGCCATGGGCGTCACAGACCGGGGTGCCAGCCGGCACTTCGCCATAGGTGAGGTTGGTCAGGTGGTGCTTGATGTATCCAGTCGGGGTATCCGCTGCCATTCTTGCCTGCCCGTGTTAACCGTTCCGGTTGGAATCAACTTGTGTTGTACCCGTGGCCCGCGCCAGCCAGATCCAGCCGGCCAACTGCACCACGAAGAACCCTGCAAACAGCATCATTGCCGGCGCACCCTGCCGGACATCCGGCCAATGCTTCAGCGTCAGCCAGAGCAGCAGCAGGACAATCACCACCCGGCCTACCTCGGCCCGGATGGCCGCAGTGGCAGCCCGATTCAGCTGCCGGTTGCCCGGATGGAGCCAGAGCTGGAACCCGGCCCAGCCACTTGCCACGGTGGCAATGCCACCACCAGCCAGTGCCGCCAGCGCCACATCGCGCCCGCCCGGCCAGCTCGCCAGAGCAGCAATGACCAGGGTCATCACGCCCTGCGCGCATAGAAGGCCCCGGAACAAACCGGGACCATGAATCTGTGATTCCGCCACGTTTAAGCCTCCGGCCAACCGCTGGAACCCGGGCCGGCGGGGGTCTGGGAGGACCCTTATCTTGGGGCGCAGAGTATAGGGATATGGTTTTGGGGTCGCAACCGAAACCGGCCGGAATTCACACAATTGTCAGACTACGGCCGGCGGCCTTGACGAGCCACCGGCCCTGACTGTGCTGTCTCGGTAACCGGCGCCCGTCACAGATTGTCGTCGTCGATCTCCGGCCAGTATTGATCAAACAGACGCTGCATGATGGAGCCCGCCGGCGTATAGCCCGCCCGATTGGCGCGACCACACCAGTACAGCCCGGCGCCGGGATTCACCTCATTGCGGATGCCATCGGCATAGATCGCGCAAAGACGGATCGCTGCCGCCACCGAACCGTCATAGCCCAGGTAGTTCAGCTCAGACAGCGCCTTCGGCACCTGTTTGCCCTTATCAAACTGACGGCTCGCTCTCTGATAGTCGCGCCGCCCCGGCTGGCCCTCGGACTTTACGATGCGGTCGGCGGCGCGGAAGTGGGCCTGATAGTCCGGCGCCGAGGCGTGACCTGGCAGGTACAAGCCCAAGGCAAGCCCGAACACCAAAAGTAACCTCATTGACACGGCATGCACCTCGCTCTGGCCGATTGCGGCACTATTGTCTGCATTCGGCGGTCATGGCCCTTCCGATCACAATAATGCTTGGGGCATCCGAATTCTTGCTACAACACAGCCGCCCGTCCGATTAAAAAATATATAAGCATCTAATCTGCAGAATAGCGCGTATAACAACGATTGACCGCTCCAACACGGCCTCTCCAAAAACGCATATCTGCGCATTCAGATAAACCTCTTCGCATTAACGGTTCTCCGTGACTGCACCAGGCTTCCGAGAATGAGTACTTGTTGCTCACTCCATCAACCGGCTCTGCACGTCGTGTATCGCTGGTTCTAAATAGCAGGTCATACTATGAGTATCCTTCAAAAGTACTCGAAATCGATTCTTTTTCTTCTCATATCTTTGTTCTACGTGACACTTGCCGCATGTGGCGGCAGTAGTGGCGGAAATCGCAACGCCGCAGTGGCTTTGCCGACGGTCACCTCGACCGCCCCTGCCAACGCAGCGGCCGTCGTCGATACCAACATCAAAATTGTTGCCGTCTTCAACAGCGCGATGCGGTCGGCCAGCATCAACCAGTACAGCTTTACTCTGCAGGGAGAAAGCGAAACCGCAATTGTCGGCGCCGTTGCCTATAACGCCGACACCCGCACGGCGACATTGACCCCCAATGGCGCCCTGTCGCCCAGCACCCTCTACACCGCCACCATCGCTGCCGCAGTCAAGGATGCTTCCGGCGTCGCCTTGCCGGCCGACTTCGCATGGACGTTCACCACTGGCACAACATCCGATGTTACTGCGCCAGGCGTCACCTCCAGCAATCCGGCCGATCTGGACACCGATGTGCTACGCAACATCAAAGTGGGCGTCTACTTCAGCGAAGCAATTGATCCGGTCACTCTGACCTCCTCGTCGTTTCAACTGAAGAAAGTAGCCAACGATGCCGTGGTATCAGGCAGCTTGCGCTACGTTAACCCGACCACAGTGGTGTTCAGCCCATCTAATCTGCTGGACAGCACCGCAGACTATGAACTGTCGCTGAGTGCTGGCTTGACCGACCTTGCCGGCAACAGCCTGATACCGGTGACGATCGCTTTCACCACCGGCACGGATGTTTCATCAAGCCCGACTGCGGTTGATCTGGGCACTGCAGAGAACTATGTGATCCTGGCAAAAACCGGCATCTCTACCACCGGCACCACCCGTATCACTGGCGACATTGCTGTTAGCCCGGAGTTTCTCACCGCGATAACTGGCTTCAGTGAGACGCTTGCGCCTGCCGGTACGTTCGCAACCTCGCCGCTGGTTACCGGCAATTTGTTTGCAGCAGACCTGACCGCACCGACGCCGGACCTGTTGACTACTGCTGTCAGCGATATGGAACTCGCCTATGCCGACGCAGCGGGTCGGGTTGATCCGGACTTCAACGAGCTGGGCGCTGGTGAGATCGGTGGCCTGACGCTGGATCCGGGTCTTTACAAGTGGGGCACCGGTGTTCTGGTCAGCTCAGACGTGACCCTGCATGGCTCTGCCAATGATGTCTGGATCTTCCAGATCGCGCAGAACCTGAAGCTGGAAGACGGCAGAGCGGTTATCCTGACTGGCGGCGCATTGCCTGAGAACGTGTTCTGGCAAGTGGCTGGCGAAGTCACCCTCCAGCCGAGCGCCACCTTCAACGGCATCATCCTTAGCCAAACCGGTGTGGTGCTCAAGTCTGGTGCAACCATAAACGGACGCGCGCTGGCACAAACCGCGGTAACGCTGATATCAAACACCGTGAACGAGCCAGGTCTGTAGACTGAGAAGTAACCGGCGGCCGGAGGCCTTTAAAAAAGCCGCGACTGGAGTCGCGGTTTTTTTGTTTGCGCCCGCGGATCACCTTCGATTTCAGAGCGGTGTTGGCATCCAAGACCCCTATTTACTCTCCTTTCTCCCGTCAGACGGGCCGTGAAAATGCATCCGGTTAGAACCGGCCTTCTTGGCCTTGTACATAGCTTTATCTGCGGCTTCCAGCAGCGCCACTGGAGAGGCTGCGTCCTGAGGATAAGACGCCACCCCAATGCTAACTGAAATCCGCGCAGACTGGTTGGCGATGGTGAAGGGCACTGCAAGAGTATCAATAATGGCCTGGGCTACAAGCTCCACGTCCTTACGCTGCTTCGCGCCAGTGAGAATGACGGTAAATTCGTCCCCTCCCAAGCGGGCCACCGTATCTTCCTCGCGAACACACGCTATGAGACGATCTGCCACGTCACAGAGCAGACGGTCCCCAGCCTCATGCCCGAGGGTATCGTTAACGGCCTTGAAGCCGTCAAGATCCATGAAGAAAACGGAAAGCGGCAGGTCGCCGCGACTCGCATGCTTCACCTCTTGATCCAGCCGATCCAGAAACAGCCTTCGATTCGGCAGCCCGGTCAAAAGATCGTGGTGCGCGCTGTGCCAGATCTTTTCCTCCACCAGTTCCTGCTCGGTGATATCGCGAGCAATACAGACTATTGCTTCGGTATTTCGATTCTCGTCCAACACGGGCGCCATAAGATACTCAAACCGCTCGAAGCGACCAAAAGCAAAACCGTGGGTAAACTTGCCTCGATAGATCGCTTTGTCTGCAATGACTTTCTCAAGATTGCGCTGAAGATCTGCCGCAAACGAAAGTCCAAGCTCAAAGGCAGACTTGCCGATAATATCCTCTTTTCTGAGCGAAAAATGATCCGCCGTAGCCTTGTTTGCATAAATAATCCGTCCCTCAAGATCAAGGACATAGATCGGATCCGGCGATGCAAGCAGGATGGCGCCGAACAGGCGGGTCTCCATCTCTTTCACCGTCGCATAGTGCTCCAGCGACTCGGCAACCGCTTGATCAATCGCTTCGTGAAA
This sequence comes from Alcanivoracaceae bacterium, assembly GCA_046292765.1. Taxonomy (GTDB): domain Bacteria; phylum Pseudomonadota; class Gammaproteobacteria; order Pseudomonadales; family Alcanivoracaceae; genus PGZG01. Next base: position 15,948 of record JBKBQA010000001.1, on the reverse strand, counting down.
CCGGGTAAGATCTTCTACCTGTTCTCCGGCGATGGTTGGGTAGGATTTTACCCAGTGCGACACCACGCTGGCACGCAACGCTCGGAACTCGGACATTGTCTCCACAACGCTGAAGCCGCTGGCATGCCGATCGCCGCCGTGTACCTCGGCCCACGACTCCTCAGCGTCCGCCGGCTCACAGCCCTTGGATTTGGCGGCCTGCTCCGATTCACTCTGCTGGGACTCCAAATCATCGGCAATGTCCAGAAGCATGCCCCTGGCATGGTCCCGTAATCCAACCTTGCCCATATGCCTGGCGCTAAAAATGGTTTGCGCGAATGCCTCCCAGTCCTGAAGAATCGGCTCTATCTCATCCCTGATAAACTTCGCCAATCGCATATCGATCTACCCGCAAATTGTTGGTCCCGAAATCTGCTACGTTATCTCCTGTCAGAATAATCACGCGCCGAATCAAGGGGCATTCCGCTCGGACGGGTCCCTTTTAAAATCTCTTACCAACTCACGAGGATCAACTGATGCTCGGTGCTCCGTTGCGGCCTGAGCCCACCAGATCAGTTGGTTGAAGGTTCGGCCGAAATAATCAAACCAGGATGCCCGGTCTTCTTCTGGCATTACTGACCCATCCGCAGCAAGGACATCCTGCGCCTTGGGGACATGTATCATCGCCGAAACAGGCAGGCAGCCCAGCTCCGAAAGAAAGGTACGCATCCCGACTGCTGCACGCACGCCACCCCATTGACCAGCCGAGTATGTGATGATTGCGCTCGGCTTATAGGAAAACAAGGAGCTGCCGAAGTGGTTTAGCAGGTTTGCAAGCGCAGGGCTCATTGAATGGTTGTACTCGGGGCTAACCATAATAAAGCCATCGGATGCTTCTATTTTTATCGCCAGCTGATTGAGCTCGGAGGGCGCCTTGTTCAGTGGATAAGAAAAATGCGGCTTGAACACCGGCTCAAACGGATAATCCAGCGCATCAACTAACTCAAATTCATGCCCCTGATATTGCCCTTCCAGGCAGTCCATAGCCGCCTGTGCGACGCGAGCACCAAGACGAGGCGGCTTTGGAGGGCTGCTGTCCCGTGCTGTGCCCAGAAACATCAGAAACTTCATACAAATCTCTACCTTAATTGTTGGCGACATAGCGCATCGGCGTCAGGGCCGACCTCCTGCGGCGCGAGCAACTCAGGCGCAGCCATATCACGTTCCCTGAATTTTCCTAGCGTTTCCATAAAGCTACCATACCGCTGATGGCTTCGCTCGCCAAGCAGATGCAAAACGTTTGCGCATGAACCCATGGCTCATTCTTGCATCCGTCGCTTGCCTAAACTGAACGTTCGCTATCGCACAGTGCGGGATACGCAGAGCAACTATCCTTGCTACGCAGAGATTGGCCAAATCAGCCGTAGCGAGAAGATTCCTGAAGTGATCGATTTGAGCGAAGCGCGCGCCAGTCGCTTCGGCTCAAGTATGGCTGAGAGGGCCTTCATGCGATTTGAACAGTGCTGCCAAATGCCAAGGCCGAGGGGCTTGAGGCGAGACCCGACCCATCATTAGTGAGGACACTTCCATGGCTACAGCAACGGATTCCAACCACATCATCTCTGACCTGAGCGACTTGATAAAGCTCGATTATGACGCCATCGCAGCATATAAAAGCGCTATCGAACGGCTGGATAGCGAAGCACATAAAAAGAAGCTCACCGAATTCCTGCGTGATCATGAAAGGCATGTAAAGGAGCTGGGGCAGGCCGTCCGCAACCAAGGCGGAACACCTCCCACTGAAGGCGGGCCCATGAAGATCCTTACAAAAGGCAAGGTGGTCATTGCAGCGCTTCTGGGCGATGAAGCCATACTCAAGGCGATGAGGGCCAATGAAGAGGTCACCAACACAAAATACGAGGAAGCAGTAGGAACCGGCTACGGTGAGCCAATCGAGGCGCTATTACGTCAGGGACTTGCTGACGAGCGCCGCCATAAGGATTGGATAGTCGGGATCCTTGAGAAGCACTGATCGCGACCGAGATGTTGTAACAGAGCCGGCCCATGCGGCCGGCCTTCTCTGGCAAATGTACTGTCCCGTGCGTGAACCGGATTCAACGTTGTCGCGCCTTCCACCGGCCGCTCACAGGCAAGCCGGGTTTTCGTTGCCACTATTGCTATACGCAGGAAACTCTCCATGCCCGATTCTGACCATCACACCCTGCTTGCCAACCCTCATATCCGTCTGTCGGGCCCCGTCGATCAGGACATGTACAACAGCTTCCGCCAGCAACTCCAGACCTGCCCGACTATAGGGCCGATCGTTATCGCCATCACCACCGTCGGCGGCGATCCCGAAGTCGCGAGGCTGATGGGCGATGATGTGCGGTTGCTGCGGGAGAGGGACGGACTTGAGATGATCTTTCTCGGCAAGGTCGCGGTCTATTCGGCTGGCGCAACTTTCATGTCGTTCTTCCCGGTCGAATGCCGCTTTCTTACCGAGACAACGTGGCTGATGATTCACGAGCGCCAAATGAAAAAGAAGCTGGTCGTCGATGGTCCGTTGCGCACCTGCATCGCAGCGCTCAAAGCCACGTTACACGAGATCGAGCACTCCATTATCATCGAGGAGGAAGGCTTTCGTGCGATCGCCAAGGGCTCCAGGATTGATGTCGAAACGATTTGCGCAAAGGCTACTGATAACTGGTATATCGATTGCCGTGAAGCGATTGAGCTCGGGCTGATCTATGACGTGATCTGAGCGGCACCGCAGGGATTCTTTGTTGGGTTCATTTTGGAAGGGTGATATTTTCCTTTCATATCACTCCATCGTGTAATGCGCGCGTTCGTTCCTAACGGCTTTGCGCACGCACATTACTACCACTCTGGCTTTTGTACTTTCTGGAATGTAGCGTCTGAAAATTTGGCCGCCGCGAGGTTCAGGGTGCTCGCGCATTGCTGCCGATGTTGTCATTCATAGTATCGCCAACGATGCGACCATCCACCAGGTTAATAGTGCGGTCGCAGTTGGCGGCGAAGCGCGGGTCATGGGTGACCAACAACACTGCGCAGCCACGCTCTCGATGGAACAGGCGGAGCAAGTCAAACACGTCGGCTGCCGTTTGGGTATCGAGGTTACCAGTGGGCTCGTCCGCAAGGAGCAGGGCGGGCTCAGTGATCAGCGCTCGGGCAATGGCCACCCGCTGTTGCTGGCCGCCAGACAGACGGCTGGGCGTGATGCCTGCATACTCCTCGAGTCCCACGGCCGCCAGCAGCTCCCGGGCCCGTTCTATGGCCTCCCGACCTGGCTTGCCCTGAGTTAGCATCAACGGCATTAGCACATTGTCTATGGCGCTGAATGCCTTGATCAGATGATGGAATTGGAATACAAACCCGATACCTGAGCCACGCAGCGCTGTTAGATCCGCATCGCCCATGACACTGGTTGCATGATCTAGCATGTAGATCTCACCACTGCTGGGCTTATCGAGCAAACCAATGATGTTCAGCAGCGTGCTCTTACCTGAACCCGAGGGGCCGATCAACGCTGCGAAGTCGTCGCGCCCGATCTTCAAATTGATGCCATGCAACACCTCGATCTCATTGGACCTGCCGATGTTGTAGGATTTTCGCACCGCCTCCAGGCGCAGCACATCGCCAGTCCTATCAGACATACCGAATCGCCTCCACCGGGTCGAGGCGCGCCGCGCGGCGGGACGGCACTGCAGCCGCCAGCACACCCGTGAGGGTAGCCAGCAGCAGCGTCGCCACCACCAACCGCCCCGGCACAGGAATGTAAAAAAGCCCAGGCCCAAACGTGTTGAACACCCACACCAGAGCATAGCTGGCTGCAATGCCAATAACCGATCCAACCAACCCCAGAACGGCGCCCTGAATCAGAAAAACCCGCAGGACTTGCTGCCGGGTGCCGCCGGTCGCGCGCAGAATGCCAATTTCACGCGTGCGCTGTACTACACTCACCGACAGCACACTGGCAATGCCGAAAGCCACTGAAATGGCCACAAACACAATGATCATGTTCGTGGACAGGCTCTGCGCAGCCAGAGCATTCATGAGTTGTCCATTGGTCTCGATCCAGCTCTGCGCGTTCAGCGACGTCAATCGCTCCACTTGTGCGGCTATGCGTTCAGCCGCAAAAATATCATCTATCGTCAGGTCGATCACGGTGGCTCCGCCGGGCAGGTCCAACAGCGCCTGAGCCTGCCTCAGGTCAAGATACATATAGCGTCCATCCAGCTCACGAACGCCCAACTCGAACAGACCGACAACATTCACCACCGCGCTGCTTTGCTGACCGGTTTCCAGGCGCAGTTTATGCCCCACTTGTACGCCAAGATCATCGGCCAACAGCTTGCCGATTACTGCGTCACCCGCTCCTACCCGCAGGTGACCGCTGATCATGTAATGCTGCAGCGGAATAATCCGCTGGTAACGATCGACATCGACACCCACCAATGTCACCGCCTCCAGCGCATCGCCGCGGCGGACAAATGCCGGGCCGGACACCGCCGGCGATACTGCCGTCAGATTGGGCAACTGATCCAGCATGAGGGTGATTTGCTGCCAGTTATTTATGGATCGCAGGCGTTGCGCACGCTTGTCTTCCAGCACCAGCTGCAGGATCCCGTTCGGCGCGGGCATCACGATATTCGCCTCGTCCGGTGGCAGCAAACGGATATGGGGCTGCGTACCCAAAGTACGCTCAATGATGTTGGATTGAAGCCCCTGAACCAGAGCGGTAATAAACACAATCACCGCCACACCAACAGCCACCCCGATAATGATCATGATTGACTGTGTCCGGCCGTCACGCAGAAATCCAGTCGCCAGGGTCCACTCAGTCCACAAACGCCGCGGCCGGTACATCAGTCGAAATTCACAGGTGGCTCGTTACGGGTCGCGGTTCCATCGGTGCGGGCCGCGACCGGCGCCTGCCGCTCGGCAAAACGCACCCGCGCTCCCTCGGCCAGCGAAGCCGTTCCATCTGCCAGCACCCGTTCTCCCGCGTTCAATCCGGTGAGGACTTCAGACATCGCGAGGCCACGCAAGCCCAGTGTCACCTGCTGGCGTCGCACTTTTCCATCGCGCAACACGAGCAACAGCGCCTGAGCTCCCTGCACCGAAGCCAGAGCATTATTAGGCACAGCCAAGGCCCGCTCGCGACGACCTGTTTCTATACTCACCGACACCGTCATGTCCTGACGGACGAATTCTGGAACCGGATCGACCGCCAACCGAACTTCTACGGTGCCGCGCTGCGGGTCAATACTTGGGGCAATAAAGTTAATCTGAGCAGGAAACGGATTATCCGGATAGGCATCCGCGATGGCCGTGGCGCTTTGTCGCAATGCCAACCGAGACAGATTGCGCTCATCCAGTGGCACGCGAATGTCAGTGCCACCGCTCAACGCGATGGTGAACAATACTCGGCCAGGCTGCACCAGATCGCCAGGCTCAATATTTCGGGTCAACACTGTGCCGGTCACTTCGGATCGTATAATCGCTTTGGCAAGCTGCGCGCGCAGCGCGGTAACACGCCCCCGCAAGCGGGCTTCCTCCACATTGCCAGGAGCCAATGCCTGTGCTGCCAAACGCGCCGAATCGACTGCCGCACGCGCAAGGCGCTCGCCCTCTTCCGCTTGCTCCAGCGCTTCAGCGGAGAGCAGTGAGCGCTCCGCCAACACTTTACGGCGCGCCGTATCCCGGCGCGTCTGTGCGAGCTGCAACTCTGTGCGCTCAAGTGCCACCAAGGCCTGCGGGCGGCTAATGGATTGAAGCTCCTCCAGCGCGGCCTCCGCCTGACGCACCTCCGCAGCAATATCGTCCGCCCTCAACACTGCCAACACATCGCCGGGAACAACAATATCTCCCTCATGAACACGACGCTCCAACACCACTGCTGTGATTTCACTGCCGACCTGAGCACGCGACACCGTTACTACGCGACCGGTACCCAACACTGTCTGCACCAATGGCGCCGGCTCAATGGTATAGCCGTCAACCACCGGCCCCTGCCACCAGCGCAGGGCGCCGTAGATCGCGGCAAGGACCAGAACCGCAATAACCACAAAACCCTGAACAAGAATCGGACGCACCTGAGCCTCCCCGTGAGAGCAGTGGGCAAGAAAAATAGAATCTCACACGAGGACCAGATTGACTACAAGAGCTGGTGCATCTGCCAGTAAAAGTATCGCTTGCCCGAATTGGCAGCACTGAAGGTCGCCTGCGTTACAGCGCCATCAACATCTGTACCTACGAAAGCTTTCTCGAACTGTCAGTCGTTGTAGTGCATTCGGCCCAGAGTGGTAGCGATGAGAAACCGTGCGCTCCTGGCAAATTAAACGGCCACTCCAAAGAGCGCTCCAACTCCAGCGGTCAAAGCCATTGCCAGGGCGCCCCAAAACGTAACCCGAGTAGCAGCCCTAAGAACTGAGGAACCGCCTATTCCCGCTGCCAATGAGCCCAGTAACGCAAGAAATAATAGTGCACTGGCCGGAACGACCCACATGAGCAAGGAATACGGGAACAACAGAACGACGAGCAGGGGGAGGGCGGCGCCCAACGAGAATGTACCTGCCGACGCTAATGCAGCCTGAATTGGACGAGCTGTCAAGACTTCTGAGATGCCTAGCTCATCGCGTGCATGCGCTCCAAGTGCGTCGTGAGCCATCAGTTGATTTGCCACTGTGGCTGCGAGTGCTGGATCCAAACCGCGCGCGGTATAAATCTCTGCAAGCTCTGCATGATCTTGCTGAGGTTCCCGAGCCAGCTCTGCACTCTCCCTGGCCAGATCAGCTTGTTCCGTATCGGCTTGAGAGCTGACTGATACGTACTCACCTGCTGCCATCGACATCGCTCCTGCGACAAGACCAGCAACACCTGAGACCAGCACAGCTTTAGGGTCTACGCCTGCTGCCGCCACACCCAAGACCAGACTGGAAGTCGAAACAATCCCATCGTTTGCACCCAGAACCGCGGCACGAAGCCAACCGATCCGTTCTGTCCTGTGTCTTTCGGCACGCCTCATAATACCCTCCCAACAGATGCCTTTTCCCTGACGCGACGCGTCCCTACCTTAGGAAACATACATCCACTTTCAGGAAAATCCGCCAACGGCGGCACAATCCCTGATGCCACGCTGCCTGAGACAAAGACAACCAACTTCAAACCTCTACTCTCTGAGAAGATCGAGCAACATAGCATTTTAGCCAAGACGCACCCGTCGGCAGTGTGTTGTCCGCTTGAGCGAAGCGCTAGACGTCGCCGCTCCAGATTGGACTCTCATGGCTCCGAGTCCCAATGAAACCGATGAAGAACTCGGTGGACAATTGGGGTGAATATGAGTGCCGCCGTGACGATGAATACAAGCCCCGCGTACAGCGCATAACAGCCTGCAAATAGCTTACCGCCCGGGGTTAAAGGCGCGTTAACCGGGCCCATACCCCCCAAAAGCATAGCTGCATTCAGGAACGCGTCCACGGCAGACAGGCTTTCAAACTTCATGTAGCCAGACATCCCGAGCGCTAGGGAGGCTGCAAGAATGCCAACTGCTGCAGCAAGGTGGAGCGCAAAACGGACCAGGAACGCACTTGTTGGTAGCGGCTTGGCTTTGCGCGATTCGTACATCTTTCCCTCCGGCGCCCACAATGAGTAGTGAAAATTCTGCAGGGCGACGTTAATCAAATAGCCGAGCGCAGTAGTAACGGATTGGAGACGCCTAACACCCGGCTCACCGGCTAAATTGTGATGGCAGCTTTGCTGCGGGTTCATGCACAAAAGAGCTGAAAGACAGGACGCCCCGCTTCTCTTCCATGAATTCCTTTCCATCCCTTCCCAAGAGGCAATATGCGCCAGCTTCTGGCATCGCACGAAGGGCCGACAGGCCGGAGTGTACTTTGGTAATTGGCTATGTGAACTACCAGATCCCCATAGCCACTCTACGAAATACGAACAAGCTTGATAGTACCCACGCTATACACAAAAAACCAAGGACATTTACAAGCACTCCTCTTTCCCGTCGCTCAGACCTACACTGTGAGCATGTATAACCCTCATGGGAGTCGCCGATGTCTAACTGTCTGGATGCCGAGTCCTCTCCCGCCGCCTCCATGTGAATACCACATTTCAGGCACCGGCCACTGTTCTTCCGGTAATTTACGTTTATCAGATAATAGACACCGTAAGGGACAACCAAAATCCACGGTAACAAGTACATTTCAGCCAGCGACATCAGAGCTCCTTTCCATATAACGTTTGAGTTATGGCGCGGCACGCCCCCGGAAACCCCAAGAACGCCAACCCCCTTCCTGAGGCCATTGCCAGCCTCGAAAGCGGCCGAGGCAGGGAGCGGAGACTCGCGGAACGGAGTTGGTCTTTGCCGAGCAGACCTGGGAGGACTACCTCCACTGCCAGGAATCCGACAAGAAAGTGCTCAAGCGGATCAACGCCCTGGCCAAAGAAACCCGCCGAACCCCTTTCGAGGGCATCGGCAAGCCCGAGCGGCTCAAGCATGCTCTGGCCAGATACTGGTATCGCCGCATCAACGACGAACACCGCATTGTCTACAAAATAAACGGAGACTCTCTGCCAATTGTACGGCTCCGGGGTCGCGTAAAGTGGGAAGGCGACCTTGACGAAATGCGAGGCGGAAAATGATATTGGTCGATACCAGTGTCTGGATCGACTACCTTAACGGCACTCAGAGCCGACACACCGATGCTCTCGACGTTGCTATTGTTGAGGGCATCGTTGCCATGGGGGATTTGATATTTCTGGAAATTCTTCAGGGAATCCGGAACGACCGGGAATACCGCACGACCAAGCAAAGCCTCATTACGCTGGACCGGCTTGAAATGTTTGGCAAAGGCATGCCCGAGAAGTGCGCAGAGAATTACCGAGCACTGCGCAAAAAAGGAATGGCCATCCGAAAAACTACGGACGTAATTATTTCGAGCTACTGCATTGAGCAGAAGTTGCCCTTGCTCTTCACTGACCGCGATTTCATTCCTTTTGTTGATCATCTTGGCCTAGTCTCAGCGCTGCCGGAAACATAACGTGAAGCGCACCGGTGACTTTGGCGCAGCGAAGCGGAGGCAAAGGCATCCGTGTGACGCGACTGGCTGGTTAGCTGCCACCAAGTATGTACGCACGAAGCTGCCGCTCTTCTCGCATGACGTAGATAACAAGAACCCGCTTTTCATCCTCACGATAAAAAATGCGACAAGGTGGAACCACTACCTCCCTGTATACGGAATTAGGGAGCTCTGGTGGAATTCGACCGGATTGAGGAAAATCTTCCAAGCGCTCGGTCTTATCCAAAACTTCCTGAACCAGATGACTTGCAGCGGCAGGATTATCCAGAGCAATGTACTCGGCGATGACATCCAACTCTTGAAGGGCAGGCTCCGTCCAGATTACTTCAGCCATTTACTCATTTTCTCTCTGGCCTCACTCTGGCTGTACGTTCTTCCCTCCAGTACAGCACGCTCTCCCCGTGAGAGCCCCTCAAGCAGCTCAAGTCGACGCTGCATAAACTCGTAATCCTGTACATCAACAAGGTATGCGGATGGCTGACCATGCTCCGTAATCAATACCGGCTCTTTGGACAAGTGGAGATCTGCCAGAATCTTTGTAGCTTGGCGCTTGAGGTTCGTAACAAGCTCAACTTTCATGGGTTCACCCGGCGTCAGATTGGTAGTGCTACTATAGTAGCACTTCTCAAAGGTGGCAATCCCAGCTAACGTTTGAGCTCAGGCTGCGGCCCGTCAGGGCCGTCGCGCCTGCAGCGAATGGTTAGCCGCCATTACTGCGAGGCTACTGATGAGGAAAATCTCTGACTCATGTCTATGGGCTTGTATGTTTTTGGGAATCCGGCGGGAAAGTTAAGCATAGGGTTGTAAATAATGTGGAGTAACTTTTCCAGCTTCCCAATGAATTCTTTCCCCCGACCGTTTGCCACAATGATTAGCAAGCGATACTCCGATATTTTCGGCAAAGCCTCAACATAACTGGCGTAGGTGTTCTTAAGCCCTAGCATTTTTACCGTGCGCTTCAAAAACGTATTCATTCCGTACTTAGGTGACATGCCAAAGTGACCCCCGATTCGGTGAGCAAAGTGGCTGGAGGAACACATGCCAACGTATAAGCATTCTCCAATGTCATTGAAGAACACGTATACCCCGTGCCTCATGGCGAAACCATTATCCTCAGTTACCAGTAGATCGAATAGCTTCACTTCGCTGAGTGGAATCTTGTACGACCTTTCAATAACTGTTTTTGCCTCAGCCACTGATAGCTCTTCCAGATCAGCCACACTTATTCGGAAGTTCATGACGAGCTCTCCAATGGCGGCTAACGCCCCGCACAAGGGCGGCCAAATAAGCGCAGCGTTTTGGCTGCCCCAGCGACCAACGGGAGCGATTGCTGCGGATTGTTATATGCCTTGCCCAACAACAAGCATGCGCATACAATATGCACATTACACATGCGGAGCAACAGCCATGAATTACGCATACAATACCCAAGCCCCAAAAAAGCCCACTAATGTCAGTATAAACAGTGACTTACTTGAAAAAGCCAAAGGTCTCAATATCAATCTATCTGCAACTTTGGAGCGTGCCCTGGCTGATCAATTAAGGACTGAACAGCGCGCTCAATGGCTACGCGAGAACGCCGATGCCATTCAAGCATACAACCAATTTGTCGAAACCAACGGCACGTTCAGCGACAGTGTCAGGAAGTTCTGATGAGTCAATTTTGCGCATATAAGAACCCCAACCCTGCTACTAGCACCCAATACCCTTACCTGCTGGATATACAAAGTGGTTTATTAAGTGAACTGAGAACAACCATTGTCATTCCGCTTACACCTTCAAAAATGGCTGCACAGATAAGCCTATCGAGGCTCAATCCGACATTCATTCTTGATGGTGAGAGCTTCACAGCAATGACACAAGACATTGCAGGTGTAGATCGCAAACAGCTCGGTGTTCAGGCCTATGACCTGACCTCACAACGCGCTGACATTATTGCGGCGGTCGATTTTGTACTCTCTGGCATATAACGTTCAGCATCAGCGGCGGTGCGCAGCGCCGTCCGTTGCATGCTGTTGTTATGCAATCTTCGGGTTAACCCTGATTTAGTTTCATAAGACACAATGAGTGATTTACTCCGAAGAAAGTGCAGAAATCAACCGCTGTGGAATCAGTTCAAGCTGGCGACTTGGAATCAGATGGTGCCACCAGGGTGGGATTCGATCTGTGAGCACCACAGCAGCAGCGGATTGCTCCAATGACCAGGCAGCTACGCTGTGCTGGCCAAAAGTACCGCCACTGTGCCAAGCCGCCACGCCGTGAGACTTTGTACTGCTCAACATCCAACCCAGACCAACCTGCGTGTCTCGGCTGATCTTCGCATACGGCTGTGAGGTGGTTATAGCCAACGAATCCCAAGGGTTACCGTAAAAGCCCATTTGAGCGCGTAGAAACGTCATCATGTCAGTGCCGGTTGACCGCCATACGCCAGCCGCCTCCATTCCATTCCACCTAAAGGGCGGCACCGGCCTGCCACCTGCATCGTGACCCTCGATCAAACGCTCCGGATCATAGCGTGTTGGGTCAAGGTGCGTGTCATGCATTCCCAGTGGCTGCAAAATCAGCTCCTGCATAGCCTCGTCATAGGGCTTCCCATAGGTATCACCGAGAATACGACCCAGCAGAGCCATACCGACGTTGGAATAGTGCGCCTTGCCTCTCGCCTTTAGCGTTGCCGGCAACTGCTGCAAGAAAGCCATCAGGTCATCCGCCTGAAATGCCTCAGCCAATTGGCGTCCTCGTCTCATCATCTTCCACTGACTGAAAGGGTTAGCCGGAAGGCCAGATGTGTGACTGGCAAGCTGTTGCAAAGTAACCTGCCTGCCCCACGGCAACTGTGGATAGAAGCGATCTACCGTGTCAGCAAGGCTTACCTGCTGGCGCTCAACCAGAAGTGCCAACAGTGTTGAGGTAAAGGTCTTGCCGATCGAGCCAATCTCGAACACCGGGGATTGCATATCCACGGCTTTACCGTGTCGCCAAAGCCACTGCCGATCGTTGAGCACAAGCTGAACCTCAACGGAGGTTCGCGGAGAACAGTTAAGGAACTCATGCATCACAGCAACAGCACTATCGGTATTCATTCGCACGCGATCTTTACACCCTGCTCCAGAATCAGACTGACATTGCCTTTCTTCCGCCCTGTATCAACGTAACGGTGCGCCTCGATAAACTGCTCAAATGGGTAACTTCGATCCATGACTGGTTTGAACTGCCCTGCCTCAGCCAGCCCTGCCAGAAAATGCAAATCCTCTAACCGCACGGTTGCTGGCCCTGCGATGATCTTCCTGTTGCTCGTGATCGACACCCACGCAGCCTGAAGCATGCCGGGCAAATCTGCCAAAACCATCAAAAGTCGTCCATTTTTGGACAGGGAGTTTTTCGTACGCGAAAACGGAGCGTTACCCACCGTATCGACAATTACATCATAGGCATTACCGTTTTTCGTGAAATCCTCTTGTGTGTAATCAATAACATGATCAGCACCCAGAGACGCAACCAGATCCAGATTGGCCGTACTGCACACCCCCGTTACATCTGCTCCAAAGTACTTCGCGAGCTGCACAACGGCGGTGCCAACCCCACCAGAAGCGCCATTGATCAGTATTCTTTCACCGCTTTTCAGCTTTCCTCTTCTCAAGAAATCCAACCCGGTCGTTCCGCCGAAGGACAGCGCGGCAGCTTCATCAAAGGACAAACTGGGTGGTTTAAGCGCCATCATGCCATTTTCCAGCATGCACTTGTATTCAGCATGACACCCCATACCGGTATCATTGAATGCGAAAACCTGATCGCCGGTTTTGAAGCTCCTGACCGCTTTGCCTACTGACTCAACGACCCCGGCTAGCTCCGTCCCGAGTACAGGCTGTCTCGGTTTCGAGATACCAAATACGAGTCGCATGATGATCCCGAAACCGGTAGGAACATTCAGGCTCCGCACCCTCCAGTCGCCTGATGTGATCGTTGTGGCATAAACCTTTATCAGTACTTCGTTGTCTTTTGGCGTCGGCTTTTCGATATCCTTCAACTGAAGAACATCAGGCGGACCATATCTCTCATACACAATTGCTTTCATATCGTTTTTACCAGGGCAAAACATGGCTTCGCGCTGATTGCATAACGCCTTGATCACGCGCTTGTCGCGTGCATCTTCTTGTTAGGCTATGCGCTCCATGACTGGCCAAGCCATTTTTGATTTAATCAAGACTCATAGGTATAGGAGTTAGCCAGCCATTGAATATCGGTCTTCCCATCGCTGTAGCGTGTATGACTGCGAACATTGGCGATCAATCTATCAGTCACGGTGCACAGGTAATCAATAAAAGAATACAGATTAGTTCCGGCTTCTATGAATTCAAATCCGTCATGTTCGAATTCAAAAACCTTGCCCTGATGATCACCTGCTATGGGAAAGAGGAAATAGTTTCCGGATGAGGGAATTTCTCCGATGACGACGGCATCCTCCAACCAGTCCGGCAGCAGTTCTGCACGCTCATCATCGTCAAGATCATCCAGCCACAGCCGAAAATTATTTTCTAGACTTTCCCATTCATATGGATGTGCTAGATAAAAAGCGGAGTCGTCTGAGAGCGTATCGCAATACAGGCGTATACTGCCGAAGGTGGAAAGAACAGCAAAGAGCTGGTCTTGGTGGCCTATTTGTATTTCCAGCTCATCAATATCTTCTTGTGACAGGCCACCCGTCACTTCGTGCGTGATCCGCGCGGTGAATGTAAAGGCATCGTTCTGCCGTCCAGCCGCAGTGCAGGTAAAGCGCTGGTTTCTACGGCTTAGGAGAGTTTGGAGTGAATTCGGCACCATATTACCGTGTCCTTTTGCATTCCGGCAATGAAGTTTTTCCGCCGATAAACTCGCTTTTCTCAAGAGGAAAAACGGTAGAGATGGTTGGTGCGCCCTGTCCCCACCAACCGCTACTCATATAATATCCCTGAACGGCGCTTGCAATCACCCCGCGCCCTTGCGGCGTTTCTGCAAGACTCATGACCGGGCCCGAGCGGCGCCGAGTTAAAGGGATAAGTCTGTCGGCTGCTTCTTCTGCCGAATATAGAGCAACCTGTACGGCTGCAAGTCCGGTGTGAATGGCTGCGTGCCGGCTTCGATCAATGTAGGCCAGTTGCTGATCTTGAGCGCCACACAAATAAATTGGAATGGTATGGTGTCCATCTGGGCTGCGTGTGCGCGTTGCTGTTGCCGTTGTTGATTGTGCGGAAACGTTAGCGTTGAAGCGGCTCATTGCCATAATGTCCCAAAGACTCCACTTTCTGTCACGCCCGTCCGTCAGGGTTTCAATTGTCCCAACCGTCCCAATCGTCAGAAGGCTCAGGCCGATTGTTCTGGTTGCGGCAGTGGTCAGGATCGCGTTGATATTGTTTGCCGTTCCAAAACTCGCCAGCCCGAAATGACCACTCGGATCGGTGTGATTCACCGGATCAGAATTAGCATATGTATATTTGTTCAGTGTAATGGGCTGAAACTCGTTTCCGTGCCAGGTATCAGCTTGTGTAAAGCGTGCATGGGCGCTAAAGGATGAAAGCGCAAGCACAAAGGCTACCGCCAAGCTAAAAAGTTTATTCATAGGATTTACGTGCCTCGTTCACCATTTTTAAATACCGTTCTTCATATTCTTTGGGCGGTTCGCGCCAACCGAGAGATTCAGCTTTTTCGTACCACTGTAAATTCCGTGCCAGCAATTCATCAAAATGCTTTTTCATGGGTGGGGTCATTTGTTTTATCCCCTTTTTCTCTACTGTTTTTAGATCGCGGTACATGATGTTGCGCCATGTATTGCCCCGGATGATCATCGCCGTTACATCGTTGGGATAATGTTCCAGCATCAGGGAGGTTAATTCGAATGCTTTATCAAAGTCACTGTCTTCCGTACTTTGGGAATAATGCTGTGCTAGCTCATTCAACATGACCGCCAGCGCTTGTTTCTTATTCAGGCTTTGCAGATACACGCCGTTCTTAATGGCTTGCGGTGTGATCATAAATTCATTGACGTAGGAACTGCCTGCTTTCAAGCCACCGGCAGTCGCCTCGAAATTATAAAACTCACCTTTATTGTGCAAACGGACAAACAAATGCAGCGGCGCGGTAGACAGGCTCATATCCAGACCAAGCCTTTGTCCGACGATCAGCACCAGCAACGGCATGGATACACAATTGCCGGTGCGAGTTTTGAGGTAATTGGACAAACGGCTGTTTTGCGATTTGGCAGTGCCTAGCGGATCATCAAAATCGTAGTGGTAGGGCTTGTTGCCGTTCCACTCGCCCGCAGTATAAAGATACTGTACAACCCCATTCAGCTTGCCTTCGGTGCTGTCACTGTAGCGAGGCACTTTCCTGATTTCCAACACGATGCGGTCAATCTCTTTCAGGTTTGTCTCGACATCCAGTGACGGATCAAAATACTTCTCAATGATCAGACGCGCTTGGGCCAGATCGATTTTATCCTCCGGCAGGGCAAAAAGGTCGCGCACCGGTTTGAGTTCCGGGCTGATTTTCGTCTGTTTTCCGGCATCAATTGCCGCTAGTGCGCCGCATGCCCATAAACTCAAGGCCAGAGCAATAAAAAATCGGTGCCTATTGTAACTTGTGTTCATAATTTTGGCCTAACGCCGCCATAAACCGCGCGAGCTTGCGAGCGTCGGGCGACCGAAGGGAGCGAATTTAATGGCTTTGTTAAAACTGTCACTCCGAAGCATTTCTTCTTCCAGCCCTGAGATCAATGAGTAGCGAATAGGAACTGGCAAAGAACACTGCCCTGTGTGCCAACCTGAACCCATACACCTTGTGTATGAGATAACATAGATTTCAGGGCTGATACTCAGGAGCC